>DAOUMD010000207.1:0-58473 GCA_034412795.1 Anaerolineae bacterium
CAAAGATCAGAGTGGCTTGGTGTCCGTTGCCCACCAAGCGCACGCCGATTCGCTTTAGCGAATCGGACGCGACCTTTGCCGCCCATCCCCCGGCTTGTGCCGGTTTCGGGCGAACGGGTCGCACCAAGGCGCTGGTGCCGAATTGCTAAAGCTGCGGTTTTTGTAGTTGGTTGTGGCTGCAATGTATCTATTGAACCTCGTGCTGCGAAAGGAACATCTACAAGCGAATCCAAGCTCGATTGAAGGGTATGGTGTTCCATTAACAATTCAAAGTTCAATAATCATCGGTGGTGGTGCGCTAACCCGCAATCGCCACAGCTTAAACGTTAGCCCGTCACTTATCAAAGCACCTGCTACTGAGGAGGCGAGACAAAGTAATGAAAAAGACCCATTTGAAGGTGATTGGTATTCTAATTGTTTTCTTTGTTGGTGTGAGGGTTGGTGCAAGCGGATTTTGGCTTATTGTTCAGAATAATATTGAACTACGTTATTACCTGTTGGAACATTCAACCGCGAATCAGCCCCAGGCTCAAATTGCTGAATTTGTGCAGGCTATTGTTCGTGGTGAGTATTCAACAGCCAGGCAATTATGGGAAATTGAAAACGTAGATACACAAGACGAGATAACAGAAAGGCGGGAAAGTGTAATCTCTGATTTAGCAAGTGCGGGTATACAACCTGATTATATGGTATTGCATGTTGAATGGTGGTCAACATGTTGTGAACCATCTGTAACCTGCGATTCTCGGGGTGCTGGTGGAGCAAGAATGAGCGTGCAATTTCTGGATGAGAATGGCCATCCCATAGCTTACATTTTTGACGTTTTCACTCGTGAACAACCCTATTGGGGTGCAGCTATGGGGTATCCGCCACGCGAATGGGTAATTCGAGATATTTATCCTCGCGATGAAGAGCCTCTATTTTGGAGGAGAATATATGAATCACAAGTCCATTACTCACAACCCTAACCCCCCAATCTTTGTGTCAAGCAGCGGACGGGCTAACAAATCGCTCAACGCCGACCCCGAGAGCGGCGTCTTTTAATGTGTGTCGGCTTGCGTGGGGGAATCGGTTTTGATAGTTTCGCCGAAACAAGGTCAGTATTTAGCCTTCATCCATTATTACACCAAGATCAACCGTCAGCCGCCAGCAGAGACAGACATGCAGCGCTTCTTCCGTGTGACTCCCCCCACGGTCCATCAGATGGTGCTGACCATGGAGAAGCGGGGTTTCATAACCAGGATGCCTGACAAGGCGCGGACTATCAGGGTGTTGCTGCCCCCTGAGGAGCTTCCTGACCTTGAGTAGCGGAGTCACGCATGAAAGGGTATTCCAAGAGGGTTGAGCGGTTATTGTAGCCGATGAGCTATCTCCCCACCGACCTGCGGAATCGCCTGCTTGAGGCCGACAATCGCGCCGCTGGGTAAGTGTCGGCTGGCATCCGCCAAAGTAAAAGCCTCGTAGGAAAACCAAATTGACGACGCCTGGAGAAGTGGAGGGAGACATGCAACAGCCAGACGGTGCGATACGTAATGTGGTGGATTACTACAGCAGTTTTGATGAGCAAGTACGTCTCTCGGATAGCTGGGGGCAGGTTGAGTTTGTCAGAACTCAGCGCATTATTCGCCAGTATCTGAAGCGCCCACCGGCGCTCGTTTTGGATGTCGGGGGAGCCGCTGGTCGGTATTCGTGTTGGTTGGCACAAGAAGGCTTTGAGGTCCATTTGGTGGACCCCGTGCCGTTGCATATCCAGCAGGCGCAGGCGGCTTCCGCCGTTCAGTGCGAGACGCCCATAGCCAGTTGTCAGCTTGGGGATGCACGGCAACTTGAATTCGATGATATGCTGGCTGATGCAGTGCTACTGATGGGGCCTTTGTATCACTCGGTGGAAGCTCAAGACCGCCGTCAAGCCTTGGCAGAAGCATACCGGGTGTTGAGGGTCGGGGGATACCTGTTCGCCGCGGGTATCTCAAGGTTTGCGTCAACTATTGATGGTTTGATGGAAGGTTACTTCCTCGACCCGGCGTTTCGGGAGATTATGCAACGTGACCTGAAGGATGGACAACATCGCAATCCTACCCAGAACCCGGCATACTTCACCAACGCTTTCTTTCATCATCCGGAGGAATTAAAAGCCGAGGTGGCGGGCGCGGGATTCGATGTGGAGGCTCTGGTTGCAGTTGAAGGGATCAGCTATATGATGAAGGATTTTGCTCAAAACTGGGCCGTTGAGAGCCGGCGAGAATTCTTGTTGGAACTCATTGGCAGGACTGAGCAAGAGCCGACATTGATTGGTGCCAGTCCGCACATCATGTGTGTGGGTGTTAAGCTGTGAAGAAGCCTGTCGTGCCGAATATGAATCGATGAGATTTAAGGATCCAACAACGGTGACCTGACCGTTTCACCGGTCGCGCCGCGCCCGCTTCTTGGCCTCGCGCAGGCGGGTCAGCGAGTCTTCGGTGGGCGGTTGGGGGGTAGGAGGTGTCGCTGGCTCGACCTCCTTTGTCGAAGATGGCGATGGCGGTTCGCTGGGGCGTGGCGATGGCGTTTCTGCGTCGGCCCCGGAGCGACGCCCGCGAACCCGATCCCGGGCCTCAAACAGATGGCCCAGCGCGCGCTCGCGTGTGGCGGCTTCGGGGCGGGAGGGCAGCCGCTCGCGCAGCCAGGCGGCGCCGCGGCGTAGATCCTGCGGGCCGAGCATCACCCGCCGCAGCGCCACGTCCAACGGGAAGAGTAAAGCCACAATGAGCAGCAGCGGCGCCCAGAACTCCCGGGCGCGGTCGGCGGTGGGCAGATTGTGCAGGAAGGCGGCCGCCGGTTCCGGCAACTCCTCGCCGCCGGTCAGGCGAGCTAACCGGTTCAACACGGCCGAGTCGGTGCCGCTGGCCTGGTACTCGGGCGAGTAGGGTACCACCAAGCCCAACGTACTCTGGCCCAGTGCTTCCTCCTCCTCGCTGACGGCCAGCCGCACCAGGTACGCGCCTGGCTGTGCCACGTCCACCCGCGCTTGGTAACGACCGGCTCCAACTTGCGACAGCGGAGCCTCTATCGTTTCCAGCTCAGGTCCAATGAGCGTGGCCGTCACGTCCAGGAAATCGCGCGGGCGTCCAACTGCGCCGGTACCCTCAGCCCCGATCGTCTCCGGTTCGGTGGCCTCGACCTGAATCACCGCCCGGTCATCCTCCAGCCATGCCTGGGCCGTCAGCCCTTCGACCTGGGGCGCGGGCAGCGTCCAGCTCACGAGTTGCGCCGCAAACCGGGCGAAGTCATCCCAGGCCACCCACTCCGTCCCCCATTGCCCTTTTAAATCCGACGTCCAGGCGGCGGCCCGGCCCAGGCCGTACTGCCAGGTAGCCAGCAGCGGGTCGCCGCGTGGCGTGCTGAGTGCGACCAGGGCCGTGCTCTTGGGGGTGGTCCCGTTGTAACCCAGCAGCAGCGGCAGTGTCGTCGGGTCCAGGCCACGCAGCGCAGAGCTGGGGCCCGTGGGCAGGGGGTAGAACGGTTCTTCGACGATGTACTCTCCTACCGCCTGAACAGTCTCCTTGAGGAAGAAATCGGGCACGCGCAGGATGTCGATCGCCGGGTAATAGCGCCCGCCGCCGCTCTCAGCCAGTTGGGCCAGGTATTCGGCCGAGCCGCCGCCCGCCGCCACCACGCTGAGGGTGATGCCCTCTTCTTGCATCTCGCGTGCCAGCGGGCCGAGATCGCCCTCGTGCACCCAGCCATCGGTCAGCAAAATGAGGTGTTTGCGCTGCGCATTGGCGCTTTGCAAAGCGCCGTAGGCGGCCTCGACGCCGGATCGCAGGTTGGTCTGACCCTCGGCCTGGATGCCGCCGATGGAACCTTCCAGCGTCACGAAGTCCGCCACCTGGTTCAGTTCCAGCGCCCAGCGCGCCGTCTCGTCGAAGGCGACCACGCCCAAATAATCCTTCTGGCCCAGCGCTCCCGCAGCGCGCATCACCGCTTCTTTGGCGATGTCCACCTTGGGCTGGCCCACCTCCTGCCGGATGTAGGTCTGATCCAGGTCGGGGTTGTCGCAATGGCAGCGCCCCATGCTGCCCGACTTATCCACGGCCAACACCAGGGCCAGGTTGGGCGATTGCTCCTTGGTGCGCACGTCCATGTCAACCGGCAAGGTCTCTTCCAGCGGGGTGCGCAGATAACCGCCCGCTCCGTAGGCGTTCTCGCCTCCGAGGACGACCAGGCCCTTGCCCAGGTCGCGCACATAGGTCTGGATGATGTCCATCGTCCCGGAGGGCAGCGCACCGGCCGGCACGTTGGCCAGCACTAGGGCGTCGTAGGCGGCCAGTTCGGGTAGCGTGGTTGGCACGTCATCCGGGGGGATAGCGGTCACGTCCATCTCGGCGGCGCCCAGCGCTTCGACCAGGTTGTCCCCTTCGCCAGGTTGCCCCTCGACCAGCAGCACCTGGGGCGGCCCGTGAACTACGGTGAAGGCACTGGCATCGTTGTTCTGTAATCGGGTGTCGGCATCGGGCACGATCTGTGCGCGGAAGCGCTGAAAACCCGGCTCGGCCCCTTCGACCGGGATCGAGAAGCGGTTGACGCCCGGTTGCAGCCGGACTTCCTGGGAGTGGATGAGATCTCTATCGCCGAATACGCGCAGGGTGGCGGCCACCTGGTCGGTGCTGTGGACCAGGACTGTCAAGTCAAAGCCTTGCCCCTGCCGTATGTCGGTCGGGGCATCCAGGGCATCGATGCGCACCTCGATTTCCCCTTCGGGGCCACCGAGCGGGATAAACGTGAGTTCGACCCCGTGGGCGGCGGCCAATTCGGCTTGGGCCAGGGCGTGCCCCAGGTTTTCACGCCCGTCGGACAGGAGCACCAACCGTTTGGCCCCCTCGTCGGGGAAGAGGGCCAGCCCCAATTGCAAGGCGCTGGCGATGTCGGTGCGCACCGTGATGGGGACCGACGCCAGGTCTGGCAATGCCTGCTCCTCGGAAGCCAACCGCTCCACCAGCGCGTCTTGGCCGAAGACGACCACCGCCGCCCGGTCGCCGAGAGGCATAGCCTGGACCGCCTGGCGGATAAACCCCTCTCCGCGCGCCTGCTCCTCGATTGGCAGGCTGTCCGAGGCGTCCAGCAGGAAGACGGCGGTCAAGGTGTCGGCCCGCCGCCGGATCTGAATCCCGGCCAACGCCAGGACCAATAAGGTCAGCAGCATAGCGCGCAGGGCCAGCCCGCCCCAGAACCGAGCCCGCGTCGGGCGGCGCCGTCCCAATAAGGCCAGCCCGATAGTCAATGGGAGGAGCAAGAGTAGCCAGAGAGTGTTTGGGTAAATGAAAGAGATATTCATTGCCTTGGTTTCGTTGTTTCAATCTGTGATGCGTGATGCGTGAAACGTAAAACGTGAAACGTGATCCGTGATCCGTAATTCGTCAGCCCCATTAGGAAAACGTGAAAACTCTTACGCAATACGAAGTACGCAATACGCATCACGCATCACGTTTCACGTTTTACGTTTTACGTTTCACGCATCACGGTTCTCCATAGCCGGACCAAGGTCCCCCGCTGATATACTAGCCACTCGGCGAGCAGCAAGGCCAGCGCAATTAGGGCCAGGGCGCGCCACCATTCACGACGCACCTGCCCGGAGCGCTCGTCGTCCCCTTCTTCCCCTGTGGCGAGCACTGGCAACGTCTCGGCGGGCCGCACGTCCGACTCTTGGGGCGAGAAGAGGTTGACGGCGAAGTGTGCTTGGCTGGTCTCGGTTCCTTCAACGCTCCCCGAGATGGTGGGCTGGGAAGGGTTCCAGGCTACGTCATACATGCCCAACTGCTCCGTGCCGGCGAACACAGCTCGCCCTCCCTCAGGTATCAGCCTGGCCGTCGAGCCGTCCGGGCGGGACACGGTTGCCGACTCGGCCTGTGGCGGCAGCGTGAGAGAAACCGCTGTGCCGGGAACTACCTGCGTTGGCAGGTCGCCCCCACTACCAGGGGCCAGCCAGCCGCTCAGATTGGCCAGCAACAGCGGGAAAGCCACCTGAAGCGGCAAATCGGAGCGGTGCAGGTCGAAGGCCAACACCGCCACGCGGCGATCATCTACCTCACCGGCAAACAAGAGTGGCGTCGTGTTGCCATTCAATACCTGTTCCGAGCCTGCCGAGGGATCACCCGCAATCACCGGGCGTGCCCAGAGGGGCAGCGTGATCTGAACTGCATCCAATACGCCCACCTCGCCCAGGCTAACGTGCGCCAGCAAGGGGTCTTCCGCGTCCACAGGCCGGAGCAGCGGTTGATCCAGCGTGCCGGTGACTGTAAAGAGTTCTGTGCTACGCGGAGGCGCGATGAAGAGCAGGTTGCCGGCCGGGAGCGTGGCGGTAATGGGGACGTAGGAATCAAATATGGTCAGATTGGAAGGTTGGATGGCCGGAAGGTTGGAAGATTGGAAGTCTGGAAGCCTGGTTTCACCATCTTCTGCGTTTTCGGCCTCCCAATCTTCCAATCTTCCAGTCTTCCAGCCTTCCTCGAAATCATCCGGTCTGATGACCGTTACTTCCAAACCAGGCAGTAGCGCCAACCCCGTTTCCAGAAACAGATTCCCGTCGGTGACGAGGGTGATGGAGGCTGGCTCTTCGTCGCGGTGCACGGCCCAGGCGCGGTCGTCGAGGGGGAGAGCGTCTTCCCCATCGAGTTGCGCTTCGAGGATGCCGGTTTCCAGAGGCAGGCCGCGAGCCACCACGGCAACCTGGTCACCGGGGGCGATCTCCAGGTCGAAGGCGTTGGCCAATTGGCCGTCAGCGTACAAGGTCAGGCGGCGCTGGGCTGTGTCGTCGCCGTAGTTGGTGACCTGGGCGAAGGCGGTCATCTCTTTGTTGCCGGGGGCCGGTCCCAGCGACAGGGTGCTGATGGCCTGGTTGTCGCTGCTCTGGCCCACCGGCAGGTAGCGCACGCGGCCTGTGAGGGCCAGGTGTTCTGGCAAGTTTACCCGGCCGTCCGACAGGATGACAATTTCGGTCTCAGGTTGGCGGGCGGCAATCGCCGAGGCCAGCTCCAGGGCCGCCGTCAGGTCGCTGCCGCCAGCGCCAACTTCCAGGCCATCTATCGCCCGGTGGATGCCTCGCCGGTCCTGGCTGGAGGCGATCAACACCCGCGCCCCGTCCCCGGCCGTGATGAGGGTGATACGTGTTTCGTCAGGCTGGCCGTCTACCAGTCCCCGGACCTGAGCTTTGGCTGCCTCCAGACGACTGGGCGAAACGTCGGTAGCGGCCATGCTGGCTGAGGTGTCCAAAATCAGAATGAGCGCCTGGCCGCTGGCGCCTTTGGCCCAGGTGAAGGGCCGGGCCAGGGCCAGGATAAGGAAAACCAGAAACAGCAATTGCAGTATCAGCAGCAGGTTGCGACGCAGTCGCTGCCAGGGGGCGTTGGCTTCCATGTCGCGTACCATGCGCTGCCACAGGTAAACACTGGAGACAACCTGCTCGGTACGTCGCAATCTGAGCAGGTACATAGCAATGATGATCGGGACAAGTGCCGCCAACGCAAAGGCAGCAGGCGTTAAAAAGCTCATAACCTTAAATCACATAGATTATTTGGGATGGTTCACTATTTGGTTGACACTTCTTACCGGTCAAATTAAGCAAAGTAACCTCGTAAAACGTAAAACGTGATGCGTAAAGGCCCATTCGCAAGGCGCATTCGCCCTGAATCATGACGCTTTACGCCTTACGTTTTACGGATGTGTCTGGCAAGGCAGGCCAAATTGTTTACCATTTTTCTTAACAAAATGAACCATGCCGATTCTATCACGCGCATTTGCTTTTAAACCGACATCTCTGCCAACCAACTAACCAACCAACCAACCAACCAATCAACCAATTAACCAACTAACCAACCAACCTTCCAGTCTTCCAGCGTACCACTCATCCTCTCACCTAAGCACCCCCCGCTGTCGTAGCCATGCAAACAATAGCTCCTCGAAGGATAGCGACGTCTCCACCGGCACGTAGTGCATCCCCCGTGCGCCGCAGAAGCGCCGCAGTTCCTCTTGCCAGGCGGCCAGGCCATCTCGATAGCGCTCCAATAGGTCATAGTCGGCGGTGATCTCTACCTCAGCGCCGGTCTCGATGTCCCGCAGTTTGAAATCACCGCTCGGCCCTCCGCTTAGCCAGTCTGAAGTCTCCGGGTTAACCTCGTCGGGGGCCAGGATGTGCAGTACGGTGACCTCGAAGCCGCGCGCGGCCAGGGCACGCAGCCCTTCAGCCCATCCCTCGTCCAGGAGGTCAGATAGCAGCAATAGCGGACCGGGCTGCCTTGCAGCCGCAGCGTAGGCGCGCAGGCGTGGGGCAAAGGTAGCTGGAAGGTTGGAAGATTGGAAGATTGGAAGATTGGAAGGTTGTTCAAGCGCCTGGAGAAATGTAAACAAAGCCAAAGCCTGCCCCTTGCCCCGGCGCGGCGGAAAGTAGACCGCACTATTGTCAATAACTTGTTGGTTTGTTGGTTTGTTGGTTTGTTGGTTTGTTGACGTTCCCAGCGCCGTCACCGTCACCCGGTCCAACCCCGCCAGCGCCACGTAGCCCAGCGCCCCGGCCGCACGAACGGCGTACCACAGCTTGTTGGGCTGGCCCCAATCCATGGACCGGCTGGTATCCACCAGCAAATGCACCGTCAGATCTTCCTCTTCGACAAAGAGCTTAATAAAGAAGCGCTCCAGCCGGCCGTAGGCGTTCCAGTCGATGCGGCGAAAATCATCGCCAGGGGCGTAGGCACGGTAATCGGCGAATTCGACCGACTGCCCCCGTTTGGGGCTGCGTCGCTCGCCTTGCAATTGCCCGGCCATAGCCCGCCGGCTCAGGATGGCCAGCCGCTCGAGTTTCTGGAGGAACGCTTCGTCGAAGAGACGGTGGGTTGGAAGGTTGGAAGGTTGGAAGGTTGGAAGGTTGGAAGGTTGGCTAGTTGGATGGTTGGATGGTTGGATGGTTGGATCAGGCATCGTATAGCTCCCGATCTTCTTGGGTGGCTTTGTAAGTGCGGTCCCAGGAGCCATCGAGCTTTTTTTCCTTCAGGGAGCGTATAAGTGCGCCAAGTGTGTTCCAAGTATGGTTATATAGCTCAAGCAATTGTGCTTCATCTGCGGGCTTGAGCAGTTTGCGCTCCTTACAGAATTCAATATAGCTTCCTAATTCGGATAAGGAGCCGCGTGCAATCTCGCAGAAGCGAATGTAGTCCCCTATGGCATTCCGTCCATAACCCTCGGCGATGTTGCCATATACAGAAACCGCCGCGCCGCGCATTTGGCCAGACAACCGGAACTCGCTTTTGGGAAAAGCCGAGGTTGCATCATAGACCAAGTGGGCCAGCTTTTTCGCCAGTTGGTAGGCGCGAAGACTGCGCAGACCGGATGGTTGAAGCTTAGTATGATTCTGAGTCATAGATGTGTTCCTTCATAAACTGGAAGATTGGAAAGCCGGTCGCTATCCCATATGCTGACACCTTTCCTAGCATTCGTGCTCCCAGCCTTCCAGTCTTCCAATCTTCCAATCTTCCAACTTTCCAGAGCTACGCCTCATCTGCAACAGTCTCTTCCAATACAGAATCAATCACCTCATCCGTCGTCACTCCCTCCGCCTGGGCCTCGAAATTCAGGATGAGGCGGTGGCGTAGGGCGGGGAGTGCTGCCTGGCGGATGTCATCGAAAGCGACGTTGTAGCGATCGTCTAATAGCGCCATGATCTTACCACCCAGGATCATGGCTTGCATCCCGCGTGGGCTGGCGCCATAGCGCACGTAGCGGCGCACCGTCTCTGGCGTGTCCCCAGCATCATCGGGGTGGGTAGTTTTGAGCAGGCGCGCGGCGTAGGCGGTGACGTGCTCGGCAATGGGCACGCCTCGCGCCAGAGATTGCATGGCCAGGATGGTTGAACCGTCGGTGACTGGCTCCGCTTGTGGAACCGCCGCGCCGGTGGTGCGATTGGCGATCTCAACCAGTTCGTCTGCACTGGGGAAAGGCACATCGATTTTGAAAAAGAAGCGGTCCAACTGCGCCTCGGGCAATGGATAGGTACCTTCCATCTCCAAAGGGTTCTGGGTGGCCAGCACGAAAAACGGTTCCGGTAGGAAACGCGTGGTCTTGGCCACGGTGACGCTGCGCTCCTGCATGGCCTCCAGCATAGCCGATTGCGTCTTGGGCGTGGCGCGGTTGATTTCGTCAGCCAGCACCAGGCTGGCGAAGATCGGCCCGGCTTCGAACTGGAACTGGCGCCGGCCGGCTTCATCCTCGACGATGAGATTGGTGCCCACGATGTCGGCCGGCATCAGGTCCGGGGTGAATTGGATGCGGGAGAAGAGGCAGTCTATAGCCTGGGCCAGGGTACGTACCAGCATGGTCTTGCCCAGGCCAGGCACGCCCTCTAACAGCGCATTTCCCCCGGCCAGCAAGGTGATCAGGGTATGTCGAACCAATTCCCGCTGGCCGACGATGACCTGGCCTACTTGCTCCTCAATGGCAGCAGCGGTGTCGCGAAATTCTTGGGCCGTAATTGAAGCTTCGCTCATAGCAGGTGCTCTCCTAAAAGTTGGAAGGTTGGATGAATGGTAGATTGGTAAGTTGGTAAACTGGTAGATTGGTAAGCTGGTAGATTGGTAAGTTGGTAAACTGGTAGATTGGTCGAGTGCTGATATGATTCCTTGCCGGGGGCGGGAGGGGGATTGTCGTGCGTGTAGATGACTTTGTCCTTCTCGTTCAATGCCTGGACCTGAACATATTCATGGAGACCTCCGCGCATTGCCAGGTAGCTGTCGTTTACCACCTCGACGCGCTGGTGCTCGCCGTCATCCCAGGCCACTTCGATGGCCTGAATATTCGCCTGATAGACTAATCCCTTAACGTGACTGAGAGCAGGACGTCCAGAGCCGCTGTGCTGACCAGCGCCAATGCCAATCGATTCGCCACTCCCGCCCACTGGACCACAGCCGCCTCCACCGCCGTCAATCACCCATCCTACCGGACGGCTCTCATACGCCTCGTACAAGAAAAGACATTGGGAAATCTGCCCATTTTCCTGGGTGGCATTAAATAGGATCAGGATGTTAACTTCGTCGCCCAACGATTGGGTTTGAAGTACTCGGATCGTTGCCGGTTTCACCTGCATAGTGCGCGGTGCTTCGAGCAATGCACGTATAGCCGCCTGCTCCGGCGAGAAAGCGCAAGCCGTCAACAGCACCGTCACCAACAAAAAAGCTGCCACCAGCCTGCTTCTACCCAAAGGTTTGTGCATTACAGCACTCATTCCACCAGCCTACCAACCAACTAACCAACCAGCCAGCCAGCCAGCCAGCCAACCAACCAACTAACCAACCAACTAACCATCCCTCACGGCTCCAGCCGCGAGAAGTATTCTCTCACATAATCCCTCAAACCCGACGGAACGTAACTCCGCTCTATGGTCTGATTGGCGGTATCCAGGTATTCGTAATATACCTCATAGTAAGGTACCAGCGCCGGGCTGGGTGCGCCGGGCAAAGGGTCTGTCTGCTCGCGAACCTCGGTCTCTCCTTGACCTGTCTCCTGGCCCGAGATGAAGAGTTCGTCGCCAGATTCCTGGCGGCGCTCCCACGGCACGTAGACCTGTTGATCCAGTTCGCCAACGGAGCCCGGTAGCCCCGCTCCCTGGGGCCGGTCGGCCTGGCCGGTGCTGCTGCCTGGGGGTAGGGTGTCGGCCTGGGTGCCCCCGCCGCCTCCCGGTTGTCCCCCCCCAGATCCGGGACTCTGGCCCTGACCCTGACCCTGACCCTGGCCTTGTCCTGTGCTTTGTCCTTGACCTTGCGCCAGAGCCTGGCCCTGACCCGCCTGGGCGATTGCCTGTCGCCCGTCCTGCAACTCGGTGAGCGTGCGTCGTATGGCGGCTTGGTCGGCCAGCTCGCTCTCAGCTCGGGCCAGCGCCTCAGCCGTCGCCTGGGCTGCCTGAGCCGCGGCTTCGGTATCGCCAGATTGGATTGCCTGGCCCAACCCGGCCAGCGCCTGCGCCAAGCCTGTATCACCCGCTTGTGCTGCGCGAGCAGCCGCTCCCGCCAGAGACCTGGCCAGCGCCTCGCGTTCGGCGGCGTCCATCTCGGCCAGTTGCTGCGCCAACTCTTCCAGCGCCTCGGCGGCGTCCGAGAGGTCTGTCGTTTCGCCGGTTTCTTCCCCAGCCAGAGCTTGGAGTTGCGCGGCCAGGCCCTCCAAGGCTGCCTGACGTGCATCGCTGTTGGGATCCAGCTCTTGTCGCAGCGCCTCTTCCATTTTGGAAAGATCGGCCAGCGCCTCCTCGCGATCGCCTGGATTGGCCCGAAGTTGTTCCGCCAGCTCGGCCAGTTGGCGCAGCAACTCCTCGCGCCCCTCAGGTGTTAACTCTTGGGCGTTCTCAATTTCCTCACGCAATTTCTCGACCTGTTCGGCTTGCTCCTCAATGGCCTGAGCCACCGCCGCCCGCTCAGCCAGCACGGCGTCCATCGGATTGGGCACCACGGCCAGGGCGATCGTCATTCCGACCAGAATCGCCGTCAGCCCCAAGGGGCGGGGCAACCAGCGTAGCGGAAACGCCTGTCGCGGATCGATCGCCCGCACGGTGGTGAGTGCATCTTCTCGCTGGAGTGTTATGAGGGAAGGTTGGAAGGCTGGAAGGCTGGAAGGTTGGCTGGTTGGTTGGTTGGTCTTTACAGTCCTTCCAATCTTCCAATCTCCCAATCTTCCAATCTCCCAATCTTCCAATATAAGTGCTGTGGCTAAGCGCTCCTTCAATCCCAGCTCAGCATCCGCCCGACGCGCGACCCGCATGGGCGGTAGGGGATTAAGAAGCGAGATACCCAGCACGATCAGGACCCAGGCGACCAGTGGCGCCAACGTCCAGAGCCAGAGGTGCTCCAGCGGTTGGACCCGCCCGGCGATTTGGATCAGTACCCCTGCCAGGCAAGCTATCCACAAAGTGCGCAATCCTAATAACCAGCCGTCGCGCAGATGCAGACGGCGCCCGAGGCGCGCCAGGTATGGCTGTAATTCGTTTGCTAACTCATCCATTGGAAGCCTGTATCTCCCGTTACCTGCCATTCGCCGTCCAGTTGCTCCAGGATATAAGTCTTGCCTGTGGCACCCAGCATGGAAAAGAAGAGTTGGGCCGAAACCAGGGCTTTGCTGTCCTCTTGCATATGAACGTTGCCCAGAGTGATGATGGCCCCACCACCTGCCACGGCGTGTGTTTGAACTTCGCGAGGAACCTCGTCGGCGTCGTCAACCCACACAAACTCGGCGGGCAGGTCCTCCAGCGCGGCGATGACCTCCATCTGGGTCGAATCTGGCAGTATTTGAGGCTCAGCCTGGGGGGCGTTGGGGTCGCCCACGCTGTCGTCGGTGGTTCGCACCAGGTAGACAACCGGGAAGTTGGGTGGATTATCGCCAAAGGTGTGGTCCACGGTGTAAAGTTGGCGCACCACTGCCGCGTAAACAGCAGCTTCATGAGTTTCGGAGAGGGTTGATGAAGGCGTCAGGGGCGGCGCGATAGGCTGTGGTAGCTCGGTAGGAGCCGGCGTGGGGGTCTTGGTTGGATCTACCACGACCGCCACAGCCACTTCTTGCTCAACTATGGCTCGTTGTGGAACCATAATCGGCGCAGGCGTCGGTGTAGCGAAGACGCTTACCTTCGCATAACGATCGGCCGTAAACACGAATGCGAGCGCCACAACACCGCCGAGGGCCACGAGCAAGACCACTGCGGTCGCCACCTCTTTCCAGCTCACACGCCAATGACGGGTTGGCCGCACCATGCGGGTTGCCAGCAAATAAAGCGCCAGGCTTATTGCACCGTAGAGGGGCAGCGTATAATGATACAGGGGGCGAGGAATCCCAGGTTGTCCCCCTGATCCCGTTAATACGTTCAGGTTGCCGCCCAGCGCCATTCCCAGCCCCCAGAAGGCACCGGCAGCTCCATCAGCAGGCGACGCTGGACTCAGGGCCGAAAAGAGCGCGCTTACCGGGTTGGGCATCAAGATCCAGCGCGGAGGCTCCGCCTGCCGCAGCACGCCAACGAGGATGTAGATGAAAATTGGTCCGATCAGTAAAGCCAGAATGATCAGGTAGCTGAGTACGGTGGCACGTCCGGTGCGCCTGAGCCAAGTTGACATAAATATCCCAATCACGCCGAATGTCACGGTCACGGCTACCAGAATGGCCAATGTCTTGACCATGTCGCGCGGCGTGACGCCGCCAAAGATGAAAACCAGGCTGGCCATAGGGATGGCGGCAAAAATGAGCAGGAAAACGTAACTCAAGGCCGAGACAAGCTTACCCCATAGGATGCTGCCCGAGCGTAGTGGTGTGGCCAGCAGCATCTCGTAGGTCAACTTCTCTCTCTCGCCACTGATGCTCCCGGCCGTCACTGCTGGTGTAACGAAACAAACCATCATCAATTCCAGGAAGACCAGGCCGGTAAAAAGCGTCTGCCCGATCTGCGGGCTGAGCGGGGAGCTCGAATAGGTAACTGTTGTGAGCAGCACAATCTGGTAGAGGGCGTAGCTGGTGGCTCCCAGCAGCAACAACATGCCGGTCAGCATTGCAAACGCACGCGCTCCCCGCATCCGGGAGCGGAGTTCCTTGACGATGATTGGATTGATCCCCAACGGTGGTTTGGGCCGCATCTAGGCTACTTCTCCTTTGGTCAGGCGCAAAAAGACCTCTTCCAGGTCGCTGGAAATCTCGCTGAAGGAGGCGAGCCTGACGCCATGTGCTACCAGATTTGCCAATAAGTCTGCCGTGGCTTCGTCGTCACCTAAGAATTCGATATCGAGATAGCCATTGGCCTCGTAGATTTGGCCGACGCCAGGCTGGTCGCGTAGGACCGCTTCCGCCTGGCTCGGGTCAGAGATTACTTTAAGCCGTAGGGTGCGTTCCTGTTTTACCTGTCGTGTGATCTCGTCCAGCGGGCCGCTGGCCACCAGTCGTCCCTTCTCAATAATGCCTACCGAGTCGCACAGCTCGGCCAGCTCAATAAGGATGTGCGAGCTAACGACGATAGTCTTGCCCATTGCGCCCAGTTCCCGCAGTAGCTCGCGCATCTCCACGCGGGCACGCGGGTCCAGGCCCGAGGCCGGTTCGTCCAGCAACAAGACTTGTGGATCATGTACCAGTGCGTGGGCCAGGCACAGCCGCTGTCGCATACCTCGTGACAGAGTTTGCACGTAGGCATCGCGTTTTTCGGCCAGGTCGACCAGTTCAAGCAACTCGTCAGTTACCTGCTGGCGGCGGGCTGTCGGCAGGTCATAACAACGAGCGAAGAAGTCCAGGTATTCCCAGACCAGCATGTCTTCGTAAACACCAAAGAAGTCGGGCATATAGCCGATCTGCCGCAGCAGGTCGCGCCAGTCGTGGTTGACGATCCGGCCATTGATCTTTATCTCGCCCGACGTGGGCTGTAGCAGTCCGGCCAGCATACGCAGCGTCGTCGTCTTACCCGCGCCGTTGGGGCCGATGAGCCCAAACAACGACCCGGCGGGCACGTGAAGGTTCAGGTCGTCCACAGCGGTGATCTTGCCAAAGCGACGGGTTAAGCCGTGGGTTTCAATTGCGTGCAAAGGTTTTCACTCCTCTACCAACTATCCAATTCATCGCTTTCCTTCCAAACCCAATTCCAAATACAGACATCCCCCTTGATTGTTTTCGGACGACAGGCGTACCTGTGCCCGGCCATCTTGGCTCACCAAATTAGCGGCGTCGGGAATGACGTTGGTGCCCATAATTGGATCACTCAAAGTGACCCACGTTCCAGTGTCCCAGTCGTAGACTGCCGTGTCCGGTGGTTGCCACCAGCCCCCTCCATCGGTTCCGATGACCAGCTTGATTTCCTCGACCTGAACATCGCGCACCTCTTCAGGCACCCGGAACTCGAAAACAGCCTCACCTCGCTGAAGCCAGAGCGAGGTCCCGTTGTTTGGCCCGCATGGTCCGCCCTCTATGGGAAACCCTACCAACGTGCCGGGGATAAGGCTGGGCGGAAGTGAGAGGTCACCCTCCACCGGCAGATGAAAGGAAAGGGGGGCGTAGAGTAAGGCCGTTGTCTGTTGTCCTGGCGTACGCCCGGCCACGCTCACGTCGGGCGGAGCTTCGTCTAACCAGCCAAGCAAGACAAGCCCGCGGGATGTGCCGCCCTCTGGTCCCCAGGGGATACTCGAAGATATCGGCGAAAACCTACTATTTTGGTCCAAGATGTTTTCGGCTACCATCCGCTTTAGCTCGGCTTCGCGCGGTGAGCTACCAGATCCCGGTTGTGTGAATTGGTCCCCGTATATCGCATAACTGAGCGGCTGGCCAAAGACGCGGCCCGTCGAGTTGCTCAGCTCCAGGGTCGCCGTGACTTCTTGACCGGGTCCCAGATCATCCAACCGCACGAAATGGTTGCCCAGGATTAAAACGCTGTCCTTCAGGGTATGGGGGGTCTCGTTGCGTACCGTACCTGCCAGTGCTTCGTCCTCGAACTTCAAATCGGCTCCGACCCTGCCAAAATCAGCCTGGATGCCTTCGGTCATGAAAGTCTGCATAGACCATTGGTTCACGGCCAGACCACGTATCTGGCTCGGTTCTCCCTGGACAAAGACTATCTCACCACCGGCACCGATGTTGGGCGTTCCCCAGGGGTCGTAGTCGGGCGCCAAGGGGCTGAGCAGGCCACTGTTTCGCACTTCGATCTCGTAGGACTGGCGTGCAGGTGAAAAGAGCCCCAGGTAGCTGGTTACGTTGGCTGCCCCGTCTGAGCCCAGTTGGATGACGGCGATTTTGTTCAAGATCAGGTCTGTGCCGCGCAGTGTGTAGCCCAGACCGAACGCCCCCGCGGAAAATACCACGGTGATCAGAGGAACGCTGACCCAGGCCCAATGCAATCGTTTCCGCCAACGCAGCACCAGGTAATTGACTGGCCCCACCAGCACGACGTAGAGTACCAATAGCAGGCCCAACCCGCGAATGGAGGGTAGTTCCAAAGTCGGCAGGCGAGAGAGCGCATACGTCATCTGGCTTGCCTTCATCTGGCGCGCCGACATATCTGTGGGAAGCCACTCTGGATAAGCGGCGCCCGGCGAAAGTAATCTCTCCCAAAACGCGGTGGTTCCCGTCCAGGCGTCAAATGGAGATGCCGCCAGGTCGAGGGTCACGAAATCGACAAAGCCGGCCCCGACGGTCCGTTCGCGCACCAAGGGCAGATTATCCTGGGCGACTAGCGTCCGTCCTTCCGTCTCGTCACCAGTGGACACGACAAATGGACCAGGCACGCGGATGGCCTCCGATCCGGAGAAGTCGGCCAGAGCTGACACGTCCTCCAGTTCCACCTCGCCGCGGGCCAGGAGTGGCAGTATCGACGTGGGCAGCCCAGCCGTAGTTCGCTGAGTGCCGGGGCCACCCCCGACCACCAGTCGGCCACCCTCACGTACCCATGTCTCCAATGCCGTCTTTTGCTCGGGTGTGAGTGACGAAGTGTCCGTGTCGTTCAGGATCAGGGTGTCAAAAGAGCGCAAACCTTCTGCCCGCTCCGGTAGGTCTGCCGGGGAGAGATCAATCAACGTTTTGGATCGCTCCCGACCCGGCAGCGACGCACCCAGCATCAGCGCTAATGCGCCTCGCTCCGGGGCTACCAGGCCCACCTGGTAGTTGACGTTAGGCTGAGGCTTGACCGGAACTTCCTGGGAAAGCAGTACATCGTCGTCCGCCACCAACTCTACTTCCAGGACGTGGGAGAAGTTATTGGGCAGGACATAGACCGGGATGAGCTTACGGGAGCCGGTGGGCAACGGCGCCGGGGCGGCAAAAGTTGTCGCGCCCCAACTGCCGGGCACGCGTACCCGCACTTCGGCTTCCAGGTCAGGACCGTTGTTCTCCAGTTGGACCCACACCGGTAGCCACTCGCCGTACTTGAAATGGCCGTCAAAGGCGGCCTGGGCCTCCATTTTCGGACCAGGCGACTCAGTCGGGGGGGCAGACCAGGCAGGTGCTGCCAGACTACTGCTCGATATTGCGATGAGAATGAGTGCTATGACCCACGATCGTTTCATCCTCTTGCCTTTCCGACGATACTTGCCATCTCCTATCCGCACCTTTCCGAACCCACCGCAGTTTCCACTTGAGAGCTGGGTTGTGCTGCGATCAATTATAGCACCTATTGACGAAATTTTCATTGCGGGCAACCGGCGCTTGGCGGCCTATTGGCTGACGCCGGCCTCAGCTACCTACATGCCAGAGTGCTTGCACATATGAAATGTAGACGTCACAGCAGCTCTGATAGTTCCGGGTGTAAAGCAACTGCTCAGCCGTCGTAAGTGGGTTGCACCCAGGTCAGTGTGAATGGCTACAGTGTAAGATAAAAACTCGCCAGGTGCATCGGGCATGTGGCGAGTTCCCAGATTGCATAAATAGCTAATCCTACGCTTAGTCATTTGATCGGGTGGCGTAATCCATTTCTCCTATTCAGGGTAGCGTATTGTGACGTTGCCGATGGCCTGGCTCACTTTCAGTTCGACGCGGCCATCGGCGCCCTCGTAGCCAGGCGAGGTATAGATGTCATTATGGCCTTGGTAGTCGGGCGGCACCTGGCGAGCAGCGATCCCCGTGGCCAGGTGAATGCGAACTCCCATACTCCTGGGAACGATGACCGTCGTCTGGCCAATGGCACCTTCAATCCTTGCCTCGAAGTTTCCCTCATTGGGCAAGATGACCGTGGTTTGACCGACTCCCGTGTTCACCTGCACGTCGCGCAGAGTCAAATTTGTCAAGTCTACTTGAGTTTCTCCCACGCCCAACTCAGTTTTCAGTTGCGTGGGTATTTGGGAATTGAGCCCCAGATTCCACATTCCCCGAGCCCCGCCGCCGACGAATGGCCCGAGTGTCACCCCTTGTAGTTTAAGAGTGAAATTCGCCGTCTCGTCCTCGACCGCGAAGTCACGTTTCACACTGCCTTGTACACCCTGTGGGATGGTGCCCTCGACCAGGTAAGCCGACTCGGGAAGTGCCTCAACATTGAGCCTCCCAACGGCGGGATTGACCATGATCGTTGCCTGGCTTGCCCCGTCCGGGGTCTGGCTGATCTGCGTGCCGGCCGCCTCACCGATTCCTGTGTCTGTTCCGTACAGCCACAATAGCCACACCAGAAGGACTAACGTCAGCGCCAGAGCCAGCAAAGAACCCAGGGCCGAGCGGCGGCCAATTAGAATGTCCAGGCCCGCAGCCACCAGCAAGACCGGCCATAAGAGGAAGATCACCTCCCACGCATTCCAGGACAAGACCTCCAGGTTAATCAAAAGCAAGACGATGCCCAGGCCGATCAGGATCACGGGGCCGACGATGCTGCCCCGGTGACCGGCCTCTTTCACAAAGACCAGCAAGCCTAACACGATCAGAAGTGCCGGCCAGTAGCGTCCCCCTATCTCTATTGCACCAAATAATGATCCGAAAATTGCGAATAGCCCCAAACTGATGAGAATCGACCAGAACCCGGCGCTGACTGCCTGGCGGGTATCTTCTCCGCCGAGTAAGCCATTTAGCAGGACGCCCAGACCGACGAAACCGGGGATCAAGGTCCAGGCATAGGCCCAGCTATCCCAGTTTCCGGTAGTGTTTTGCCAGTAGAGTATCGCGCCGATGCCTCCGATCACACAGGCCGGCACAGCCAGGCCCGGAACCCCGGCCAGAACGGCAAGTATCAGCATCACCACGCCGGTACCCACGATGATGAGCGGCCAGGAGAATGTGAAATAGGCCTGCAACCCGGGTACGAACTGGGCGATCAAAAACAATACCCCGAGCAGGATTAGCATCATTCCGGCGGCCAGACTCCCTCTGCGTTCCTTCTTCATGATGATAAGTTCCTTCCTTTTACTGACTTCACATTCGCTTCATCACGTATTACGTACTACGCATCACAAATGTTTCTGAGTGGCCATCGCCTCGTCAAAATCGCCGATAAAGCGCCACCAATTGGTCAGTGGACGTCCTTGATACGTCAGGTCGTTGTTAGCTCCTGGCAGGTTCTGCATCCAGTAAATGAACCAGGTCAAGCTATCGCAATTCCAGCGTGTGCAATTCATGCGTTGTTTTTGGCCGCTTCCATCCGGCTTCCAATCCTCAATGTCGGTCCACACGTAGTTGCTATTGGCCCAATCGTAGTCTCGTTCTGCGTTGGGTGGGTAGTGGGCCCAGCCGCAGCGGCCTTCACCTGGCTTACCCACAAACTCGTCCCAAAACAGGTGAGGATCAATGAAGCGTAGCACCGCTTCGATTTGGTGCATATGATCTTCCACCGCCTCCGACGCGCCCCGCTGATAATTGTAATGATAGACCGTGTAAGTCTTGTCGAGCACAGGTAGATCATTTGGGTCCCGGTCGCTGTTGCTAATGTCTCCGTGGGGGCCTGCCATGTTCGACTCCCAGATGTCAATCACGCCTCCGTGATAGCCCCACAGCCAGACTTCTTTGATGCCTTGTTCTTCTACCCAATGCCGGATGTTTACCCGGTGCATGATGGCGTTATAATCCGTCATCGGGGTTTGATGTCCTGGCTTGTGATACGTAGGCAGAGGCTCCAGGAACTCAAGAGTCTCGAGGATGTTGTAACGCAGACTGGGTTGGGCGTCAGGGTCTTTGTAGCCGTGGTAGATGCTCCCGGTCTCCAGCGCTCGGATCACCTGTTGGGTGGTTTCGAGCGTGTGGCGGCGGATTGTTTCTAAAGGTGCGCTGACGTCGCCGGTCACCTGGCGATCGATCCGACCCTGCTTGACAGGGAAGTAGTTGATGACCAGCACCGGGATGTCGTAGACATGGGCCGGGTAATCAGATGGGGCACTCTCTTCCAGTCTTCCCAGGGGCTGAGCGCTTTTCCCAGACGGATCGGTGGTTGGCTGGTCATAAGCAGTTGGCTTCAACAACTTCCTGAGGCGAGCGCCAATATTCATCTCCGCAACCTCGCCTGGATGAGACCTCGCCGCCCGTTGACCATCCACCCCGGGTCTTGTTCCTGTAACCGCTCAGCGTCGCCCGCTCCCAGACCGACGATTAGCTCTGCCTTCATAGTGCGCAAGGCGACGATCGGTGTCGGAAAATAAGCTGTTGCCTCCTCAAAGGGTGTGGTTGGTGACCAATGCACATCCCCAACCAAACGCCGGTAGTTGACGTCGCCTTTGAAGATAACCAGGTCAACTGATGCCAACTCTGCCTGAAGGTCATGGGGCAACTGGTAGTAGAAGAGGCTGGTTGCATAGTGCCAGTGGGTACGCAGCCTAAGTTGCTGGGTATCCAGGTGTGACCGCAGGCGCTCCTCTAATGAGTGGGCTGCATCTCCCCCTGTTTTCAGCGCTGCCAATCCCGCTTCTACGTCGTCCGGCATGGCGTCCGAGACAAAGAAGGGTTGTGGTTTCAGATACAGGTTGACTCGTGCCGCCAGACCTTCGCTCAGTATGAAGTCTGTCAAGGCCAGGTCCATCAAGAGTTCGGTGCCGGCGTTGTCTGTGATAACGCCCAATTGACGCCCAGGTTTTTCTGTCAGGTATTCCCAGACCTGCTGCGTATCGTCCACCAGCAGGTTTTTTTGCTCGTCCTCATACCGGGCGGCGCGTCCCACCTGGGCAGCCACGTTGTAACTCAGATCGGTGCGATTGCCCCACAAGCTGGCGTGGAGCAGCCTTTCAAAGCGGGCACGCGGCTCGGTGGGCGCCTCTTCCAGGACGAGGTTGGCCAAGCGGGGCGCGGCGTCTGGCCTCCACTCCGTCGCTTTCGTAGCTGCGTAGGGATCAAGGCCGTATGTTGGGCCAGGGAGGAAATAGCGCGTGGCTTCAAGCACGCGACGGTACATAAAAGCTTCTCCCCAATACCAGGGGATGTCAAGCCAGGTGCGACCCAGGTAGGGGCGCGACACCCCGTCCCAGAACGCTTTGTCTGCCGTTTCCTCGCGCAACCCATCGACCCTACCGCTCAGGATTTCTAACCGCAACTCCTCCAACGCGCCGCGAATATTGCCTGGGAACGAATTCAGCTCAATCGTCTCCTGAATGATGCGTGGGATGCGGACTGCGAATGTACGTTGAGCAAAGGAGTCCGGCTCAGAGGTCAGGATGAGCGGTGGCAATGTTTGAGCGTCAACCTGGGGTGTTGGAATTTCGAATAGGCTCAAAGTGTTCTCCTTAGGAAGCGTCCAAGAATAACTTTCTGCTTTCAGGCCAAAATTCCGGGTGAAACCCTTCAAAATGCGTAAAGTTATTTTTGGACGCGGCCTGGTAGCACTGCGTTTAATCGTGGTCGGTATGTAGGGCGGGTTCGTAACCCGCCATTTGGGAGCGGCAGGCTACGAGCCTGCCCTACATATAAGGACGTTCGTCTGATAACGCTGCTATTTTTTGACAGCCACGGTTCAATGCAGTCCTACCCGCGGCCTTATGCATGCGTGTTTCACTGTTTTCGATCAAGCAGTTCGTAAATGAAATTCGCGACCTGGTCCGCACCATTGGAGTCCTTGCGGCGGATGCGCGGCAATGCCAAAAGGTCTGCCAGGGATGATAGCCACTCTCCACTCTGAAACTGCGCTTCCGTGATAGGCAGCCCCTTCATTTCCCGTTCTATGAAAGCGGTCAAGGCCAGGGTCTCGCGAAACTTGGGACGCCCGACGTAGCCAAAGGGTACTCCCGCGTCATAGACTTCGGCCACAGTGCTGTAGCCTGCTTTGCCAATAACCGCGTCAGCGGCATTCACCAGGTCAGGATGAAAAAAATCCGAGTGGTGAGGTAAGAGCACTATCCCGCCTGTATCCGCCAGGCGCCCTGTACCCGCTAGGCGCCCTGTCCCTGCAGGCAAGAGGTTGCCGTCAGCACCGGGAATGATGAAGTACACACTGTCTTGTTTGACCAAGTGCTCCAGGAAACCATAGCGCCAGGGAATCCCCCCCATAGTGATCATTACCATCTTTGCCTGGTCCGGTATCCCTAGTTGTTGGCGGACCTGCTGTCGCGAGGTTCTCATTTTCCGGCTGACCGGAGATGTGGTTAGATCGACTTTGCCAGGGCGGCAGACCGGCTGGGTTTGCACGTGGTAATCAGCCGCGTCGAATGACTCACCCAGGTATGTGATGTGTCGACCTAGTTCGGGGACGTCTTTCAGATACGCTTCATAGATCCAATCCCAGGTGAAATTCTCGATTAGAACCGACGGGATACTCGCCTCCCTGGCAACTGCGATGCCCATCGGGGCGATGTCGCATAGAACCATTTGACACTCAAGCTGGCTTATCTGTCTGGCTAATTCCTGGATTAAGGGAGCATCAAAGGGCAAGAAAACGTTCAATCGCTTCAGTGTCTCGGGCATGTCTTCGGCCAAGGATGTTTTCTGCGCCAGCCCTATGTCGGTGAGTATGGGGTGATAGCTAAAGGGCTCCGAGACCGAATCCTCGAAGAACCAACGCGGTACCTGGGTAAAAATCTCAAAGCGGACTCTTGGGGCGCGTTGCTGAATGGCTGCCATCACAGCCGACGCTCGTGCGGCGTGGCCGTAACCGTGTGGGGTGATGAAGTACGCGATCCGGTGTCCTTCGGACTTTTTGCTATATTCTGTCATAGTTTGTGTAGCATCTTGCCAATTCTGAATTGACATAAAATATGTCGTCGTAAGCTCGAAGCAGACGACGGGTTGCCTGATGCGCGATGGGTACTTTCTCAATAAATCGGGGCGAACACCCAGTTTCGCCCCGACCTTTTTAGAAGATATCGCGATGGGCCGAAGTCCTCCGCGAGCCTGATAGTACCATGATTGTTCAAACCTTGACAAGCCACGAGAATTCTGTTACAATGCCCACAAGTTGACCATAGTAGACATTCTTCCTCTCAGTTTTCCAAATATTTTGATCCTCACGAACTACATCTCGGTGCTAGACCGACGAAGGCGGCGATTCCATTGATATTAGAGGTCACAGGGGAGTGACTGCGTCACTGACAGTCCGAGAAGCGAAACTCACACTAATTGTTCAAAATGCCCTACATACGTTGGAATGTTGTGCCCTTGCCGCTCGATTGTCTTCTGGCGGCTTCAGGGTTTGCGTGTTCAGATCTCGTCCCAGATTGGCTCGTCCCAGATTGGTATGAAAGCCTGGTGCCCCAGGTGGCTTTTCACCCAGGACCCTATCTGGGACCTTTACGAGGAGACTCATTGAGGAGAAGAGGAGATAAACGGTGAAAAGACTACTTGCTGCAGCAGCCATTCTGACATTGTTGATTGTGGTCGTAGGATGTGGAGGGGGAGGCGCGAGACAGCCCGCAGCCACGCCATCGGGTGGCGAAGCTGCCGCCCCGGAGGGTCCGGCTCCGACCCGAATTGTCCTGGCGACCCCCACGCCCCTCCCGCCGCCACCTACCCCCACCCCTATACCTCCCACCCCGGCACCGGAGGCGACGGCCACTTCGGAAGAGGCCACGTCGGAAGAAGCGACAGAGGAGCCGGCACCGCAGCCTGCCGCCGTCACGGATATCATGATTGAGGTCCCGGCCGGGTCCTTTACGATGGGCAGTGATGACGCTGACCCGGAAGACGCGCCAGCCCAACAGGTGGACCTGCCGGCTTATGCAATCGACAGGTTTGAGGTGACCAACGCCGACTTCAACACGTTTGTGCGGGAGACCGGTTACGAGACCTATGCTGAGCGGCAGGGGATCACGAGTTGGCGCGACGAGTGGGATATGGGGGAGGACAACCATCCCGTGGTGATGGTCACCTGGGATGACGCTGTGGCCTACTGTGAGTGGCAGGGCAAACGCCTGCCGACCGAAGCGGAGTGGGAGAAGGCAGCCCGAGGCGAGGATGCACGCCGCTTCCCGTGGGGGGATGACTGGGACCCGAGCAAGGGGAACGTCAAAGAGACGGGCCTGCGCGGGACGGTGGCGGTGGGCAGCTTCGGTGCTGGCGCCAGCGCTTATGGTGTCGACGATATGACGGGCAACGTCTGGGAGTGGACGGCTGATTGGTACCAGGCCTACCCGGGCAACACGGCCGACGATCCGTACTATGGAGAGCAGTTCCGGGTGACGCGAGGTGGTGGTTGGTTCGACGAAGAACCACAGTCCACGACCTTCAACCGCAATGCGGCTGATCCCGCCAAGACGGCCAACGACGATCTGGGCTTCCGCTGCGCGCGCTAGCAGATGGTAACGGCCCGGTCGCTCCCGATGGACGACGGTCCGGAGGTCTCTAACCGGCTTCCCCAGGAGAAAGAACTCGGAATTGTCATCCCTCGTGAGCCGAGGCCTCGTGAGCCGAGGCCTCGTGACCGAGGGCCTCGTGAGCCCGAGGGCCTCGCGAGCGGTGGGCTGAGTAGTTCAGCAGATGGCTAATTGGAAAAGTGGAAAATTGGGTTTCAGCCCCCAGGTCTTACCCCAGGAGGGTGCATCAGCCAGAGCTTTGATCTTCCAGGTGACCAGGGAAAGGGGGGATGTGTATCGGACGATGAGGTAGATCCACCATTCTGGCAGGTGTAATGGCTTTTTGCCTAATATAACTGTAAGGAACCTAAAGGAGGGAAATCACGTGAGTAAGAAAATTGTCAGTTTGCTGATTTTGGTTGCGTTGGCAGTCAGCTTGCTGCCAGTTACTGTGGCTGCTGCCCCACCAGCGCAGGCGGGTGGCAAAACGTACACCATTCAGAAAGACGATTGGCTCTCTAAGCTGGCCGAGAAGGAATACGGTGACTTGCTGGCTTACCCGGCCATCGTCTTCTACAACAACCAGATGGCGGAGGAAGATGATTCCTTGACCGTCATCGAAGACCCTGACGTCATCGAGGTGGGGTGGACCATCTATCTCCCCAGTTCCGAGGAAGCCAGCGCTTACTTGATTGGCGCAGTCACCGTTGGCGCCTACAACGAAGCCCCTGAGTTCGCTGAAATGGTGGCTGCCGGTGAACTGCCGCCCGTCGAGGAGCGCCTGCCCGATGAGCCGCTGATTACCCCCGTGGTCGATGACATCGGTCAGTACGGCGGCACCATCCGCCGCGGTTTTGTTGGCCCCTCGGACCACAACAACTACACCCGGGTGGTCTACGACGCCCTGGTCCGCTTCTCGCCCACCGGCGCTGAGGTCATCCCCCACATCGCCAAAGGCTGGGATTCGAACGCGGACTTCACCGAGTGGACCGTCTATCTGCGCCCGGGGATGAAATGGTCCGATGGCGAGCCCTTCACCGCTGACGACATTATGTTTTGGTACAACGACATTCTGCTGAATGAAGAGCTGGTCCCCAGCGTCCCGGTCTGGATGCAGACTGGAGATGGTTCGGTAGCCACGGTCGAAAAGCTGGATGACTATACGGTTAAGTGGACCTACCAAGAGCCGAACACCGCCTTCTTGCTGGATCTGGCCAACAAGGATGGCGCCGACAAATCAATCCTCCTCCTGGCTTTCGCCCCGGCCCATTATCTGAAGCAATTCCACGCCAGCTACGCCGATGCGGACGAGTTGGCTGCCAAAGTGGCCGAGGCCGGCTTTGACACCTGGGCCGAGCTGTTCGCCGTCGAAGCTATGCCCCACCTGAGCGGCAATCGCCCCAGCACGGCCGCCTGGGTGCCGGATGGCTCTACCGTGTCCGACCCGGTCTTCACCATCAAGCGCAATCCCTACTACTTCGCCGTCGACCCGGCCGGCAACCAGTTGCCCTACGTCGACGAGGTCAGATTCACCTTCTTCGCCGACAAGGAAGCCCTGAACCTGGCTGCCGTGGCCGGCGAGATCGATATGCAAGGCCGGCACATCAGCATGAGTAACTACCCGGTCTTCATCGAGAATGCAGAAAAAGGCGGCTACCGGGTCGTCACCTGGCCCACCTTTGGTGGCTCGGATGCGATCGTGATGCTTAACCAGACCTGGGAGGGTCCGGAGTCTGTGGTGCTCCAAAACAAAGATTTCCGCATCGCCCTTTCGCACGCCATCGATCGAGATGCGATCAAAGAGTTGGCCTTCCTGGGCTTGGGCGAAGCTCGCCAGGGCGTGCCGGCTCCCTTCCATCCCTACTACCCAGGCGATGAATGGGCCTTCAAGTATACCGAATACGATCCAGACCTGTCCAACCAAATGCTTGACGAGATCTTGCCCGACAAGGATGCCGACGGCTTCCGCACCCTGCCGGACGGCTCTCCGCTGGACATTGAAATCAGTGTCGTCCCGGAACAGTTTGCGGCCTGGGCAGATATCGGGCAGTTGATCGTCGAAGATTGGGCCAAGGTTGGGGTTAAGGCTCACGTGGAACTTAGAGAGCGCAGCCTCCACTTCGCCATGCGCCCCACCAACGAGCTGATGGCCGAGATTTGGAACGAAGACACCACCGGCTTTCCCTTCAGCGGTATGCCCAAGTTTGACCCCCGCAGCGATCCGGCCCTCTGCTTCGCGCCTCTGGTCAGGGTGTGGTACCAATCTGGCGGAACGGAAGGCGTCGAGCCGACGCCCGAGATCAAGCAAATCGTAGACATCATCGATGAGGCCAAGGTTTCGCCGCGCGCCCGTCAGATTGAGCTCGCTCAGGAGCTGTTCAGAATCTGGGCCGACCAGGTCTACGAGATCGGCACCGTTGGCCTGACGCCGATGGTCCAGGGCGTGGTGGTGGTCAACGCAAACCTCCAAAACGTGCCTGCTGTGGCGGGGAACGACTGGCCCTTGCGGACGCCGGGCGACACCCGCCCCGAGCAGTACTTCTACGCACAATAAGCGCCAGAAACCCGGTTTCTCCAGGAAACCGGGTTTCTAAAGCGGGTATTACCCGTATACCGGTATCTGAGAATTCTGCCCACGTGGGTGGGTGGCGCAGGCTGCAGCCCACGTGGGCAGTTCTTGAAAGACTGATGAGGTGAGCCTATGCTCCAATACATCATCAAGCGACTGTTGCTTTTGCCGTTCCTGCTTTTTATATTTTCGGTCTTCGCCTTCCTTATCATCCAGGCCCCTCCCGGTGATTTTGTGACCGCCTACATCGCCGAGCTATCCATGTCAGGCTCGCAAATAGACCAGGTTCAGATAGATGCGCTGCGGGAAATGTACGGGCTGGATCGGCCCATGCACGTCCAATATCTCAAATGGATGGGGCGGATCTTGAAAGGAGACATGGGGGTA
Organism: Anaerolineae bacterium; assembly: GCA_034412795.1. Taxonomy (GTDB): domain Bacteria; phylum Chloroflexota; class Anaerolineae; order 4572-78; family NAK82; genus JAUVPY01. The sequence continues at coordinate 28,093 of DAOUMD010000207.1, forward strand.
TCGCTGGATTGGCAGCGGCCTATAGGGGAGTTAATAGGGGAACGCTTGTTGTTGACGGTCCTTTTGGGGCTCTTTACGTTTGTCTTTACCTGGGCTGTGGCCATCCCCATCGGCATTTACTCGGCCACCCACCAGTACTCATTCTTTGATTATTTCTTCACCGTTTTTAACTACTTCGGCGTGGCCACGCCAACCTTTATGACCGCCCTGGTGCTGATGTGGCTGGCTTTCTCGCAATTCGGGGTCAGCGTTACCGGCCTGTTCTCGCCCGAGTACGTGGACGCACCCTGGACTTTGGATCGGGTGGTGGATCTGCTCAAGCACTTATGGCTGCCTGTGGTCATCTTGGGGCTGGACGGCACAGCCAGGTTGGCCCGGGTGATGCGGGCCAATTTGCTGGACGAACTCAAAAAACCTTACATGGAAATGGCTCGAGCTAAAGGTTTGTCGGAGTGGAAGCTGGTCATGAAGTATCCGGTGCGGCTGGCCCTCAACCCTTTGGTGAGTACCATCGGTTGGTACTTGCCTCTCATCTTCTCCGGGAGTGTGATCGTGGCCACCGTTCTGAACTTACCGACCATTGGCCCTATGCTGCTCAGAGCACTCACCAACCAGGATATGTTTTTGGCCGGGGCTATTATTCTCATCTACTGTTTCCTGGCCATCATTGGTACGCTTATGTCGGACATATTGCTGGCCTGGCTGGACCCCCGCATCCGAATGGAGGAGTCTTAGGATATGTCGATAACCCAAGACACCCGCCAGCCGTTACCTGTGACTGATGTGAGTGAAGGTTCCTTATCGAGTTTGGCCGAGGATGCGGAGGCAATATACCTGGCGCCCAACTGGAAACTGGTTTGGTGGCGCTTCAGGAAACACCGGCTAGCTCTCGTCAGTAGCGTAGCCCTCATCTTGATTGTGCTGGTCGCTATGGTCCCGGACTTCTTCAGCACTCAAGTACCCCACCTGACCAATGCGGCTGAGCAGTTTATCCCTCCCCAACATATCCACTTCTTTGATGAAGGTAGCTTTAGACCCTTTGTCTACGGTGGTAAGGTCTCTCGCAATCCCGAAACACTGCGCATGGAATGGCAGGAAGATGAAACGAACAAGATCCCGGTGGGTCTTTTTGTCCCCGGATACTCGTACAAAGTGCTGGGTATCATTCCAACTGAAATCCACCTGGTCAATTCCCTCAAGCTTGAGGAAGGCGAAAGAATTCACTTACTGGGGACCGACCGGCTGGGTCGTGACCAATGGTCTCGACTGATGGCCGGCACCCAGGTTTCATTATCCATCGGACTGGTCGCCGTCTTCCTGAGTGTCTTTCTCGGTGTCCTGCTAGGCGGAATCTCCGGCTATTTTGGCGGCACCGTCGATCTGGTCATTCAGCGCCTTATCGAGATATTGCAGTCGCTCCCGCCTGTTCCTATCTGGATGGCCCTGACTGCGGCTATGCCTCGCACCTGGTCAGTAGAGCAGGTCTATTTCGCCATCACCATTATCCTGGCGCTAATTGGCTGGACTACCTTAGCTCGGGAGGTGCGCGGCAGATTCCTTTCCTTGCGGGAAGAGGACTTTGTCGTCGCGGCCAGGCTTTCCGGGTGCACTCAGCCCAGGGTGATTTTCCGCCATATGGTCCCCACTATGACCAGCCACATTATCGCTGCTGGCACGCTGGCCATCCCGGTGATGATCATCAATGAGACGTTCCTGAGCTTCCTGGGGCTGGGATTGCGCCCCCCGGCCATTAGTTGGGGCGTGTTGCTACAGGAGGCCCAGAACTTGCAATCAATTGTCTTAGCCCCCTGGTTGCTTCTCCCTGGCCTGGCGGTCATCATCACAGTCTTGACGTTGAATATTGTGGGCGATGGCTTGCGTGATGCGGCGGATCCATACCGTTAATGACGAAGGATGAAATGGATAACCAATCTCCTCTCTTATCCGTACAAAACCTAAAGACTTACTTCTTTATGGATGAAGGTATTGTCAAAGCCGTTGATGGTGTCAGCTTCACTGTCAATCCGGGACAGGTGGTGGGTATTGTCGGTGAAAGTGGCTGCGGCAAGAGCGTCACCATCAAATCTGTCTTGCGGATTGTTGAGGTGCCCGGTCGGATCGTTGGCGGTGAACTCCTCTTCCGGCGTAAAAACAAGACCCCGATGGACGCCGATGCTGGCGGTCAGGTTATTGACCTGGCCCAGTTGGAAGCCAACGGTAAGCAGATGCGCTCAATCCGAGGTAGCGAGATTGCCCTGATTCCCCAGGAGCCGATGGCAGCCTTTAGTCCTGTCCATACCATCGGCAATCAAATTGTCGAAGCTATCTTGTTGCACCAACCGGTGAGCAAGGGAAAAGCTCATCATATCGCCGTTGAGCGACTTCGCGAGGTAGGCGTTCCCAATCCTGAGCAGCGCATGGACGCCTACTCCTGGGAACTGAGCGGGGGACTAAGGCAACGGGCTATGATTGCTATGGCCCTGTCGTGTAATCCCAGACTGCTTATTGCTGACGAACCAACGACGGCAATCGATGTCACCACCCAGGCACAGGTTCTTAATCTGTTGCGCTCTCTGCAGCAGCACGATACCGCCATCATCTTTATAACTCACGATCTGGGAGTTATTGCCCAGATGGCCGATTACGTGGTGGTTATGTATCTGGGCCGGTTGATGGAAACGGGTCCGGTGGATGATATTTTCCACAACCCACAGCATCCTTACACCAAAGCGCTGTTGAAATCGATCCCTTCTGTCCATTCGCAGTCCCGGACTGTGTTGCCTACTATTGAGGGCTCAATCCCACATCCATTCAATCGTCCGCCGGGTTGTCCCTTCCATCCCCGCTGCTCCGAGTTCATGCCCGACATATGCAACCGGCGGATGCCAAGCCTCCAACCGATCAACGAGCGGCAATCGGCGAGTTGTTTCCTCTACCATGAGGAGGTGGAGGAGGAGATGGCAGCAGCGCAACTGTAGTCAACTTGTGATTTGTTATCTTGAACCGTATAACGTACTGCGTATTCCGTAAGGACTCTCTTCACGGAAAACGGGATACGCAGTATGCAGTACGTAATGCGCAGTATCTCACGCGAGGTAATGTTGTAGTGACTGAGACATCCCAAAACGGTCAGGTACTCCTGGAAGTCAAGAGCCTCCAAAAGTATTTCCCCATCAAAAGGGGTTTCTTCAGAAAGGTCGTTGGGCACGTCCGTGCCGTCGACGACGTTAGTTTCTTTATCAATGAAGGAGAAACACTGGGCCTGGTAGGCGAGAGCGGCTGCGGCAAAACCACCACGGCCCGTTGCATTCTGCGTGCGCTAGACCCGACTGCCGGGCAAATCCTGTTTCGCACCCAATCCGGCGGGGTTGTTGACCTGGCCACGCTGCCAGACGGCGAAGTTCGCTTGCTGCGGCGCGAGATGCAGATGATTTTTCAAGACCCCTTTGCTTCACTCAACCCCCGCATGAACCTGCTTGACATTGTGGGGGAGCCATTGTTAGTAATTGAGGGCGTCAAGAGCCGCAAAGAGCGTACCGATCGTGTGGCAGAGTTGTTGCGTTTGGTAGGTCTTCGACCGGAGTATATGCAACGCTTCCCCCACGCCTTCAGTGGGGGACAACGCCAGCGTATCGTCATTGCCCGGGCCCTGGCCTTGCATCCTCGTTTGGTCGTGGCCGACGAGCCGGTCTCGGCGTTGGATGTCTCAGTCCAGGCCCAGGTACTCAATCTGCTATTGGAGTTGCAGCAAGAACTTCACCTGACCTATCTGTTTGTGGCCCACGATTTGAGCGTGGTTAAACACATCACCGATCGAGTGGCGGTGATGTATGTCGGCAAGCTCGTTGAGACCGCTCCAACCGAGGAGCTTTTCTATTACCCCAAACATCCCTATACCGCGGCTCTTATGACGGCTGTTCCTGTGGCAGACCCTCGTGTACGCTCAAAAATGATCCCGTTGGAAGGGGATGTACCCAGCCCGGCTAATCCTCCCTCTGGATGTTACTTCCACCCTCGCTGTCCCTTCGTACTTGACAAGTGCCGTGCAGAAACGCCTGTCCTGGAGGAAATCTCTCCTAATCACTACGTCAGTTGTCATCGGGCTCGCGAGCTAGAGCTGGTTGGTATTGAGCGGACTGACGCTGGCTGAGTCTTGGTCAATACTATGCACTTGCGCGAGTTACGATCGTTCCTTCTCCGCCATTTGACGGAGGAGGTCGTACCCTTTTGGCTCCGGCACAGTGTTGACTGGCAAAACGGCGGCATGTGGACGTGCCTGGCTGATGATGGTTCGATCCTCAATCGCGACAAGTATATCTGGTCGAACGCCAGAGCGCTGTGGACTTTCTCGGCCCTGGTCAACCGCATTGCGGATAAATACCCTGAACATGTGAGTGCGGATGCCAGAGAGACCTGGCGGCAAGCTGCGGTGCTTCAATATCGTTTCCTGAAGCGCTGCGGGCGCGATAAGAACGGGTACTGGGTTTTTGTGGTGGATGAAACCGGTGGCGAAGTTGTAGTCGGGGAAAACAGCATCGTCACCGATGCGTTTGCCATGTATGGCCTCGTTGAGTACTTCCGTATGACGGGCGACGAACAAGCGTTGGACATGGCGTGGGAGACGGCCCACACCTGTCTCGCGCGTCTGGCGCGTCCGGGGACCTACAAGACAGCCCCATACCCAACTCCGCCGGGCATGAGGCCTCACCGCGAGGCTATGCAGTTTTCACTCATGTTCTGCGAGCTGGGGCACGAGTTGGGAGACGAGGCCATTCTTTACGCAGGTCTCAACTACGGGCGAGATGTGTTAGACCATTTTTATCGCGCCGAGCGTAAGGTATTGCTGGAATACCTGGGCCTGGATAACAGCGTGTGGGACACCCCCGCCGGACGAGCAATGGTGCCGGGCCACGCAATTGAAAGCCTTTGGTTCCAGATTCACAACTTCACCCGGATAGGTGATAGCGAGCGAGCGCGACAGGCGGCAGTTGCGATGCGTCCCTGCTTTGAGAAGGGCTGGGATCCTGAATACGGAGGCTTATTCTTGGGGGTTGATATCGAGGGAGTGGAGCCGCCCTACTGGAAAAACGCCGATAAGAAGATTTGGTGGCCCTTTACCGAGGCAATCTGCGGGGCGCTGCTGGCCTACGAGCAGTTGCGCGAGGATTGGTGTCTTGAGTGGTACTGGAAATGCCACGACTGGGCCTTTGCCCACTTTCCCGAAACTCAGTACGGCGAATGGACCCAGAGGCTGGATCGCCAGGGCAACAAGATAAACGACGTGATCGCGCTGCCGGTCAAGGATCCATATCACCTTCCGCGTGGCCTAATCATTGCCATTGAGACGTTGGAAAGGCTGACCACATGAAGGATTATCATCTGTTCTGGGGCGAAACCCATCACAATACCTATCAATTTGGAGAGCAGAGCCCTTCGCTTGATGAAATTTGTCGCGAGGCGGCCAATCATCTCGACTTCTACGCCATGGCATACTACACCTCGTGCGCCGATGCGTTCCGGCCTGGCGGGCATTCTGTCGAGCTTGGGGGTAAGCAAGCGCTCATTCTGGAGAAGTGGAAAGACGAGGCCAGGTTGAAGAGGGAGTGGGCCGAGGTAGAGGCGGCATCCAGGCGGCACAACCAGCCGGGGGCTTTCGTCACCTTTCCCGGCTACGAATGGCAGGGTGACGGCTCATGGGGAGATCACAACGTCTACTATCGTCAGGAAGGTCTGCCCATATTCCGGGTACAGACCATCCATGAACTGTACGCCTGTCTGCGCGGTCAGCAAGCCATCGCCATTCCTCACCACACCGGATATTACGTCGGCCGGCGGGCCCCCAACTGGTCTCTCTGCGATGACCAGATCAGCCCCTTTATGGAGGTTTTTTCTGTCCACGGCTGTTCCGAAACCGATGAAGAGTGGATAGGGTTGCGTCACAACTCTCACATGGGACCGGGCACCGCCGGTGGGACCTATCAGGACTCCCTGGATCGGGGCCTGCATCTGGGCGTAATTAGTTCGACCGACAATTGGAGCAACATGCCGGGGCATTACGGGCAAGGGCTGATGGCCTGCATAGCGGGTGAGTTGACGCGAGCTAGCCTGTGGGAGGCTTTTCTGGCGCGGCGTGTCTATGGGGTGACAGGCGACCGGATTGGGTTGGAATTCACCGTCAACGGGGCCTCGATGGGGAGTATCATCCAGGCATCTCGCCGCCAACAGATTCGGGTGAAAGTCCGAGGCTCCGATGCCTTAGATCGCATTGAAATCCTGCGGGATGGTCGGGTGATCGCTACCCATTGCCACCAGGGGACGTACGACATCCCGCGTCCGGGCGTGCGCACCCGGTTCAAGGTGAGGGTAGAGGCCGGGTGGGGGCCGAGACCCAATGAGCTGGATGTGCCGGACCGTCAATGGCGGGGTGAGTTGTCGCTCTCTGAGGGGCGTTTCCTCAATCATGAACCGTGTTGGGTTTCTCCCGGCCAGGAGGTTCCAAGAATGGCTGGCGAAAAGGCGATATTTGTTATGCGCAGTTCGACGCAGGATGCCATCAAGCCGAGGCAGAATGCAAATGTGTTTGAATTCGAGGCCGTTCCCGAGGCCGAACTTTTGATGCGGCTGAATGGACTTGAAGAAAGGGGAGCCGTTGCTTCCTTTGCGAATGGAAGCCGGGTTATGTGGTTCCGGGATGAGTGTGTTAGTTTGCTGCACGAGCAGTGTGGCTTGGAGCCTGACACGCACGAGCGGGAGGACCCGTACTACAACATGGCCTATAAAGCCAAGCTCCACCGGCTTATTCCAGAAGCGGGCTATCAGGCCGAGTTTGTGATTGAAGACGATGAGCCGATAATGGGTGAGACACACTACCGGGTTCGCGTCGAGCAGCGCAATGGGCAGCGAGCCTGGTCCAGCCCGATTTGGGTTTGTTCTCGTGAGTGAAAGGGGGAGCCATGAAGACCATCCGCTGGGGCATCATCGGCTGCGGCAACGTCACCGAGGTCAAGAGCGGTCCTGGCTTTCAGAAAGCGAAGGACTCCAGCCTGGTGGCCGTCATGCGGCGTACCGGCGAGCTGGCCCAGGATTATGCCGGGCGTCACGATGTGCCCAGGTGGTACGCTGAAGCTGAGGCCTTAATCGGTGATCCCGAAGTCGATGCCATCTACATAGCCACGCCACCCTCGTCTCACAAAGAGTACGCCATCTTGGCCGCTCAGGCAGGCAAACCCATCTACGTCGAAAAGCCGATGGCCCTGAACTTCGGGGAATGCCAGGAGATGATCGAAGCCTGCCGGTCGGCTGAAGTCCCTTTATTTGTGGCTTATTACCGGCGTGCCTTACGGCGTTTCCTAAAAATCAAGGAACTGCTTGACGATCAAGCCATAGGCGAGGTGCGCTTTGTCACGATGACGCTTTACACGAAGCCGCGCCCCGACGAGCTTGACCCTGGAAATCTGCCGTGGCGCGTGATTCCTGAAATCGCTGGCGGTGGGCGCTTTGTGGACCTGGGGTCTCACATGTTCGATTTTTTGGATTACGCTTTGGGACCCATTCGTGAAGTTCAGGGGTTTGCGGCCAACCAACAGAACTACTATCCTGCTGAAGATATGGTGACTGCCACGTTTGTCTTCGAGTCAGGTGTTCACGGGGTGGGTGTTTGGAACTTTGGTAGCTTTGAAGAAGTTGACATAACAGAAATTGTTGGCAGCAAGGGGAAGATCTCCTTTTCGACTTATGATGCCGAGCCGGTGGTCTTGACGACCGGCGATGGTGTCACCCAGTATGAGATAGAATATCCTCAACACATCCAGCAGCCCCTGATTCAAATGGTGGTGGATGATTTGAACGGCACCGGTACGTGTCCCAGCACCGGCGAAAGCGCGGCGCGCACTACCTGGGTGATGGACCAAATATTGGCGGATTACAGAACCCAACAAGGATGATGCTCATGAATTACGTCTTCAGTACGAGAAAACCCAAACGATACCGCTTTCCGACCCATACCAATTACCTGGTGATGGACCGTTCCGAAGCCGCCAGCAGCGAGGTCTTCATGGTGGAGCTCGCGCCTGGGGAGGCACCGCCTCCACACCAGCACGATGATATGGAGCAGATATTCTACGTCTTAAGCGGACACGGTCGTCTGGAAGTCGGAACGGATGGCGAAGTGTATCCGGTGGCGCCCGGCGATGTAGTTCGTATCCCGCCCGCGACGCTACATACTGTCCATTCTCTTGGGGATACGCCCCTCACATATCTGGCCGTTGATTGCTTTCCCACCGGGCGTCCTGCTGCCGAGCCGACCTGGGACGCTCATATCAAAGAGGTATGTCAGGAATTGGGTTGGGATTATGAACAAATTGTGGGGGAGTATGACCGCACACCGAGATAATGATCCCTTCCATCTGCCTTGGTCATTTGTCGTTGCATCGAGGTTTTGGAACGGTTAAAGGAGTAAATCTATGCGCCAGCCTAACTTACTTTTTTTGATGACCGATGGTCAGCGCGCAGACACCGTCGATCCGGCGACGCTCTGCCAGACCCCTCACCTGGATGAATTGGCTGCCAGGGGGGTTCGCTTTGAACGCTGCTATGCACCCAATCCGATCTGCTCGCCGACGCGGGCCAGTCTGATGACCGGGGTGTTGCCCCATAGCCACGGTATGGTCGATTGCACGCACACGGTTGAACCCTACCGGGCCAAACTGAAAGCAGAGCTGCCCTTTTGGAACCAAACCTTACAGGCAGCCGGGTATCGCACCGCCTATTTTGGCAAGTGGCACATCGAGCGCAGCCACCGACTTGAGAATTTCGGATTTGATACTTATGAGGTCGAGAGTTATCATAAGCTCAAGGGGCTCGTCGAGCGGGACGACGAGATGCAGGTGCGCTGTACGGTCAAGCAAAAGGGATACCGCGATTTTCTCCTATACGGCGTGGTCGATGGCCCGGTCGAAGCGGCATCCGAGTATCAATTGTATTCGGATGGCATCCAATTCTTGCGGGAGGCTGCCCGGGACCCTGATCACCCTTGGGCCTTGTTTGTGAGCTCCGAGGGACCACACGATCCGTGGGTGGTGCCGCGCGACTATTACCAGCGTTATGATCCGGCTGATGTGCCGCGCCCCCATAATTTCGACGATGACCTATCGGACCGGCCCGGTATCTACCGGCTGTTGCAGGGCATCTGGCACCAGTTGGAGTGGCCCCAGTTTGCCGAAGCCACTGCTTGCTACTACGCCTTCTGCTCGCTGGTTGACGACCAGGTGGGGCGCATTCTGGCAGCCCTGGAAGAGACGGGGCAGGCGGACAATACCATTGTTGTCTTCTGCGCTGACCACGGCGACTATATGGGCGCCCATCGGTTGTTCCTAAAAGGAGTTGCCGCCTTTGAAGATGCCTATCGCATCCCCCTGATTCTCAGTGGTCCTGGCATCCCCGTCGGGCGGCGCGTTGAGCAGGTCGTCAGTTTGATTGACCTGGCTCCAACCCTGGTGGGGCTGACCACCGGGGAAAATTTTCCGTGCTATGGCCGTTCGCTGCTGCCGCTGTTTGACTCCGAAGAGTCTGAGTGGAACTCAGAGGCTTACGCCGAGTTTCACGGGCAGCGTTTCTTTTACACCCAGCGGGTCCTGTGGCGCGATAACCACAAGTACGTTTTCAACGGCTTTGACGTAGATGAGTTGTACGACCTGGCGGCAGACCCATATGAGATGCACAATCTGGCTCTTGACCCTGCCTACCAGCCGGTACTGGAGGCGATGGCCGGCAGGATGTGGGACGTAATCCGCGAGACGGGTGATTTTAATATGCACCAGGCCCAATACGGGATGTTCCGCTTCGCCCCCGTCGGGCCTGAATGGACAGCAAGTTGATTCTAATCCAAGGAGAAAGAAAATGAACAACGTAGAACCCATCAAGACGGCACAATATGAGCAACTGCCTGTAGCCATTTTTCGGAGCAACGAAGAAATGGGCCAGGCAGCGGCGCTGGACGCGCGAGAGATCATCAATGGAGCGGTCGAAGACAAGGGAGAAGCCAATATCATCCTGGCCACGGGCAACTCGCAACTCACCTTTCTACAGACACTACGGGGTTTAGAGGGCATTGATTGGTCCAAGGTGAACGTGTTTCACATGGACGAATATGTGGGCATCGATCCAAATCACCGGGCGAGCTTTCCTCTCTTCCTGCGTCAGCACTTCATCAGTTTTGTCAATCCCAAGTCTTTTCATCCGCTCCCCGGCCAGCCTGAGGACGTGGACGAGGCGTGTCGAGACTACGAAGCCTTGCTGCGGGAACACCCGGCCGATATGGTGGCCCTGGGCTGGGGCGAGAATGGGCACCTGGCTTTCAACGATCCACCCTACGCCGACTTCGATGACCCGGTCTGGGTCAAGGTGGTCGAGTTGGCGGAAGCCAGCCGCCGCCAGCAGGTCGGCGAGGGGCATTTTGACTCGTTGGACGAAGTGCCCACCCACGCCATCACTTTGACCATTCCCGCGTTGCTGGCGGCCAGGGTGGTGTTATGTATCGTTCCCGAAGCGCGTAAAGCAGAGGCAGCGCGTGCCTGCCTGAATGAGCCGATTAGCGAAGATCGGCCGGGCTCCATTTTGCGTCAGGTAGATCATGCGCGCCTCTATCTGGACCAGGAATCGGCTTCTAAATTATGAACTCGTTATCCAAGGGGCTTCTTTATGCAATACCGTACCTTCGGCAAACTGGATTGGCAACCATCGGCGCTAGGCTTTGGCGTGATGCGCTTGCCGTTGATTGGGGACGATCCGGCTAAGATCGACGAGCCGGAAGCGACCCGCATGATCCGGTACGCTATCGATCACGGCGTGAATTACGTCGATACCGCATATGGATACCATGACGGCAACAGCGAGCGCTTTCTAGGGCGCGCGCTCAAGGGGGGCTATCGGGAAAAGGTCAAACTGGCCACCAAAATGCCGTGCTGGCTGGTTGAGACTCGTGAGGACTTCGATAGGTATCTCAACGAGCAACTTGACAAGCTGGAGACCGAGCATATCGACTTCTACCTCCTGCACGGGCTTAATGAGGACAGGTGGCGTAAGCTACGCGATTTGGGCGTGCGGGAGTGGTCGGACAAGCCGATTGCCGATGGACGTATTGGCTACCTGGGCTTCTCCTTTCACGATACATACCAAGTCTTCGAGCAGATAGTGGAGGAACATGACTGGGCTTTCTGCCAGATCCAGTACAACTACGTAGACGTTGAATACCAGGCCGGGACCAAGGGACTCCAATACGCCGCATCCAGGGGGCTGGCCGTGGTGATCATGGAGCCACTGTTGGGTGGCCACCTGGCAACCCCGCCTCAGCGGATTCAGGCCTTCTGGGACACGGCTGCAAGGGAACGTACGCCGGTCGATTGGGCATTGCAGTGGCTGTGGAACCAACCCGAAGTGTCGGTTGTGCTCAGCGGCATGAGCACCATGCAGCACGTCGAAGAAAATGTCGCCAGCGCCAGCGCATCGGCCGTCAACGCGTTGACGGCTGATGAATTGGCCCTCATCGATCGGGTGCGTGAGACATATCAGGGGCTGCGCCCTATTCCTTGTACCCAGTGCAGGTACTGTATGCCGTGCCCGAACGGGGTTGATATTCCGCGCAATTTCAGGCTCTATAACGATGGCGTGATATACGGAAACCCTGAGCGGCCACGGCGGATTTATGGGTGGCTGTCTGGAGACGACGGTGTTGGTGCTGACGCATGTATGCAGTGCCGCGAGTGCGAAGCTGAGTGCCCTCAGAGCATACCCATCAGTGAGTGGATGCCCATCGTCCACGAAGTTCTTGGTGAGGGAAAACCCTACCCGGAGCAGTAGACGGTAAACTACTTCGGAGAATAACATGAATTCGAGAGAACGGTTACTCATAGCTCTGAGTCATCAAGAGCCGGACCGCGCCCCCTTTGACCTGGGGGGCACGCAGGTCACCGGCATTCACGTAGTGGCCTATCGTAACCTGCGGCAGGCTTTGGGCCTGCCGCAGGTTGAAGTGGAGCTATGTGACACCATCCAGGGATTGGCTTTGCCCGACGATGACGTGATCCAGCGCCTGGGCGTGGATGTGCGCGGGCTGTTCCCGCTCAACAGCCATAACTGGAACGTGCGCGAAGAGGACGCCGGGGACTATTGGGCCTATCACGACGAATGGGGCATCACCCATCACCGACCCAAATCAAACGGTCTGTACTTCAGCATTGTCCGGGTTCCACTGAGTGACCCGAACCTGACCGTAGACGATATAAAAAAGCATCCCTGGCCGAATATGGCCGATCCGGCGCGCATCGCCGGTTTAAGAGAACTGGCCGAGAGCTATCGCGCTGCTGGCTGCGCTGTCATGCTCAAAGATCCCTTCGCGGGCATTTTTGAGATGTCGCAGCGCATTGTGGGAATGGAGAACCTCATGATTATGATGGCTCTCAACCAAAAGGTGGCGGGCGCTCTCTTCGATAAATTGCTGGAGCTGAAACTGTCGTTCTGGGAGATGGCGCTTCCTCAACTCGGCGACGTGGTGGACGTGGTTTCCTACGCCGATGACTACGGCACCCAGGAGTCCCAACTGATTTCGCCAGCTATGTTCCGTGAGCAGATCAAGCCCCATCTGAAGATCCTGTTTCAGCGGGTCCAGGATTTGGCCCCCAACGCAGCACGCTTCTTCCACTCGTGTGGCAACGTCCGCCCGCTGTTGCCCGACTATATCGAAATCGGCGTGGAGGTCCTTAACCCGGTGCACATCCGCGCCAGGGGGATGGAGCCGGCCGCGCTCAAGCGTGAATTCGGGGCGGACCTCGTCTTCTGGGGCGGCGGGGTGGACACCCAGGGCGTGCTGCCCCACGGCACACCCCAGGAGGTCAAGGACGACGTGCGGCGCAACATCGAGGCGCTGGCTCCCGGCGGTGGGTTTGTGTTCAACACAGTGCATAACATCCAGGCCGACGTTCCTCCCCAGAACATCGTCGCTATGTGGGAGGCCTTGCAGGAGTACGGCGTATACTCATAAGGTTTTCAAGAGATGGTCCACTATTTGGTTGACACTTCTTACCGGTCAAATCAAAAAAAGTAAGCTCGTAAAACGTAAAACGTGATGCGTGAGTAATCCACTTTCAACAAAGGATATTCTATGACCGAACCTCATCTTCCCGTAGACGTAGTCTTCCACCCCAATTGGTGGCACCAGAATTACGGTCTCTCGTTTGATCGAGACTTCTTCTACGACCCGGAGCGCCGCGCCTGGCAAGAGGCTCGCATGCGGGCTTTGCTTTACGAGCGCTTTGGCGACGTGGGTTTGGGCCAGAAGGATGCTCCCCGGCGTCCGATCGTCGGCCCCATCCTGATGGGCAGCGGTTACATCGTGCAGGAGATCTTGGGTTGCCAGGTGAAGTACCAGGAGAACGGCAACCCGTGGGTGCTGCCGCGCAACTTGAGCCAGGCCGAGGCCTGGAAGCTGGAGGTCCCCGAGAATATCGAGGACACCTTCTCAATGCGGGCCCTCTTGTCGTTGATGGAGAGTCTGGATGCGGAGTACGGTTATCTGCAAGGCGACGTGCCGCTGCACAGCGTGCTCAACGTGGCCATCGATCTGCGCGGTCAGGATTACTTCATCGATCTGATTGAGAACCGCCCCCTGGTCGATCACCTGCACCGCGTCATCGCGCGCACCATATATGAGGTGGGCCGGCGGGTGAAGGCCAGAACCGGCAACGTGGCCATCAGCATCAATCGCATCATCGCCAGCTTCGACCCGGGCATCTATATCATCCCCAACTGCTCCTTACAGATGATTTCACCCAGGATGTACGAAGAGCTTCTGCTGGAGCACGATACCTGGTTGGGCCGGCAACTGCCGCCGCTGGGTTTTCACCACTGCGGGGGCAATGCCCACTTGTTCGCGCCCCTCTACGCTCGCGCCGGGGCGATCTATCTGGACGTGGGTTGGGGGTCTGACATCGCTGCCTGTCGAGCTGCCCTGCCCGATGCCTGGCTCAGCCTGCGTCTCAACCCGGTCAAGATGAAGGATGCAGCCCCAGAGGAGGCCGTCGCCGATATCGAGGGCTTGCTCCAGGCCCACGGCGCGCCCTGGGATAAGGTGGCCGTGTGCTGCATCAACATGGACTACGGCACGCCCGACGATGTGGTGCGGGCTATGTTCCAGACCGTTGCCCGTTATCGAGGGGAACGCGATAGCGGTATCCAGGCCGCGTATGAAGTGGCGTAGCGGATGAAATCAGGGGCACTAGCAGCCGGGGCTCTTTGACACTCCCTTGATTTGTTGCTATGATTTGGCATAATCAGTTCCAGCGCAACAAGCATTTATGCGCCCCTTGGGAGTAGGAGAGGCAGATAAGGAGATGTCCTATGAGCCTAAGTCGCACGCGTCTTGTCTTTTTTCTGATTATGGCCTTCGCTTGTGTCATTGTAGGTATTATGGCGGGCGTGTTGTTTTTAGAGGGCTCGCCAGTCGGCTTGCTGTCTTCCGGTGATGCACCTGGCACGCCTCTGCCACGGAATGCCGTCGTGGTCGAGTTTTCCTCCTCGAATACCAAACAGGATTGGGTCGACGAGGTAGTTGAGTCATTCAACGCCGAGGGCAAAACCGTTGCTGATGGGCGACCGATTGTCGTCGTGGCCTACCACGTCGGCTCTGGTAGTTCGATGAACGATATCTTGGATGGCAAAACCCAGCCCACGGTTTGGAGCCCTGGCAGCCAGTTGTGGTTGACACGCATCAACCAGGCCTGGAGCGATAGGACGGGCCGGAACTTGATCAATTCTGAATGCCCGGCAACTATTCGCGTGCCGCTGGCCGTTGCCATGTGGGAACCCATGGCTCGTGCTATGGGCTGGCCCGAAACACCCATTGGTTGGAACGATCTGGCGGCGTTGTCGAATAACCCTGAAGGTTGGGGCGCTTACGGTCACCCGGAGTGGGGTCAGTTCAAATTCGGTCATCCTCACCCCGAGCATAGCAATTCGGGCATGCTCTCACTGGTGGCTGAAGTGTACGCTGCGGCTGAGGTAACCGAGGGGCTGGCGGTAGAACACGTCAAAAGTGAAATCGTTGCCGAGCGGGTGGGCGCGGTTGAACGCAATGTTTTCCATTACGGCAAAAAGGACACCGACATTCTGACCCGGATGACTCAGCGTGGTCCTGACTATTTGCACGCTGTCACTTCGTACGAGAGCAACGTGATCAAGTGGAACACGGATCACGCCGACGAATTGCAGTTTCCGCTGGTGGCTATATACCCGGCGGGTGGTACGTTCTGGGTGCAAAACCCTTACTGCATTCTTGATGCTGATTGGGTCACTCCGGAGCAGGCCGAGGCTGCCAGCATATTTCGCGACTACCTCCTCTCCCCGTCGCAGCAGGCGCGCACTGTCAAGTGGGGCCTACGCCCGGCTGACGTGTCGATGGCGCTTCAGTCGCCCATTGACCTGGCCCATGGCGCTGTACCTACCATTACCCAGGACGATGTGCCACACCTGCCCTACCCCAGCGACGAGCTGATTAACCACATCATTGACGTATGGCACCAGGTCAAGAAGAAGTCGAGCGTGGTGATGTTGATTGACGTTTCGGGCAGTATGGAGGGGGCCAAAATCAAACAGGCGGTTCAGGGCGCGACGCTCTTCCTCGATCAGATGGACCCCGCCGACGAAATTCATGTGATTGTTTTCTCCGACGAGATACTCGAGCTGCCCTATTCCGGCTCGGTAGGTAGCAGTGCAGAGGATTTGCGAATCACCATCGAGGGATTGTACGCCAGCGGTGGTACAGCTCTGTATGCGTCCGTCATGCACGCATTGGATCGTATTGACGGCCTGCGGTCGCAGCACGAAGCCGAAGGTGAACAGCGTATCTATGGCATCGTCCTTCTATCCGATGGGATCAACGAGGTGGATGGGGGGCCTAGCCAGGCTGACATGCTCAGCCGTCTACCATCCGGCACTGAGGCTAGCGATGTTAAAATCTACACCATCGCCTATGGTGAAGACGCCGACGAAGACTTGATGGCTACTCTATCTAATCGCACCAACGGTAAGAAGTTTGAGGGCAGCGAGGAAGACATCGAAAGTATTTACTTCCTGATCTCGTCGGAGTTTTGAGACCTACTGACGTCGGGACGATTGACGCCCCGCCCAAGTAGAGATACAATAGCATTAGTGTGTAGCGTTTTCTGATTCGTGTCATTCTGATGGTGCTGGTGCGATGGCAACTGCGATCAAGCTAACTCCGCAAGAGATGGATGCATATCGGGCTACTGCTCGGCGTCGTTATGAGCGGGAGCGGCGAGAATTGGTACAACGGGAGGAGTCGGCCTGGAAATTGGCACGGCGTGCTGCGACGATTTTGCGGAAGCAATTTGGCGCCACACGGGTGATGGTCTTTGGATTGTTGGTGTATGAAGGGTGTTTTACCCCCTGGTCTGATGTCGACATCGCCGCCTGGGGGATTCGGCTCGAAGATACATTCCGGGCGATTGGCGTGGTTATGGACATGAGCAGGGAAATTGAGGTCAATCTAGTCGACGTGGGAGCTTGCTCCCCTTCGTTGCGGGCTACGATTGAGCGGGAAGGAGTAGAGCTTTGATAGAGTGCTATAAGGAGTTTCTCGATGCCCTCGTGGATTGATGGCGCGCTCTATCCTGATGTAGAAATTCCTACCAGCATTAGCGCCCTACCAGAACAAGTTGATTTCCTGGCCCGGCTGTGTGCTGCCTGGGATTTCGGAATACTGCCCGAGGAGGAGACAGTAACCGAAATTCGGCGCCCGGCGTGGCGTGAAGCCGTGGATCGTTGCCGCTTGCTGACCTCACCTGTATACCACCTCCTGCGCAGTTGGCACAGTCTTCCCCCCTTGCCTTATCTGGGACAGCAACTGGCTTACATCCGCGACGACCCTAATCTGGCTTATATCTAAACGCGGCCGATCACCTCGACCGTAAACGTCCCCTCGAAATCAGATACGACCTGAAGTATCAGCATACGCAATACCGCAAAACTTGCTACGAAGCCAGGCCGGAGCCTATGTGACACGTCCAGACGAGTACCTGTGAGATACCAAAATATACCCAAATCGGGGTTTCGACCGTCAAAATTACCTATTCGTTGATGTTGTGGCTCGGTGGGCTGACAGGCCCAATAGCAACTTTTGCGGTATTGCCAACATACAGTTCCCCTCAAGCAACTCTTAACAGGATGAATCCGGCGGTAAGCCTGGTGGCCGTGGTCAGTAGCGCCATGTTCCCCAGCATCCATATCCCGGTCCTGCAATACCTGACCCCGCACTTCTGGGCCATCCAGGGCTTCCAGGATGTGATTACGCGCAACCTGGGCGTGGGGGCGGTGCTGAATGAGGCCGGGATCCTGCTGGGCATGGCCGCAATCTTCTTCGCCGTCGGGGTGAGCCGTTTCAGGTTCGAGTAAAAGTTGCCATATAGCTACTTCTCATTCTATCTATTCAGGCTCACGTGGCCGGCCACCTGGCCAGTACCTCGCGCAAACAGGCCTCGGTCTCGGCGGCGAAATGCAGGCCGCTGGCTGGGCCGGGGTGATCCCCAAAGGTGACCGGCAGCCAGCCGCCCTCGACGGGCAGCGCCAGATCGACCATGTAGGCGATCCCTTCCTCGTCGATCCATCATTCACGCTCGACCCGAATTCCCAGCTCTTTAAGTCTCACGTATAGCTGACCAACAGGGCTCTCTTGCTCGAAGAGGTCGTTGATCTCGACGGGCTTCCATAAAGCGGTCGCCAGTGGTGATGATGATGTGTGACCCGCCGCCAGCGATTGGCGACGATAGGCGGCAGCTTATGTTTGAGGGGGCCAAGCTGGAGTGCATAATACCAATTGCCGGCGCGGGGGTGATCCGGCTCGGAGGGGATCAGATCGCGGCGGGTGACCAATTCGTGGCCTTGGATGGGTATGAGTTTCGTTTGGATCGGAATAGAATCTCAAAAAAGGAACTTTTTTGTATCCCTCACCGTCCTGAGAGTAGATTACCCTATAAATCCCACAAGGAGGATGGAAAAATGTCACGTAGCTACGGTCTGACGATGCTTACGTTGTTGGCGGTCTTGGTGATAGTCTCGCTGCTGATGGCTGCCTGCTTTGCCCCACCCGCAACCCCTGCGCCGCTCGCACCGCTCGCAACACACGAGAAGATGGTCGAGACGGAGGTTGAGCTTATGGCGGAGTCAGCTCCGGCCCCAATTGCTCCCTTGGCACCACCTAACGACCAGGCCCACGCTGATATGTTCTTCGAGAACTACGGGGTCAATCCCTTCGTTGATACTGAAGATGATCACCTGTCTACCTTTGCCCTGGACGTAGATACCGGCTCATACACCGTCGCCCGCCGCTATGTCACCGATGGCAATCTGCCCCCCGAAGATGCCATCCGCGTCGAGGAATTCGTCAACTACTTCGACCAGGATTACGCCTACCCCCCTGAGGGCCAGGCTTTTGCCATCCACGTCGACGGCGCACCCTTCCCCTTTGCGGAGACAGACCGCTACCAGATGCTGCGGGTTGGTATTCAGGGTTACGCCGTCCCCCCCGAGGCGCGCCAGGACGTATCGCTCATGTTTGTGATCGACGTGTCCGGTTCCATGAACATGGAAAATCGCCTGGAGTTGGTCAAGCGCTCTTTGGAGTTGCTGGTCGAGCAACTGCGTCCGACCGACTCGGTGGGCATCGTGGTGTATGGCAGCGAAGCCCGGGTCATCCTGGAGCCCACCAGCGGCGCGGAGAAAGGAGCCATTCTGGAAGCCATCTACGCCTTACAGCCTGAGGGTAGCACGAACGCCGAGGCGGGGCTGCGCCTGGGGTATCAGCAAGCCATGCGGGCCTTCAAGCCGGAGGGCATCAACCGCGTCATTCTGTGCTCAGACGGGGTGGCCAACGTGGGCCGAACCGGCCCGAACTCTATCTTGGGAACCATCAAGGGCTACGTCAGCGAAGGGGTCACGCTGACTACGGTGGGCTTTGGCATGGGCAACTACAACGACGTACTGATGGAACAACTGGCCGACAACGGAGATGGCTTCTACGCTTACGTAGATACCTTGAAAGAAGCCGAACGGCTCTTTGTGGAGAATCTGACCAGCACGTTGCAGGTGATCGCCAAGGACGCCAAGGTGCAGGTGGATTTCAATCCAGAGGTGGTAGCCCGCTACCGATTGGTCGGCTTCGAGAACCGGGCCGTCACCGACGAGGACTTCCGCGACGATACGGTCGACGCCGGGGAGATAGGCGCCGGACACAGCGTCACAGCCCTGTACGAAATCAAGCTGCACCCAGATGCGGCGAGCCGGATCGCCACCGTCTATCTGCGTTGGGAAGACCCGGACAGCCATGAGGTGACTGAATTGAGCCAGGACTTTGACAGCAGCCAAATGGCTGAGTCCTTCGGCGCCGCCTCCCCGTACTTCCAGTGTAGCGTCGTGGTGTCCGAATACGCCGAGATCCTGCGGGACAGCTACTGGGCCCAAGGCAGCACGCTGGCGGGGGTGCTCGAGGAAGCCGAGCGGGTGAGCCGCCTGCTGCCCAATGATCCGGACCTGAGTGAGTTCGTGGACCTGGTTAGACGGGCTAACCGGATTTCAGGCAACCAATGAATGAGGGAAGTTGGAGGGTTCACAATGCGCTACAACATAGCTAGCAGTTCAGCCGGCTGGAGCGCTGGCAGGGGGCCAACCTTGTAATCCTGGACGTTTCGGGTAACTGCGTACTGCGCACCGGCCTGCACGGTGGCCATCATCTGGACGGCATCCTCAAAGTCACTGTAAGGATATATATTTGACAAAAGCAGCTATTTATTAGATAATAGCAAGTAAATGTAGCTAAGGAAGTTATTATGACTAATGCAATATTACAAGAACATATTAGTGCCGTCAGGCGTTTCAATCGCTTTTTTACAAAGCAAATCGGGGTGTTGCACGAAGGCTTACTACATAGCCCTTACTCACTCACTGAAGCCCGCATCATTTTCGAACTTGCTAATCGAAGTAACTTAACTGCCTCCGACCTGTGTAATGAGTTAGGTCTGGATGCTGGCTATTTAAGTCGTATCTTGAACAAGCTTGAACAGCAAAATCTCATTGAAAAAACACGCTCGGAGGATGATGGACGACAACGTCTGATCAACCTGACAATCGAAGGACAAAACGCCTTCTCATTACTCGATAACCGTTCGAATGGCGAAGTTTCAGAGATGCTGAATGAGTTGAGTGAAAGTGACCGGATACGTCTGATAGACGCGATGCACACCATTGAGGGTATTCTTGACCACGGCTTTAAATATGCAGAACCCTTTTACTTACGCCACCATGAAGCAGGTGACATGGGCTGGGTTATCCACCAGCATGGCCTACTTTACAATCAGAAATATAGTTGGGATGAGAGCTTTGAGGCGCTAGTTGCCCAAATCTGCGCGGACTTCATCAACAATTACGATCCCCAAAAAGAGCGATGCTGGATTGCGGAAATGCAACACGAGCAGGTCGGCTCGATCTTTTGTGTAAAGGCAAGCGAAGACGTTGCCAAATTAAGATTGCTGTTAGTCGTTCCTAAAGCAAGAGGATTGGGTCTGGGGACACGTCTGGTCAAAGAGTGTATCCGCTTTGCTAAGCGTTCAGGCTATAAGAAATTAACCCTCTGGACCAATGATGTTCTTGTAGAAGCCAGGAAAGTTTATGAAAAAAATGGCTTTAAACTTGTTGAAGAGGAACACCATCACAGTTTCGGTCATGACCTTGTTGGGCAAAACTGGGACTTGATGCTTTGAACACAAAAACTTCAGCGTTAGCCAGTCTGCAGAAGATCACCCCTGAAAAGCACGCCAGTCCTTGGCTCTTTTTCTCACTCCGCCCCTGAGCAACCGGACCATTGTCATTATCCGGGCATCGGCTTTCAGTAGGCTCTACAGAGCGCCTGTCTAAAGCTCGACTTCTGCCAGTCCCCTCCTGCGACAAAGTTATCGGGCCAATCTCGCGTTTTTATGGTATAGTAAACAAAAACCTGATCGTACTGAGAAAGTCTATGACCACTATTCTGCTGGTTGAAGATGCTGCCGACCTGGCTCAGGTTATCATCCGCGACTTAACCGAGGCGGGCTATCAAGTACATCACGCCGCCGACGGCCTGGCCGCGCTGCAACTTCACGCCAAACACGAACCCGATTTAATGATCCTGGACTGGATGCTGCCCAAACTGGACGGCCTGGACGTGCTGCGCCAAATTCGGGAAAGTTCGGCCATTCCGGTACTCATGCTGACCGCCCGTGACGCTGAAGCCGACTGTGTGCTGGGCCTGGAAGCCGGCGCCGACGACTACCTGACTAAACCGTTTGGGATGAGCGAGCTAATGGCCCGCGTTCGCGCCCTGCTGCGCCGCATTGAGCGCGTTCGGCAAATCCTGGCCGATGACCGTGCCCAAAGCAACGAAGCAATTACCCACGGCCCGCTGCACCTAAACCCACAAGCATACCAGGCCACCCTCAACGGCCAACCGCTCGATCTAACCCGCACCGAATTTGACCTGCTGCATTTGCTGCTGCGCAATCCGGGCCGGGCTTTCAGCCGGGCCTACCTGCTGGACACGGTGTGGGGCGAAAATTACATCACCGGTGACCGTTCGGTAGATAACGTGGTGCTGCGCTTGCGCAAAAAATTGAGGGAGTTTGGCGATGTTATCGAAACGGTATGGGGTGTCGGCTACCGGCTGAGGCACGAGCATGATTAAACGATTCTCCCCATTCTTGTGGGCGGGACCAATCCAGGCCCTGGCCGAGTCATTTCTGTTGAGTTTTCTCTGGCTGGCTGGGCTGGTGTGGGTCAGCAGCGAGGTGCCGCTACAGGTCATCATCCAAGGCGTGTTTTTTACCAGCCTGTCTGGCGCATTTTGGTGTACCCTCCGGCTGCGGCGCTATCAAGGCCGGCGGCGATCCAAACTGATGCGCTGGGGTAGTATTGGCCTCTCCCTGAGTGTCTTGTTGGGTCTGGTGCTATCCCTGATTGCGGCTGTGTTTAACTGGGATGACGTCTTTGCCGCTGCCGGACTGGAAAGCTTGAACGTCATCGTTATTTTGCTAGCCAGCGGCCCAGCCTTTATGGGGTTCCGCGCCGGGTTGTGGCTGTGGTGGTACTGGGACCGGCTGCGGCGCAAACACCTCATCTGGTCGCTGACCCACGCTCATCTCATTCTGGTGGTTCTGCTGGTGGCCGCCTACGTTTTGGTAGCCACAGCGGAAATATTTTATGGCCTTACCTTCGAATTCGACCCCATGCCGGGCAGATTAATTACTGACAATGTGGCGGCGATGATTGCCGACCGGATTATGCGCACGTTTTTTCCGGTGGTAGGACTAGCTGCGGTGCTGACTATTCTTGCATTAATGATTGTCCTGCCCCCATCCGCCGTTATTTCATTTTTTGTGTCGCGAAAAACAACCAGACGGCTAGCCACTCTGGCCAACACCACCCGCGCTATGCGTGAAGGCGACTACAGCGCTCGCGTCACCGTTATCGGCGAAGACGAAGTGGCCCAACTGCAATCCGATTTTAACGCGATGGCCGAGAAACTCCAGCAAATCCTGCAAGATTTGGAAACCGAGCGGGATACCGTTTCCCGGCTTTTGCAATCGCGCCGCGAACTGGTGGCCAGCGTATCGCACGAGTTACGCACCCCCGTTGCCACAGTCCGGGCCACGCTGGAATCGGTCTTACACAAACAGGCAGACCTATCCGCTTCCCTCTGGCACGATTTGGAAGTAATGGAAAATGAAACGCTGCGGCTGCAACGCTTGATTGATGACCTGTTCACTCTCTCGCAAGCCGAGGTTGAAAAACTGACCCTGGATTGCCAATCGACGGCAGTGCCCCCCGTTGTCCGGCAAATTGTTGAAGCCATGGCCCCACTGGCCTGGAATGCAGGCCGGGTAGAAGTTGTCACCGAACTGCCCGACGATTTACCCGCTATCTGCATCGACAAAATTCGCTTTGAACAAATATTGGTCAATTTACTGCGCAATGCCATCCGGCACACTCCACCGGGCGGGATTGTGGCCGTGATGGGGCGGCTGGAAGCCGGGGCCGAAGCCAACACCGTCTGCCTGGAAGTCCGTGATACCGGTAACGGCATCAACCCCGATGACCTGCCCCACATCTGGGAGCGATTTTACCGGGCCAAGGACGCTGATGCGAGTGGCGCAGGGCTGGGGCTGGCCCTGGTCAAAGAACTTACCGAGGCGATGGGCGGCCGCGTGTCTGTTAAAAGTACCAGTGGCAGGGGGAGTTGTTTTACAGTCAGATTCCCCATCGCTTAAACACAAATCGAGTAGTAGGTTAAAGTGTATCTTCTCAATATCTCGGGGTAAGGGCAGGTCTTGCGCCTGCCCAAGCGGGCAACCGCAATGGTTTGCCCCTACTTTTTGAGAAGATACGTTAAAGTTACTCTCGGCACTCAGGCCGGGGGTATTTTTTTGCGACAAAGTTGCGACAAACACGCGATACCCCTGCGACATTTCTGACCTACCATTAATAACAAAAAATCTAAAATGGGAAACCCAAAAGTTAACATCGATATTTCATTTGAAACCGTGGTGTTGACCCACACGCTGACCGATTGGATTCCCTTCTTTCTGTATGTGACATTTAATGCTGTTGAGTAAATTGCACCGGAGAACACAACCATGAAAAAACAAACTCGATTTAAACGCTGGCCGTGGATTTTGGCCGGTATCGGCGTCTTCTTAATCCCCCTCATCTATCTGGCCGCCGCCAAAACGCAGTTCCTACCTGCTTTTGCTCGCATCCCGGCCCCGCATCCCCGCCCGGCCCAAACCCGGGACGAGCGTTGGCGTCAGGATGTGGCCTACCTGGCCGGCGAACTGCCCCGGCTGCACATCAATGCCTTCCACACCACCAGCCGCGAGGCGTTTGAGCAGGCGGCAACCGAACTGGACGCCGCCATCCCCGCCCTGAACGACTATCAAATCATCTTTGGTATCTCGCGTCTGGTAGCTATGCTGGGTGAGGCGCACACCCGCGTTATACCCCCCTCATCCGTTGAGTACCATCTGTATCCGCTGCGCTTCTACTGGTTCGATGATGGTATTTATGTGATTGACGCTATGCCCGGCTATCAGGACCTGATCGGTCACAAGGTTTTGCAGATCAACGGCGTGGCTATTGAAGATGCCATTGCCGCCCTTACGCCCATGATCTCACGCGAGACGGAAGCCGGACT
This sequence comes from Anaerolineae bacterium, assembly GCA_034412795.1. Lineage (GTDB taxonomy): Bacteria > Chloroflexota > Anaerolineae > 4572-78 > NAK82 > JAUVPY01. The sequence continues at coordinate 52,376 of DAOUMD010000207.1, forward strand.
GAAAAACCGACTCCCCGTCTTCTTACTGATGCTGACCCCGGAGATGCTGGCCAATTTAGGGCTTGAGGCTGACGGGGAAGCCCACCAGATAAAGTTTGAAGCGGTGGACTGCATTCCTCTTGACCCGGTTCCGGCCAAAGAATACAACGCTTACTTTACTAATTTTGACAATGCCTGGAAACCACCGCACACGCCATTGTACCGCCGAGACCGGGCCGATTTTTACTGGTTTGAATACCTGCCCGATGAAGGGACAATTTATGTTCAATTCAATCGCTGTGCGGAGAAGCAAGATCAATCGTTTGAGGCATTCAACCGCGAACTGTTTGAATTTATCAATACCCACCCCGCTCAACGATTGGTGCTGGATATGCGCTTCAACGGCGGGGGCAGTTCGGTCATACTCCAACCGTTCATCGACCAGATCAGCCGGCACCCACTGAATGAGCCGGGCAAGTTCTTTGTCATCGTTGGGCGAGAAACGTTCTCCTCGGCGGTACTTAATGCGCTGGAACTGCAACAGAAAACCAACGCCATCTTTGTCGGCGAACCGACATCGGGCAGCGCCAACCATTACGGCGAATACAAAACCCTTATCCTGCCTAATTCAAAGATCAAAGTTCACTACTCTACCAAATATTTTTCCACCGGCATCTTTGACCTTGGCCCGATGAATACCGGTGACAAGCTGGGCGGATTTGGCTACGCCATCCCGCGCTATCCCGTGAGTGAACCAAACGCGACCTCATTTATACCCAATGTGGAGATAGAACAAAGCGGGTCAGCGTATGCTGCCGGAGATGATCCGGCGCTGGATTATATTCTGAACTATTCGGATTAAGCTCAAAACAGGAGCCAGTGCGATGATTGATTTTGTGATTGAAACCACCCATTTAACTCGCTATTTTGGCAATCTGGTTGCCGTGAACCAGGTTGATTTACAAATTCTGCGCGGCAGCGTGTACGGCTTTTTAGGACCAAACGGAGCCGGCAAATCCACCACCATCCGCTTGCTTTTGGGACTCATTCAACCCGACGAGGGAGAAGTCAGACTATTCGGCCAATCTTTACACCAACACCGAACAGCTATTTTGCAACGTGTCGGCGCGCTGGTGGAAACACCTTCGCTTTACCCTCACCTGACCGGGCGCGAAAATCTGAACGTCACCCGGCATCTCATTGGAGCCGAATCCGCCCAGGTGGAGCGGGTGCTGGATATTGTGCGGCTGGCACACCACGCCAATCGTCCCGTGCGTGAATATTCGCTGGGGATGAAGCAGCGGTTGGGATTGGCCATAGCCTTGCTCGGCGAACCGGAACTGCTCATTTTAGATGAGCCGACCAACGGGTTGGACCCGGCAGGCATGCAAGAGATGCGGACTTTGTTGCAGCATCTGGCCGAGGACCGGCAAATCACTATTTTCCTGTCCAGTCATCTGTTGGCAGAGGTCGAGCAAATAGCCACCCATATCGGCGTCATTCATCAAGGGCGTTTATGCTTTCAAGGCACGCCGGATGATTTACACGCCCAGATGGAAAAACAGGTGGTGCTGGGCGTCGACCAACCGCAACACAGCAAAGCCGTGTTGCAACAGGCCGGCTGGACTGTGCACGATAACGGCGGACACCGGCTCACCGTGGCGGCCAATGGGCAATCCGACGCCGCCATGATCAACGCCCAATTGGTGCGGCAAGGGATTAACGTCTATCACCTGAACCTGCAACAGCCTACCCTGGAAGATATGTTCATGAAGCTGATCAACACGACCCAAGGAGACAAATAATGGCTATCATCAAAACCATTCGAGCCGAGTTACTCAAACTCAACCGAACTCTGGCCCTGCGCCTGGCCGTGATTACCCCCCTGGCCTTAGTTGTCCTGCAAATTGTTGTGGCACAACAAAGGCAGGATTATTACGTGCAACAAAACCTTACGGACGGCTGGCAGGAATTTGTCCAGCCCACCACCATGCTGTGGTCGTTGCTCATGTTGCCGCTGTTTGTCGCGCTGGAAACCGCGCTGCTCAGCGGCCTGGAACACAGCAACCGGCAACTGAAACATCTTTTTGCCCTGTCTGTTCCACGCGGGGCCATTTATGCGGCCAAACAGTTCAGCGGGATGCTGCTCATCGGGATCAGTATGCTGACCCTGGCTCTCTTTCTGGTGTTGGGGGGATTGGCGTTGCGGTTATTGACCCCTGGTCTGGGCTTTGAAGCCCCCATCCCCTGGCTGATGATTGTTCAGCGGTGCGGCATCATTTACCTGGGTTGCTGGCTCATCATCGCCATCCACACCTGGATTTCGATGCGCTGGCCCAGTTTTGTGGTGGCCAGCGCGGTGGGCATTACATTGACCGTGGTTGGGGTCATTGTGGTCCAAAGCGATTGGGGATCATTTTATCCCTGGGCGCTGGCGGGGTTGCTGGTTAACCAGCTTGGCAAGGGCGATCCCTACACTGCCGAATTACTCTTTGGCAGCCTGGGCGGTATCATCGCCGCGCTGCTTGGCGGTTGGGACGTTACGCGCCGGGATGTGGTATGATTTGGGTGCATTCAAAATGAGTGGTAGGGGTGGGTCTTGCACCCGCCCCGGCGCACTCGCAAGGGGTGCCCCTACCAACCCATTTTGAACACGCCCGTATGATTTAATAGACCTGTACCCAGTGTTGAACGTGGTGAAACCGAACACACTCAGGCGAAGGCTCACGAGGTTCGCAATCTGGCCTGTATCTCCCCGCAGGCAGGCCTCCGGCTCGGCCCCAGCATCGAAGCGCAGTCCGCCTGCTGGGCCGGGGCGTTCCCCGAAGGTGACCGGCAGCCAGCCATCCCCAACTGGCAGCGCCAGGTCGACGATGTAGGCAATCCCCTGTTCGTCCATCCACCACTCTCTTTCCACGGCAATGCCTAGCTCCTTAGCCTCACGTACATCTGACTGACTGGGCTCTCCTGCTCAAAGAGATCGTTGATCTCGTGTGCGTTCATAAAGCGGTCGCCGCTGGTGACGACGAGTGTGACCCGTCGCCAGCGATTGGCGACGGTGGGGGGTAGCTTGTGTTCGAGGGGACCGAGTTGTAGCTTGTAGTACCAAGCCCCGGCGCGGGGGATGGTCCGGCTCGGAGGGGATCAGGTCGCGACGTGCCACTAGTTCGTGGCCTTCGATGCGGGCGTAATAGTGGATGGCCCACTTATCTTCTTTGAAGGTCTTGGTGTAGTATTGGACACAAACAACTAAACGCCTTTCCGCTAACGGCCCGCCTGATGCTGCCGTGAATCTACAAGCGCAAGCCAATTGATATGCAAACCATACTTCCGAGAACATAGCTACTGTCTGTAGAGCCACCCTCACCCTTTTCCTAATATTCTCCACCTGCTTTCCCAATCCACCCCCCCCAAGCGCAATTAACAGGGCCGCAAATTGAGGCCCTGGCTCGTTTAACGTCTGGCTTGGTCATTTGGTCAAGGGTCTTCGATCCCTTCGGAACGGCCTGCGGCCACGCTTGACCTCAGTCCCAATCGGCCTGCCGCCCCCGATCTTTTTTCACCCAACCGCCTCATTTTGACACTTTGACAAGAGCCTCAAGTCGCAAGATTCAATGATCCTTTGGGTTGATTCTGTGGTATAATCGGGGCAGTTAGGGCTTTCAATCTTGACTTTCTTCTTGCTTCACCTGTCAGCTAATGATATGCGTGTTTTAGTCTTCGGTAGTGCCTTTTCGGCATTTCATACTCAAGGCATTTCCGTATAATGCCCTGCTATGGGTGATTAGGCGGAAGATTTTCGGCATACATATCCGATTCAGGATAATAGGCCGAAGAGATATAGACGGAAGGTATTCGGGATACTAATTGTTGGGCGGCGATCTACAGAGAGTGATTCTATGAAGTTGAACATCCGTGAGGCAGTAGCCTCAGACTACGAGAGTCTGTGCGTTTTGTTCGACGAAGGGGATGCGCTGCACCGAGAGAATCTTCCTTGGATATTCCAGAAACCAAGGGGAGCTGTTCGTGAAAGGGACTATGTTCTTGGCCTGATCGCGGATGAGGCAGTCGGTTTCTTCGTCGCCCAAGTCAGGGATCGGCTTGTTGGCTTGATCTGTGTAATGATCAGGGAGTCGTCCGAGATTCCTATCTTTGTGCGACGGCGCTATGCTGTGGTTGATAATGTGGTGGTCAAGAGGGAGTTTCAACGAACAGGTATAGGTCGAGCACTGATGGAAAAAGCACACGAGTGGGCAGTGGCAGAAGGGGCAGACAGCATCGAGTTGAACGTCTGGGAGTTCAACCAAGAAGCCATCGAATTCTACAAAACGCTTGGCTATGAAACCGCCAGTCGAAAGATGAATAAGCGACTGAGTTAGGCAGGGAGTTGCCTGGCACGAGAAAGACTTGGCCTTGGGCGAATACGTTTTTTATGATTGTTCGGCGGAAAGCCCTAAAGGCCGTAGAAGTGTTTGTTACGACCGTGAAGGCCAGGAGTCAAGGAAAGAACATAAACCAGAAAATAATGCTATTGATATGGCAATTGCCATGGGCATTGAGCTTTTAACGGAAGAACAATATCGGGAGTTGCAGAAACTTGGAAATTTCGATACGAAGACGTCGAGCTGGGTGAAAACACCTTCTGATATTAGAAAACTCGGAGGCGCCCTCTTTGCTGATCGCCGTTACAACACTGTCTTCGTGTATCACAACAGTGCGCCCTCTTACTATGCCGCCAGGGGGTTCCGTGGCTCGCTAACGGTCTAAATTTTGCACAGATAGAAGGATGTCGGTGGCGGAAGGTTGATCGCAACCGTCAAAGACGCCGACGGCAACATCATCTGGCTTCTTCAGTCCTGTTGGGTTGAACATAATGAAACCCAACACACTCAAGCAAGAAATTACGAGATCCGCAATCTGGCTTGCACCTCCCGCAGGCAAGCCTCCGCCTCGGCCTCGGCGGCGAAGCGCAGGCCGCCGGCCGGCCCGGGCCGATCCCCGAAGGTGACCGGCAGCCAGCCATCCCCAACTGGCAGCGCCAGGTCGACGATGTAGGCGGTCCCTTTTTCGTCGATCCACCACTCTCTTTCCACCGTTAGGGATGTGGAAAGAAATAAATGTCCCAGTATTTGACCAAGGTTGAACTTTGCGAACATATTCAGTTCAGGCATGGCATCTGAGAAATCTTCTGGTATCATCAGTCCAAACGTTTGATCCAGGAGACATATCTAATGAGCGCCTTAGTCTTGGTTGATGATATGCTTGAGGCATTGAAATACGCCGCCGACAACTTGAAAAGCAGCCCCCACCGTATGTTTATGGCCCAGGTTGTCAAAGCCCTGGGAAGGGGTGGACAACGTTGGGCTGAACGTGAGTTGGGATGGAATCGAGGGACCATTCGGAAAGGCCAAGATGAATTAGAGCATGGCCCGATACCTGACAACTTCTCGGCCAGAGGGCGCAAGAGAGCAGAAGCGCATCTGCCTCACTTACTCGAAGACATTCAGGCCATTGTCGAACCTACCAGCCAAGCCGACCCCACCTTCAGAACTACCCAGTTGTACACACCGTTGACCGTCAACGAGGTCCGGCAGCGGTTAGTCGATGACAAGGACTATGCGGATGCGCTGCTACCGACCAGCGTACCATCTGCACCAAGCTCAATGATCTGGACTTTCACCCTCAAAAGGTAGCCAAAAGCAGACCCATCAAGAAAATCGCGGAGACGGATGCCATTTTCGAGCAAGTGTACCAGGTCAATCACGCCGCTGATGCCGAACCAGGCGTCTTGCGCATCTCCATGGATGCTAAAGCGGCTATCAAGATAGGTCCCTTTTCACGAGGTGGCAAAAGCCGCCACGGCGTGATAGGCGCCGACCACGACTTCAACCCGGAAACCATTCTCACCCCCTTTGGCATTTGAGCTTTCTCGGAAAGTCCCGGGGCACGTTTTCACGAGTGAAAAGTACCAGGGAACCCCCGAGGTTTTAACGCAATACCGCAAAAGTCACCCTGTGAAGCTCTTACGCACCACAGCCTGTCCACAGTAAGATGGGCCTATGTGGGGCAATCGCTTGCCAAAACTACAAATTGAGGCCGCTATGTGGAGCGATTGAGGC
>DAOUMD010000208.1:0-4633 GCA_034412795.1 Anaerolineae bacterium
TGGCAAAGTGCATCGGGAATCGCTCCGCTTTAAGTATAGTTGTCACATTCTATACTTTGCCACAAATGGAGCGATTCCGCCTCTTTTGCTCTCTATTCAATTCTTAAGGTGCGAAATATAGGCTTAGGATGACATGGTTCATTAGCGGAGGCAAGGATGAACTGGAATTGGTGGTATGGAAAACGGATCGGAAGAGAAAACATCATCGTCGGGGAGGGGACACAAATCGCGCCAGAGGCCTGGTTGGATGGTGAAAACGGCAGAATTGAAATTGGGAAAAATTGTCTCGTCCACCCCGGCGCAATGATTCTCCCCTATGATGGCTTCATCAAATTGGGGGATGAATGCTCCGTTAACCCTTACACCGTCCTCTACGGACACGGCGGGCTGACCATCGGCAACTACGTTCGCATCGCCACCCACACCGTCGTCATCCCCGCCAATCATGTCTTTGGCGACCCGCATACGCCCATCACCTTACAGGATGTGACTATGGAAGGAATCATCATCGAGGACGACGTATGGGTCGCCAGTCACGTCACTATACTGGACGGCGTACGAATCGGCAAAGGATCGGTGATTGCTGCGGGCAGCGTGGTGACCAAAAATGTTGAGCCCTACACCGTCGTGGCCGGAGTGCCCGCTCAGACGATAAAAAAAAGAGACACTTGATTTACCCTCCTGACGCCGCTCCCCAGCCAAAACCGCATCGAGCGGCTTTGTCGTAGATGTCACGCGCATGATTTCCCTCGAACAGTGGAGATGTGATATAATCCCCGTGACGCAGTGCTGTTGGGAATCCCAACCTCCATCCATAAATTCTTCTCGCATCTCTGATATCACGCGTGGGTTCGATCCCCGTCGGGCCCGGCAAGAAGGCCCCCAAAATGTGAACGGGTAGGCAATAAACCCATGCCGCAAATCCTCATTATCGCCGATGATCTGACAGGTGCAGCCGACTCCGGCGCTGCTTTTGCCAAGGCCGGATGGTTAACCCTGGTCATCCTGGACCCCACCAGCCAAACCCCGGAAGGCGACGTGTTGGTGGTCTCCACCGAGAGCCGTGACATGGCACAGGAGGAGGCGGTAGCGCAGGTCCGTCGCGCAGTTCACCAGATAAAGAGCGGAGGGGAGATACCTTACATCTACAAGAAGATCGACTCCACCTTACGCGGTCATCCTGGAACTGAACTGGCGGCGGCTATGGACGCGCTGGGCTTGGGGCAGGCATTGGTTGCACCCGCCTTCCCGGCCCAGGGCCGAACCACAGTCAGCGGTCACCAGTTGGTGGATGAAATCCCGGTCGAACACACCTCCTTTGGCAGTGAGGTCCCCTGCTCGGATCTGCTTGTCCTATTCCAAACCCGGTGCATGATTGAGTTGAACCGGGTGCGGCGCGGGCCGGACGCCATCTGCGAAGCACTCGACGCGACACGCTCGGAAGTAGTCGTCGCCGACGCCGAGACCAACGTCGATCTGATGGACATCGCCCGGGCGGGCCTGAGGTGCGGGGTGCGTCTGTGGTGCGGCTCGGCCGGGCTGGCGCGGGCGCTGGCCAACGCCCTGCCCCGGCCGGATCAGGATCGCCCGGATGCGACTATCCGGGCTGAGCTTTCAACTTTTATAGAACACGCTCCCTCCCGGCCCTCTGGATCGGTCCTGGTGGTGGCCGGCAGCCGCCACGCACGCACCGCCCGCCAGGTGGAAGTCGCCCAAGGCTGGGGTGCGACCATCATCCGACCCGCCCCAGGGAGCCTGGAAGGCGATTCGCGAGCCGTCGAGCGGACAGTTCAACGTGCATCGCGACGCCTGGCTGACGACGAGCACGTGATACTGACCACGGCCGGCCCCGACGATTCCCCAGTGGGAAGCCAGGTGGTGGCCGACGCTCTGGCGGAGATGACGCGGCGACTGGTCGCTGAAGGTCATGTAGGAGGACTGGTCCTCACCGGTGGAGACATCGCGGCGGCTGTATTCGCCGCGCTGGGCGGGTCGGCCCTCTGGCTGCGGGGCGAAACCCAGTCCGGTATCGCCTGGGGCATCCTGCTGGGCGGCCTTCTCCCCGGTCTGAGGGTCGTCACCAAGGCGGGTGGCTTCGGCACGGACGAGGCGCTGGCGGTGGCGGTGGCGATTAGGGGATTGGTTGGTTAGTTGGGTGGTTGGGTGGGTGAGTGGTTGGTTGGTTGGGTGGGTGGATGGTTGGTTGGGTGGTGGATTCGAAGACGGGTAGATGATGAGAAATCACTCAGGAGGAACGATGACGGACAAGCGGCCCTTATTGGCAGTTACGATGGGCGATCCGGCTGGGGTGGGGCCGGAGGTGATCGCCAAGGCACTGGATCGCCCCGAGGTATGGGACGTCTGCCGACCGGTGGTGATAGGAGACGCCCACTGGATGGAGCAGGCCAAACGTATGGTAGACAGCAGTCGCCCGGTGCGGGCACTACAGACTCCCGACGAAATAGAGAGCAGCGAGTTCTTGGGTGTGCTGGACCTGACCAACGTGGACGCCGACCGTTTGGTTCGAGGCCGAGTCAGCCCCCAGGCTGGCCGGGCAGCCCATGACTATATTCAACACGCAGTACAACTGGCGTTGAAGGGGAAGGTAGCAGCGGTGGTGACGGCGCCGATCAACAAGGAGGCGCTCCACGCCGCTGGTGTGCCCTATGCCGGGCACACGGAGATGCTGGCTGCTCTGTGTGACGCCACGGATGTGGCCATGATGCTGGTCTCCGGTAAGCTGCGAGTCAGCCACGTCAGCACCCACGTATCGTTGCACCAGGCTGTGGAGCGCGTCAGCGTGGAGCGCATCACCCGGGTCGCCGGCCTGACCCACGATGCTCTGAGGCGTATGGGGTTGGAAGCGCCCCGTATCGCGGTAGCCGGGCTCAACCCGCACGCTGGCGAAGGAGGATTGTTCGGAAACGAGGAAGCCGAGATTATCGGTCCGGCGGTGGCAGCGGCGCGGGCGCAAAGCATGGATATCACCGGGCCCTACCCGCCAGACAGCGTCTTCCTGCGCGCCAGCCAGACCGAATTCGACGCGGTGATCGCCATGTATCACGACCAGGGACACATCCCCATCAAGCTGTTGGGCTTCTACGAGGGAGTGAACGTGACGCTGGGCCTGCCCATCATTCGCACCTCGGTCGATCACGGTACAGCCTTTGACATCGTAGGCACCGGTCGCGCCGACGAACGTAGCCTGGTGGCAGCATTGCGGCTGGCGGCGCAGATGGGGCGACGTAGGTAGATTGGTAGATTGGCGGATCGGTAGACTGGTAGATTGGTAGATTGGTAGAAGATTGGTAAGGTCACGCTTGTAGCGTGACTGGTGGCTGATGACAGGAGAGGCGACTCGCGATGCAATTCATTAAGAACATTTTCTGGAATGGCGAAGACCGCCGCGCGCGGGCGCTGTGGCGGCTGATCGGGCAGTTCATCATATTGGTCATGATCGCACTGCCGGTGCAGATCGGGCTTGGGTTCGTCGCATTGTTGATTCTCACCTTACAGGGTAGGTTCACGGCCGGCCCAATGACCCTTTTGCAATCACCGTTAGTGATAACGTTATCGACGTTAGGCATATTGGTAGCAGTTGTGGCCAGTGTGTGGCTGGCAGGGCGCTTCCTGGATCGGCGGCCTTTTGCTGATTTCGGCTTCCACATGAGTGGCAATTGGTGGACAGATTTAGGCTTTGGGCTGTTTCTGGGCGCCGCCTTGATGCTGCTCATCTTTCTGATCGAACTTGGCGCCGGTTGGCTGACCGTCACCGGGACCTTCGTGACCGATACGGATGCGCCCTTCTTCCTGGCCATTTTACTACCGCTTACCATCTTCGTGGCGGTGGGCATCTACGAAGAGCTGCTCAGCCGGGGTTACCATCTTCGCAATATGGCCGAAGGGTTGAAATGGAACGCCATCGGGCCACGTTGGGCGCTTGTGATCGCTACGCTGCTGTCCTCAGCGCTGTTCGGCCTGGCGCACCTCGGCAACCCAAGTGCCAGCTTCATCAGCTCGTTTAACATCTTCATTGCCGGCGCCGTGATCCTGGCTATAGGCTACCTGCTGACCGGCGAACTGGCGATACCGATTGGGGTGCACATCACCTGGAACTTCTTCCAGGGGAACGTGTTCGGCTTCCCGGTCAGCGGCACGGAATTCAGCTCAGCGAAATTTATCACCATCCAGCAGGGTGGCCCGGACGTGTGGACAGGAGGCGCGTTCGGACCCGAGGCTGGCCTGCTGGGGCTGGGAGCGATGTTACTGGGTGGTGCATTGATCGCCCTGTGGGTACGCTGGCGCTACGGTCGCGTTGAGCTATACACCAAGTTGGCGGAGTATCCATAGGAGGGCTGGTAAATTGGTAAGTTGGTAAATTGGTATATTGGTAAATCGGTAAACTGGCGGGATTTTCACTAATATACCAATTTACCAACCTTCCAATCTTCCATACTTCCAACCACCCGTTTAGAAAGTGTGCACTCTTGGGCTTATGTTGCCCAAACACATAAATGATTTTTCTCCCCGGCAAAGGGGGTAGAGTGCGTCATTTGAATTGGGCAGGCACATCATTGGTGGGTCCTTAACAATTGGCTATATTGTGGCATAACTGTCTCTATCTCAACCATAT
>DAOUMD010000209.1:0-68987 GCA_034412795.1 Anaerolineae bacterium
TTTACCCCATTCCGTAAACTGGCTCAATTTCTGTATACCTAAAAATCAACCCTCTTTTGCACCTTTTTACGAAGCTACTACCTCTCCCTTTCGCCTACAAGGTTGTCCCCAACCTGTGACGCTCCCCCTAGCGGGATAGGAAAGCCCTACCATATACTGCCGTCCAGTTGACAAAGCATCTACAATTTGTACAATTTGATGGTGTTTGAAAAGTGGACGATCTTCTAGTATAGAAAAGTCAGTTTAATGATCAGGGAATGGTGAGGAAAAATGATAAGAGTCGAGAGAGTGTTTATCCCCTTTGGCGCCTGGCTGGCGTTCAGCATCCTGGCCTCGGCCTGCAGCCCCGCCCCTTCTGCCAGCACGCCAACAGCCGAAGCGCCGGCTCCAACCAACGCCATCGCCTATCCGGAACCAGGGCCGCCCGCGTCCGACCTGGCAGAGACCGCCGCCCAGCCCGAACAGGGGGGGAAGGAAACCACTAGCGAGTCAGCCCCCAGGCCGGCGATCCCCCCTATCGACGCCGCCGCGCCGGCCAGGACGGAACAGGCGACCTTTGCCCTGGGCTGATTCTGGGGCGTCGACTCCCAGTTTGGGAGCCTGCCCGGTGTGGTGCACACCCGGGTTGGATATACGGGTGGTACCACCGACGACCCCACCTATATGAACCTGGGCGATCACATCGAGACGGTGGAAATCGAATACGACCCAAGCCGCATTTCTTACCAGGAATTGCTAGACGTCTTTTGGGCCAGCGACACGCCGACGATCAAGCCCTATTCCCGGCAATATTTGCCGGCCATCTTTTATCACAACGAAGAGCAGAAGCGGCTGGCGATGGAAAGCCGCGACCGAGCGTCGGCCAAGGCGGAGGGTCCGATTTACGCCGAGGTTCTCCCGGCCGTGAGATTCTACCAGGCGGAGGACTACCACCAGAAGTACTGGCTGCGGCACCGCTTAAGCTTGATGAAGGAGTTTAGGGCCTATTATCCGGACGACGCCGACTTGATCAGGTCCACAGCGGCCGCCCGTGTTAACGGCTACGTGGCCGGCTACGGCACCCCCGAAGCACTGGAGTCGGAGTTGGAGAGCCTGGGCCTGTCCGAGGAGGAAAGCCAGAAGCTGATGGAGATGGTGCAGCGAGCCGCTCGCTGATGTGCGGCCCTGGAGTGATCGTGTATAAATAAGGGCGATGCCGGCCCTTCCTCCTGGCAGGAGGAAGGGCCGGGGATGGGGGTCTAACTAAAACGGGCTGGCCAAAATCTCGTCCCTGACCAGCAGGGGCGTTGGGTCGGCGGCTTGGATCGCTGCCGCCGAGCCGCGCACCTTGGGCAGATGCTCGGTGATGTACACATGGGCCATGGCTCGTTTGCGGTCCGACGTGCGCGCATGTTGCAACATCAGCCAGCTATTGATGGTGTACACCCCCATATCGGTCAGGTCGGAGGCGTAGTAGTCAACTACGTCCCGATCACACTCTCGCAAGTGATCCGTGCACCGGCTGAAGAGCGCGGTCGATTCCTCCACCTGGCTTTTGAGGGGGGCCAACTCGGGGCCATAGTCCTGCGCGGCCCAGTCATTTAATAACTCGTCCAGGCCGTGGGCCAGCAACTTGCCAATGACGGCCACGACCTGCAATTGGCTGGTGCCCTCGTAGATGTTGGTTACGCGGATGTCGCGGTAGTGGCGCTCCACGTTGAACTCCCGCATATATCCCACACCGCCGTGAATCTGTATGGCCTGGAAGCAAACGCGGTTGCCCATCTCGGTGGCGTAGTACTTGACCAGCGGGGTCAGGGCTTCGGCCAACTTGCCCGCCTGTTTCTTGCGCTTGCGGTCGGCGGGGTCCGGCTTTTCGCTTTCGGAGATCTTGTGGTCGTAGGCCTTCTCCAGATCCACCCAGCGCGCCGCCTCGTACATCAGAGCCCGCGTCGCCTCGATTTCGCTGCGCATCAATAGCAGCATGCGTGACACGGCCGGGATGGAGCGGATAGATTGATCGAACTGGACACGCGCGTGGGCGTAACGGTACGCTTCGCGGTACGCGGCCTCAGCGATACCCACTGCCTGGGCGGAAACTGCCAGCCGGGCGCCGTTCATCAGCGCCATCGCGTAGCGGATCAGCCCAAAGCGCCGCTTGCCGATCAACTCGGCCGGTGTATCACTAAACTGTATTTCGCAGGTGGGCGAGGTGTGAAGGCCGATTTTGTTCTCAATGCGGCGGATGTGAACCGTCTCGTCCTTTTCCACCAGGAAGAAGGAAAGCCCCCGCGCATCGGTGGAGCCCTCCTCGCTGCGGGCCAGCACCGTCATGATCTCGGCACATCCGTTGGTTATAAAGCGCTTGACGCCGTTGATGCGCCACACGCCAGCCTCTTCGTCGTACGTGGCGCGCGTCTGCACCGAGCCCAGGTCGGAGCCGGCATCCGGCTCGGTGAGCACCATAGCGCCTGCCACCTCGCCCCGGGCGAACCGGGGCAAAACTCGCGCCTTCATCGCCTCATCGCCGAACTCGCTGATCGACGAGGCTATCTCTTGCAGCCCGAAAATGGTCATCAACCCGGCCTCGGCGCGCGAGACGATCTCCACCATCATCTGGTAGATCGTCTCCGGCAAATTCATGCCGCCGTACTCCCAGGGCAGCATGACGCCCATCAATTCGGCTTGCTTCAAGGCCTGCAACGCATCCTGGGTAGCGGCGGCGTAGCTCACCTGGCCATCGTGATACTGAGCCCCCTCTTCATCCGCCTCGGCCGCACGCGGGGCGACCATCGTCGCAGAAATCTCGCCTAACACTTCCAGAAGAAGGCGATAGTTATCTCTGGCATCCTTGTAGTGACGTGGCGCGGTGGGGTATTTCTCGGAATAGGTGTATCCCTTCTCCTTGATTTCGACGACTTCGCTCAGGTCCACTTTGTCCAGATGATATTTGAGATCCAGATTGTCCAGGAAAAAGTTTTCTACCATGTTCTTCCTACTCCCTTACTCCTACTTCCATCATTTCGCCTTCTCACGCAAGGCACGTATCATCATAGGAATCACTTCGGTCAGATCGCCGACGATCTTATAATGGGCGATCTCGAATATCGGGGCATTGGGGTCGGTGTTGATAGCGATGATCTTGGCCGATTCGTCCATCCCTGCCCGGTGCTGGACGGCGCCGGATATGCCAGCCGCGATGTACAGACGCGGCCGCACCGTGGTACCCGTCTGTCCTACCTGGTGCTCGCGGGAAATGAGGCCAGCATCGACCGCCGCTCGCGAGGCACCCACCTCGCCACCCAGGACATGGGCCAATTCTCTAATCAGTTCAAAGTTCTCTGCGCTGCCCACGCCGCCACCACCCGAAACGATGATCGGGGAGTCTTTCAGGTTGACCGTGGACTCACGAGTTTCGCGGCTGAGTATCTTTAATACCAGGTCACTCTCGTCAAACGCAGGCTCAATCTTTTCGATCGTTCCCTGACGTGTCATGTCCGGCTCATCGCGCCGCATCACGCCTTCACGCACGGTCGCCATCTGCGGATGCATAGTCGGATTGATGATGGTAGCGATGATGTTGCCGCCAAAAGCGGGCCGAATCTGATATAGCAGATCCTTGTAGTCCTGCTTATCCTTTCTCGATGTGTAGTCGCCAATCTGAAGGTCAGTACAGTCGGCGGTCAGCCCGGACCGGGCGGCGCTGGCCACGCGCGGGGCCAGGTCACGCCCAATTGCGGTGGCACCCACCAGGAAGATATAGGGCTGCCGTTCTTGCACCAACTCGGTTGCTACCCGGGCATAAGGGAGGGTACGATACATCTCAAGTTCGGGATGGTCAGCCCACAGCACCCGATCGGCGCCGTGGTGGATGACCCGCTCGGCCAGGTCTTCTATCTGGTAGCCGCACAGCAGGCCACAAACATGGCTGCCCAACATCTCGGCCAGTTCCTGCCCCTTGGCCAATAATTCCAGGCTTACGTCGGCGATGACCCCTTCTTCTTGCTCAATGAAAACCCACACGTCCCTTGAGTTTGTCTGGTTTGTCATTTTCCTTTCCCTTTTGTAACTGCTCAGGCAGAACTGGCAGTCCTCTTGAGGATATGGAAGCTTGGAAGATTGGGCCACTCACTCCAACCATCCAACCTTCCGACCTTCCATACTTCCAAGAGACTAACCTACAATGTACTCTTGGATTAACTCTTCTAACAATGCGGCGATGCCTGCTTGATTGGCGGACACATCTTTGCTCTCCGTCGTCTCCAGCACCACGAAATTGACCTTGTAGACCTGGGTGGGCGAACCGCCCAGACCAAGCTTATCCTCCTCGGCATCAAGATCAGCCGCAGTCCAGAGGGGAAGCTTCATATCCCGGGCCTCCAGGTAAGCATCCAGCGCTTCCTCCGTCTCGAACTCCGGCCACTTCTTTAACAACGACTGGTATTCGAGGGGAGTGGCGGCCAGTTTGTATTCGATCCGCTTGCGAGCCGAGGCGGGGCGTGGCTGGTTGGCGGTAGTGACCACCGTCAACAGACAGGGCAATGAGCATTTCACCAACTCCTTGCCCAAGGGCAACGCCCTTTCCACTACAATTTCGTCCCCTTCCAAATTGACGATGGTCTCGGCGTAAGTGATCTGGGGAATGCCCAACTTCTCCGCGGTTTGGGGACCGACCTGAGCAGTATCCCCATCAATCGCCTGCCGTCCACAAAAGATCAAGTCGTAGTCGCTCAGCTTTTCGACGGCGCGCGTAAGCGTGTACGACGTAGCCAGCGTATCCGCACCGGCGAACTTCCTGTCGCTGATCAGAATCACCTGGTCCGCACCCCGGTAGAGGGATTCGCGCAGCACCTCGGCCGCCTGGGGCGGCCCCATCGTCATAACGGTGACTTGACCACCATACTGCTCCTTGACTTGAAGCGCCATTTCCAACGCGTTCAAATCTTCCGGGTTGAAAATGGCCGGTAATGCCGAACGGTTCACGGTGCCATCGTCTTTCATCACGTCACCTGTGATGTTTTTTGTGTCAGGCACCTGCTTGACCAGTACGATTGAGTTATACGTCCTGGCAGATGACATTCACTCCTCCTGTTGGATTGGGGAATTTGGATAGATGGAAGATTGGAAGGTTGGATGGGTGATAGGCCAACCTTCCAATCTTCCAAAACAACTTATGGAGCAATACACTCGCCGCCGTCCACGCGGATGACGTTGCCGGTCATCCAGGACAGTCCGGGCCGAGAAAAGGCGACGATAGCGTTAGCCACGTCATCGGGCCGGGTCAGACGGTGATAAGGATTACGGCGCAGGGTCGCATCAATCATCTGCTGGCTCCCAGGGATCATGCGCAGCGCCGGTGTATCGGTGACGCCGGCCTGGATGGCGTTGACCTTAACGTTGCGGGGGGCCAACTCGTATGCCAACTGGCGGGTGTGGCTTTCCAGGGCAACTTTGGCGGCGCTGACCGCGCCATAGGTTGCCATGACGCGTTGATTACCCTCGCTGGTCATAGAGAAGATGCGGGCATCATCGGCGAAGAGATCAGCCCACGCCAAATCCTGGACCCAATAAACCAGGCTATGAGCCATCACGTCCAGCGTCATCTCCATCTGCTTCTGGTCCAGGCTCCCTTCCGGCGTTTCTGCCACATATGGTTTGAGCGCGCCAAATGCCAGTGAGTGAAGCATCACCTTCACCTTGACCCCTTCCTCTTTCATCTGCTCGATAGCTTTGGCTCGCTTCTTTGCATCGGCGGCATTCATATTGATGAAAAGCGTCTTGCGGCCGGCGGCCTCAATGTCGGCCTGCACTTCCCTGGCCCGGGGCAGCGTCGTCTTGAGATCCAGGTGAACACCCACGATGTCCATACCAGCTCGGGCTAGTGCCCGGCCCGTCGCTGCGCCGAAGCCGCTGGAGGCGCCCAAAATCAAAGCCCAACCGGAGAGAGCGATGTTACTTGTAGTCACTATGTCCCCCTTCGTTTCCTTTCCAGATTAGGCCGTATTGACAAACGTCAATACTACCTTGGCCGTGTTGACATTTGCGTCTTTGCGCTTAAGAACCCTTCAACAAATAACGAAATGCACCTCTGGGAATGCGCAAATGCCAACACTACCTAGATTGCATATCCGTCCAATAATAAAACCCAATCGGATCTTTGTCAATTGCTTAAAACACCGTGAGAGGGAAAAGGTTACAATGATTTCGACATTTCCACCTGAGCCGGGTATAATCAACAATAATGCAGTTACGATTTCATCTCGATTGGGTCAGGAGGCACTGGGTCCGTACAGTTTTAAGGCTTGTAGTGACGACTTCAGTCGTTGAAGATAGCCACTGAAGTGGCCACTACGAACAATGCCCATTTTATGAACTCAGTGCCGGGTTAGGATAAAGATGTGATAAACAGGACCATATGGCCGATCGTCGCCGTGCTGGCGATTGCAGTGGGACTGGCGGCCTGGCCAGGCATCTCGCGCGCCCTCTTCTACGTGACCGGCGAGGAAGACTCTCTGCCCCAATTGACAGGCGTTACTCAATTTGCATTCAACCTGGTCCGCCCCCCACTACAACTGGCAAACGATGTGCCCGTGGCACATGCCGGAGTCAACCCCTTTGGCGTGAATACCTTTCTGCAAAACGAAGTCGATCCCCATAAGCGCCGCCTGGCGATGGAGATGGTGGCCAATGCAGGCTTCGGCTGGGTTCGGCAGGAGTTCCCCTGGGAGGACATCGAAATCCACGGCCCCGGCGACTTTGTTGACCGGCGCCACGACCCGCCGCGTTCGGCCTGGGAAAAGTACGACCACATCGTGGACTTGGCCGAAGAGCACGACATCCAGATCATCGCCCGTCTCAGCAACCCACCCGCCTGGAGCCGTGCAGCAGGCGACGACGCTGGCCCCTTCGCCCCTCCTGACGATCTGGACGCCTACGGAGATTTTGTGGAGACAGTCGTGCGCCGTTACAAGGGACGCATACGCTATTACCAGATATGGAACGAACCTAACATCTACCCCGAGTGGGGAGAGCAACCGGTGGACGCTGCGGAATATGCCGAACTACTCAAGGTGGCCTACACTCGAGCCAAGGCGGCGGACCCCGACGTGGTGATTATTGCCGGTGCACTGGCCGCCACCATCGAGCTGGACCGATATCCTCACGGCCTGACCGATGCTCTTTTCTTGCAGCAGCTTTACGACGCCGGTGCCGGGCCGTACTTCGACGTGTTGGCTATGCAGGGCTACGGCCTCTGGTCCGGGCCTTACGACCGGCGCATGCAGCCCCGGGTGCTCAACTTCTCCCGCCCGCTCTACATTCGTGACGTTATGGTACGCAACGGCGACGCTCACAAGCCGATCTGGCTCTCAGAGATGGCCTGGAACGCCCTGCCGCCTGACTCGGTCTTGCCCCCCGCCTACGGCCAGGTAACAGAAGCGCAGCAGGCCCGTTACGCGGTGCAAGCCTATTACCGGTTGCAATCTGAGTGGCCCTGGTTAGGCGTGGCCAACTATTGGTTTTTGAAACAGGCCGACGATCGAGAGCGAGAGGTCAACCCCCAATATTACTTTCGTCTGCTTGAACCTGACTTTACCCCAACTCCCGCTTATCACGCATTGAGCGACGCTGCCCACCTGCCGCCGGTGATGTACCGTGGCTATCACCAGGAGGATCACTGGGCGGTGGATTACACCGGGTGGGAGGAGCTAAAGGACGAGCGCGCAGTGTTGGATGGCTATCACCAGGCGACGAATGATAGCGCCCAAGCCAGACTCACCTTTAATGGCAGCGACCTGTGGCTGGTGGGAGCTCGCCGGCCAGATGGTGGTTGGCTGGAGGTGACAATTGACGGAGATCCACCGGTCGTGGTGTCGCAAGACTCGCCTGAAACCACCTTTGGGGTCAGGGTACGTGTCGCCAGGAATCTACGTCAGGGCCAGCATGATGTGCACATCACCGCTCGAAAAGGCGCAGTCATTGACGGCTTCATCGTCCAGGATCGGCCCACGTGGTCAGTCCAGCGCACAGCAAGAGCAGCAGCAATAATCGTAGGCCTGGTGGTAACCGCAGGCCTGGTGGCACTGGCCTGGTTTTTGGTGTCGCACAGGAGACAATCGGAGAACAAAACACTTGAATAGAGGTGAACTGAAGTACACCGGCAATGATATATATTATGTTAATCTAATATGAAACCCCACATAAATCGCACCAAGTTTGGCTCGATTACCATTGACGGGGAAGTATACAGACACGACGTGATCATCCGCCTGAACGGTAAGGTGAAAAAGCGTAGGAAGAAGTTGTCCAAGGCTATCTACGGCACGTCGCACACTATCTCCCAGGACGAAGCCAGTCACATCTACCAGGAAGATGCAGAACACCTTATCCTCGGCACCGGGCAATACGGCCTGGTACAACTTTCCGACGAAGCGGCCGAATATTTCGAGCGCCAGGGATGCCGGGTGACCACCTTGCCTACGCCCAAGGCGGTCCACGCCTGGAATGCGGCCGAGGGGGCTGTGATCGCGGTGTTCCACGTCACGTGCTGACTACATATCCCAGGTCGCATCCCCGAAGAAGTCGCCGTGGTCTTTGTTGAGAAAAGCCTCGATGTCGGCGCGGAGGTCGCCCAGGCGGAAATGGGGGCCATGACCAGGGTAGCACACCGTCTCGTCAGGCCAGGCCAGAACCATCTCGCGTAGCGTTTGAAGCGTGGTTTGAAAATCCTCGGCCGACCACGTCTTGCCCGGTCCCCCTTCAAAAATTGTGTCCCCCACGACAATGCGGTGATCACCTCCCAGGGCAAAGCAAAGCATGTCAGGGATATGTCCCGGAGTATGGTACACGTGCAGGACATGCTCGCCGACGCGCACCTGGTCACCATCTTCGAGCATGCGGTCGACATCCAGACTCATCCCTTCGAAGTGCGGACCGGCATGGGCCATCAGCGGCACCTTCAACCTGGCTTGCACCTCATCGAGTGCACCAAGGTGATCAGGATGTGTGTGAGTGAGCAGGATACCGATCGGTTCCGTATCGGACAGCATGTCCAATAGCGTCTCCGGCTCGGCGCCAGGGTCAATCAGCACGCTCTGCCGGGTGGCAGGGCAGACCAACGCGTAGGTATTCATTGGCCAGGGGCCGACGGGTCGAGTTCTCAATTCCAATTTCGTCTGTGGGTTGGACATAGCCCTCCTCGCTTTTCGCCCTCTTGTGACGAGAGTCAGTCATCCATAGGTTCGCATATTCGTGTCATTCGTGTTAATATGACACCCACACCCGGTACTGCCGCTTCGGAGATTCCAAGCGTGAGTACATTCTAGCCGCTTTCGGTTACTGGGCAAAGTAAAGAAAGGGCATCATAACAGGCACAGATCGTCAATGAATAGATTGGCGCTCAACGGGAACAACTCTCCTCAAGCTCGACGTAAGGCGGTGGTAAGCCTGCTGGTCATCACGGTCATCCTCTCAGTAGACCACTATCGCCACCTGTTCCCCATCCCCATCCTGGACGACTTACTGCTTTATCTGGTCATCCCCTTGTTCATTATCGTGCTGATCTTTCGAGAGAATCCATTACGCTATGGCCTGACCCCTGGACGCTGGCGGGAGGGTTTGGCCTGGGTGGCCGGGGGCTTCTTGGTGATGGCCGTGGTTGCCTGGCTCTTTTGGCAGCGAGGCGAATTTCGAGCCTATTACGTGGACTACATCGCCGCACTCAATCCAGACGGCGATTGGTGGCGCTGGGTTGGCCTGAGCGGCTTGCAGATGTTCTGCTTGGAGTTTCTCTTCCGGGGGTTCTTGCTTTTTGCGCTGGTGGACCTCTTCGGCCCATACGCAGTATTGATCCAGACAGTGCCTTTTGCCATGGTACACTTTGGCAAGCCGGAATGGGAGACATATTCCAGCATCGTCGGCGGACTCCTATCGGGCTGGATCGCCTACCGGGTCAGTTCCCTTTACCCTTCGTGGCTCATTCACTGGGCGCTGGTCGTGGGCTTTAGCTGGCTATTGTTGGGGGCATAGCATAACAACAATAGGCTCAGATTACAATACGAAGCCAACAGACCTCACCCAAACAACATAGGACGGATTGTCCTGCCCTCGGTGCAGTTTAGGACAATCCGTCCTTCGGTGTGGAGCCTCGTCGAAATGTGTTGGCCGCTGCTCAAATCGACGTTATGCCCGGCGCCGTGTCACACTCCAGACCGCACCACCGGCCAGGACGATGAGCAAGGCGGCACTGGCCACCACCAGCACCGGATTCTCAAGAAACCCGAACTCGTTGCCGGTTTCGGGCATCGCCGGCAGAGGTGTGGCTGTTGGTTGTCCAGTCGATGGTGGCTGCGTACCCGACGCCTGCGGCCCCACGAGACTCAAGCAATCAAGGTCGTAATTGCCCTCTACCGAGTCGGCCCATTTTTTCCAGCCCCGAATGAAGAGAGTGAGCTGATGGCTGGTGGCCTTGACCACGGTAGTGTAGGTCTCATAGCGATACTGGACATCGCCTTGTGGGTCTTCACGTGGTTGTTCGTCCCACAGCAATTCAATCCACTCGATGTCTGGAGACTGCCAGTCGGCTCCGCCGGTGTAGTCAATGCCATACTGCATGCGGAAGCCATAATCTGACTCTTCTGGAGATCCCGAGTCAGAGCGGACCAAGCCATGCAATGTGAGTACGTATTCAGCGTTGGGTACCACGTTCACCGTTTGAAAGATGCCTACGTAGCGATCGTTTTCCTTCGCACCAGTGAGTTCCAGAAGCTGAGCGTGCTCGCCGTCACACACCACCTTTTCCCAGGTATCGTCATACCACCCAGCAAAGACATTCCCATTCTGGAAACGTCCCCAACCGACTCCCATCCCCTGGCCTTCCACAAAGCCCTCCTCAAAGCTACCGTTCACGAGGAGATTTCCGGAAGGGCCCGGCGTGGGGGTCGCGCATTCATAGCCACATCCGCCCGGGCAACTGCCTGGACAGTGAAGCACCTCACCCGCCTGGCAAGCCGGAGGTGTACACACGGGCTGTGGGGTAGGAGTAGCAGTCGGCACCTCCGTGCTGCCGACCACAGCCGCCTCGGCACCTTGTGCGCTGGCAGACGAGTCGGTAGCCGGCACCACCAAAGTCGCGGTAGGTGTTGCATCCTCCTGAGCCTCAACAGGTGCAGCCGCCGAACCGGCATAGGCCACCAACGCACTGCTCAGAACTAATACAACGATTATCAGAATCAGCGCGATCGATTGCCGACCTCGGCTTTTCGTCCAAATGTCCATTGGAAGCCTCCTTCCACAAAATAACGAATACAGGCCATATCAACATGGACCCGTCTGCCGTAACAAGTCTGTTAAGACGTGCAGACCAAGACAGACAGGTTTACCATAATACAGTTCTTATCATAACATAATTCTTACAATTTGACAAGCCCCAATTTTATGGTTACTTTGTCCCAAGGCGTCTGGAGAATGGACTACTTAACGAACCTCAAGGGGAAACGAGAGGGGATTTGAAATCGTAGATGCCGCCATCAGTGTGCCAATGGCGTCCACACCCACCACAGACCAAAACCGTGTCTTGCGGAGATAGGTCGACGCTGCGACAGACCGGGCAACAGAAGAGACCGTTGGGCGATCCAGATAATGGTTTCTGAGCTCGAGCGCGAATGAAGACGCTGGGGGTAAGCTGCCACCACTGACCGGTAGGCTGAGCCAATCTATCCAGGTGCGCCAGCCAATGGGCGGGAACCAACTTCTTGAGCAAGGGGATACGAAAATGGGATACGGTACGTACTCTCTCCGTCCGGAAGCCAACGGTGTCCAATTGCTGGCGCACCCACCGGGGATGAAAATCAAAGTTGAGGTCTACGAACTCAACCGGCTGTAAATCGAAGGGGTTCCACGTCTGACGCTGTAAGAGCCATCGCCCAATGGCTTTGAGATGATGTTTGCTCGCGTGTTCCAGGATGAGCGTACCCCCCGCATGTGCTACACGTTGTAGCTCAGCCAGTGCGTCGGGCACGGCGGCCAAGTGATGCATAACGCGCACCATGGTGAGTGCGTCAAACAGGTCATCAACAAAAGGCAAATGGTATACATCACCGACGACAAAGATGTAGCGATCGGAAAAAGATAAGTAGCGTTGGGCCTCTTCCAACTGCGAACGCGCATAGTCAAATAAAACCACGCGCCGATAGCCACTATACAGGTCAGCCAGCCGACCGTAGCCGGCGCCAATTTCGATCAGGATATCGCCTACCGGCGGGAGCAATGCCCCCAGAGCAATACGCTCGGACAGATTCTCATATTCGCGTCCCTGCCCTTCCCAGAAGTCATACCGGTATCGACTACCTTCGTAGTCGCATATATCCGCCAATGATCGTTCCTCAATGTTTCACGTGAAACATCACGTTAATTGCTTGCGCCGGTACATCGCCACTCGCTCGCGCAGCGCCGCAGGATCACGTACTGTTAGCCGGTCACCATCACGCGCCAAGATGCCACCCAGCTCATAGAAATCCAAAATGCGCTGAACGATTTCGGGAGGTGCCACAGCCAGCCCCGCCAACTGGGGTAAAGAAACCGGTACCCCAATCTCCAAGCCGGTGTCGCAGGACACGCCGTGTCTCTCCATCAACTCTAATACCCGACTGGTCACACGCCCATTTACGCTGAGGAAGGCCAGATCCTCAGCGTATTCGGTTGTATAACGCAACCGTAATACAAGTCCACGCATCAAGCTGATCGAAATCTCCGGATGGTCACGCAAAATGGCAATTAGATCCTGGTTTCGCAAGACCATCGCCTCGGTTGGCTCGACCGCCTCAGCACTGGCCGAACGGGGCTCACCATCTATGATGGAGAACTCACCGAAGAATTCCCCTTCTTCATACACATTCAGGGTCAACTGCTTACCACTCTCATCTTGGCTATAAATCCGGACACGTCCCAACCGAATGATAAACATAGCATCGCCCCGCTCGCCTTGCTCGAAGATTACCTCACCAGCCCCAAAGGATTGCTGTTTCAACTGTCCTGCAATCACGGCCAATTCATCGGGTGATAGTTTTGAAAACAGAGTTATCGGCGAAAGAAACGACGTCTCATTTGGCATCACATGCTCCTGAAACACCTATTGGGGGTGTACGCTATGCCCTCCAGTAAATGACAAACCGGAAGTCAAAACTGAGTGGTTTCGGCTTTCATTTATGATCATCAACCGGCTGGTGACTCCGTCTCAATTATACGGTATATCGACCAAAGGGACAACCTTACGATGCATGTTAAGACATATTTACGCTTAACTATGTCGCGTTCACCTTACACGCTAACGAGTAAAAAACAGAGTTGCTACTAACGAAGCTTCGCCTCAAACCGCCCAGTTGATGGCTCACGGATGGACACAGATTTACACGGATAGGATAACAATTTGAAATATCTGTGTTCATCCGTGTTCATCCGTGAGCTAATTTCTTGTCTCGTTTGTCAGAGATCTGTCTTATGAAGATGTCTAGGCAAGCGGCGAAATTGGCCTCAGTAGCGCCTAAACACGCAAAGCAGCAATTGACCAGGAATGATCGCTACTAAGGATTGAGAATCAAATAACTCCCTAGTCCTGAACAACTACTTTGAAATGACGTTCGAACTCAGACCTCCCTGGGAGAACAATTGATACACGAGGTGAATATCCAGAAGTTATTCTGTGCAATATTAGTTGTTAAGTTATCCATAAGAACATGTTTATTTGTATTTAAAGGTAGTCGTAGTAATAGGGCCTGTGGGTATGTTGATTTTAACATTAGGAGCTGATCATACTACTAACTGTTGGGGGAATTGGTATGTTCTCTACTAATTGTTGGGGTGGGCTTTGGGTACTGGGGTGTTGAGAAGCTGTGGAAGAGAGGGCCTAATTCCCCCGCCCATCGTTTATCCTCTCGTTTTTGGTTGACCGATGCCAAACAAAATATTGGGCTTCCTTTGCAGCACCCCCTACATATAGGGGGTGCCGGACTGGAAGTTATCCACAAATCCGGGGGGTTATCCACAAATTTGAGGGGGTTATCCACAAAACGGTAGGACTAATCTCCTACACAGGCCTAAACAATTCGAAGCCGGTGATCGATTATCCTATTAGGGTACCCTCTCAATTATTCGGGATAGGGGCAGACACCCAGGTCTGCCCCTACATTTTGAGAAGATACCTATTATGCTATTATAGGGGGAGGAGAGTTCTACACTTAAGCTGTTACCCGATAGAGTTGTTCTCGGATGGCAATGGCGTCACGACGCAAGGCGTTGTTAGTTTCGATCTGGGAGGCAATCTTTTCGATTCCGTGCATTATGGTGGTATGATCACGTCCTCCTAGCGACTGGCCAATCTTAGGTAATGAGGCATTCGTCTCTTCTCTGGCCAGGTACATTACCATCTGGCGCGCCTGGGCAATCTCTTTGCGCCGGCTACGGCCCACTAACTCAGCCTCATCTATGCTGTAATGGCGAGCAACAACTTGTAGGATCTCTTCTATCGTGAGCTTTTCTTGCTTGACTACCAGGTTGTCTAAAGCCTGGTGGGCCAGGTCCAGGGTAACTGGTACGCGCACTAACGCGGCGTAGGCCAGGACACGGTTTAGACCACCCTCCAGTTCACGGATATTACTTTGCATCCGCCGCGCGATAAACTCGGTGACCTCGCCGGGTACACGAGCGCGCCGGTGTTCGGCCTTAAACCGGAGAATAGCGATACGAGTCTCCAGGTCGGGAGGCTGGATATCGGCGATCAACCCCCATTCGAAGCGCGAAGCCAGCCGTTCTTCGAGGGTAGGGATAGATTGAGGTGGGCGGTCACTGGAAATGACAATCTGCCGACCTGCAGAGTGGAGTTCGTTGAATGTATGGAAGAACTCTTCTTGTGTACTTTCCTTGCCGGCGATGAATTGAATGTCGTCCACCAGCAAGAAGTCAGCGTTGCGGTAGCGTTCGCGGAAATCCTCTGTGGCTTTATTCCGAATGGCATTTATGAGATCATTCGTGAATGTCTCTGAGGTGACGTAGAGAACGATATGTCCGTGTTCGATTGCGTAATGGGCAACCGCGTGCAGAAGGTGGGTTTTACCCAGCCCCACCCCGCCGTATAGGAACAGGGGGTTGTAAGCTGCGGCTGGACCCTCGGCCACCGCCAGTGAGGCGGCATGGGCCAGCCGATTAGAACCACCTATGATGAATTGTTCGAAGGTATATTGAGTGTTGAGTGCGCAAGGGGGGTGCCCGTTGCCATGTTTCGCGTTGGAGGGCACTGCGCTGGTCTTCTGGAGAAGTACCTCGGGCTTGTTTTCCTTTGCTGTGTTGGCTGGAGCCTGAACCACGAAGCGGACTTCCACCGAACGATTAAGAATACTTGCCAACGTTCGCTGAATTGTCCCAATCAGTCGGTTTTCCAGCCAGTCTTTTGCAAATCCATTTTGCACGCCAATGATAAATGTCCCATCCTCGTAGGCCAAGACGTGTGTTTGCTTCACCCAGGTATCAAACGTAGCCTTCGTCATTTGTAGTTGCAACTCACCCAATGCTGCCTGCCAGACTTTTTCCGGTTTCATTGAAGATAAATCCGTCTCTTTCATAGTTCGGCCATCTAGCTGAGATTGTAAGGTACCTGAATCAGGCCCGTAAGACGGGCGGCCTTGTGTAAAAGGGAAACAGAAACCCTAGCGTAGACACATCACTAGTGCGTCACCCTTTTTTCGCGCCGACACATCACTATTCATTTTAGGCTAACTGAATAACACAACCTATGACCATTGAAGTAAAAGGCGGAAGGCTGGGGGCGCATCTCGTGAACTAGAGAGAATGGAGCGGTAGAGGGACCGCGAACGATTTTGCGCCTGAGGGAGACTCTCTTTGTCGGTGCTTTCCACTTTTCTGGTGGCACCCGCAAGCTTAGCCTGTGAGTCTATGTCCCTTTCGCCTGTTAAATGGTCGCGTTTCATTCTACCAAATCTCAGTCCACTTGACAAGGGGGTACACCTTAAAATCAAGCCTGCATCGCGCGATTTTAAGCTAGTTATGGAAAGGGGCTCGCAACTCTGTTCTGGCCTCTTTTTGGAAGGCTTACGGATCAGTTATCTCTTGCCTTGTTCACCGGCTGGGGTATAATGCGTGGATGTGGAAATTTGACTCAGGCGCGCTGGAGAGTGGAGTATAATATTATGTTGGAAATCATCATTACACCGCGAGGTCTACTTCGCCTGCATTATCTCGTCCTCGACGTAAATGGGACCATTGCCCTGGATGGAGAGCTGATCCCAGGCGTTGCGGAACGCTTAGCTGGTCTTGGGGAATTGCTCGAAATCTATTTGGTCAGTGCCGACACCCAGGGCACTTTGGCAGCTTTGTCATCAACACTGGGCGTAACAGCCCGACGTTTACAGGCGGGAGACGAGGCATTGCAGAAGGCATCGCTGGTGAAAGAACTCGGCGCGGAGCATGTGGTTGCTGCGGGCAACGGGGCTAACGATGCGGCTATGTTGCGGGAAGCAGCCCTGGGCATCGCTGTGCTGGGCCGCGAGGGCTCAGCCGTGGCATGCCTGACCTCTGCTGATGTTATTGTGCCCGACATCAACGCGGCGCTGGACCTGCTGCTTCATCCGCGTCGGCTCCTGGCCACGCTGCGGACGTGAGCAGGGGATTGAAGTGGCCGGTTACACAACCAAAGCCTATGATCGCTTCATGTCTCCCCTGGAGCGGTCAGGCTTGAGCGGATGGCGCCAGCAACTGCTGCGCCACGTGGACCCGCCTGTGTTGGATGTGGGGGTTGGCACCGGAGCCTCATTGCGCTGGTACAACGGGCAGTTGCCATTGGCCGCCATTGATCGGGAAGGAGAGATGGCACGGTCGGCGCTGGAGCGGGCGGCGGCTTTGGGACGGCAGACTGGCATAAGCCAGATGGACGTCCAATTCCTGGCCTTCCCTGACGCGACCTTTGCCAGCGTCGTCACCAGCCTCGTCTTTTGCAGTGTGGCCGATCCGGTACGTGGATTGCGCCACATCCGGCGCGTGTTACGGCCTGGAGGGCGGCTATACATGCTGGAGCACGTCCGGCCTGAGCACCCTCTGCTTGGTCCACTGGCCGACTTATTGAACCTCCCCTGGCACGCGTTCAGCCGGGAGTGCAATCTCAACCGGCGCACGGCTGACAATGTGGTGTCTGCCGGATTTACGTTGGAGTCAGTGGAGGAGCGCTTCCTGGGCGTGATCAATTTGATTGTGGCCCGCGCATGATATTGTCAAACTACTCACGGCCCCACATAAAGGTATTGTAAAATCGGTCTCTGCCCCCGGTCAAGGAGCTCCATTATGTTGGACAGCGGGTCGGCCGGGTGTGTCATCCCGAACAGCCCCTGGAAGACGTTGAGCGGCTGCTGGTATTCTACGATACGTGGCTCACCCTCGATGCCCCCCAATTCAGCGGCGTGCCGGATGGCGGCAGACAGGTTACCCAGTTGATCCACCAGCCCCAACTCCAGCGCTTGCCGTCCAGTGTAGATGCGCCCGTCAGCCAATTTTTTGACCTCGTCAATCGGCATCTCTCGTCCCTCGGCGACGATTTGCACGAACTCCTCGTACGTCTCGTCAATAATGGCTTGCCAGGAGGCCTGTTCCTCATCACTCATCGAGCGAAATAGACTGCCTATGTCTTTGAATTCACCGCTTTTTATGGTGGTAACTTCGACACCGTATTCCTCGAGCAATCCCTCAATGTTAATGAACTGGCTAATGACACCGATGCTGCCGGTCAGCGTACCCGGGTTGGCAAAAATCTCGTCGGCCGGCGCCGAGACGTAGTATCCACCCGAGGCGGCCAACTCCCCCATCGAGGCGATGACCGGTTTGTTCATGGCCAATACCTGCTGGTATATCTCGTCTGAGCCGACCACGCTGCCGCCCGGGCTGTCTACACGCAACACCACTGCTTTTACGTCGGGATCTTCCTCTGCCTGCCTCAGATGGTCTACAACTACGCCGGAGTAGGCTCCGGTGGGCGTGCTGAAGGGATCAACGGGGGGATCA
This sequence comes from Anaerolineae bacterium, assembly GCA_034412795.1. Lineage (GTDB taxonomy): Bacteria > Chloroflexota > Anaerolineae > 4572-78 > NAK82 > JAUVPY01. Next base: position 18,037 of record DAOUMD010000209.1, read on the forward strand.
CCTGAGGCGATGACGCCCTCCACCCGGACGATGGACACTGCCGGTCCGACGGCCAGATCGCTGGCACCCAATGATGCGGCGATCACGAAAAAAACACCACAACCGGCGCACACCAACACAAAGGCCAATCCAGCGCCAATGACCATCCACAAAACTCGTTGCTTGCCTGTCATAAAAGGTTTATCTCCTTGGAGATCGGTGCATCATTCGGCCGTTAACTGGACGAACCGTCGTCGTCCTACCTGCAAGACCTCAGCCTGGCCCGGCTCGACTACGGTATCAGCCGAATCTACAACTTCCCCATCCAGTTTCACGCCACCCTGCTGGATCAGCCTTCGCGCCTCGCGCTTGCTACTGACCATACAGGCCGCGCTCATCAGGTCCACAAGATTGGTGGGACTGCTCAGAACGTACTGTGGCATATCAGGTGGCAGCTCGCGCTGCTGGAAGACGGTCTTAAAATGGTCTTCGGCCTCGGCTGCGGCGTCGTTCCCGTGAAAGATAGAGACGATTTCTCGGGCTAGCTGCATCTTGGCATCACGAGGGTGGAGACGCCCGCTCTTCAGCTCGGATTCGATCTGAGCAATTTGGGGCGGTTCGAAGCGGGTCACCAGCCGATAGTATTGGGGCATGGCATCGTCAGGGATGCTCATCACTTTGCCGTATTGTTGCTCCGGCGGTTCGTCGATGCCAATGTAATTGCCGGTGCTTTTCGACATACGCAACTGTCCATCGGTGCCGACCAGGATAGGCAGGGTGATGGCTATCTGCGGTCGCTGGCCAAAGGATTCCTGCAATTTGCGCCCGGCCAGCAGGTTGAACAGTTGCTCGGTCCCACCGATTTGTACATCGGTTTCCATAGCCACCGCATCGTAGCCCTGCATCAGCGCGTAGAAGAACTCGTGCAACCAGATGGGAGTCCCTTTGGCGTAGCGCTTGCTGAAGTTGTCACGGACCAGAAACTGCTGGACGGTGAAGTGACTGGCCAGGTTGATCACGTCGGCGAAAGTCAATTGGCCTAACCAATCGCCATTGTAACGAATTTTTGTCCTTTCTTGGTCGAGGACTTTGAAGGCTTGCTCTATATAGGTCTGAGCGTTTTCCATCACCTGATCACTGGTTTGTTGGCTCCGGGCTGTGTCCTTGTCGCTGGGGTCGCCGATGAGACCGGTAAAGGTGCCGATGAGGAAAGTGACCTCGTGACCCAGGTCTTGAAACTGGCGTAGCTTGCGCATAGGCACTGTGTGGCCTAAATGCAAGTCTGGTACTGTCGGGTCTACCCCGAGATAGACACGCAGAGGACGACCTTCGTCGAGACGTTCGTGCAATTCACGTTCCATCACGCGATAGGTCTCTTCATCACCAAATTCAGCACCTTGCATCAGGATGGCTAGTTGTTCGTCAACAGGTCGCATACGGGGTCTCCTGGAAAGTCTGAGATTAGAGATTCGCACTGATTGTACCACCTTCGAGCCTCGGGGGCAATGTGAACCCAGGGCCGGCGTCTTACATCACTCAGCTCGGCGTTCAGCACCACACGCGTGACAGAAATGTGCATCCTCACGGAATTTGGTGCCACAGCGGTGGCAGTAGGCGGCTAATGTTTCGTTCTTCGCCGGCGGGGTGGTGCTCGGAGCGATTCTCGGTTTCTTTCTACGCGCCGGCCGCCGCGTCTGTGAGGACGGCTGGCGCGCTGCTGGATCGGGTACGACGACGGATCGCTGGCTCCAGAACCAGTAGACCAGGGAGCCTGTCAGCAAGAGGACACCCGCGGCGATGAGGATCGGCCCCAGGTAATCCTGGAGTCCCCCACCGCCCAGCTCCACCGGCGTCTGCTCGGCCGGTGACGGAAGATTAATACCTTCTGACGCATCGGCGGAAAGCTCATCCGTGCCCCGCGTATAGCTCGCCTGGAGCGAGCGTGACTCCCCAGGAGATACTCCACCCAGGTCATAGAGGGCGTATGCCAGACCATCCTGTCTGACCTGCGTGTCCGATGGCGGCGGATCAGACGTGAAATCACTCGCGGCTGTCGGCTGCTGTAGCTCGAAAGAGAGATCTGCGACCTCGGCACTGGGGGTGAACGAGACTGATATCTCACGCGTGTCCCCGTCCCGGCTCAATATATCGTCGCTGTAATACTCAATCTGGAATTGGCGGCCAGGCGTGGCGAAGCTGAGCGTTTTGCCGTCAGCCCCTTCGACCAACTCGTATTCTGGGACGTTGAGCAGGCGGCCCTGGGCTTCGTCCAGGTAGGCTACCGCGTTCAAGTCCTCGACGCCCGCCGCTAGGTCAAAGCTCACCTGGGCTGGCAGTGGCACATCCTCTGCGATCTGTCCCCGGTAGATGACCAGCACTTCAGGCCGGTCGTATTCGGGCCACAGTGCAATGTTCAATATCTCCAGCGGCGCGGGTGACTGGGCCAGTGCCGTGCCGGTCAGTAGCGAAATCAAGAGCAGTGACAAGGGAAAATAGCGAATGAGAACTAGTTGGGGTTTGCTCATCATTTTTTTTTCACCCTTCCATGTGAGCCAAGACAGTTATTTCGCCTGGACGTGCCAGAATTCCTTACTAAGTGAGTATTATACCACCTATTTGTCATTTGCAGACAATTGTCGGGTGCGTTCACTTTTGAGAGAAAACGAGGAGCCAGCATCCCCAGATGCGGCTCCTCGGATCAGAGTAATTTGCCCCCCAATCTGAACGCACCCGGTGACCTTGCTTGGGTTGACAACCATCAGCCTAGTTCGTATAATGGATACACAAGGTTGAGTGTAATGGGCGAATAGCTCAGATGGATAGAGCGCCTCGCTTACACCGAGGAGGTCACAGGTTCAAGTCCTGTTTCGCCCACCTGATGGCTATCTATCCCGGATGTGGGGCGGCATGAGGATGCCGCCCTACGAGTCTACCAACCATCCAATCTTCCAGCCTTTACATTCACCCGGAGGACAGACGGAATGTTCTCACTGCTTCTACAAGGACTGCCCCCTATTCCAAACAGCGGCGACGTGGACCTGGTTCGTATTTTGATCAATATGGTGTTGGCCGTTGCCTGGGCCGTGGTGGCGGCCATCAGTTTTGCCATCGTGATCCCCATCGGCATCAGGCTGTTTGGGGCCCTGACCCCGGACATCGATGAGTTAGAAGAGCTAAAGAAAGGGAATTTAGCGGTGGCCCTGGTGTATGCCACCTTCATCCTCAGCCTCACGGCCATCGTTGTTGCCATTTTACTCAAGTAGTCGTGGGCGAGATTCATTCGTTGTAGTGTTCCACTCTGTACAGCAAGGAGGTGATGTGTTATGCGACGCTGGGGCCTCATCTTCCTCCTTCCGTTTATCCTAAGTGCGCCGGCCTGTGTTCCGCAGCCGGCCGTTCTCGAACTTACGGTAGCCCCTGAGCGTTCTGCTGCCCTGGAACCCACACCCACGCCTGTACCCTCGACCTCTTCTGCGTCGGTTCCCACGCCTACCCCTGATGGGATGGCCAATGCCCGGCAGCGTATGGTTGAGAAGCAGATGCGGGCGCGCGACATCACTGACGAACGGGTGCTGGCGGCGATGGAAAGTGTGCCCCGCCACGAGTTCGTGTTGCCTGAGATGCTTGATCAGGCCTACAACGACCATCCGTTACCTATTGGCTACGGGCAAACCATCTCCCAACCTTACATCGTCGCTTTGATGACCCAGATGCTGGACCTGGACGCGGGCGATACCGTGCTGGAGATCGGCACCGGCTCCGGTTACCAGGCGGCAGTATTGGCCGAATTGACCGACCAGGTGTACACCATCGAAATTATCCCGGAGCTGGCCGAGCGCGCCAGCGCTGCTCTCGACCGGCTGGGCTACGACTACGTGGTTTCCAAACAGGCCGACGGCTACTGGGGCTGGGAGGAACACGCTCCCTTTGAAGCCATCATCGTCACCGCCGCCCCCGATCACATCCCCCAGCCGCTGCTCAACCAATTAGTGGATGGTGGGCGCATGGTCATTCCCGTCGGCCCGCCCGGCGGGTATCAGAGCTTGTGGGTTATCAGCCGCGAGGGAGATGAGTTCCACAACTTCAACTGGGGGGGTGTGAGTTTCGTGCCTCTCACCCGCGCCGAGGAATGATCGATAGCCCCCACAACCGGCCCAGGCTTAACAGCGACCCCAGGTAGGCGGCAGCTCCGATCAGCATCACCACCTGGAATCCCAGCCCAATGGCTACCATGGGTGCCAGCACGGCGCTGACCACCGAGGCGCAGCCGTTGACGGCCCAGATCCACGGTAGCAGGCCGGGTGTGTGCTGGCGTGCCACGGCCAAGCCCTGCGGGAAGGGGGTGCCCATCAGGGTTCCCAGCGGGGTGAGTGCCAGTGCGGTGACTATGACCCGCCCGGCTAACGGCAGGCCAAAGGTGACCTGAAACAGAGGGGGAATCAGTAGGGGATAAGCGAGGACCAAGCCTGCCAGGATGCTCAGCCCCAGCGGCGGCCAGATGCGGTCGGCCAGAAAGCGGCTGCCCAATCCAGATGCTACCAGCAGCGCTCCCACCACCGTCGCAAAGGCGTAGGTCGGTTGCCCCAGATAGACGATGAAGCGCTGTAACAGCGGAATCTCCACAAAGAGGAACCCCAACCCCAGCAGCAAAAAGTAAAGCAAGTAACGACCCGTGAGCTTCGCTTTGCTGCTTCCCTGCTCCCCTGCTCCCCCGATTCCCCGCTTCCCGATTGCCAGAGGTAAGAGGATCAAAAGCGCCGACAACACCAGGACCAACACCAGCAGCAGCACCAACACCAGGTAGCCGCTGCCGCCAAAGGGCTGCCATGTTTTGCCCAGCGCGGCGATGACCTGTGGCGTCTGGCTCCATTTGAAGAAGTGGAAAAAGAAGGGTCGGTCGTCGGTCGGAGGAGCGACGGCGTAGGGATAGTCGGCGTAGAAGGTGCGCGGATTGGTGGTCTCCACCAGGCCGGCAAAGGTCCGGAAATAGGGGGCGTCGGATACGACGTTGTAGCGGTTGACTCCCAGCCTGCTCAGTTCCTCCTGGCCTAAATCCAAAATCGGCCCTTCGACGCTGCTCAGGACCGGCGTCCAGATCAGGTCGTACTGGCGCGCGCCGGCGAAATCTTGAACCTGGCGCAGCTCGTCGGGGGTGAACGGCCTTTGACTGGCCATCATCAGCGAGGTCTGAAAACTGCGCAGGGCGATGAGATGCGCACCTGGGCCCTCGACGCCGCCCCGACGCAGTGCTTCTGCGGCAATGCCCCACAGCCGCAGGCTCTCGGTGGGGGGGAGTTGTAGCCAGCGCTCGGCGACCAATAGCCCGTCGGGCTCCAGGTGCTCGTAGAGTTCCGAAAAGGCCTCGACGGTGTAACGATACTCCTCACCCAGCGCATAAGCGCCGGCCGTCACCGGCCGGAAGCTGTCGGCTAGTGGGGCGATGATCACGTCGAAGCGTCCCGTCTCCCGGCGCAGATAGCTGCGCGGATCGTCCATCACCACGCTGACGCGTGGGTCCTGGTACAGGTCTCCGCCCCAGTTGCGCACCGCGCTGGCGCCCGCCGGGTTGCCGTGCACCACCGTCACCGAGCGGGCGCCACCCCGCAGCGCGGTCAGGACGGCCAGCCCGCCGCCCGGCTCCACGATCAGCACATCGGCCTCGGGGCGCAGTTGGTAGGCCAGTGCCGGCGGCAGGTAGTCGGCGAATTCTGCCTCGGAAGGCGGCACCCTGGTGATGGGCGACAGGTTCTGGGCGTCTACGGTCAGGCCCACCTGCGCCGGCGGCCCGCCGGGATAGGCCATGCTCAGGCCGGGGGCGGAGCGAATGCCCTGGCTCTCGATGACGTCCACGCGCGAGAAGGCGTTCCACTTTTGGAAGGCGATCCGGCTGTCGGGGTAGAGCAGCGCCTGCGATAGAGATTGGTAGGGTGTGAGGCGGATGTCGGCCCAAGCGGGTGGGAAAAGGAAGAGCAGGCCGCAGACGAGCGCCAGCAGGCCGCCGCTTATAGTGAGGTAGTAACGATTTAAATTGTTACTACCTGCACGACTTAAGTCGTCTCTACGAGCCTGACGCCCGGGCCAGATCAGAATGAGGAAAGCCAGCGACCCGAGCCAGGCCACGCCAAAGACTGTCCCCGGCCCGCCGACCGTAGCCAGGGCCAGCAGCGCCAGCGGCGGGCCAAGCCCGCTGCCGAACAGGTTGGCGCCGTACACGCGGGGTGCTTCTTCCGGCCACGTCACCAGCGCCGCACCCACGGCCAGCCCGCTGAAGAAGAAGGGCGCCGTCAGGGCCAGGTAATAGAGCGCCAGCCACAAGAGTTGGACTCGCTCCCAGGCGATGCGATAGGCGTCAAAGGGGAGTGCGTTGACGGCCAGATAGCTGGCCGGGACGGTCAGGGTGAAGAGCAGGGCGCTGGCCGCCAGCCAGCGGCGCAGCAGCCCCTGGCGCGGGACTGGGCGCAGCGAGAGGAAGGTCCCGCTGGCGCCGGCCCCCAGCAGCGCCAGGCTGACGGCCATGAAGGCGAAGTGGTGCCCCTGCGCCAGCGCAAACAGCCGCGTCAGCGCCACCTCAAAGGCCAGCGTCGCCGCTGAAAGCAGTAGCAGACTGAGATAGACAGATGTCATCGTCGTGCTGTCTAAGGGGCTGTTAAGGAAAACTTCCTACGTGGCTATCCATTTCCATCGGAAGTCCGCCTGAAAAGCGGGAAGTTATTCTTTAACAGGCCCTGAGGGAGGGATTCGCAAAATACATCGTATTATACATCATTTCTGGGCTGCCACCAACAGATTTTTTGAGTCGGGTAAAGTAGTTCGACAAACGCGCACGTCTTTATCCAGCGCGGCTCGGATTGCCAAATCCGATTAATCCAAGAAATGGAGCATCGCCTCGGCCAGCCCCAGCGGCTTGGGCCAGGAGGTGGCTGCGTTGTCGAAGAAATGACCGGTTTGTCTTTCATACCACCTCCACGCCGGCTTCTCCCTCCACTACCTGGCCGATCTCCCAGAAGGGCTGTTCCCTCTCCTGGCAGCAGGCGGCGAAGCGCTCTAGTTCCTCGGGCGGAATGGCAGCCAGGATGCCTCCATTGGTCTGCGGATCATAGAAGAGCATACACCTCTCGGCCGGGATGTGCGGGGCGCAGGTCACCCACCGGCTGAAGTACATCTCGTTGGCCATCGCGCCGCCGGGGAAGAGCCACTGTTCGGCAAACGTGCCGGCCGCCTCCAGCACCGGGACCCGCTCGGCAGCCAGGCGCAAGCGCACGCCCCCCGAGCGGGCCATCTCCACCGCGTGCCCCAGCAACCCGAACCCGGTGATATCGGTTGCGCCCCGGGCCTGGGTCGCCCCTACGGCAGCGGCGGCGTCCCGGTTCAGGCGCAGCATCCAGCCGGCTGCTTCATCCACGACGTTCGGTGGCGCCAAACCGGCCTTCAGGCAGGTGGCGATGATGCCCGAACCCAGGGGCTTGGTGAGCACCAGCCGCTCGCCGGGGCGCGCGCCGCTCTTCAGCAATAACCGGTCGGGCTCGACCCTGCCCAGCACGACCAACCCATACTTGGGTTCTCGATCCTCCATGGTGTGGCCGCCCGCCACGATTACGCCCGCCTCACGTGCCTTCTCGGCACCGCCTCGTAGAATGGCGCTGGCGACCTCGGCCGGCATGTCCGCCGGGAATGCCGCCAGGTTCAGGGCCAGAAAGGGGATACCTCCCATAGCATAGATATCGCTGATGGCGTTGGCGGCGGCGATAGCGCCGTAGGCGTAGGCGTCATCCACCACCGGCCCGAAAAAGTCCGCCGATAGCACCAGGCGGGTACCGTCCTCAAGCCGGTAGACGACCGCGTCGTCCGGCTGCTCCAGCCCTACCACGAGGCGGGACTCTTCGTGTTCTTCCAGGTTGAGCAGGGGGCGCAGCACCTGCGCCAGGGCCTCCGGGCCCAATTTCCCCGCTCAACCGGCGCAGGCGGCCAGCGTCGTCAGACGCGAAAAATCTCGCTCATGCATATGCTTGTTTACACCTGTTTGATCACCAGCTTAAAGCCGTCTTCCACCTCTTCGACGGTCACTTGACAGCCCTGTGATTGGGCCATACGCTTGACGTTCTCCCGCGAGGTCACCGTCTCCACCAGCACCTCCAGCTCTTCCCCCGCTGGCAAACCCTGCAGGGCGTTGCGGGTGCGCAGAACCGGTTCCGGGCAGGACAGTCCACGAGCATCTACGATTTTCATGTGCTTTTCTCCTCAGCAAGTTCAGACTACGCGGCCCGCTTAGCCAGTTCAGGCTATGCGGCCCGCTTAAGCCAGTTCAGGCTATGCGGCCCGCTTAGCCAGTTCAAGGCTATGCGGCCCGCTCTCGCAGCGTGAAGCCCAGGACGATACACACCATCAGCCCCAGTAAAACGGCCGCCTGGCCGTAAGGGCCGGGGCCGCCCACCACCAAAACTCCTTCTTTGACGCTATCCGGCACGCCCGCCAGGGCAAAGTTGTGGGCGAAGGCGGCGCCGCTAATCATACCCAGTACGAAGACCGCTGCGTCGCCGTCCCCCTCGCCGGACAGAAAGAGCTGCCGGCCCGGGCAGCCGCCGGCCTGGGCAAAGGCCAGCCCGGCCAGGGCCATGCCCAGGAAGTTCCACACCTGGTTGCTGTGGCCCACCGGCTGGGCGGCGAAGCCGAAGTGCACCTGGCCCAGCAGCAGGTTGACGACGAAGGCGGCCACCAGCAGCGCGCCGACGCCGCTGATCAGGTGCATATCCCGCATCAAGATCACGTCCCGCACCGAGCCCATGGTGCAGAAGCGGGTGCGTTGCGCCAGGAAGCCGATGATCAACCCGGCGACCAGGGAGATGAGGATGGCAGCGTGCAGCGAGCCAGGCCCGTTCTCGCTGAAGAAGATCGGACCTCCCGCGCTGAATTGGGGCCGGAAGATCAACAGCAAGAGCAGGCCGAGCATAATGACCGGCATGATCCAGCCCACCGCAGCCGGGACACGGTAAGAGCGACCCAGGCTGTAACCCTGCTTGAGGAACCAGACACCACCGGCGATGCCCACGCCCAGCCCAATCAGGCCCACCACTGCGTTCAAGTCGCCGCCCGCCAGCCGCAGCAACGCCCGCCAGGGGCAGCCCAGGAAGGCCAGCGCGCCGATCATGGCGAACATGCCCAGCACAAAGCGGACGATGGGGGCCGAACCGGCGCGCGGCTTGAACTCGCGAAAGAGGAGCGCGGCCAATGTGGAGCCGAACACGAAGGCCAGGATCTCGGGCCGCATGTACTGCACGACGGCGGCCCGGTGCAGCCCCAGCGCCCCGGCGATATCCCGCTCAAAGCAGGCCACGCAGATGCCCATGTTGGGTGGGTTGCCGGCTTTTTGTAGGAGCGCGGCCAGGATGCCGATGGCGGTCCCGGTCAGGACGATGCCCCAACGTGAGGCGAAGAAGCGCGTCAGCCTTTCCAGCAGGCTCACACCCGGGCTGATCGTCCGGTCAGTGGGAGGGGAAACTAGTTCGGACATAATACATACCTCCTTTAGCTAATTATGGGGTTTATGTGATCTCCACGTGGTCCGGCGACCACTATGTGGACAAACACAAAACCGCCGCCAGCACACGCCGGCAGCGGCCAGGGAGATATGTACCCCGTCCGTCTCAGGGGAAGGCGTCGTCGCCGCTCCCCGACGTGTGCAGCTCGGCCCGCGAGCGCCGCCCGGCGCTCCAGGCCCGCCCTCAGGTACGGCGGTGACGCAACATAAACACGGCTTTACTCCTTTTGGGTATCTGTCTCAGTATCCTGATTGTGATTGATTGTACATCAATCCACTGGGGAGGCAAGTTGCTGGCAAAAAGTAGGAGAGCGATGAGATTCTAGTTTGACAGATCCGCCTTACTGGTCTATACTGTCATCAGTCGAATGATCATTGCGACTCAGGTGTCCGTGGCCCCGGATGGCGCGGACGGTAACGGCGAAGCCGGTGAGAGTCCGGCGCTGTCGCGCAACTGTAAGGACAGAGAGCTCAATCGAAGTCCAAGCCAGGACGCCCGCCTAAGTCGCGCAATCGAGACCTTCGCGGTAAAGGGCTTGGTGCGGTAACTGATTGATAAACGTCGGCCCCCTTGTAGCGCGCAAGGGGACCGTTCTTTTTTCACAAAGTTGCTCACCTGTCCCCGCGCCAGGTCTTATAAGACCACCTTTTGCGCAAGACGAAAGGAGAGCAACTTTGGCCCCAGCCATCCACACTTCTACTCCCCGGAGCAGTAACCAACCTGGGACCCGCCCCAAGATTTAGTCTCAGAATGTTATCTCAACTCGAGGTGAAAGATGTCACACAACTTGACCACCGTTGTTGAATCCGCGACTCAGACGGTCGAGATCAACCGCAGTCGACCGACGGTCATCATCGGCGAGCGCATCAACCCCACCGGGCGCAAGAAGGTGCTGAAAGCGCTGCAGGAGGGCAACTTCGATATGGTGCGCCAGGACGCGACCAGCCAGGTGGAGGCAGGCGCAGTCATCCTGGACGTGAATGCCGGCGTGCCCGGCGCCGACGAACCGGCCTTGTTGGAGCAAGTCATGCGCACGGTCATGGAGGTGACCGACGTCCCGCTGTGCATCGATACGGCCAATCCAGAAGCGTTGGAGGCGGCCCTGTCGCTGTATGAAGGCAAGGCGCTGGTCAATTCAGTCAACGGCGAGGGGCGTTCGCTATCGGCGGTGCTGCCGCTGGTCAAGAAGCACGACGCGGCCGTCATTGGCCTGTGCATGGACGACGACGGCATCCCCGAAACGCCCGAAAAACGGCTGGCGGTGGCGGCCAGGATCATCGAGCGGGCGGGTATGCTGGGCATCCCGCCTGAAAATGTCGTCATCGATCCTTTGGCGCTGACGATGGGAGCTGACAGCGACGCCGGTCGGGTGGCGCTGGATACGGTCGAGTTGGTGGTGGAGGAATTCGGCGTCAACGTGACCATGGGAGCCAGCAACATCTCCTTTGGCATGCCAGACCGCAAGTACATTAACGCAGCTTTCATCGCCATGGCCATCCACGCCGGGTTGACCTGTCCCATCACTAACCCGTTGGTGACGGAGGTGATCGCAGCCGTGCTGGCTGCCGATCTGACCATGGGGCGTGACGACTATGGCATGCGTTGGATCCAGGCCTACCGCTGGCGACAAAAAGCTCAGGCTAACTCATAACCCACGCTCGAAAGGGAGCGAGATGAATCTCACGGATGCGGATAAGGCCTGTTTTCAGATCAGAGAGAAGATCATCAAGGTCGAGATGCCCCCGGGTTCCATCATCTACGAGACTCGGTTGATGGAAGAACTGGGGCTGGGACGAACGCCCATCCGTGAGGCACTCAAACAGCTTAAATTGGAACACCTGGTGGTCGTCGTGCCGCGCCGGGGCATGTTTGTGGCCGACGTAGCCATCACCGACCTGCAACAAATCTACGAGGTTAGGGTCGAGTTGGAGGCTGTGTGCGCCTGGCTTGCAGCTCAGCGTATCACTGCGAAGCAATTGGGTGAACTGAAACGTCTCGTGGCCGGGTATCGGCCAGTGGACAAACGTGATATAGGACAGATTCTGTCCCTCGACCGTCGTTTTCACCTCCTGTTAGCCGAGGCTACCGGCAACAAGTTCCTGCGTCGCGAATTTGAAATGTATTACAATCTTTACCTGCGCATCTGGTATCTGGCTCTCGACCGGATTCACCCTGGTGACATAGACACCGGTGCTTACGCCGGCCTGATAACTGCTATTGAGGCGCGGGATGCGCGTCAAATCAGAGACGTGACAGGCAATTACGTTCGACATCTTCATGATGTGATCAGTAGACGCCTTTTTGGGTATATTTCTGGTACTCCATCGTCCCTGCTGCGGCCTGTTCAGGAACTCCACCACCAGTTGGGCATTACCACGCAGAGTTCTGAGGGGTTTTAAGTCTGAGTCTTCAATCTGCCATTGGTTAACAGCCTCCATTCGCTAACTGCGCGGCTTCTCCTGGGTTCCCCTTCCGCGGCTAACCTTAGACAGCCATAAACGCAAGCGAGTAAGTCCCAGCGCAATGAGTGCCACGGCTATCCAGACACCAATCTGGAACAGGGCACTGCGTGCGAAGTAGTTGTCGGCGTCGGGGATGTAGGCAAAGTAGTCAGGGTCGGTCCAACTGCCATAATCTTTGCACCAGCAAAGGTGATGGTAGAGGGGTAAAAACAAATAGACAATATCCAGGCCTGCAATGAACCAGGCCAGCGCACTGGGTATTGCTGCGCGCCGCCAAAAATAGTAAAAGGCGGTCATGATGATCAGCAGCACGATACCGACCGTGACCACTGCGAGATGTCGGTAGATGACGCCGGTGTTTCCCCGTGCCAGCCAGCGTGGATAGTATTCGAATCTGACCAGCGAACTGAGTAGACACGCCAACGCGAACCCATCTATCATCAGCAAGATGTACGCCAGCGGGCGTTTGGCCGCAACTTGGCCCAACATCACGGCTAATGCCAACCCGATCAACGTCACAGCGGTGACTTGGGCAGCGTTGCTAAGGGGCAGAACCGGATCGTTGACCGTCATCACGATAGCCGAGATGGCGATTAGTAAGGGGATAGCACATAGTATCCACAAGCGCCACCATGCTGGTGCACGGAACGTCTTAACCACCCGTCCTAAAACGAAATTGACTGCTATGTACGGAACCATCACCGCCCCACTGGCGACCAGTCCCGACATCCAGTAGCGACTGGCGGTAACCCAACCAAAGGGTGTCGTATCAAATCCTGCCCCCATGTTGTGAAAATAGAGGAAAATGAAGTAGCGGTCCAGCACGGCGAACCAGGTATAGAACAGGTACATCACGAGTGCGACGATGGGTACCGCAAAGAGCAGTTCCATTTGCCATGCCTTGAGGCCGGCCAAATCCGCCGAATCAGTTTTCCAACGTAAAGTTGCCATCTTATCCCATCTTATCCCTAAGGGCGTGTTAAATAAATCCTCAATGTCGATGCGATATTCCCATCAAAACATACACTGAAACCGAGAAAACATCAACTCCGACCGCGGTGCCGGCCGTGAGCGCCATCCCACGGCGGGCGACTGATCATCAATTCCTTCGGCAGGCTCAGGACAAGGCCGGAAGCGAGGAGGGAAAGGCGGTAAGTGCCGAGCCAGTAGCGTGCAGCTTTTGCCAGAGGAATGCTGACAATCGCGCCGTTTATCCTCCGGGCGAAGCCCGGTCAGCACCACGCGGGGTTAGCCCGCCGCATTCCTTTCCCACATTTCATCGTTCCAGCGTTTTATGAACTTTAATGTCAGGCCGGAGAGAGTGACGCTAAACAGAAACGAGCTAACTGATAACAGACCGAGGGAATAATTGTAGAGCGGCGTGCCAATTTTCGGAGTGGAAGCAAACGTATTGAATGCCGCGATCAGGAGTAACCCGAATACCATTGGTACCCAACTGGCGAATGTTATGACAGATAACGCGACCACTTTACCGATCCGCGAACGGGCCTGAAAAAACATAAGGGCACCACATGTCGCCAAAACAAAGGTTGCGGTCACACTGAGTGGGCTAAACACAACGTCTTTTGAGATGATGGTCACGTGATCTAACCGAACGAGCACATAGACGCCCTGAAGAACAGTCACACCGATCCCCACGACTATTGCAAGTTGAGTTCTCCTCCAACTGAAACGCTTCCTAAACATCTGCCATCCCACCCATAAGAGGGGAATGACGGCAAATCCTATGGTGATGACATCTCCACTCGACTGCTGGCTGAACACAAACGTGTGATCCAGCGAATCTAACAGGATGTCTACCGGGAACCAGTACCAGGGAGCTTGATGGCGCATCTGAAGCGTCAGATCCCCTCCTTCGTGAAGCAGCAGAATGAATTTGTCATTCTGGATATTTACCATCTGAAGTCGGCTGTTGTAAAAAGGATCCTGCTCGGCAGCGGCTGTAACACCAGGCACTTTCACGAAACGATAGGCCGCTCCGTCGGAGATGCGAATGGGGATGACGCCTGAAGGAACGTCCTGAAATGTCAGGATACGTTCCTTCCCTGCCTGATGATCGTCCACCAAATGATATGGGGGATATGTTTGGAGAGCTATCCGCGGATCGCCCAAGAGAAATTGGTAAGGGAAGTGTGCGAATCCTTGCAGGGTTCCGCGATTCTGCACCTGGATTACGTGACCTATGGGGAAGTCCTGCCAGGTATAACGGTAAGGAAGCCCATCGAATTCTCCAATTAAGTACCCTTCATTGGGGCTAAACGCAAATCCTGAGTAGGCGGCTGCTCCTTGATCAACAAATCGGAGGGCGATAGAATCTTCTCGCCAGGGACGGAAGGTCTGGCAGCTTGCAGTCCCCACAACAATTGAGTCGAGAGAAGGGACATCCCCAGATCTGATTTCCACGCTCTCATCAAGACGCAAAAACCTGCTTCCTCCATGCCCGGTAAATGTCAGGTAATCCGCGGTCTGGAGTGTCTTGATAAGCCTGGATTTGGTTAATGGGTATGTCCCGATTTGATCAGGAGCAAATTCAACGATTCGTCCTTCGTAGATATGTGCAGAGGGGTTGGGGGCATTGGCAGCAAAGAATTCCTGTGACCGGACCTGAGCGCGTCGCTTCCAGAGATCCCGCGCTTGTTCGAGGCTAGAGCCGGTGATGAGCCCTGCGGAAATCACCGTTGAGTGTTCCTTCATAGCCAAGCCAAACGCGATTATCACATCCTCTGAGAGGTAGCCTGGTGACGACGAGACCCAGAGCAAGAAGACAGGGTGGTAAGCGAGGGCATCCGTCAGGTGGTGAGCAATCGGAGCATGTTCGATCTCGGCGATTTCTTCTGCCAACGGATAATAGGCATCCTCTGAATCAGCCAAAACCACTAATTCATATTGAGATTGAGAAGGTGATGGGGAACCAGGTGTATCCAGGCTGTGATTCGTGAGAAATCCAAGAAAAATCATTCCCAGCAAGGCAACGTTAACAGATACTTTATGCCGTTTGTTGAGCATAGTAGCAAATATCCTTCTCATAAACGTTCATTTCCCACCATCCCCGGCATAACGCAATACGTACAGCCCGCCCAGGTCGCTGGCAACGTACACGTGCCCTTCGTCGTCGACTGCCACGTCCATTATGTTCCTCGATGCGCCGAAGGAGTCGACCTCTGTCGGACTATCTACGCCTGTACCGTCCAGCACCCGCAGGCCGGAGCTTTTTGCAGCCAGGAAGGTATACCCGTCGTAAGTGGCGGCCGCAGGCTCGCCCCAGGATTCGTACTTTGACCTGTAGTTGAAACCGACATTCACGTCGACGGGCTCGGCGGGGTCGGATACGTCCAAGACGTGCCAGCTTGCCTCAGAGCCGGTGGCATAAGCACAATTTTCAAGGACGTAGGCGTAATCGTCCGCCACAGCGATTTCCCTGGAGAAGGACAGGATTGGATCGTGCTCCGATATTTCGTAGACGCTCACCTCTTCCAGCGTGGCGGCATCCAATACGCTCATGCGCTCCTCTTCGTCGGAGAGGAGGTACAGGTAGCCGTCTGCAAGAGCAAAGTCGGCGGCCTCATAAGCGGCGACCTGTTTGGGGGCCGCCGGGTCGGAAATGTCCAGGACGTGAAACGGGTTGTCGGCGCGGATGGCGGTCCCGCCGACCACAAAGGCGTAGTCGCCCGCCACTTGGACCCGGTGCCACTCACCCTCGTAAACGCCGACCTGGACCGGTGCGGCAGGATCCGACACGTCCAGCACGTGCAGGTCGCCATGACAGGCCAGGTAATACTCCTCCTGCTCGCAGAGGCCGAGAATAACGTAAGCGTAGCCGCCATCCACCGTCACGTCCAGCGCACCTGCGCCTGGCTCGCCGTAGAAGCTCACCTCGACGGGGATGGGCGGACTGGCTGCCAGGTCGAGAACCCGCAGTCCGTTGTATCTGTCGGCGGCGTAGGCGTAACCTTCGGCCAGCGCCAGCCCCATAACAGAGGCGGGCGCGCCGTAGACGCCTGCTTTCTCCGGCGCGGCGGGGTCGGATATGTCTACGATTTGCAGGCCCGCCGAACCGGCGGCCAGGTACACGTAACTCCCTTTCTCCGCCGCGCCGTCGACTTCCCGATTGCCGGGCGCACTGTAGATGCCTGCCTGCGAGGGCGACGATGGAATCGCCAGGTCGAGGATATACACGTCATCCTTTTCGGTGGCGACGTAGAGATAGCCGCCCGCCCGGGACACGTCGACGATGGAATGGGGGACGTCGTAAGTACCCACCTCGACGACGAGTTCGGGATTGGAAATGTCCACCACTCTTACCTGCTTATCATCGTAGGTGTAAGCATAGTCTCCCCATACGAGCACCTCGTACCCCGTTTTCTCGTATGTGTCGACCTCGACCGGCGCGGCGGGGTCGGATACGTCCAGCACGCGCATCTCGCCCGGCAGGAAGACGTAAACGTGGTCGCCCAGCACCGTCACGTCGTTGATTCTGTCGCCGGTGGCGTATCTACCCCCCTCGAACGACCTGCCGTAGACGCTTACCTCAACCGGGGACGCGGGGTCGGAAATATCGACGATGCGTAGCCTGTCCGCACAGCGATCCATGCAGGAATGCCAGACGACGTAGGCATAGTCCCCCGCGAGTTTCAAAGCCTGTACGCTTCCACCGGGCCGGTAAGCACCTACCTCGACCGGTGCGGCCGGGTCGGACACATCCAGGATGCGTATGCCGGACAGGTTGGTGACCAGGTAGGCGTGGTCGCCGGCCACCTGCACGCTCTCGACCTGACCCAGCGTGCCCTCGTCGGTCTTGTAGGAGCCGACCTCGACCGGGTGGAGGGCGTCCGACACGTCGAGGATGCGCAGACCTTCCATACCGGCGGCGAGGTAGGCATAGTCGCCCCTTACAAATACGTCCCGCGCGTCGAGGCCGGCGTGCCCCACCCGCTCGATAGAGGTGGTGTAAGAGACGGCAGTCACCAGTTGCAGGCTGGTGGCGGGGGTATGCCCGCTCGTTACGAGCAGGGAAACCAGCCCGAACTCGTCACTGGTGGCATAGTTGGGGATGCTCACATCTATCGGCTTTTGCACGCTGTCGCCCGGCCCGATCACTCCGACGCTGCCTGAGTAGTCGAAGGTATCGGAGCCGTAGTATAGCCCCCGCAGGGAGAACTTGTGGTAGGTGCCGGTCTTGGCCCAGATGCTGTAGCTGCCGGTGACGTTGCCGGTGTTCGTCACGCTCAGCGTGTGTGAGACGGTTTCGCCCGGACGTCCCATCACCACTCTATCCACATCCGCAACAAAAGAGCGTACAACCTCGGCCGGCTGCGACGCGGCTGCCGGCTGTGGGGTCGGGGTGACATCCGGCGTCGGGGTGGCAGTGGGTGCCGGCGTTTTCGCGCCGGGCGTGGGCGTCATGGCGGAAGATTCCCGGCACCCCTCTATGTGCAGGTTGACAACTTTACCTTTCTCTATCTTCTCGATGATCTCTTTACGCTGCGCGGCAACCACGGAGTACCGCTCGCTCCCCTCCCACGCTTCCACAACGGCTTTCAGGTCTACCAGCGCTCCCTCGTAGTCGCCCGTCAGAGCGCGGGCTATGCCCCTTTTATCCAGGGTGGAGGTTTCATTGGGGGCCAGTTCCACGGCGTGCTCGCAGGCGGGCAGCACGATTTCGGCAAACCCCTCCTGCATCCCATGCCAGCATATCCTATTTACCTCGTCCAGATCCTCACGGTACAACCGGAGCGCGATCGACGCGGCAGCCACGTAGCGCGCGGAGGCGACGTCCGGGTCGTCCATACACAGCCGTTCTTCTATCTGATCGATCGTGTCCCAAAGAGAGGAGAGGGGGATGGGCAGTCCGGGGCAGGTTTCCGAGTATGGCTCGTCGCCCATGTACTGCTGCCACTCGCTCAAGGTCAGGTTTCTGTCGAGCCGGGAGCAGGCTTCGGCTGCCAGGTCGTCCGCCTGCCACGCCGTCACCTCCAGCTCGCCGCCGCCCACGTCGTTCGCGATCGCCAGCAGTCGCCCGTCGGGACTCAGGGCCATATCCCACGTGTGCAGCGCGTGCCCGATGCGGGCAACCTCCCGATCACCCGTGGATGCATCCCACACCCGTACCGTGCCGTAGTCACGTTTGGTGAGCAGCCGCCTCCCATCGGGGCTGAAGAGAACCAGGTCTGCCCCGGTGGGCATCCACGCGATTTCCCCCCAGGTTTCGGTATCCCACACGCGGGTCATGGTGCTGTTGCTCCCGGTGGCGAGCTTTCGACCATCCAGGCTGAAGGCCACCGCCGACACGACCTCGTCCCGGTCGTTGTGCTTCATGTGGACGACTTCCTGCCAGGTTTCGGTATCCCACACGCGGGCCATGTCGTCGCTGCCGGCGCTGGCCAGCAGCGACCCATCCGGGCTGAAGGCTATGTCCTTGGCGCCCGGATGCCCCAGCACGACGATCTCTTGCCAATCCGGTGCTTCCAGTATCTTCACCTCGCCGGAACCGGCAGAGGCAAGCCGCTTGCCGTTGGGGCTGAAGTCCACGTCCCACACCACGTCCCTATGCGTCGTGCGGGCCACCTCTAATCCCGTGGCCACGTCCCACAGCCGCGCTGTGTGGTCGCCGCTCGACGTCGCCAGCAGCGTCCCGTCCGGACTGAAGGTCACGTCCGTCGTCCAGGAGCCGTACTGCGCCACGTGCCTCACCCGAATAAGTTCCTCCCCGGTGGCCAGGTCCCACACGCTGGCCGTGCCGTCTAAGGCTGCGGAAGCCAGTCGGCTGCCATCCGGGCTCAGGGCGATGGCCCTGATTTCGCGCTCGTGTTTCATCGGCGCGGGGGTGATTTCCTCCCACCTGGCCACATCCCACACCTGCAACGAGCCGTCGTAGTTACCCGAAGCCAGGATGCGCCCATCCGCGCTGAAGGCGACAGCTTTGACGTCGTTTTCGCGCCCGGAGCGCAGTACCTCCGGCCCGCCGGGCGATAAATCCCACACGTATATGACTTTGCCGCTCCAGTGTTGGGTCGCCAGCCGGCTGCCATCGGGGCTGAAGGCCACGTACTCCACCTGTTTGGGGTGCTCCATACGGGCCATCTCCTGCCCCGTCGCCACGTCCCATATCCGCGCTGGGCTCTCCGAGAGGGCATGCCCGCTGCCGGTGGCCAGGCTGGTGCCGTCCGGGGAGAAGTCGATGGAGACGACCTCGTTCTTATGTACCAACTGCATGCGTTCGTGCCCGGTGGCCACCTCCCAGATGCGGGCGGTATTGTCCTCGCTAGCGGTAGCCAGCAGCCTGGAGTCAGGGCTGAAGGCGACGTCGTTCACCACGTCCATGTGCATCACTTGTATCACCTGCCGGCCGGTGTTCACCTCCCATACCTGCGCCGTGTTGCCGCTGGCGGTTGCCAGCCACTTGCCGTAGGGGCTGAAGGCCATCGCCCCGACGCTGCGGTCGTGTTTCAACCGGGCGACCTGCTCACCCGTCTCTGCGTCCCATATCCATACGATGCTCCCCTCGCTCTCGGCCGTGGCAATCCATGTACCGTAGGGACTGAACGCCATATAACGCACGGAGTTGCCATGCTCCAGCCGCGCGATTTGCTCCCCGGTGGGCATGTCCCAGATGTAGGCCGTCTCGCCGCTCGTCGTCGCCAGCCGCTTGCCCTCGGGGCCGAAGGTCACGCCGCTCACTCCGTCGGCGTCGTGCTCCAGCCGGGCGACTTGCTTCCAGGTGCCCGTCTCCCACAATCGCGCCGTCCCATCGGAAGCCGTCGTCGCGATCAGTCTGCCTTCGGGGTCGAAGGCGACGCTGTTCACCACGTCGTCGTGCTCCAGCAGCGCGATTTCCTCGCCCGTCGACAGGTCCCACACACTCACCGACTGGTTGTAGGCGTAGGGTGCGGCAATCCACCGGCCGCCAGGGTCGAAGGTTATCTGCTTGAGGCTGGCATAGCCGTCTTTTATAAGCTGAAACTCCAGGCGGGGCATGATGGAGAGCGCGTTCCGCAGCGCGCGATCGCCCTCCACAGTGGGGTACTGCCTGACCGATTCTATCGCCAGGAGTGTTGCGAGCGAGAGAGACACCCCTCCCCCCTCGCGGATTGCAAGCTCCGATTCGGCTGCCAACTGCCGGGCAAAGGCAATCCGCGCCTGTTGTTCGGCATGCCCGGCGTCGCTCTCGGCCAGGGCGGTCGCCTGCTGTGCGATAGTAGTTGCCTGTTGTGCAATGACGTTCGTGTCTTTGGCCTGCGCGGTTACGACTTTTTCGGCAGATGCCGACCCTTCCCGGTCGATGGCCGCTCCGCTCCGCTCCGATTCACCGGGCGTGTGCGTTGCGGTGGCAGGCTCCTTCGCGGCAACTACCGCGCCTCGTTTCGCTTCGCGCCGGTGGTATCCCCCCATCACGGCCAGCATCACGGCTATCACCACCACAACCCATAATCCCCCCCTTAGACGACGTAACCCCCGCTCTCTATTCTCTGTCATAATGAAATCCTCGATCAGGCGGTCGGCTTCAGCCGCTTGGTGTGACCCGTTCGCTCGAAACCGTTCTTTGGGACGGGCATGAGCGGCAAAGGTCGCCAGACTTTTGTAACTGTGTACCCACGTTGGGGCGACGTTTTCACTTCAGCCCAATGCTCGCGAGGGCCCTCGGCTCACGAGGGATGACAATCCCGATCCTGACCGCTCATGAAACCCTGTTCAGGACCTCTGGACTGTCGTCCATCGGGAGCGGCTGAGTAGTAACTGTTTGTCATCATATAGTTGTCTCTTGAATTCCATAAGCGGTTCATGATTCCATACTTGTGCTTCAATGTAAGGAGCCAAGTTGCTTGGGAGATTCGTTTCCCATTCTTCCTCAGGCAATCCTTTTGACTCGACGATTGAGAGAATTTCAGAAACAGTGAATACCTTACCGTGATACTCGGCCTGATAATACTCGATGGGCTTCTCCCTGCCAAACCATAGGGAGATCATGCTATCCGGGTAAGTAAAACTGACATCATACCCGGTAAAGACCGAGAGTGGTATGTGTATTTCCCCGTGAGCATCAGGAGCAGGGGAGTGTTTCACCATCCATTTGGATGCCCCAAGCACCATTGGAATCGGATATGCCTCCCGTGGTTGCCCCCCCTTGGCGATGAACTCCTCGCGTACCCACTGCTCCGTTTGCCTTCGATTGCGCATATATTGAACTGGGTCTTTAAATCTTGCCCCAAAAGGAGTGTCATCGCAAAGCTCTTCCATGATTTTTATGGCTTCTTCATCTGGCAGCGCAGACAGGCTTCGAAATGGTTCTGTACCACGCTTGTAGTAATAGGTCAGATAATCTATCATAGGGTCTTCTCCCTACGGCCTGACATTTGTACTTGTTTTCCGGGTTCAGCGATAGGGTTGATTTTCAGATGATAGCACATTTTGTGCAAACATCAACCCCTATCCTCTTGGTGCAGGAGTGACAGCATCCTCCCCTGGCATCTTTACTTGACATTGGATCAATTATATGGCACAATAGCTATGAATGAATTATTTTTTTATTCATACATAGGAGTGTAAAAATGGGAAGACCCTTCAATGAAAGTGAAAAAGAGGCGATAAAGAACAATCTGCTGGAAAAAGGAAGAGACCTCTTTGCGAGAAAGGAGCTTAGAAAAACGTCTGTAGGAGAATTGACGCGGGCAGTGGGTATTGCACAAGGTTCTTTTTACGCCTTCTACAATTCTAAGGAGGAATTATACTTTGAGATTCTCGAGTCGGAGGAAAAACAAATCAGTGCAATCATTGAAAAAAATCTTCATTTAATAGAAATGACACGAGGCGAGTTTAAACAATTCTTATTGCAGACCATTGATCTAATCACCAGCAACCCGTTTTTAAAAAAAATGCTTGATGAAAAAAATTACCGGGCTTTGATATCAAAAATCCCGGAGGGTAAATTCCAAAAGCACCTGCAGGAAGAATACCAGTTTACTGACAGGTTGGTCAATAAATTTCAGGAACAAGAACACATGAGACAAATTAAGCCTGAAATTCTATCGGGGCTCCTTTATGCCTTGTTCCTGCTACAACTTCACCGGGATGAGATTGGGAAAGAAGTTTTTCCTGAAATGTTTGAGTTCCTGATCGACATAATTTCAGACACTCTGATCAATAATGGGAAAAAGAATTTTGATGAAACAGAGGAGAAGTATTCAAAATGATCCGAAAAACACCCATTATAGAGTTAAAAGATCTAACCAAATATTATGGTTCATCTCCGGGAATTATAGACATCAATCTTGAGATCAAGGAGGGTGAAATATTCGGGTTTCTTGGACCAAATGGCGCAGGAAAATCCACAACTATTCGTCTGATAATCGGGCTGATCAAACCGACAAAAGGGGAAATAACCATTTTCGGAAAAAACAAAATGACGCACCATCTGAAAATTGTTAAAGATATCGGTTACTTACCGGGAGATATCGGGCTATATAAGGAACTGACCGGGAATGAGTACCTGTATCATTTTCTGAAATTACGAACGGGGAAAAACTGTAGGCAATATGATGAAAATCTAATGAGCTTGCAGGCGAGATTCAATATCCGGTTTGATAAAAAGATCAAAACTTACTCAAAAGGAATGAGGCAGATCATCGGGATTATACAGGCACTTATGCACAATCCCCGGCTCCTGATACTCGATGAACCTACGTCGGGTTTAGACCCTTTTATGCAGGAGGAGTTTTTTAGTTTGGTATTGGAAGAAAAGGAGAAAGGGAAGACCCTATTTTTGTCTTCTCATATTTTGAGTGAAGTAGAAAAGGTTTGCGACCGGGTGGGAATAATCAAGAAGGGGAAATTGATCCATGTGGAGGAAATGACAAACTACCGGACAATGGTCGGGAAGAATATAAAGGTCGAGACTCTGGAAGCGCCGGAAAGAACCGTCGAAAAACTGAGCAATATTATTGAACCCCGGAAGTTCACAATCAAAAATGGACGGGTTGAGTTTTACTTTAACGGTGATATGCAAAAACTGATCGATCAACTCGCAGGGATAAAGATCAGAGATTTTATCTGCGAAACTCCCCGGATCGAAGATGTATTTTTTAGATATTATGAGGATAAATAAAAATGATAGCAAGGGAACTGGTATTCAATTTTTTTAAAAGGAACTGGAGGCTATCTCTCATCGTAACCGCGAGTATGGCCCTTATTACTTTGCTTCTAGTAACCATTTTTCCTGATATGCCGTTTGAGGACGCTCTGGCTGTTGCTGATAGCTGGCCTCAGATTATGAAAGACCTTTTCGGGGACCCAATTTACAGTTTCACCGATATTTATGGATGGTTATACCTCGAGATTTTTCACATTACTTACTGGATTGCGTTTGGAGTGCTCGCTTCTATACTTGCTGCTAATATTGTGGCCAAAGAAATTGAGGGAAATACCATTGACATCCTGTTGTCTTATCCCATTACCCGTAGCGGGTTGATAATCAGCCGGATGATTACAGTGATTGTGATTATGTTGATATCAACCATTTTTACGCTATTGATTTGTATGTTAGGAATTTTAACAACTGGTTTCCCTATAAATTTCAAACTAATTGTACAGGCATTTCTGATGGGATTTATTATATCTATGATCTTTGCTTCGCTCTCATTATTTATTTCCGTATGGACATCCCAGCAAACACTTTCCGTATTCTTTACTTTAGGCATCATGGGCTTTTTCTTTATGTATGAAGAAGCACTGGCAAAATTGTATCCTTACCTGGATAGAATTTCTTTTTTAAACCCTTTTCATTATTACAAACCGGGATCCATTCTTATCCATCATTCATTTTCAATCCTGAATCCCACGTTACTGCTTCTATTTTTTCTGATCTTTTCATTTCTATCAATATTATTTTTTAGAAGAAAAGATATTACCTGAGAGTTTCAAAACTGACGGAAGCTTCTTCCCAGCCCAACCGCCACTGGAACCTCAGAGCTTTGGAATCGACCTTGAACCACACGTTGAATTCCGTGACCGGTGCGCTGGGATCCACCACCTTGACCAGTTTGTAACTGTGTACCCACGTTGGTGCGATGTTTTCACTGAAGTCTACACCCAAACCATAAAACATCAACTCCGACCGCCCCAGGTGCAGGGGCGTAAGCGCCTTCCCTCGGCGGAAACCCGTCGCCTGCTCTCTCTGCCTTGTGAGGGAGCAGGCGACCAGTATTAATAAGCTGCGTTTGCCCTGCAATTGGAGGTGTGAAATCTTGACAAAGCAACCAGGTAGTTATACAATATAATCGTTAGATTATCTAATCATTAGTCCATCTAATCATATGGAGAAAGCATGTCACTTACAGACAAAGAATTTCTGCAAATCAACCAAGCCTTATTTTCCCTGGCTCACGCTTACGAATCGCGAATGGCTAAGGAAAATCCCCTTGAACAGACGGGGCTGACTGTATATGACTGTGCCGTTCTGATGGTCATTGGACAATCTGCGCCCATTAGTTCAAGTGAGTTAGCTCAACGTATGGATGTCGCTGCCAGCACTATCTCTGTTTACGTGCGTAGATTAACGCAAAAAGGGTTGGTAAGCATGGAGCGTGATGAGCGTGACCGTCGTACCTGGTGGTTGCACCTTACGGAACCGGGGCAATTCGCATACAGCGAAGTTATCGCCGGCACGATTCGTTATACCCGTGATTTTATTTCAATGTTGAACACCGAAGAGCAACAAACACTACATCGTCTGCTCCTTCAAATTTCACACGCATTAGGGTTTACGTGGCAATAGAGGCAAACAATGAAGAGAAAACTTCTTTTAGTTAACCCCGTCAACCCGGCGCGTATTGGCCTGACTGTGAACAAAGGTTCTCGTTTTCCACCCATTAGTCTGGGGATTGTTGCGGCGCTGACGCCTGATCACTGGCAAGTTTCGTTGATTGATGAGAACTGGGAAACTTTCCAATTTCAGGAAGCAGATCTGGTAGGAATTACGGCCTTTACGGCCTCAGCAAATCGCGCCTATGAAATTGCGGCAATTTACCGAGAACGGGACATACCGGTTGTTATGGGAGGTATACATGCATCGATGCGCAGCAATGAAGCGCTGCGGTATATGGATACTGTGGTTATTGGTGAAGTCGAGAGTGTGTGGCCCCAGGTGATCGCCGATTTTGAAGCAGGGAAACTACAACCGCTCTATCGAGGCACAGCAGGCACATTGGAGCGTACTCCCTGGCCGCGGCGCGACTTGTTTCATCCTGACTACATGTTCGCTTCTGTTCAAACATCGCGCGGCTGTCCGCTGGATTGTGAATTCTGTTCGGTTACAGCCTTCAATGGACGACGCTACCGGCGTCGTCCACCAGAGGAAGTGTTGGCAGAATTAGAAATCATTCCTCAAAAGATGCTTTTTTTCGTTGACGACAACATCATCGGGTATGGTAAGAAATCCCGAGATCAGGCGCTAGAGCTTTTCAAGGGAATGTCTGAGCGCAAATTGGAAAAGTGCTGGTTTTGTCAGGCTTCATTGAACTTCGCTGACGATGAAGAAGTGCTGCACTGGGCAGGTAAAGCGGGGTGCAAGATGGTCTTTTTGGGTCTGGAAGCAGAAGAAGTAGATGCACTGACAGAGATCAACAAGCGAATCAATCTGAAGTGTGGTGTGGATTCTTACACGGAAGCCTTTCGTCGTATCCAACGAGCAGGGATTGCTGTGTTGGGGGCATTCATTTTTGGCATGGATAGTGACACTCCCGAAAAGTTGCAACGACGAATGCAGTATATAATGGGTGCTGGGGTCGACGTTATGCAGACTACCGTGTTGACACCGTTGCCCGGCACACGGCTTTTTGAGCGTTACCATCAGGAAGGGCGACTGCTTTACACTAATTTCCCTGAGGATTGGAATCACTATGATATGACTGAGGTGATTCACTGGCCTGGAAACATGACGCCCGAAGAACTGGCGAGGTTGAATGATTGCCTGAACAAGCGGATGTATGCCAAAGGGATGTTAGCTCGCAAGGCATTGGAAACTTTGTGGCGTACACGGGATATGACAGCCGCAATGTTTGCGTGGAATTCCAATCTCAATTATCGGAATGTAGGCAAAGGGCAGCGCGAAGTGATCAATGCATCTGTGATACGATGTGTTCGGGACAGGATTTAGCCAGAACCCGATAAAGAATACGCCCAGAATACCCGCGCGTAAGGGGCATGATGTAAGAATACGTCCCCGCATTGGTGGCCTACGGCTATGTGGAATCCATTGCCATCACAGAGCGAAAGTGGTATACTGTAGTCAATTAGAAAACCCCTCGCCGCAAGCAAGGGGCATTCCGAACCAGGTGTGACTACACCTAACTCGGGCTTCCTCAATCCCCTACCACGACGTCGCCACCTGGTTAGCGGTGGCGACTTCTGATTCTTCTTGAGTTTCGTCTTGAGACTGACACAAATCTCTTTGCGTCAGGGATGGCAGCAGTGTTTTGATTTCGAGGGAAAGGGTTTGGTGTGCCGGGCGCTTCGTATCCATCGGCCAGGTTAGATAAAATGGATTGTCGGGCACCCCATACATTTCGTTCTTGGTCAGAAATCGGGACGGGACCGCCTGAGCTTGGAGTCATGCGTGAGGTCTTGATCGAAGGTAAAAGACTGCGAGTTGTGAACAGGCGTAGACAGGCGGACGCGCTCCGTTAGTCACCATTGTGTGCAGACGTGCAAAGAATGGGAGGACGTTATGAACGAAGAGAGGATTCGAAGTGCACTCTCAAAGAATTGGGTTTTCTGGCTCTATGGCCGAAAGGGACTCCCCTGGTATCTCATCATTGCCATCATTTCGTTGCTACCGATGATTATTGCGGCCTGCTTGGCGGCTCTCTTGGGAGTGTTCCGGGTGTACTTCTTCAGTTTTCTTTCTTACAGTGGACCGCTGGTGATAGCTCTGTCACTTGTCGCCTATCACTGGTTTTACGTAAACTTTCCGCGTGAGCTTGATAGGTTGGTTCCCGCTCTCGATATAGACCAGGCCGAGGCGATGGCGGTCGTGAATAAATGGGCCAACCGAGTCGCCAATCGGATTGAAATCATGATCCTTGCCGGTATTCCCATAGGATTTGTAGGGCTGGTTGACACGGTCTCCCTATGGACAACGCCGACAAAAATGTGGCTTGGGTCGTCTTGGGTGGCCTCTTCCCGACCGTTGTTCTTTGCGTTGGTCTACGCTTTCTACTATGTCTTGGCGATGGGGTTTCTGCTGGGGAGTGGTGTGGCGGGTATTATGGGTACCGGCTTGATCATTGGCGACATGCTTCGCAGACCCCTGAAGCTGGACTATTATCGCAGGTTGCAGGCCGTCACCGACTTGAGCATCGGCGTTGGATCATGGGCTTTTCTTGCCTTTGCGATTGTGCTGATTGCGTCCAGCTTCATAAAACCTCTCTCTGATCCCAAGGTGGTGTTTTCAAGCGTTCTCTTGTCTTTCATCGCGTCGGTTGCCCTACTGTTTGCATTCCTATCACCACTTTTCGCCGGACACAGCGCCATTGTCAAGGCGAAGAAAAAGAGAATTGCTTTGTACGAGCAACGATTGTCTCAACTATCCGAACAGATTCAAACCGCAATATCAACCGGCACTACGGGTTTGGAAGATGAGACACCTGTCTACCTGGAAAACCTTGAGGTACTCTACAAAGAAAGGACATTGCTAGTTCAACAGGTGAGTGAGATTGAATCCATATCAGATTGGCCAATTACCTTCGCCAACATCGTGCGATTCACATTGACGGCTCTGGTAACTCCCTTCGTGGGACAAATATCTGACCGTCTCGTTTCTATGGTTACGGAGTTTCTCCCTTAGCCTATATGAGGACATGCCAGGATCTCAATGATCGGCAAAGTGTTGCACACTGTCCTTCAGAGATGGATATTCAGAGTGCCATCCGAAAGCATGGGACGGATGCCTCTGATTGCCATAGCGGATATACCATTTATCTGCGTCTTGCCCCTTCAGTGGCCGGATCTGCTCAGGAACCTGGCAGCTTTTCAAAAGAACCTTGGATCGGAAGATGAGGTTAGTTTGTCTGCCCTCTATCCGAGGATAGTCATGTGGACATATGCGTTCTGTCTGTTCTCTTGGGGGGAGTACTGTGGTCAGCTACAGGCCATTCTGCGGAATCCAAAGAAGTCTCTTGTGGCCGAGGCTTTTCTGAGACATATTTGCCAGATAGACAGTTACATCGATGCCTTTGATAGCAGAAACGTCTGGCTCAACGAGCCAGGCTATATCAAACAATTGCCAGAGGTACGTCTCACCTCGCAGGGACTCTGTCGCCTTCTCAAGGCACCTGGAATAACAGTTCGAATTCGAAAATCTGTTGTCCAACTGATAAACGAATTTCGCTGGAATGCTCTGAGAGCCATGCAAGATTGGGCTGGCGCCCCCGACACGCTCGACAACACACTGAGGGTGAAGTGTCAGACTGCAGGAATGCTTTGGTATTATTGGAGTTCCATTCTGGGTCAGGTATACGATATTGCGCCGTCGTTAGCCAGCAGCGTGAGCGCTACTTTCTTCAATTATGGGATGCTAGTCCAGATTGTTGATGATCTGGCTGATACCCCTGTAGACTACCGGGTGAAAACGCACAATCTGTTCATCGCAATCGTCAGGGAGACCCCAGTCGAATGGGACGCTCTGCAAAGACATCTGGCAGCACACTGTCACCAGTATCTTGGGTGGCCATGGGTCAAGAGCCACCTTCCTATATCATACAGAACCGTCCGAGCCTACTACAACCAGTACGCCCATCAACTACTCCATGACAGGTGCGCCCCTGATGTGGCAGAAAGATTGTACTGGGCAGTGGAAAAAGTGCGGAGGATGTCAACCTGATGACACCTATTTCCTGAGCAGAGTTGTCTCACCTATTTGGGCACAGAGGGAAGTCCCGTGAGTGGCATACTACGCCATACACCAGTTTCGTGCCTTGTTCAGTGACATGAGGGGAAATCTCTCAAGGACGAAATACATAGGAATTCCCAAAGCAACCATGAGGATATTCAGAAGTCCCAGGTTTCTGAGTCCCATAAACCAATTGGTTTGTAATTGTGTAAACCAATCGACTGCCGTTTCAACAGGTGCGTTCCCTCCGGGCAGGAAATTGATGGCACCCTCGCTAAATGCCACTGCAACAGTAAGTAAAGCAGCTATTCCGCCGATTCTATAAACTCTCTTTCTGTTGGATTCAGACATTTCCATATTCCTTTGAGCACCACTGTTCTGTCAAGTTTGTGGTGTGGTTATTCCATCTCCAAAGTATCTGGTTAGAGCAAAAATGCTCAAGATAGCGCAGGGCAGGACGACGGCTACTATGCCTAATAACGCAAATAACCAGTTGAAGTTGTCAACTTGTAGTGAGTTTGCCTGAGTGTTGGCAATGAAAGTGTTAATTTGCTTTGCCATCTCCTGTGCTTGTGGGAAAGAAAAACATTCTATAGCGCTGACGTCGTTTTCCTCTGTTCTCAGTTTAACGTGATAGCTGTAACTACTGAATTTGTCCGAGCGTGGATTGGACGAACGGCGACGGTCAGCCTCTGCTTTCTCAATGTCACGAATTGCGCGTGTCTTGCCCAGCGGTATCAGTCCTGCCCAACTTTCCTCCTGGCGACAATCGACCTGAGTGGGTTCGAGGCGTGTGCAGGTCAGGGTTGTGACTTTCCCGAATATGTACAGGCAAAAGACCCCGAAAAGGATGCAGGTAATCCCTATAACTAGGCCCCACTCGATCCTGTGAGCTAGGTCGCGCCAGAAACCCGCGAAGAGGAGATAGAGGCCGGGATAGATACCCACAAACCCGCCAATAAAGAATATCCCCAATACCAATCGTTCCCAGTCGACGTAATTGACCTCCAGTAAGTCTTCTTGAGGGTTCTGGAGAAAGGCGTTGATGCGATCGGCCGTCTCCTTCTCGTTGACAGTCATGTCACCGTTCAGGGTGATAGTCCCTTCCACCGTCTCCAGCTCCAGTACGAAGGTGCGCCCCAGACCCTCATAGTCTGTGGTTGCGGCCCGCAGTACGCCGTGAACCGTTTTCTTTTCGCCCCACGGGATGCCTAGCGGGGCTGACTGAGTCGTGCAATCGACCCATGATTGTTCGACCTGCTCACACGTGATGATGGTGGACTTCCCACCCACCGCGATTGTGATGTAGAGGCCGATTAGGACGAGAATCAAACCGAGGATTCTTTTTTTGATGTTCATACTCGATGTTTCATCCACTTGGAATCCACGTCTAACCGCGACGCACTATCCAGCTTCATCAGAACTACCAGATCCATCGACGTATGGAACGCTTGTAGTCGAGATAGTCGTCACCAAATAGCGCTTCGAGCTGGCGCTCCTCGTGAGGGATCACACGAAAAGCAAATATGGACCAGAGGAGAACGAGCGCGACAAAAACGGCAGGACTTCCGTAGAAGACCGTCCATCCGAACCATACGAATAGGCCCGACACGTACATTGGGTTCCGAGAGAACCGATAAGGCCCGGCTATTACAAGATGTGGTGGAGAAAAGCCGACGCGCACCGAAGCCCGGTAGCTCCTGAAATGGAACGCGAGGCACCAAGTGTACAACGCAAGACCAGTGGCGACTGCAATGAGCCCGGTGAGATTCCACCACGCGGGGGCTAGTTGAGACCAACCGAAGCGAGGCCCAAGCTTGGCAATAGCCCATGGCAGAATGATCTGGATTACCAGAACGATGACGGCCCAAACGAAGGGAATCGCCCATCGCGGAAGGATCAACTCGCGGCGACTTTTGCGTTTTGGAAGTTCAGGTTTCATTATCTAGACCTCATTCGATGGCAGCGCTAGAATAGACTGACGGCGGCACAACGGCGCGGCGGATGAGGCACCAGGCCGACGGCTCATCTGCTTGTTAGCCGGAGGCTAGCATCGGATGTCAAGCCGCTGCGCTAACACCAAGCTCAGCGGAGTGGCAACTGAAAGCATTCCCATGGGAATGACCTAGTGTGCAATTCAAAATACCCGTCACGCAAGAGCAGACCAAAATGCAGAAGCAACAATGTCAATACATCACCGTTCACAATGAAACGCTTGCCATCGCTGTCAATAGCTAACGCACCAGCGATATCCGTGTAGAAGCTCGTTGTTTCCTTCCCGCCTTCGTCAGTCGCTATGACTGCGCGATAAAAACTCGATGTTCCTCGCTGTCCATCCCAAAGCCAGCCAAATGCACATTCAATATCACCGCCCCACGTGTGGCAGGTATAGTAAGCGACTATTGATTTGGTGGTTTCTGCAACCTCTTGAAACCGCGAGAGAATTGCAGGTGGCGGCGCTACATCTCGCCACCAATCAGGTGCATTCTCGAAAACTACCGCAAAGTCAAGTAGTGGATCATTGGAAGCCACTGCTTCTTCGTTCAAAGCGTCCCAGAATACAGCGTCTTCTCCAAACCATTCAGTCGCATCATCGCCAGACGCACATAGCTCCCGAACAACCAATAATCCTTTTAGGGGTAGCTGGGGCTCTCGCCGAATCGTGCGAAGTATATTGACTGGTCCTTCAGGTTTCAGAAGAATGCCATCCGAAACCTGCTCTTCGGTCCGCATATTGAGGAGATGTGGAATGTAGTAGATGGCATTACTGAAGCCGAGAAGGTCTCGCAATGCCTCAATCACGCCGCTGTTCGGTTCTGCAAAGAGTTGTTGAGCATACCAGGTCATAGCATATTCAGCTGCCTAACGGCGCGGCGGATGAGGCGCCAGGCCGACGGCTCCATCCGCTGGGTGCGACCCGTTCGCCCGAAACCGGCAAAGCCGGGGGATGGGCGGTAAGGTCAAATACCCTTAACAACTGGGTGTCCATATAGGTGAGATGATAGCACGTTTTGGACAAACATCAACCCCTATCCTCTTGGTGCAGGAGTGACAGCCAGCGGTGCCAATGACAGTGGCCCGCATCCTGAAGAGCCGCATAACGCAAAAGTGTTACGTGCAGCTCGGAATGGTCGCTGGGGCGAGCGCCCGCCCCAGCGACCATAACTTAGACCCTGTCTACCAATGTCTAGCCCAGTCCGGACTTTCTATTTGCTCTAGTTTTTGACTGTTGAAATCAGCCAGTTCTTCAATTTCTAGTTCGTCATTTGCATTCAACTGCCCGATCTTTAGCTTTCCGTCATTGAGCAATGCCAATCTCCCATTGTGATCCCAATCTGCAAATCCGACATTCTCAAGCGGGATATTCGTCCCTGTTTCCAGATTAACTATTTCAAACTCCTCTCGATATTCAAATCCTGAGATCGACCTTTTCAATACCAATATCACAGCTTTCTGGGGATGATGACGTTCTCTTACTTCGGGTTGATCCGTAATATAACCACCACGACGAGGATAGTGATATCGAAATTCCCATTCCTTCACGACCTTCCATCCGTCTCTGGTCAACCTCATCGAGTAAACCGGTTCATCTTCACCATAGGCATCTGGATTGGGGATTACGGTCAAGTCTTTTGGCTGATGGTTGGGATGTGGTTGAGCGCGTTCAGGTTTATGATTAAGAAAAACCTTGTCATTGCTTTCAAAGAGCCCCCCGCCGTGCCAACAGTTGCCTTTTGGCCATAAAGCTAAAGCCGTCAGCCAAGGGAGTTTACTGATTGCCGTCCACGCATGGGTGTATTCTTTATCTTTTAATGTTCTCTGGTTAATCTTACTGACAAAGTAGAGCAGTTTTGTCCCATCGGGCGAAAGATCACAACGGCGCTCGTATATTCGGCCTCTGAACCAGTGCCCCAATTCAAACGTATCATCGGCGGTATTCCACTTAATGACACGGGTCCATTGACTAGGTCCACGTCGAAAGATGACGGCTACATTTGCTTTACGGGCCACTATCATAAATAAACGACAAAAGGTGGTAGCTCCGTCTGTCGCATACGATCTCGAGAGTTTCCTTTCGTTTATCTTACTGTGGGGCCTAATGTCTCCGCTTCACCCGCTGCCGGGCCAGCAAGACCTACCCCAATCACAAGCATTTTGACTGGCAAAGTGTGACTGATAAACCGGAAGGTAGGCAGTCGGGTGCAACCGCTGGGTGCGACCCGTTCGCCCGAAACCGGACGTAGTCCGGGGGATGGTCGGCAAAGGTCGAATGATCTTTGACAACTGTGTGTTCATATAGGTGAGAGATAGCACGTTTTGTGCAAACATCAACCCCTATCCTCTTGGTGCAGAAGTGACAGCACCTTCCCCCGGTGTGCGATTGGGCATCAATTCCTTCGGCTTTGCCGCCTATTTGCCATCCGGGTAAGAACAACGGATTGGCAGGATGTAACGGATTCACTACTTGCTGGCAAAAATCCGTTACATCCTGCCAATCCGTGTTCTAACATTACCTTTGACCGCACCTTTGTAACCGCACAACTGGAATTGAGGTAAGCCGATTGGTGGGGAAAGCACCGCCCAAAATAGCCTGAAAACCAGCCTCGTTTCCCTAAAAGGCGGCGTTTTCACCCCCGAAGTGGGGCGTCGTCCCTATCGCATTTCTATTTGTGCGATTGTCGGGGTACCAGTCAAACCTGATGCTAATGGACATCAGCATGCCAGACTTGAACGGCATTGAAGCCATCCAACAGGCGGTAGCCGTTAAACCCGACACCGGCATCATTATGCTGACCATGTTTGAGGATGACGCCTCGCTCTTTGCGGCCATATGTGACGGAGCACAGGGGCTATATTATATTGAAAGGGGCTGATAAAGCCGAGGTGTTATAAACGATTCGATCCGTGGCTGACGGCGAGGCGCTGTTTGGCCCGGCCCATTGCTGGGCAGCTGACTGCATCTTTTCAAAATGTGGTGGGAACGACTAACTAAGCCAGTGCCATATCCCCTTTCCCGAATTAACCGACCGCGAGCGCGAGATAGTTGAACGAATTGCCCAAGGGGAAAATAATCAGAAAATTGCCAACAACTCCACATCAGCGCCAAAACAGTCAGCAACCACATTTCCACAACCTATGTCACAGAACAAGTCTTCGTTTTCAACAAAAGCAACTCCGATGATTAATCACTCAGGATCAACTACGTTTCCGATAAGTAAAAGAAGATCATTAATATGTTTTATTGCATCCGGAATTCCGTGCTTCTTTGCAATATTGAGCCCTTGATTAAGATAATTCAATGCAGAGTCCATGTCATTAACAAATTTGAAATAGAATTCGCCTAACCCAGCATAGCTCCATACAAATTTTGGGTCTATCTGAATTGATTCCTCCCATAAAGCCACAATTTCATCTTGGTTCCCAGAAATCTCTGATAACAGCTTGGCAAGATTATGTCGAAACATTGACCGTGATCGTGGTTTCAGTTCTGACCCAAATTCTATGGCATATCGATAGTCTCTTTGAGCCTCAGAATATGTATCCTTGCCCATTGATTTATAAATGTTAGCACGTGTATTGTAAGCGACAGATGACTCAGGATTGCGGTTGATCACCTCGTTGATGCTCACTAATGCATCAGGATATTTCTGCAAGTCTAGCAGAACATTTACCTTGTGTATCTCTAACTCTAGGCTATTTGGGAATATACTTAAACATCCGTTGATAAAATCCAACGCAGAATCTGATTCATTAGATCGCTTCAGTTCTGTTATCGTTTGATAGATTGTACGTGATACCTTTATATAACCATCGGTATTACCAGTTTCCTGATTCAGTCGGAGACTGAAGGCAAATTGCTCGCCTGATCTGAACAAATCGATTGCCTTAAGAAGATTACCTAGCGAATGCATTACCATTGATTGACCAGATAAATCACCTAGCTGTTCGCGCATTTCCAAACTGCGTCGCAGGAGGCGTTCTGCCTCTTCCGGTTCTTGCTTCCCAATCAAGTTTCCAAGCGAATGCATTACCATTGATTGATGATGTAGATTACCTAATCGTTCCCCAATCTCCAAACTGCGCCGCAGGAGGCGTTCTGCCTCTTTTAAGTGATATTGCCGTATCCGAATCAGGCCTACAATGTGCAATGCGATTGCAACCTCAATTCGAATTTCGTTGCTTTTGCAAACACGTCTTAATAATTGATCGGCATCATTTATTCGATTCTCGCGATATGCTGTCATTCCTCTGAGAAAATAGGGTTCTATAGCACTAGCTGAAATTATACCGAATCTTTGCTGTTCGCCTGCAAGTTCCCCAAGTAACCACTGTTCTCCTGTATTATGACCAGTATAAGCGTCCGCATAATGAATTAGTGCCTCTTTGGAATCAAGAACTGCTGTATGGTAAGCTATTCCAGCTTTGGAAGTTAAATATGTTGGCACTGTGGTTCCGGCATTACTAGGGTGTGCATTATTTGCAATCCCTAAAAGCACTGAATTGCATTCTTTTAGCTTATGTGGATCTTTGTAGAGCAATTGCAGCAGAAACTCTCGTTCACTGTCCCGAATGTGCCACTCGCTATTTCGTTCTATCACAAAATCAACGGAATGCAAAACATCGAAGAGTAAATCTATGTCTAGTGAGAGATCGACAGTTTGTTCGATAAGTTGGGTCGCTACCTCATCGGACAACACTTTGGCCGAGCTAAGCACAATAAGTGGTTCTCTTATCGTTTCAGGGAGTCTATCAAATATGTCAGCAAGTGAATTCGTTGGCGGCATTTTTGGGGATTCCAAATTCATAAGTATTGTTGAAGAGGCAGTTTGGCATGCAATTGACTAGGATAATATTCCCAATTTACTAACAAGCTTCTTGCTATTGCTCGTGATGTTTCGTGGGAATGATTGGAGGTTTTTCCGATCAAAACTGCGACATCATCGATAGCGGTTTCTAGAGAATCTCCTTGATATCTTTCTGGGAGTTGAATGAACTTGTCAGGGTGATTATTCAAGGTGGATTCAAGCAATTCCTGAAAGTCCATTTCCCCTGCACACACAACAAGTAGTCCTTTTTCGATCAATTCTTCCAGTCCACACGACCATAATCCATTCCAAAACCAAAAAACACAATCCTCTGGAGCCAACTTCCAGTTATACAATATCAGCAACACCTTACAATCATTTTCAATCGTTTTCTTGAACTCGCATGCCACTATATTTGTATGTTGGCTTAAATCGCTTTTGCTGTTCAAAGCACCTTCAAATTTTACATTAACATCCTCGATTTTGATATCTCCACCTGCATATAGGCCATGCAAGACTTGATATGGCGTTTCAGTTTCACCGTCTTCGTCCAAGTTAACAGCAAGTTTGGCTGCAAGCTTTGCAACAATATCTATCGGTGTCCTTGTAGAACTATCTTCGGGGTATAGTTGAATACTCAATCCATCAGAAGCTTCAACAATGTTCCTCAGGAGTTTCAAGAAGCTATTACAAGCAGATGTCCGACTGCCAGAAATGAATACTAATCCTCCGCGATGATATAAATGTGGCTCCATTTGGTTAAGCTCTGAATTCCAATTGATTCTCAACCAATCCAAACTAACTCGTCGCATCTTCTTCTTTCTCTTCCCCAACAACCAAGTTTTTGATTGTAATCTTGCCAGACTTCGACTTGATATTGCTTGCGATACTTGCCTTAGGCGGCAATTCTGTGACTCGCATATCGCCAATTCCTACATCTTGTTTTGCTTCAAGATTGCTTGCAACATTAGTGTGTTCTGAAGAACTCTGCTCAATTCGGTTGTGCGTACTCAAAATGAACAAGAGGGCGACGGTCAACCCACCAATCACTATACTAATAATTACTTGAACAGTCGAATTGAATCCACTCCAAGACCCTAGTATCCAAGCCGTAACAAATCCAGTCAAAATTCCTGGGATAAATAATATAGCTAATTGCCTAATCATGTTTTTCCTCCGAACTCAATTATACATCCTTTTATTATCCGCCATTCAGTTGCGCGCATTGTCCCCTCGATTCTTTTGGGGCATCGACTGCAATCTCTTGTAGGTGGAGGGTCATCGCTTCGTAAAGGAGGATTTCTGGTTAGATAGTCCGTCTATTTGTATTACTCGAGTGTTGTGTTTTGGAAGGACAACTCTGCCTGTACATCGACGGCTCTGTCATAACCTTAGCAAATCTAAGGTTATGACCAGATATTGATCGACTACGCAGGGTTATTGCAACCATTTTTGCTCAGTTTTTGGCTCAAACCGGGCCTGACTAGCGCTACGGAACCCAAAACACAACTGTCGAGTATATTATACAGCATTTCAGCTGAAGTGTCCACACCCAGGCTTATCCAAAATCTGGGCCGACGCGAACTATATGCCACCCTATCTATGGGTTCGTTTTAGTGAAGGTTGTACTTTGACAAAAAGGCCGTTACAGGAGCATTCTTGTGTATCCCTACAAGAAAAGGAGATCTCCTATGAACGGCTTGACCGATTATATCACGCAGCGTCCTTGGGAAGAAACCATCACCACGTGGTACGTGCTGGTGGATGATGCCTACCAGCGACTGATTGCCAAGCGCGGACGGCGACTTCGGGCCAGTGGTCCCGAGCCGGCCTTTTCCAATAGCGAGGTGATCACGGTGTCGTTGATCCTTGAGACGTTCTTTCAAGGCCACGAAGAGGTAGGCTACGCCTTTGTGCGCCAGTATCTGGGCCATTTGTTCCCGGATCTGATAGACCTGGACCGGTTTAATGCCCGCCGCCGGGCTTTGATTGCCGTGATTGAGGCCATCCGGCGCGACCTGCGCGATCAGCAGTTGGACCGGGCTGACCCTATTCGTCTGGTGGATAGCGCCCCGGTGACGTTGATGACCTATACCCGTGGCGCGCACTGCAAGAGCTTTGTGGGTAGCCAATTCTTTGGCGTTGTCACCAGCAAGAAGGGCAAGATCTTCGGCTTGCGTCTGCGTGTGACCACCACCGTAGATCAACTCATTGATGAATGGGGGCTGGCGCCGGCTTCCATCCCGGACCCTCAAGTCTTGGACGAGTTGGTGCTGGACTGTCGTGACTTGACGCTCATCGGCGACAAGATCTACGACGATGCCGAGCTGGAAGAGCGTCTGTGGCGTAAACGGCGCATCACCCTCATGCCCTTGCGAAAGGACAACCAAAAGAAACAATGGCCCCAGGACGCGCGGCGCATACTGGGCCGAATACGGCATCGAGTGGAAACGGTCTTCAGTACCTTGACCACCGTCTTCAATATTCAACGTCCGCGGGGACGGAGTGTGGCTGGGCATGTGATGTGGTCCGTTTTCATAACCCATAGATAGGGTATGCCACATTTTTGGGATGGCTCCCCAGTATGTGATGAGAAAAGAAGTTATTTGTAGGCCATTCGGACATATAACAACGAATTCCAGGATTGAACGAATTCGATAAATCCTGAAATTCGCTGTGATATGCAGGCTGCGCGCCCAAAACCTGGCTA
This sequence comes from Anaerolineae bacterium, assembly GCA_034412795.1. Taxonomy (GTDB): domain Bacteria; phylum Chloroflexota; class Anaerolineae; order 4572-78; family NAK82; genus JAUVPY01. Next base: position 56,430 of record DAOUMD010000209.1, read on the forward strand.
AAGCTTTGACTCCAGGCTCACTTACGGGGAGTGTCTTTGAGCTAAAATGATAAGCCGCAGATTGCGTGCCCACAAATATCTCCTACATATCACAACGTAGGGAACCATCCCACATTTTTACGCGACCCCGACTTTGCCCTCGCCGCGGATTATGCAACTGCGGCCAGACCCTGCAAGGTGCGCGTCAGCCAGTCCTGGAGCGTCCAGGCTACGGGGGGTAGGGCGCCGGACGCCAGGTCGGCGCGCAGCCGGGACAGGGCGTCGGTCAAGGTGGCTTCCGCCTCTCGCGTCGCGGCCCGCGCCTCCTCCCAAGCGGCCTGGTATGCCTGGAGGGTCAGATCCTGTGTCTCTGATTCGCCCGGTTGGCAGGCAGCCTGGATGGCCTCGGCGGCTTTCGTCAACAAGGGCGCGACCCCGGCACACGCGTCGCGGACCGGGCTCAGCCGCTCCAGCTCCCCGGCTGAGAACGCCGACGCGCCAGGCAGCGCCGGGACAGGGGAGGCCGGATCCCCCCGCACCTCGCTGGCCAGGCGCTCCAGCCGGCCCACTGAGGCCGCCGCCCGGCGTGCCGCCCGGTGCGCTTCCGCCAGGCCTTGTTCTGCGGCCGCCAGGTCTTCGCCGGCGATCTGTGAGGTTGGCGCTTCCTCTCTGCCGGGCGGGGGCGGGGGGCCTGACAGGGTTTCGGCCAGCGCCTGGCACATGGCTCCTGCCCGGCGTAGCACGCTCGCTCTGCCCATCGCCAACGAGACCAGGTACTCTCTCAGGAATCCGGTCAGCGGCGCGGACGGGTCGTCGAGGATGACGACCATATCCGTCTCCCCAAGCTCGTCGGCTGCCAGGTAATCCAGGTAAAGCGTATCACCTCGCTTGCGGCCGTCAGCCTCCACCATCTCCCCGCCGAGCAACAGCCGGTAGATGCCGTAATTGCCCGCCGGGCGCGACAGCCGGAAGCGGCTGCTCTCCGCGGCTGTGACCAGGGTTCCTCCCTCCACCGGCTTTACCCCGGCCTCCATCTCCAGGGTAGCCGCCTTCACCGCCCAGAACCGGCGTCGCGGCCAGCCGTCGGCCCGCAGCGGGGCACCCATTGCCCAGCGGACGCCGGCGCCGACCTGGGGCGGGTCGGGATCTACCTGGGCGACGTGGCTGACTGGGGGCCCGCTCTTCTCGGTCAGGATCGGGATCCCCCAGCCCGCCTCACGCAGCAGGCGCGTGTAGGTCTCCCTGGCGTGGTCGATGGCGTAGTCCACGAAGCGGGTGGCGTCATCCAGTCGCTGCGTAAACCCCTCCAAGGCTTCAAATTGGCGCGGGAATTCCGCGTCGCTAAATGAATGGTAGTCACTCCCCCAGGCGGTGTTGAGCGCGTCGATGCCATCGTAACCCTGGCGCAGCCAGACCGGCCATTGCACATCGACCACGTGGGAGTTGTAGTCCCAATGGGCGGGGATGCCTTCGGCCGGCGGCTGGGACTCGTCCGGGCCGGGGTGGTCTACCCTCAGCGCAACGACCGGGCCATCCGGCCAGGCCCAGCCTGCCAGAGCGCTCCCCAGTTCCCGGTACCAGCCTTCGAGGTGTTTGAGGAAGATTGGGTGCTCGGCAGAGGGCATGGTGCTCCCCGATGCGGGAGCGCGCCGCGGCTGCGAGTCGGGGCCCAGCGCCCGAATCTCGGGGTGTTCGCCCAGCAACCAGCCGGGCAGCCCGCCTCCCAGCAATCCAGCGTCGAAGTAGGGGCCCACCTCCAAGATGACCGGGAAGCCCATTACCTGGCACGTCTCCAGGAAGTCCGTCACGTCCCGCGTCGGGTGGGTGATGCCCGTCAAGTCGAAGACGCCCTCGCGCAGCTCGTGCCACGACCAGGGGACGAGCGTGCTGATGGCATCCGCCCCCATCTGGCGGGCGCGGGTCAGCATCAGTTCCCATCGCTCGCGGGGGACTCGAAAATAGTGAAGCTCCAGCGGGCGTAGCTCTTTGATATCTCCGGGGTATGCAACTTCGCTTTCCATGTTGGCTCTCCTGTGTTGGCTCTCCTGCTCCATGGCTCCAGGTAAATGAAGGAGGGGGGGTAATTTGGTTGCCTGGTTCCCATTCTACTTCATCTCAGCCAGCGTTACCTGACATCTGGCTCTGAGAAAGGTGACGGTAGCTTTGGAGGATTATATCATGTCTCATCTTCTTGTACGACTCTGTCAAACGTAAAACGTCAAACGTGATGCGTGATGCGCAGTCGTCACGTATCACGTTTGACGCATCACGCATTACATAGTTACCCTGAAACATGTGCGCCGGTCGCGAGAATTTTGACTCGCGGACAGACGGGAAAAAAAAGGCGCCGGTTTCAAAACCGGCGCCCTTTGCATGCTACGCAGAGAAACCAGGTTTATCCAAAAAACCTGGTTTCTGAGCTACTTTTTAGAAGAGCCCCACCACCTTGCCCTCGTCATCCAGGTCCACGTTCATGAAGACCGGCTTGGAGGGGAGACCCGGCATAGTGCGCATCTCGCCGCACAGCGGGTAGATGAAGCCAGACCCGACGCTGGCCCGCACCTCGCGGATGGGCAGCACGAAGCCTTTGGGCACACCCTTCAAGGCCGGGTCGTGACTGATGCTCAGGTGCGTCTTGGCCATGTTAATCGGCAGCTTGCCAAAACCGGCCTTCTCGTAGGAGGCAATCTGCTGGCTGGCCAACGGCGTGTAATCCACGCCGTCCGCTCCGTACACCTTGGTGGCGATGGTCTCGATTTTCTCCTTGATGGACAGATCGAGGGGGTAGAGGAAGTCGAAATCGCTGGGCTGCTCGCAGGCATCCACCACCGCCTCGGCCAGTTCCACCGCCCCGGCGCCACCCTCGGTCCAGTGGTTGGAGGGCACCGCCGCGTAGGCGCCTGCCTCTTCGGCGATTTTCTTGACCAACTTGATCTCGGCGTCGGTGTCGTACTTGAAGCGGTTGATGGCCACCACCACCGGGATGCCGAACAGCTTGGCGATCTCGATGTTCTTGGCCAGGTTAGCGCCGCCCTTCTCCAGCAGCTCCAGGTTCTCCTCGGTGTAGGCCTTGTCCAGGTCGCGCCCGGCCACCACCTTGGGACCGCCACCATGCATCTTCAAGGCGCGGATGGTGGCCACCAGTACTACGGCGTTGGGGATGAGGCCCGAATAGCGGCACTTGACGTTGAAGAACTTCTCCATGCCGATGTCGGCGCCAAAGCCGCTCTCGGTCACTACGTAGTCGGCCAGCTTGAGCGCAATCTGGTCGGCGACGATGCTGCTGTTGCCGTGGGCGATGTTGGCGAAGGGGCCGGCGTGGACAAATGCTGGCGTGCCCTCCAGGGTCTGCATCAGGTTGGGCATAATGGCGTCCTTCATCAGGACCGTCATGGCCCCGGCGACGCCTAAGTCTTCGGCGGTCACCGGATCGCCGGCCCAGTTTTGACCGATGACGATGCGGCCCAGTCGCTCGCGCATGTCCTTGAGCCCGGTCGTCAGGGCCAGGATGGCCATCACCTCGCTGGCCACCGAGATGTCGAAGCCTCCTTCACGCGGGTAGCCATCCACCCGGCCGCCCAAGCCCAGCACCACCTTGCGCAACTCGCGGTCGTTGACGTCCACCACCCGGTTCCAGGTGATGCTGTACGGGTTGATGTTGAGCGGGTCCAGACCGGTGACGGTCTTGAAGCGCTCGCCGTAGTTGCGCTCGTGCAACATGCGGGCGTCAATGGCCGCGGCCAGCAGGTTGTTAGCCGCGCTGACGGCGTGGATGTCGCCCGTCAGGTGCAGGTTGAAGTCCTCCATAGGCACAATCTGGCTGTAGCCGCCACCCGCGGCTCCACCTTTGATGCCGAAGGTGGGACCCTGCGAGGGCTGGCGGATGCAGGTGAAGACGTTCTTGCTCAAATGCGCCCCCATCGCCTGGCTGAGGCCCACCGTGGTGGTCGTCTTGCCCTCGCCCAGTGGCGTGGGGGTGATGGCGGTGACGTCAATGTACTTGCCTTGGGGACGATCCTTGAACTTCTCAAGGACGTCCAGGTGGACTTTGGCCTTGTATTTGCCGTAGTAGTCCAGATCGTCTTCCGTCAGGCCCACGGCCTCGGCTACCTCTTTGATGGGTGTCAGGACCGCTTCCTGGGCAATCTCAATGTCGCTGGGTACGGGGTGTCGGATGGTGATCATACTTAAAAGCCTCCTCGCTTAAAAATAATTTGAGGTTATCTCTGGCGGAAAACCTCGTGGCTTCTGGGGATAAAAAATTGGGAAGGACGTCAGGCTTGTGCCCGAATTCAGCGCACAACATACTAGCATGGCCGTTTCGGCTTGTCAAGTAGTTTTGGTCGGAATAGGGCTTTCCCAAGGTACGTTAACAGCGGGTAGGGAGCATGTCACCCTGAGCGAAGCGAAGGGTCTCGTCTCACAAGGGAAAACGAGATCCTTCGCTCCTGCGTCACTCAGGATGACATGCTCCAGAAATGGCGTTACACCCCACTATTTTGCGTAGACCCTCTTTTTCCGGGTCAATGTCGGACAATATCCTGCGTAAGTCCTCCTGCGTTTCCTGCACAAAAATGGGGTCTTGGATGGCCGTCAAGTTGATGGCTACGTTGAGTTGAGCGCCTTTAAGTCCTGCTTCCGCCAACAAGACAGCAGCGCCAGCGTCGCCCAGGGCATTGGGGTTGATCTTCTCGATCACCTGATCGGCCAGGTTGACGACAGCCCTGCAGGCCCTGGCTGTCTCCAACGGGACCAGAGTCGCGCCCTGGAGTGCTGACTGGATGCCCGTCTGCCGGACGGCTTGTTCTGTCGGTGTCTCTTTTGGCAGGCGATAAGCTGCCATCACTTGATCGAAGGCCTGGGTGTCGGCCTCGGCCAGGTCGGTCAAGCGGAGGCGCAGAGCCTCAGCCTCATTAAGCACGCCACGTAACTCGTCCTCCACATCGGCGAAACGCTTCCTGCCGATGGTCAGTCTGCAGACCATACCAACCAGCCCTGCGCCCATCGCTCCGGCCAGGGCAGCGGCGCTACCACCTCCCGGTGTGGCCGACGAACTCGCCAATTCCTCAAGAAATAGCTGAATCCGCTTGTCTTTGTGTGCCATATCGGTAGTATTTCAGACCTTGTGTAAAAAGCCAACTTTTGTGCGTGTAATGATACAATTTCACAACTCTTGGCATACTGCCGCCATATCTCACTTGTGCCGGTCGCGCTGTTGGAGGTCCGCGGCCAGTTCGTCCAAATCAACTCGGGCCGTGAGGTCAATGCTGAGGGGAGAAACCGACACCACACGGTCCCTGGCTAAGGCTCGCACATCGGAATCGGTCTCCAGTGTGTCCCAGTTGATCACACGCGTGTAATCTATTCCTTTTTGATCGCCCAAATTGAGCCGGCCGCTGGGCAGGGGTACGTAGTAGCGCTGGCGCGAGACGCGAACCATCCGCCATGGAGTCTCGGGTGTGGCGTCGCTGGGCACCTCAATTTTGAGAATATCCACGTCGGGCGGTAATTCCCCGGCCAGCACGATTTGGGCGAAGCGGCGAGTGAAAGCAGCGGCGGCCGTGAAGTCTATCGTGTCCGAGTGTTGGTAGTGAAATTCTTTGGGCGTCTCCACCGACACGGCCAGGCCCGGCACCCCAAGACTGGCCGCCTCGATGGCTGCCCCGACCGTCCCGGAGGTGGTGACACTGGTGCCCACGTTCTCACCATAGTTAATGCCGCTGATGAGTAAACTTGGCGGGCGGGGGGCCAGGTCAAGCAGAGCAGCCATCACCGCCTGCGCTGGTGAAGCTTCAAACCCGTAGGCAGTCACGGTCTGACAGTTTACGGGTATTTCCTCTCGGTAGATCGACTTGTCGCGCACAGGGGGGTAGCTGCGGCCGGCACCGGTCTGTTGTTGCCGGGGCGCGGCCACCATCACTTCTCCCAAATCACACACCGCTTTGACGACAGCGTGCAGGCCGGGGGAATGGATACCGTCGTCATTGGTTACTAAAATGAGAGGGATTTGGGTAGCGGTGTCGGATCGAGTCATCGCACAGTCCTTTCAGGGCATAGTCTTTGGCATGGTTCATTTTGCCAAGAGAACTGGTTGGCAATTTGACCTGCTTTGCCAGGCAAATTCGTAAAACGTAAGGCGTAAAAAGTTATTCTTGGACGCGGCCTTAACACGAAGAGGAGGTTGGCGCTGACCTCAGTCCGCACGAGCGACGAAAATCATCTTTTCGCTGCTGCTGTCGAACGGTTCCAGGTCATAAGAGCCGTAGACTGTTTCCAGGCTGAAACCAGCCGTGTGCAGCAGTAGTTCCATCTCGTAGCGATATACGAATCGCATACGGAAAGGGAAGAGTGTCCGGCGGACGGTACCCGCCAAGTCTGTTTCATCCAGGATAAAGGTGATGTTTTGTGTTTGGGTCGCCAGACTCAGGCGGCGGGTGTAGAAGTGGTGGATGGTGTGTCCCGTTTCGGGGTCGAGTACGGTGCCTTCGCTAACCAGACGGCCATCCGACTCCAGCAGTGTTTGCGGATCTGGGTGAAACACGTCCACAACGAGTTGGCCACCTGGCTGCAGGTGACGATGGATACAGCGCAGACAGGAAAGTTGCTGTTGGGTATCGTAACAGTGCATAAAGGTGTTGATGGGGATGAAGGCTAAAGTAAAGCGTACGGGCATCTCAAAATCGCGCATATCGCCCTGGATGAGGCTGACCTGCTCATCCACGCGAGCTGTCTCGGCCTTGGCGCGTGCCGTTGCCAGCATCGCTTCAGAAAGCTCCAGGCCGGTGACGCGATGTCCTTCGAGGGCCAAAGGGATGAGCACGCGTCCGGTTCCACAACCTAACTCCAGGATTGGGCCGTCGGCTGCCAGCGCAAAATCCTGGTACATGTGCACGTCATCATCCCGCTCACCGTAAAAAAGGTCATAGAATCGGGCGATAGGGTCAAACTCATTCACCTCACGCTTCCCCGGCGTGTTTTATTTGTTGGCGCAGCATGTCCGTGGCGTGTTGGAGTGCCTGATCGATATGATCAAAGTGGGGACCTCCTCCCTGAGCCAGTTCTGGGCCACCTCCGCCACCTCCGCCTACCAGGCTACAGGCCTCCTGGAGCAGAGGGCGCATGTCGTAGATCAGGTCGGTGGAACGGGCAAAGATGAGTTGTGCTTTCTTTCCTGTCACCCCCAGCAGCACAACGTGGCCAGGCTGGTTGGTGATACGCGTTGCCAGTCGCCGCACTTCTTCCATTTCGCGGTTTTCGAATTGCTGGCGCACCAACGAGACCGGCCCAATGAGCTGGGCGCCGGCAGTCAGAGCCGCAGCTTCGTAGTCGAGCAGCAGTTCGCGTAGCCGATCCCGCTCCTTGCGAGCCATGCGGGCTTCGTTTTGTAGTCGTACAAGCGCCTCTGGCAGCTCCTCGACCCCTGTTGTCAGGTGCAGTGCCAGGTCGCGCGTCAGAGCGTTTAACATTTGGTAGTGGGTTAGCGCCCGATGACCGCAGAGAAAGGTGATCCGCGTATCCGAGCCGCGCCGTTCGCTGTGTATCACCTTGACGAGACCGATTTCGCCCGTGCGGGCCACGTGGGTGCCACCACAAGCCGACCAGTCAAAGCCTTCAACCTGTACGATGCGGATCGAATCCTTGGCGGGCGGCACTTTGCGCAATGGGAGTGTGGCGACCTCGCCTGGCTCCAAAAAGCGGGCGAGGACGGGGCGGTCTTCGAATATGATTTGATTGGCCAATCCTTCGGCGCGTGCGATGCTATCGTCATTCAACGCGTTATTGTTCAGGTCAATAGTGCTATAACCATCATCGCTCAGGTGAAAGCCAACGGTGTCGGCCTCCGCAATCTGTACAAAGGCCTGCGACAGCAGGTGCTGGCCGGTGTGCTGCTGCATAAGGTCAAAGCGGCGCGCCCAATCAATTTCGCCCTGCACCTGGTCGTCAGGCTGCATTACGGTCTCAGGTGGGGTGGAGGAGAGCACATGGATGACTGCTTGATCTTCTTCTCGTTCCACCACATCCACTACGGGGATTCCGTTCAGCGTTCCCGTATCATGGGGTTGACCGCCGCTGGTGGGGTAGAAGACGGTGCTATCCAGCACTACCGCCGGGGAATCGTTCAGGGTCAAACATTCCACTACGCGGGCGTCAAAGGAGGTGCTGTAGGAATCGGCATAATATGAGCGTTCAGTCATCTTCGTCGGCTCTCAGCTCCTTCACGAACTTTCTGCAAGGACTTCGTGGGGACTTCGTGAGGGCTCTAACAAGGGTAAAACAAACAAAAAAGTACTCCCCTGCCCGGAGATGCTTTCCACCCAGATACGTCCCCCATGAGCTTCTACGGCCAATCGACAGAAAGCCAAACCCAGCCCGACACCCGATGGCGCATCTTTGAACTGGACGCGAGCAAACTTATCGAAGATACGCCATTGGTATTCGGGGGGAATACCTGGCCCCTCGTCGGTGACAGAAAACTTAAGTTGTCCCTCGCTCTCGCTCGCGACCACGTGAACTTGTCCACGGCGTGGTGAATACTTAATGGCATTGATGACCAGGTTAACCAACACGCGGCGAATCATCTCTTGGTCAATCCAAGGCACCGTCAATTCACCTTGCACTTCAAAGCTCAGCTCGACTTGCTTGGCCGTAGCCATAGAGGACAACTGATCTTCGACGGCACGGATCAGCGTATCCACGTCCCCCCGTGTGCGGTTGAGGGGGACTTCGTGCTGCTCCAGCCGACTTACATCCAGCATCGAATCGATCAGGTCCTGCATTTGTTGGCCGCTGCGCAGAGCGATGTCTATCAGTTGGGCAACCGGCGAGTTGGGCGGAGTCTCTCCCATGACGAGGGGGATGGTATTGATGGCGTTGATGAGGTTACCCATCGGACCTCTCATGTCGTGCACCAACATGTTGGTCAGGTCCTGGCGCAATTGCTCCACTTCGCGTCGGCTCGATATGTCTCGACCATTCCATTCAATGCCGTCTGCCCTGCCGTAGTCGATACGTTTGGTTCGGAACTCCACCGGCATGAAACGATCGGGCGTCACCGGCAGATCAGCCTCGAAGACAATCTCCTGTCCGGCGCACCAACCGGGGAGCGAGCTGTCAAATCGGGTGCGCAGGTTATCGTCCAAAGCGCTCACATCCGTACCTATCAGCGATTCCTTGTCTTGGAGTAGCGCTTTGCACGCTTTGTGGTTGGCATCCAGCACCTTGCCTTCGTAGTCAAAGATGAGCAGCATGTCTGTGTTATCTTCAAAAAGCCGGGTATAGCGCATTTCAGCGGCCTGTAGCTGCTCTACTAACTGTCTACGACGCTGCTCGGCCTGATAAAGCCGAGCGTTGATCACGGCTGTCGTCGCCTGGTCGGCGATGACGGTGAGCATGGCCAAATCGCTTTCGGAAAAGTAGCCCGGCTGATCGTGGACGAGGCTAAGCACGCCAATAACGCCATTCCGCGTCTGCAAGGGAGCGGCGATAGCTGATCTGGGTGGCTCGTTGGCGCGGGAGTACCAGCGTTCGTCCAGGGCAGTGTCCGGGACGATAGCTCCCTGTTGGTTGTGTATCACCCAGTTTACCAGGCCTTTTTCGACTACTGCGTCGGTTTGGTCATCCTGTTTGTCTTGAACTTGCCAGTCTTTGATGACCAGGCGTTGGGTGGTTTTGCCCTGATCATCGAATATGTACAGGCTCCCGTGGGGGGTATCCATCGTGCCAATTGTCGCCATTAGCACGCGGTGGAGCACGGCATCCAGGTCCAGGTAGGTGTGGATTTCGCTGGCTATCAGGTAGAGGAGCGCCAGAGAGGCGCCTTCGTCTTGCTCGGAACGTGGGTTGATGGGTGATGCTTGTTTAGGTTTCATCAGTGGGATTCCGAAAACGTGAGTCGACATCCCTCATATAAGGTGCTTCGCTTCGGAGGATGACTATATAAAGCCTGCATTTCACATCGATCCAAAAGCTATTTACAAAGATGGCCGCAATGGCAGCTCAAAGGTAAAGGTGCTACCTTTGCCGACTTCACTCTCCACCCAGATATGTCCCTGGCAAAACTCGACGAAGCTCTTTACAATCGCCAGCCCCAAGCCTATGCCCCCATGTTGGCGAGTAAGGGAATCTTCAACTTGATAAAAGCGATCAAAGATCTTGTCACGTTCTTCTGGAGGGATGCCAATGCCAGTATCAGTTACGGAGACGAGGGCCTTATCGTCCTCGAGCCATGCCTTGATTGTGATGTCTCCCCCGTCTGGCGTGTACTTGATAGCGTTGGACAGCAGGTTCATTACGATCAAATCCAGTTTTCTTCGGTCGGTAACCAATGGCGGAAAACCGACAGGCACGTTCACCGTGATGTTGAGATCCTTCTCTCCGGATATGTCCCTCGTGTCGAGGATGGCCTCCTGAATCACGTCGGTGAGTTCAACCTCCTCAATGTCGAGTTGGACTTGTCCTGTCTCTAAATAGCTTAAGTTGAGCATATCATCTATGAGGGAACTCAGGCGCATCGCGTTGCGAATGATGACGTCAAGCCTCCCCCGATCTAGATCGGTGATTTCCTCCTCGGCCATCACGCTGGCATAACCCAATAAAATCGCCAGGGGGGTCCGCAACTCATGCGCGGCTATGTTAATAAACTCGCTCTTTAAGTGGTCAAGCTGTTTAAGTTCGTCGTATGCCTGCTGGATCGCCTGGAAGAGGTGGGCGTTTTCGATAGCAATGGCTGCCTGGCCAACCATTACTTGCAGAAACTCAGCGTCGCCCGAAGCAAAGGGCTCCGAACGTTTACCTAATACCAGTGCACCGAGGGATTGGCCTTCTTTGGCGATCAAGGGCAGGCCTATCAGAAAATCGATGTTGAGGGCCTTAAATAGACTTTCAAACCGCTCCTGGAAAGGCTCTCCCTGGCAAAGCGATAGATACTCTTGGTCTTGCATGATCCAGTTGGCGAGCTCTGAGCGGAGCGGTTGGGACCGATCGTCCTCCTCTAGCGGGGCGGGATGCATGTATTCGCTAATCTCCTCTCCCTCGCTCAAGAACAGGATACCTATATCGGCCTGAGTTTCCTCATGAGCCAACTGCAGGACTTGGTGTAGCAGCGTGTCCACTTCAACTGTGGAGAGCAACGTCTTATTAAACTCAAATAGGGGAATCAGTGACCGGAGACGGATGTTCTCTTTGTGGAGTCGGTCCTTTTCCAGTGCCTTGGCGATGGACATGCTCAAGTCCTCTGGCGCGAAGGGCTTGAGGACGAAGTCATCAACGCCCAGTTTGAGGGCTTCAATGGCGGTGTCCATGGTGCTGTACCCGGTCATAATCACGCAGATGATTCCAGGATTTGTCTCCTTCACAGCCTGCGCGGTCTCCAGGCCATTCATGCCAGGCATTTTGATATCGGTTAACAGCAGGTCAAAAGATTCGCGTCTGATCCGCTCCACAGCTTCGTAGCCCGTTTGTACTGGTTCAACTCGGTAGCCTTCAGCCGTTAGAATACGTTGGCACAGGTCCAGTACATCAGGCTCATCATCAGCGATCAGGATACTCTCGTTGGCCATGTTACTATTGTCCACTTTCGCGCAAAGAAATCAAGGCGGTCACTATTGCCATTATACCATATAAAACATATGTTAAACAACTGGTTTTGCAGCCCATAAGTACTAACAATAATTCAGGCCCGACGATGTATCGGGCCTTTCAGACTTATTTGGAACAAACCTGCGAAACTGTGTTATGGTTTCCAAACTTCCCAAACTTTGCCTACCAGATCTGGACCTGGTTTGAGCGTAGGTTGGCCTGGCTGCCATTCCGAAGGTGTGGCTTCTTTGCCTTCAGTCTTGTGCACGTGTTGGAAAGCCTTCACCTGGCGGATGGCTTCTGCGACGTTTCGTCCCACCGGTGGGGTCAGAATCTCGATAGCCTGAATGACCCCGTTCGGATCAATGATGAAGCGACCGCGCATCTCAACGCCAGTCCCTTCATCGTAAACGCCGTAGACTTTGCCCACGTTGCCGGCTGCATCCGTGGCCATATGCCACGGGATACCTCCGTCAACCATCTTCGACAGTTCGTTATCGTTCCACATCTTGTGGACGAAGGTGCTGTCTACGCTGAGGGAAATAATCTCTACACCCAGGTCTTGAAAATCCTGATACCGTGCAGCAACTGCTGCCAGTTCCGTGGCTCAGACGAAGGTGAAATCGCCCGGGTAGAAGCACACGAGCACCCATTTCCCCAGGTAGTCAGATAGCTTGACGCTGGTGAATTCACCCTTGTAGTACGCTGGCGCCTCAAAATCGGGAGCCGCTTTGCCCACGAAAGCCTTTACCATGCTAACCTCCTCGCTAACACTAACTGCTTTCTCTGCCGCCCCGGCCTGCTGTCCGGTGACAGAGGCTCCGGTTGGCCTGGCACAACCAACTTCAGCCATTAGCTACCTCCTTTTTCCTTATCTAGCAGCTTGTCGGAGAAAGACTTCGGAAGTTTACAACAGCGCCTTTGCCAGCATAGTTGCCTGGATTATTCAGTCGATTTAGCGGCAAAATCATCTTCCAAAACTTCCGAAGTCTGGCGAAATCG
>DAOUMD010000210.1:0-26888 GCA_034412795.1 Anaerolineae bacterium
GAAAAAACAATTCTGTGATAAAATCAACGGTAGTCATGGGATTGTCTCCTTGTCTCCAATGTTTGGTTGCATCAGAGACAGTTTAGACGATCTCATGACTTCTTCAAACTAGCACCAAAGGTTAGTATTGTGGGATTGGTGACTTCTGCTCGATCCATTGCATCTACAAGCCCTGGAAAAGGGGGGCATTGTCAAAGGACAATGCCCCCCGTAGTTAGGGAGAAGGTTGTTGTCTACTTACTTGCTGTCCCCGGCCATCCCAACCGGGCGCAGTGCGCGCAGCGCGATGCCAAACAGTACCAATCCGGCACCAATCGCGAACAGGGCTGGTAGTGCGTTAGACGTGTTGTCGGCCCCTGTCTCAGGCAGTGTGGCCGGCTCTTCGGCCGGCGGGATGATCACGGCGTCGACGACGTGGATCACGCCATTGGAAGCCTCGATGTCGGTGATGACGACTTGGGCATCATTGATGTACACATTGCCATCCTCAACCCGGATGGAGACCGGCTCACCCAGCGCGGTGTCGGCCGAACTCAGGTTGACCACATCGGCGGCCATCACCTTGCCCGGCACCACGTGATACAGTAGGACGTCGGTCAGGGCCGGGATGTCGTTCATCAGGGCGGGAACGGTGCCCTCGGGCAGTGCGTTGAAAGCTTCATCGGTGGGAGCGAAGACGGTGAAGGGTCCCTCGCTCTTCAGCGTGTCCACCAATCCGGCGGCCTCGACTGCGCCTACCAGCGTGGTGAAGCTGCCGTTCTCAATCGCGGTGTCCACAATGTCCATCTCGGGCTGCAAAACGGCACCCGTCTCGGGCATCGTGGCCGGCTCTTCGGCCGGCGGGATGATCACGGCGTCGACGACGTGGATCACGCCGTTGGAAGCCTCGATGTCGGTGATGACGACTTGAGCATCGTTGATGTACACATTGCCGTCCTCAACCCGGATGGAGACCGACTCACCCAGCGCGGTGTCGGCCGAGCTCAGGTTGACCACGTCGGCGGCCATCACCTTGCCTGGCACCACGTGATACAGTAGGACGTCGGTCAGGGCCGGTATGTCGTTCATCAGGGCGGGAACGGTGCCCTCGGGCAGTGCGTTGAAAGCCTCATCGGTGGGAGCGAAGACGGTGAAGGGTCCCTCGCTCTTCAGCGTGTCCACCAATCCGGCGGCCTCGACTGCGCCCACCAGCGTAGTGAAGCTGCCGTTCTCGACGGCGATATCGACGATGTCCCCCTCAGCCTGGTTCGGTGGGGCAGCTAGGGCTGGTATGGCACTGACGGCCAGCAAGGCCATCACCATTACGATAGGTATTACTCTTGTCACACGGCTAATCATTTTTTGTTCTCCTCTGATTTTAATTGGTTTTCTAAACTCTGCGTGTCTTTAAAGCGTTTGTGTTACAAAGCTGTGTATTATGTCTTGGTGGGATGATTGTCTCAAACAGACTACCGACTACTTCGATCCGATTTTGGCTCCTTTTATTACAAACACCTCCTCATTCCCCTCTATCGCATCCCGGACCATCCGGTGGCTTTGTAAAACCTTGACTTAGAGGCCATTATAGCATATTGTCGATATTTTGTCAATACCCTGTAAAGATATTTTTAAGGTTAATTTCTTGCCCTGGTCTAGATGGCAACTCTTATACTCTCCATTGCGTATAATAATTGATAGTCTATTCCAATCATCAGAGGGGACCCCCAGATGACAACCCAACCAAACAAGAAGAAAAGTTGCACCCGCAAATTGCTTCTCTTCGTGGCTATCCCACTGGTGTTGTTGGTCTTTGCTGGCGTGGTGGCCTTTTTGATAGCTACACGCAGCCCGGCCCAGCGCCAAAGCCTGTACCTGACCATGACCGACGGGACTAAGATCGCCGCCGACGTGTGGCTGCCGGCCGGCTTGGAGCCGGGACAAGAAGTGTCCACTATGCTGCGCTCGACGCGCTATTGGCGCGGCTACCAGCAGCCCGGCCCTATGGCCCGCGTCTTTCAGGCTTTGGGTATGGATATCGACGCCGAAAACAAGGCGTGGGCTGAGGCGGGTTATGCGCTGGTAGTCGTCGATGTACGGGGCAGCGGGGCTTCGTTTGGGGAGTGGACCATGCTCTGGTCGGCACAGGAGATCGCCGACCTGGGCGAGATCGTGGATTGGATCGTGGCCCAACCTTGGTCCAACGGCCGGGTGGGCGCTTATGGGGTATCGTACGATGGCAACATGGCTGAAATGACGGCGGCTCTGAACCATCCTGCCGTCAAAGCCGTAGCTCCCCAATACGACGACTTTGACGTCTACGCCTACTTACTGAGGCCGGGCGGCCTATTTAACCGCTGGTTCATCGAAGCCTGGCAGGAGTTCACCCGGCGGCTGGACGCCAACGACGTGTGCATCCTGGCCGAGTCGCAGGGGATGGACTGTGGCCAGATCCAGACGGTCATCACCGGCGTCAGGCTCGTGGACGACGACCCGGACGGCGCTCAGCTCAACGCCGCCATCGCTGGCCGCAGTCAACTCGATCTGGTTCAGATAGCCCAGGACATCGAGTACCGCGACGACGAATGGGGCTCGACGGGCAAGACACTGGGCGACGTGTGCCCCTACAGCTCAAGGGAGGCCATTGAGGGCTCGGGAGTGCCTATGTACGTGTGGGTGAGTTGGCTGGACTCGGCCACTGTCGAGGGGGCGATTAACCGCTACCTGACTTTCCACAATCCACAGAAGCTGATTATCGGCCCCTGGTCCCACGGCGGCGGCGATCACGCCGATCCCTTTTTGCCGCCGGACACCCCGACGGACCCACCGCCGGAGGAGCAGTTCCAGATGCTGGTCGAGTTCTTTGATGCCTATCTAAAGGACGACCCGGCTCCCGAGCCAACCTGGGACATCACCTACTACACGCTGGGCGAAGGAACGTGGAAGACAGCCGAGACCTGGCCGCCGGCCGGGTTCAGTCGGGAGCGCTGGTACTTTGGCCCGGATGGTTCCCTGATCCCCGACGCCTCCAGCGACGAGGCAGGTGCGGACGACTATACGGTCGACTGGACGGCCACCACCGGTGATGCCACGCGCTGGCATACCGGGCTGGCATTGGCCGACGTGGTCTACCCCGACCGGGCGAGCGAGGACGCGAAGCTGCTGACCTACACCAGCCCGCCCTTGGAGACGAACGTCGAGATCACCGGGCACCCGGTCGTCACGCTGTATGTCGCTTCCACCGAAAGCGATGGGGCATTCCACATCTACCTGGAAGACGTAGCCCCCGACGGCCGCGTCACCTACATCACCGAGGGCGTGCTGCGCGCCGTCCACCGCCGGGCATCCGACGATAAACTGCCGTACGAGGTCCTGGGACCATATCACAGCTTCGAGCGCGCCGACGCCGCGCCGCTGGTCCCGGGCGAGGTGGCCGAGCTAAAATTCAACCTGTACGCCACTTCGGTCCTCATCAAAAAGGGGCACAGCCTGCGGGTATCCGTCGCCGGGCACGACGCCTCGGTCTTCGACCGTTATCCCGAGCAGGGTACGCCCCTGCTCAGCGTACAGTGCAATAGCGTCTATCCCTCACACATTGAGCTACCGATGAAGTGAGGCGACGGCCGGCGGTCAACCACTGACCACCAGACGCTGCCCTGCCCAACTTTTGATCCTTTGACAGTTCTACACCCCTACTATATACTTGACTTTAGTGAGTGTATCTATGAGATTGCTCGCCAGAGACAGTACAGGTGCGACCGTGCCCGATCGAATGAGCGCTTCCGAGATTCAAGAGTATATCGCGCTAGCGAACGAGGATCTGAGTGCAGCTCAGGACAACCTGCGGCTAGGTCACTTGCGCGTGGCTGTCTCGCGTGCCTACTATGCCATGTTCTACGCCGCGACAGCTGTCCTCGGCAGCCGCGGCCAATGGCGCAGCAAGCACCAAGGACTCATTGCGGCATTCGGACAGTTCCTGGTGAAACCCAGTTTGGTCGAGCCACGATACGGCCGGATCCTGCACGACGCGTTCGAAGCGCGGCTGGACAGTGACTATGCCCCGCATCCCGACCTGAACGAAGCCTCTGCTCGACAGGTCATAACTAATTCGGAAGACTTTGTGGGACGCATGATACGATTCCTGGCAGAATATGCTGCTGTGGACAAGGCTGATGATGCCCCAGAATAGCTTATCAAAACGCGAGTCAGATGCCTTGCGGACATACCTTAGCGCCGCTCAGGAGCGCTTTGGCCCTCAACTGGTCGAGGTCCTTCTCTTTGGCTCCAAAGCCCGCGGAGAAGCTAGCCCAAGCTCGGATGTGGATGTTGTTGTGATCCTCGAGCGACCAACCGCCCAGGACTTGGGTGATGCTCGCGGGCTTGGATTCGACGTCCTGCTTAGCCACGGTGTGTTTCTTTCTGTGCGTGCCATGAGTAGGGATGCCTGGCAGACCTTGGCAACCATGCAGAGCATGTTTTACCGCAACGTGTCGCGTGATGGAATCTCCCTGGTGCCTGCGGCGCCTTAACCTTGTCCGTCTCCAATCTGGTTGCTATAGTATCTTCTCAAAATGTAGGGGCGGACCCTTGTGGTCGCCCCGTTGGGCAGGCGCGAGGCACTGCCCTTACCCCGAATTATTGAGAAGATACTTGCTATACGTTTTACGCTTTGTGAGTTACAGCCATCAAAAAAGCCACCCGTTCCAGCCTGGGTGGCTTAGTATTGCCTGGAGACTATTCGATTTTGCATCTACTAAAAGATAGAACCGGCGAAGAAGACCCAGTAGTAGATCAGGTAAGCGCCGGCGCCGACCATAAACAGAGCGCTGGTGCGATGCACGTAGGGTAGGCTCTTGCGCAGCCAGCGGGCCACGGTTCCCTGGAACAGAGCGGCGCCGATCGTCACCGCGATCAGGATGGAGCCCATTCCCAAAGCGTATCCGATGAATTGGCCGAAGGATGCCAGGATGCCCTGGCTGGCCAGCGAGCCACCCACCACCACCAGGAAGATAGGAAGTGTACAGCTCAGGGAGCCTATGGCGTACACGATGCCATAGGCAAAGACGTTGCGCAGGTTGCGTTGGGGGCTGACGGTCACCCGGCTGGCAGCCATAATGCCCAGGGTGCGGTGGGTCACCAACAGGTACATGCCGCCGCCGATCATCACCGCGCCGATGGCCACCCCGGCGTAGGGAAATACCCGGACCAACCACTGGCCACCGGCGGAGATGACGCCGCCCACCAGGGCAAAGACGACCAGGAAACCGAGCGTTGTCACGCCCCCCAAGAGCAGCCCCTTGGAGAGCCGCCTTGAGGTCGATTGCTTATAGAAGCCTTCTTCCTCGGTCCCCAGGTGATAGGAGATGTAGGCGGGCAACATAAAGAACCCACACGGATTGACACTGGCCACCATACCCGCTGCAAAGGCGAACCCGACCGGCAATAGGTTGGCCACGTTGGCCACCGCCGCCTCGGTGCTATCGCGAACACTCAGCAGTAAGATAAACAATCCGGCGACGAGAGCGACCGGGATAACGAAGGAGGCAATAACGGCCAGCCGCTCGCCAGCCAGTGATCCACCCTTGACAGGCGCTGATGCGCCCGTCTCAGGTGTCATTACTTCGTTCATTTTAGCCCCTTCTTGGTATCGGTTCTAAAGTCAATTTCACTTAAAAGGATGATCTAAGTAGAACACATCTTACCCTTACACGCGGGGTGGCAGGGTGGTTGTCCTCTTGCCCAATAACAGTTGTAGGGATAAAATATGAACTGTAGACCTGGCCTTCGTGCGCTGAGTTTCCCAGGTAGGCACGTTGGGAATCACGGCGAGGGGGACAGGAGGTTTTTGAGTTGTGCTACATGTAACATGTCCCCCGCTTTACCGAGTGTCGAAAGGCAAGGTGAAACATGCCCCTCCAAATCGGCATCGTCGGATTGCCTAACGCTGGCAAGAGTACCCTGTTTAACGCCCTCACCCAGGCCAACGCCGCCGTGGCCAGCTATCCTTTCACCACCATCGAGCCCCACGTGGGCGTGGCCGAGGTACCTGACCCCCGGCTGGACACCATCGCCGACCTGGTCGAACCCGACAAGGTGATCCCCACGGCCATCCAGTTTGTGGACATCGCCGGGTTGGTGAAGGGAGCGCACAAGGGAGAGGGATTAGGCAACCGGTTTCTGGCCCACATCCGCGAGGTGGATGCCATCGCCTTGGTGCTGCGCTGTTTCGAAGATCCGGACGTGGCTCACGTGTCGGCCCAGTTGGATCCCGTTGACGACCTGGATGTGCTCGACCTGGAGCTGTCGCTGGCCGACCTGAGCAGTGTGGAGCGGCGCATGGAACGCACGCAAAGCGCGGCCAAGTCGCGCCCCAAAGACTTCGAATGGGAACTGGCGACTCTGAATGCTCTCAAAGAGCACCTGGCCCGGGGACAGCCGGCTCGTACCTTCTCCCGCGATGGGGCTGGGGGCGATGCCGATGACCGGGTGCGGATGCTGACCGCCGAGCTCTTCCTGTTGACACTTAAGCCACGTCTGCTGGTGGCCAACGTCGGTGAGGACACCCTGCCTGAGGGCGGTCCCCTGGCAGCCCGGGTGATCGAAGCGGCAGCCCAGGAGGGGAGCCAGTCCATCGTTTTGTGTGCCGATTGCGAAGCGGCCCTGACCGAATGGCCACCCGACGAGGCAGCCGATTATCGCGCAGAGTTGGGGCTTAGCACCCCCGGATTGGACCGGCTGGTGCAAGTCAGTTACCGGCTGCTGGACCTGATCACCTTTTTCACCGTCACCGGTGGAGAGGTAGTCCGTGCCTGGACCCTGCGGCGGGGTGAAACTGCCTGGCACGCCGCCGGTCAGGTTCACACAGACATGCAACGCGGTTTCATCCGCGCCGACGTGGTGGGATGTGCCGATCTGGAGACTGCGGGCTCGATGGCCGTCGTGCGTGAAGCGGGTCGGCTGCGCTCCGAGGGGCGAGATTACGTGGTCCAGGATGGCGATGTGATTCACATCCATTTTTCGACGTGAGTTTTGGTTTCGTCTCATCAGTTTGCGCAAACTGTCTGTCTGTGATATAGTATTCCTCTGCCAGGCGAGGGCCAACTATTCTTGACCCTCGTTCTTTCTGCTCCCGGCTTTGATCGGGGGTAATCCCACAGAAAGGAGGCTTTGGCATGAGGAACTACGAGCTTGGTTTTATCATCCACCCTGAGGTGGAACAATCAGACGTCACTCAAGCTGTCGATAAGGTAGGCCAATACGTATCGGCCGGCGGCGGCGAAGTGACGTCTGTTGACGTTTGGGGACGACGTGCGTTGGCTTATCCCATTCGCAAGCAAAAGGAAGGCACGTACGTCTTCTTCCACGCACAGCTTGACCCGCAAGCTATCCAGGAGTTAGAACGGAACCTCAAGCTAGACGAGGAAATCCTTCGTTATCTCCTGCTCCGCCTGGACGATTAGCGCACAGACTTGCCAACCAAAGACAAAGAAGTCGCCAGGCTATGCATTGGCGTCGGCCAGTGACGTAGACGGGTGGTATGCAAGTACCCCCAGAATGAAAGGTGATGGAGGGGTAGCAGAGATGGGACGGGGACTTAACAAGGTAATGCTTATCGGTAATCTCGGTCGTGACCCAGAGATGCGTTACACACCCAGTGGCAAGCCGGTTACGTCGTTCAGTTTGGCTTCCAGCCGCTCTTGGGTTTCATCGGATGGCGATCGACGCGAGGAAACAGAGTGGTTTAACGTGGTTGCATGGGGGAACCTTGCCGAGATTTGTAATCAACATCTGGCCAGGGGGCAGCAAGTTTACATTGAGGGTCGGCTCCAAACTCGGAGCTGGGAGGACAGCAACGGCCAACGACACTTTCGAACCGAGGTCGTGGCCAACGAGATGATCATTCTCGGCAGACGTGTTGGTTACAATAACTACTCCGAAGGGAACGATTACAGTTCTACTCAGGATGACCTGTTCTGAGATAGGCAGGTCGACTATTAGCTTAGTTGAGAGATTCGACGCTTTTTGGTCCTGACTCGAACGAGTCAGATCGTGAAATTGGAGGTATATGATGGCAGACGAAGCAATTCCGACCGAAGCTCGCGTAGAGCAAGAGTCTGATAATAATGATGAGGAAATCAAAGAAGCGCCAGCGGAAGAACCAACGCGGGCACCGGCACGGGCCGCTCCAGCACCCAGGCCGTATCGGGGTGCGCCTCAAGGTCGCGGTTCGAGACGACAAGACCGCCCAGACCGCCGAGGAGGACGAGGACGCTTTCGGCCCCGGCGTAAAGTATGTTCCTTTTGCGTAGATAAGGTAACCCATATCAACTACAAAGAGGTGGACACACTCCGACGCTTTGTTGACAATCACGGAAAGATCATACCGCGACGCAAGACAGGGACATGCGCCAAACATCAACGACGGCTGGCGCTAGCCGTAAAGCAAGCACGTCACCTGGCGTTGCTACCCTTTGCCGCTGGCCGAACTCCCTACAACTAAGGCAATGCCAAGAAAATGTTCAGGCATTAGGCAATGCCAAGAAAATATTCCGGCATTGCTTAGCTTTTCCAAGCATTAGGCTGCTTGTCTGGCTTTGTTTCAACGAGTCTTGGCGGAACGTTTGCGCAATTTAATTCTTGGAAAAGCCAAAATTCCCTCTCCAAGGTCGGACCGATTTTGGTCAGGCAGACTGGTGTCCCGAACAGGAATTGTGGTGCGAAACGTAGATAGGGGCATCCCTATGCCCCTACGGAGTTTTGCACCCAGAATTGGTTAGGGCGTAGGGTTACGGACACAAGCCCCAGGGTGACTGCAAGAAACCACTGATCACAGTTGGCGGCCAGCGCTGGCTGTCTATGTGTATGGTCCAGGAGAAACGATGGCCAAAAGCAGAAAACAACAATCAAAAGAACCAACCAAGAAGCAAATTGCCAGATCCCGCCGCGAGAGGGAGCAACGCAATAGGATTTTGATCGGTCTGGGGATTGTGGCTGCCCTGGTTGTGGGCATCGTGTTGACGGGGCTATACGACCAGCTTATCGCCAAGCCCAGTCGCCCGGTGGCTGTCGTCAATGACACGCGGATTAGGTCTGATGATTACCAAGACCGGGTCCGTTACGAGCGCTTCTTGTTGGACACCATGTTGCTGAACTTGCAGACAGCGCTTTCCCGAATGGACCCAGAGGAGCCGAGCAACGAGTTCCTGATCCAATACTATGAACAGATTGCCGACCAGACCCAACAACAACGGCTGGTGGTTGATCAACAAACCGTTGATGATATGATAGAGGAGGAACTGGTTCGGCAAAAGGCCGCCGAAGAGGGACTGTCCGTGAGCGAAGATGAGGTGGATGAAGCGTTACGGGCTGGTATCGCTTCTATGTCAGGATTTTCGACTGAGGCACAGGCGACGGCAGTGGCCAGCACGGTTATTGCAGCCACCGCCACCGCCGAGACCTTTACAGCTACGCCCGAGCCGACTTCAACCTCGGTCTTAACCGTCACGCTGGCCACTACGGCCACGCCTGAAATCCCCACTCCTGCGCCCACGCCGACCATTCACATCATCACCGATGAGGAGTTCAGCCAGGGTTACGCCGACTATCTCGACATCCTGAAAGAGCAGGCTGGCCTTTCTGACGCCAAATATCGCCAGATTATCAGAGCCGGGTTGCTTCTTGACAAAGTCCAGCAACACTTCGCGGACCAGGTATCGCCCCAGGCGGAACAGATCAATGTCAGTCACATTCAGGTGGATACACAAGAAGAAGCCCAGGCTGCATTAGAACGTCTCGACGCTGGAGAAGACTTCGCGCTCGTTGCCACAGAAGTCTCCACCGACACCTTCACGGCGGCGAATGGTGGTGAACTTGGCTGGCTCCTTGAGGGAGACTTGGAACTGGGATACGGCCCAGCGGTCGAGGAGGCTGCCTTCTCGCTGAGTCCTGGTGAGTACAGCCAGCCGATCTCGTCTACAGTGGGAATTCATATCATCCTGGTGAACGAGCGCGGTGTGCGGCCATTGGATGAATACCGACTGCAAGCCGAGCAACAACAAGCTTATTTCGAGTGGTTGCAGGAAGCGATGAGCGCAGAGGGGGTTGAAACTCTTTGGGAGCAAGACATGGCCCCGCCTGATCCACTGTTTGGGCAGTAGTTGGTGCCCTGGCAGAAGGAATACCCTCCAGCCACCAACGAAACGACAGCCGACAAGGGCAAGATAAGACTCAGGTGCAACGCACTTTTCGTCGTCCTGCAGAAGTGCGTTGCACCTTTTTTGTTCATCTATCCTGTCTGTCGCCGGGCCTCGACCACGTTGGGCAGCCGCTCGATGCGAGCCAACACCCGGCTAAGTTGATCGATATCGGCGATTTCCAGAGTGACCATCATCGTGGCTACGTTGTCTTTCTTGCGGGTCGCTATATTCGCGGCGCTCAGGTTGATGGCCTCATCGGCGACAATAGAGGCGATATCACGCAGCAGACCCTGTCGATCGTAAGCTTCAACCCGCACATTGACGGGATGGGTTTCGGTTACCTCGTCGGTTCCCCAGTCCACCTCTATCAGGCGTTCCCGGTCGTTCATGCGCAGGACGTTGGGGCAATCCTGGCGGTGAATAGAAACCCCCCGGCCCCGGGTGATGTAGCCCACAATTTCGTCGCCGGGCAACGGATTGCAGCAGCGAGCCACGTTGGTGAGCAGGTCACCTACGCCATTGACCCGGACGCCGGTCACCGGGGCGGGCGGCAAAACGCGGACTGACGGAATCTCCGGGATTTCCTCTTCCGGTTCGGCTAGCTCCAAGGCGCGCCCGCCGATCTGGTGGACATTGATATCACCCGCCCCAATAGCCGCCATCAAATCATCTACTTTGTCAAAGTTAAACTTCTTGGCAATCTGATCGTAGGGCGTTTTGTCCAGTCCCAGTCTTTTTAGCTCGCGCTCCAGCATCTCACGGCCCTGGACGATATTCTCCTCCCGGTTCTGTCGCTTAAACCACTGGCGGACTTTGCTGCGTGCACGCGAGGTCTTGATATAGCCCAAATGCGGATTCAGCCAATCCCGGCTGGGACCACCCCGTTTGGCGGTGAGGATCTCTAGCTGGTCACCATTGCGTAGCTGGTAGTCGAGTGCGACCAGCCTGCCATTAACCTTGGCGCCACGGCAACGATGGCCCACTTCGGTGTGAATATGATAAGCAAAGTCAATGGGTGTGGACCCATTAGGCAGATCAATAATATCGCCCTTTGGGGTAAAGGTATAGACACGATCCTGAAAGACGTCAGTTTTGAGCGAGTCGATAAACTCGTGGGCATCGGTCACTTCCTGCCGCCATTCCATCAACTGACGCAGCCAGGCAATCTTGTTATCGAAAACGGGATCTTGTCTGTGGCCTTCCTTGTAACGCCAATGAGCCGCGATGCCCAACTCCGCGGTATAATCCATCTCATAGGTACGAATTTGTACTTCTAAAGGCTTTCCTTCTGGCCCAACAACCGCCGTGTGGAGAGAGCGATACATGTTGTCCTTGGGAGTAGCGATGTAGTCATCGAACTCGCCTGGAATGGGACGCCATAGGCTATGAATTACCCCCAGAGCGGCGTAGCAATCACGCGTCGACTCCACAGTCACCCTTACCCCGCGCACGTCGTAAATCTGATCGAAGTCCACCCCTTTGCGTTTCATTTTACGATAGATACTGTAAATGTGCTTGGGACGTCCTCTAACCTCGGCGTTGATGCCAGCTTCGCTGAGTTCCTTTCGGACCTGGCTGACGATTTTGGTGATATAGCGTTCTCGGTCGGGGCGGCGCTCATCGATGAGTGTCGCGATTTCTTTGTAAGTACCTGACTCCAGGTGACGCAACGCCAGATCTTCCAGCTCCCATTTAATTTGCCAGATGCCCAGACGATTAGCCAACGGAGCGAATATCTCGAGCGTTTCTCGGGCAATTCGCTTGCGCTTGTGTTCTGGGAGTGAACTGAGGGTGCGCATATTGTGAAGCCGGTCAGCCAATTTGATAAGTACCACACGCACGTCATCTACCATAGCTAGAAACATCTTGCGCAAGCTCTCGGCCTGGGTATCTTCCTTGAGGTTGCGCTCACTCATACCGCTTAACTGATCAATCTGTCCCAGTTTGGTAACCCCATCGACCAGCCTGGCGATTTCCCCTCCAAACTCCGTCTCCAATTCTTCGTAGGTGACGTCGGTGTCTTCCAGCGTATCGTGCATCAAGGCAGCCGCCAGTGTATCCGTGTCCAGCCGCAGCTCGGCCAGCATCTGGGCAACCGCCAGACAATGCTGGATATAGGGTTCACCAGAAGCGCGCTTCTGATTTTCGTGGGCCTGGTTGGCCAGATTGAATGCACGACGAAGCAAGTTGCATTCCCTTTCAGAACGCCCATTCTCCAGACTGGCCAGCCAAGGCTCAAAATCCATAACCTCATACGACTTTTTCATAGCGTCCAAACACCAGTGGGGTGAGGTAAAGGCCTGGTATCAGTATAAACCTGTTGTGGCATTTTGGCAATGGAAATCCAGTGAGGGATCAGTGCCCTGTGAAACGTGGTGGTTGTTTATGGGTGCTGCAAGTCTTCCCAGCGAGGCATCTTTGGAAGTTGACCCGCGCCAGGGATGTCCCCCTGTATCTGCTCGCGGGATATATACGTGATACTCACCGAGATATTGTCGTCGCCACCACGCTCATTGGCCAGGGCCACCAATCGCCGCGTGGCTTCGGCGGGGGGATGAGCACCAGCGATCTCGACCAATTCACGGTTGCTGACGAGATGAGTCAGCCCGTCGCTGCACAAAACCAGGATATCCTCGGGGTCAATCTGTCGGAAGAAGAGGTCTACCTGGACTGTTTCGTACGCTCCGACGCTGCGTAATATGACGTTGCGGTATGGATGAGTTGCGGCCTGTTCAGCGGTGATGACTCCATCATTGATCATCTCGGCCATCAAGCTGTGATCCTCAGTGATCTGCTCTATAGTGTCGCCGCGGATCACGTAAGCGCGACTGTCTCCAACATTGGCGACGATCAATTCATCACCATGGATGATGGCTGCAACCACAGTGGTAGCCATCTCCTGGTGATCAGAGCGATCACGATTCTGAGCGAAGATATCAGCGTTAGCCTCTTCGATGACTTGTCGCAGCCGGGTGCCGTGATCGTCGTCGGTATGGCCCTGATAGTAGGAATGGATGATCTTGTTGACAGTGTATTGACTGGCGACGTCGCCCGCAGTTGCCCCGCCCACCCCGTCGGCCAGCACGTACAACCGACCGTGAGCTTTCAAGTCGGTGATTCGATATGGTTCATAAAACCCGACGTAGTCTTCGTTATGCTTTCGTTTCTGCCCCACGTCGGATAATTGACTGGACTCGACCATCCACTCGGGCATCGTCCGCTCCTCCAACCGGTGCGGCGTAGATCTCCAGAGCGCCACTAAAAGAATAGCACAAATCGTGCAGAATTTCAACCACGGGTTCTTTATAGGGCTAGTGCAAAGTCCAGCACCATAGCATCCTCCGACAGGCTCAGGATGCTAAATCTCGGATTCGTCAAGCGACTTTGCACTAGTCCTGGGGTTCTTTCAAAGTAATCAGGGTGCTCAGTTCAGCCACGAAGTGGTTGAGTCCTTGCACATAGCTTTCCAGATAATCCCGAGTCAGTAGCTCGGCCAGTCCAGTCTCTCCCAATATCACGAGCCGAGACACGAAGGGCCGGAAATCGCGCAAGCTGATATGCATGTGTCCCTGGTCATCAGTGAGGATACCCCAGATCAATTCCTTTGTCTGCCCATCATCCTTGGCACTGATAAAACGAGTGAGAGAGGTGCCAGGCGCCACCCGGCCCACGTTGGAGAAGACTTCGTTTCCCTTGATGATCTCATTGAGGGCGACAATGCGCTGCGGGATCTGATCCAGGAGGTTTTGCATGGAGGCTGGCAGGTGCCCCAACAGACGGATGGTGGCCGTGTTGAAGCTTTCACCCCGCATCGTCACCGCCTTGAGCGTGTCCATCAAGCCGCCGAAGGCTTTTAAGTAGGTTAGCAATTCCCGTCGCGCCCGGTCGAAGGCAAGCCAATGGTCTGGGTCAGGACGGGCACAATAGGCTCGATAATGATCCTGAGCGATCACAAACTTCTCCCGGATCTCAGTCAGCGGGTTTCGGAACGTGGTGGGGAACACACGCTCTCGGGGTGAGACGTTGCTGGCATCCATAGGGATTAGGAGCGCTGGATTCATCTCGTGGAAGCGTGCCAGCGTGTCCTCGATACACTGGTAAGTAGCTTGGGCCTCGACCGATGTGGCCCGGATTTGAAAGGCTTCCAGGGCCTGGACTAGAGTCCTCGATGGCTGATACCAGGCGGAGTGGAAGAAGCGATAGAGCAGCAACAGGTCGTTGATGGTAAGGCGGACGCCTCGCTGCAGGAGCCATTTACGCAGGCGGAACAGGTGGCGTGTCTCTATATCCACCGATTCTGCTGTGGCTTCGTTCAGATGATACTTGGGTTTGATTAGTGCTTCCATCTGAGGCGTGCTGCTTAAGCTTAATGGTGAGGGACTTGGGCCTTTTTCAGCCAGAAACCCTTCACGGGTCAGACGTTGATACCAGTGAACAGCACTATCGGTCATGATTTCAGCCACGGCCAATCCCCACACACCGTCGAAAAAGATGTGCGATTGGTCAAAAACCATGCTCTGATCGGTGAGGAAGAGAGTGAGCGCATGATCGCCAATGCCCCGCCGACCATGACGGAGATAGGCCAACGGCAGATCACGAGGTTGGCGATCCCAATTTAGAATGATAGGGGCGCGCCGCAGATCAGCCAGCTCTGCTTGTGTAGTATCGGATAGTTGACTGCGTAGTTGCCGCTGGAGTGGTCGAGGGTTCTCGACCAGCATAAGGTCCAGAGTAGGTGGCACTCCATAGGAAGACAAGGAAAACAATGCTTCCAACCAGCCGTACATACTTTCAGGCGTAGGTGGATGCAGCCTGCCCATCAGTCGTCCACTCTGCTGGTACCAGACTCGTCCGCCTCGATCTATCACAAGTGACTGCTGCGTCGCGGCATCGGCCAGCCCTCCATCTGGAAGCTGGATGAGAGGAAGCGGGGGCGCATCCTCTGGAAATGTCGGACAACAAAGCGGGTTGCCCAGCTCGTCTTGCTGACAGGCCGGTAACAGATAAGTATGGCCCTGGCAAATGAAGGCGATAGCTGCGTTCCAGAGCGGGATAGGCTCCTTGCGTTCCTGGTAACTGTCCGGTTGTAGGGCAGCAAGCAACGTCATCTGTTGTTGGTAGGCGGGCAACTCTTCAACAACGCGTTCTGCGTAACGTTTTCGAATACTGTCCTGAGCCATTGGAGGGAGATCATTAAGGTGCTCTTGGAGGAAACGCTGGAAAACGGCCCGACGATAAGGAATATAGTCTAAACCACCAGATGGGCGACGATACGGGCACAGACGGTTCCAATCCTTTACCAAGGTGACGAAGGAAGACCGTTCGGAGCCCGTGACTTCGGACATCTCTTCCACCATAAGCCGTAGCGTCACCCCTTCCGTCCAGTGGGTAGCCAGCAACTCGTCGTACTCGTAGAGGAGTTGGAAAGCAGCGCAGACCCAGGCAGTAGTCATTGCAATCGGATCAGGCTCAGGAGGAAGCGATTGATGGAAACCAACCGTCTCGTTGGTGTGGCGGGCAGTGTCCTCTCGCAGGCCAAACTGGAGATAGAACTGCCAGGTGCCTTCGGGGAAGGCGTCAGCAGGATCTTTGCCAGCCAACTGGAGGAGTTTTTGGTAGGCATACAGGACCGCGGCCGGGCCAGCGATGACAGCGCCATAAAGACCTTGGGGGATGAGGCCGACCCCTCGCATAAGGGCGGCAATGTCTTGGTTCACCTGGTCGGGGCTGACCCGCCGTCCCTTAAGCTTTAGTAAACCGCTCAGAACAAAGGCAGGTAAGTTACCGGCCGGTAAAACCTGGGCAACTTCCTGCTGGAAGCCCTGGATCTCCGGCAGCGTGAGCAGGCTGAGTTGCCGTATGGTGCTGTCATCAATTTGCTGGAGAGAAGCCAGCGTGGCCCGGCGCGAAGCCTTCAATGCCTGGAGCTGTTCCGCAGAAGGCTGGCTATCGGAAGTCATTCACTTTACCCACAGAGGATCCCAGTCGTTGAAGGGGCCGCCGCCAACGATGTGGGTCTCGCCAGTCAGGATGTCATAAACGTATATCTGGCGCAGTTGGAAGTTAGTATCAGACCAGAAGGCCAGGTACCTACCATCAGGCGACCAGGAAGGATGTTTGTCGACGGGGTCTTGGTTGATGGTGATACGCTGCATGTCAAAGCCCAGTGGCGTGGAGATATATATATCGCCATTGCCGGTCTGTTCCGACACAAAGGCGATGAGATCGCCAACTGGCGACCAGACAGGGTCGTAGTCAAAAGCCTCGGTGTAGGTTATCCGCCACTCGCTTTCGCTGCCATCCAGGCTTACCAGCCAAAGCTCGGCGTTGCCCTCGGTACGTACCACAATCTGTTGCTCGCCATCGGGCGAGAGAGCCTCCAACGGCGCGAGTTCGTTATAGACGAGCGCATTTTGAATCGGGCGCTGATCGCTGCCGTCAGGGTTCATTGAATAGACCTGGACTGCGCCGGCCCGGTCGGTTTTGAACAGGATGCGGTTGTATAGATCTGCCGCTCTCTCCGAGGTAGTTGTTGGTGGCGAAGGAGGCGGCACGGAAGTGGGTGTATCCGTTGGCGCCGGAGACGACGTAGGGGTCGGGGCCTGCGTAGGCTTCGCCGTTGGCGTGAGAGTCGAGGTAGATGTAGGCGTGTTGGAAGGTGACAGCGCGTTAGTGGGAGTATGACTCGGCGAGGCGGTAGCCGTAGCTGTGGAGAATGTCGTCGCGGAAAAGGTAGGAGTCACGGTGAAGGTGGGCAGGGCTGTCGGCGTGGCCGTAGCAGTGTCCGTGACTATGCCCATAGCAGAGGAATCGCCACCCCAGCCTAAGAAGAAGCGCCCCCCGAGGCCGATCAGAAGGAGGATCACCAACAAGCCGATAGCCAGCAATCCCTTCTGTTGCCCCGAAAATGAAGTCATCTTCCTGCTTAAGGCTTGAAGTAGGCCACGAAGCGAACGAGCAGGGCGCGAGACAGCACCGATGGGCAGAAGAATCGGCCCAGACCATGCATGTTTCAGGGCATCGACCATAGCCCGAGCGGTGGGGAAGCGGTCGGATGGCTCTTTGGCTAACACCTGCAAGATGACCGACTCGACGGCTTTTGGCAAGTTGGGGGCATAGCGTTGGGGGGGAATGGGATCTTCGTTGATGTGCTTCAAAGCAAGGCTGAGTGGGGATTCGTCCTCAAAGGGGAGGCGGCCCGTGACCATCTCGTAGAGGACCACTCCCAGCGAGTAGATGTCTGATTGTGGAGTGGCGGCGCGAGAGTCGATCGCCTGCTCCGGGGCGATGTATTCTGGCGTGCCAAAAGATTTCCCCATAGTGGCCTGGCTAGGCCGATCCCGGAGCATCGCCAGACCAAAATCAGTCAATACGACCCGCCCATCATCTGTGACAAGAATATTCCCTGGCTTGATGTCACGATGCACCACGCCACGTTGATGGGCGTAATCCAAAGCCTCTGCAACCTGGCCCATGATATCCAGGATTTCACTGGATGTGAAAGGTTCTCCACCCGAACTCCGCCCCGCCATCTCGGCCCGCAAGTCCTTGCCGTCGATGTACTCCATCACCAGGTAGTGAATGTTGTCACCCTCGGGCTCTGCGGGGAAGACACCAAAGTCAAAGATCTGAACGATGTTGGGATGGTCGAGGACAGTGATCGCTTGTGCTTCACGCTGGAAGCGTTTGGCAAAATTTGGGTCAGTCCCCATGGACTGACCCAACAACTTAATGGCTACGAAGCGATTGAGTGCTGAGTGAAAAGCCTTATAAACTTCGGCCATACCGCCATGGCCGATTTTCTCTAAAACTTGGTAGGGACCAAGGGTATGACCGACTAGCTCCATAACGTCCCTGTGTGTTATTGGGAGAATAGAACGACTATGAAAGTATACCCTGTCTCCGAGAAAGCGTCAATTAAGTATTGTGACGCCAAGTCGCACGATTGAGCGTATCTTCTCGATAATTTGGGATAGGGGCAGACCTGGGTGCCTGCTCCAAGGCCGAACATGCAGGCTCGGCTCTACATTTTGAGAAGATACAATTGAGCCTTCAGAACAAAGTAGGGGCGCAGCAGGCTGCGCCCCTACTCCTCTCACAATATCGTTTAATCTACTTTGGCACCAGGCCGCTGGTGGCTAAGCCGCTAATTCCTTCAAGAAGCCACGCAATACAGTCTGCAAAATGCCGCCGTTGCGGTAGTAGTCAACCTCGACTGGTGTGTCGACGCGGCAGGTCATAGTGATGGTCCGGGTATTCCCCCCATCGTCGGTCACGTCTACTCGAAGATCCTGGAGGGGCTGGAGTTCGTCATCGACGTGGATGGTGTAGGTCTCGTGGCCGGTCAGCCCCAGTGACTCGATACTCTGCCCCTCTTTGAATTGAAGCGGCAACACCCCCATACCCACCAGGTTGCTGCGGTGGATGCGCTCGTAGCTCTCAGCCAGCACCGCCTTGATCCCCAGCAGATAAGTGCCCTTGGCCGCCCAGTCCCGGCTGGAGCCGGTGCCATATTCCTTGCCGGCCAACACAAGCAGCGGCGTGCCGACTTCGGCGAGCTCAGCCGAGCCGTCGACCTTGTACTTCTTGGCCGCGTCGTAGATGCTCATCACCTCACCGGTGGGCAGGTAGGTCGTCCAGCCCCCTTCGGTGCCAGGAGCGAGTTGATTCTTGAGCCGGATATTGGCGAAGGTGCCGCGCGTCATCACCCGGTCATTGCCGCGCCGCGTGCCGTAGCTGTTGAAATCCTTGGGCGCCACCCCCAAGCCAACCAGATACTGCCCGGCCGGGCTGTCTTTGGGGAATGAGCCAGCCGGAGAGATATGGTCGGTGGTAACGCTGTCTCCCACTTTGACCAGGACTCGCGCCCCCTCTATAGGGCGGATGGGCTCCAATTCCGGCGCTAGACCTACGAAGAAAGGCGGCTCCTGGATGTAGGTCGACTCCGGATCCCACTCGTATAGCGCGCCTCCGCTTACCGGAATAGCATTCCAGAGTTCATTGCTTGTCTCGATGCCCCCATACTCCTTTTTGAAGGTGTCGGGGTTCAGGGCTTTTTCCATGCCGGCCTTGATCTCGGCATGGGGGGGCCAGATGTCCTGGAGGTAGACTGCGCCCCCATCTTCGTCGTAGCCGAGTGGTTCACTGGACAGGTCAATGTCAACCCTGCCGGCTAGAGCATAGGCCACCACCAACGGTGGCGAAGCCAGATAATTGGCCTTAATGTAAGGATGGATACGCCCCTCAAAGTTGCGGTTGCCACTCAACACGCCGGCTACGACCAAATCGCCGGCTGTGATGGCCTCTACCACAGGGTCGGACAGCGGACCACTGTTGCCGATGCAAGTCGTGCAACCATAGCCGACGGTGTAAAAGCCCAGTTGCTCCAGATAAGGGGTCAGCCCGGCCTGGTTCAGATAATCGGTCACCACCTTGGAGCCAGGCGCCAGGCTGGTTTTGACGTAGGGCTTAACCTTCAAGCCTTTCTCGACGGCCTTCTTGGCCAGAAGGCCGGCCGCCAGCATCACCGAAGGGTTGCTGGTGTTGGTACAACTGGTGATGGCCGCAATAACCACTGCGCCGTGATCTACTTCCTCACTGCTCCCATTGAAACTTACGGTTACGCTACGTTCGAGAGCCCCATCCGAGAGGGCGTATCCCCGCTCCTCGACAGGTGCACTCAATGCCTGGCGGAAGGCTTGCTTCATACAGTTGACTGGCACCCGATCTTGCGGGCGCTTGGGCCCGGCCAGGCTGGGCATCACATCACCCAGGTCCAATTCCAGCGTGTCGGTAAATTCAGGGTCGGGCGTGTCGTCAGTGCGGAAGAGACCCTGCTCTTTGCTATAATGTTCAACGAGTGTCACCAGCGCTTCGGGGCGGCCAGTACTTCGCAAGTAACTTAGAGTCTCGTCATCTACCGGGAAGAAGCCCATAGTTGCCCCATATTCGGGCGACATGTTGGCGATAGTTGCCCGGTCGGGCAGGGTCATGCTACTCAGGCCCGGTCCGTAAAACTCGACAAACTTGCCCACCACTCCCTTCTCGCGCAGCATTTGGGTGACGGTCAGGACCAGGTCGGTGGCGGTGACCCCCTCATTGATCTGGCCGATCAGGCGACAACCGACGACTTCCGGGGTCAACATGTAGATGGGTTGGCCCAGCATGACTGCCTCAGCCTCGATGCCGCCCACGCCCCAGCCGACGATGCCCAGCCCGTTGATCATCGTCGTGTGACTGTCGGTGCCCACCAAGCTATCGGGAAAAGCGATAACACCTTCATTTTCTGAACGGGTTTGCACCCCCTTGGCGATGTATTCCAGGTTGACCTGGTGCACGATGCCACTGGCGGGTGGCACCACCCGGAAGTTATCAAAGGCCTGCTGACCCCAACGCAGAAATTCATATCGCTCGCGGTTGCGTTCAAATTCGATTTCAGCATTACGAGGGAGAGCGATAGTA
This sequence comes from Anaerolineae bacterium, assembly GCA_034412795.1. GTDB lineage: Bacteria > Chloroflexota > Anaerolineae > 4572-78 > NAK82 > JAUVPY01. The sequence continues at coordinate 20,634 of DAOUMD010000210.1, forward strand.
GAACCAGCTACGTCGACCTGCACCGAGTGGTCAATCACCAAGTCCACGGGGACGACGGGATTGATCTTCTGAGGGTCGCCTCCCAAGCGGGCCATGGCCGAGCGTAGGGCAGCCAGGTCCACCACGGCTGGCACGCCGGTGAAATCTTGCATGATGACGCGAGCTGGCTTGAAGGGTAACTCCACCGGACTGGGTGACTTCGCGTTCCACGCGGCCAGATGACTGACATCGTCTTGGGTGACGATATATCCATCACACTCGCGCAGGACAGCTTCGAGCAATACTTTGATGGAAAAGGGCAAGCGGGAAACGGTCCCCAGGCCATCTTCCTCCAGCTTATGCAACCGGTAGCAATAAGCAGTCCCCCTGCCAGTATCAAATCTGGCACGGGCGCCAAAGAGATCCTTTGTTTCGTTAGTCATAGATGGTATCACCTTGTTTCATTCTCTGAGCTTTCTCGGAAAGTCTTTGATATGACTAAAACTACGCTATACAAAAAACTCGCTACGAATGCGCTGCGTATTGCGTATTCCGTTTGCCTTCGGGTATGAATGCCACTTTCCGAAAAGTCTCTCTTTGAACGTGCCCATCACTCATGCCCACACGATGAGTCCCGGCAGAAACGGCGTGGTCAAGTCGGAGTGATGGGGAAGTACTCGTACTGTGTAACCGTGACAGCCACTTGTAAAACAAGTAACTTCGTTGGCCTCGAAGCGATAGCTGCCTGCCTTGTCTTGCTCGAAAGGCTGCATAAGGGTGGTCTCTGCCTCCACGAGTTCGCCATCAGCATCCACTCGCCCGAGATAGAGTTCGACTCGCACGTCGTCCGGCGTGAGGCTACCCAGATAGACTCGGGTCTCGGCGCGGAGTTTATCACCAACTTGGAGTTCAGTGAACGGTTCGGTCTCGACTTTCTCGATGCGGACTTGAGACCAACTCTGCCGAACACGTGATTTCCAAGCCGCCAGCGCTTTGGCGCGGGCCATATCGTCGGCTGTAAGTTCCCGGTAGCGTTCGGTCCCTGGCAGGTAGAAACGCTCTGTATACTCCTGCACCATGCGGTGCGTGTTGAAGAAGTGGCACAAAGTTCCAATTGAGGCTTTCATATGGTTGATCCAACGCCGGGGCAGGCCACTGACACCTTGATCGTAGAAGAGGGGAACTACGTCCCGCTCCAGCAGGTCATACAGGGCCGCGGCTTCCACCTGATCCTGGTACTCGCGGTCGTCGTACGTCTCTCCGCGTCCGATGGCCCAACCTACTTCAGGCTGATAGGCTTCGTCCCACCACCCATCCAAAACGCTCAGGTTGAGGACGCCGTTGGCGGTCGCCTTCATTCCACTGGTTCCGCTGGCCTCTCTTGGTCGCAGCGGCGTGTTCAGCCACACATCGGCCCCTTGTACCAGGTAGCGGGCAGCGGCCATGTCGTAGTCTTCCAGAAAGACCACATTCCGCCGGAATCGCTCCTGGCGAGCCAAGTCCACAATTTGGCGGATCAACTCTTTGCCGGGATCGTTCCGAGGGTGGGCCTTGCCGCCAAAGATGACCTGTACCGGACGGTCGGGGTCGGTGAGGATACGCGCCAGTCGGTCTGGGTCACGCAGCAACAGTGTCGCTCGCTTATAGGGTGCGAAGCGGCGAGCAAAGCCAATGGTCAGCGCCTCAGGATTGAGTACCTCGTCGGCAGCTTCGATTTCAGTCTGGGACGCGCCGCGTCGCTCAAGTTGGTCACGCAATCGACGGCGCGCGAAGGACACCAGCCGCTCTCGCCGTCGTTCGTGAGTACGCCACAATTCCTCAGCAGCGATGTGGTCGGCTCGCTTCCATACCGACTGGTCGGCTGGCTCGTCGCGCCAGCGTGGCCCCAGGTAGCGATCATAAAGCTCCTTCATATCACGGGAGATCCACGACGGGAAGTGGACGCCGTTGGTGATATGGACGATAGGGATTTCGTCTTCGGGCACCTTTGGCCAAAGCCCCTGCCACATGCGCCGGCTAACATGGCCGTGTAGGTGGGCAACTCCATTGCTGCGACCAGCCATGCGGAGTGCCAGGACAGTCATACAGAAATTCTCAGTCTGATCAGTGGGATCCTTTCGTCCCAGAGCCAGGAACTCCTGGAACGAAAGATTCAGCCCCCGGACGTAATTGGCGAAGTAACGTTCCATCAATTCAGGTGGGAAGTAATCGTGGCCAGCCGCCACAGGGGTATGCGTGGTGAAAACAGCGCCAGGCGAGACCGCCTCCCGCGCCTCGGCAAACGAAAGCCCGTGGGTTTCCATCAAACGGCACACTCGCTCCAGCGCCAGGAAGGCGGCGTGGCCCTCGTTGATGTGGTAGACTGTTGGTTGCAGGCCCAGGGCCTCCAGAGCCCGGTAGCCACCAATGCCCAGCATAATCTCTTGTTCGATGCGCATCTCCAGACCGCCGCCGTACAATTGATGGGTGATGTCCCGGTCGTCTGAGCGGTTGGCTACAATATTGGTATCCAGCAAGTAGAGAGATATACGGCCTACCTGGACCCGCCACACCTGGGCGGTCACCCCCCGGCCGGGATAGGCGACCTCAACTGTGAGCGGCGTCCCATCCGGGCGGCGTTCTAGTGTCAGGGGCAGATTGTGAAAGTCGTTGTCTTCGTAGACCTCTTGTTGCCAACCAGCCTCGTTAAGATACTGCCGCAGGTAGCCCTGCTGGTAAAGAAGCCCGACACCAACGAGAGGAACACCCAGGTCACTGGCCGATTTTAAATGGTCGCCGGCCAACACACCCAGCCCCCCGGCAAAGATGGACATGCATTCGGTCACACCAAACTCAGCCGAAAAGTAGGCGAAGAGGGGGCCGTCCGTGGAGCCGTGGGTCCGGGTAAACCAGTCAGACTGGGTATCAATGTAAGAATCAAGGTTTTGGGAAACGCGCTCCAGATGAGCCAGGAATCCCACATCGGTGGCAGCCGCCGCGAGTTGCCCCTGATCGATAGTCCCCAGCATCAGGACAGGATTATGTTCTGTTATCTCCCAAAGATCGCTATCCAGCCGGCGGAAGAGCTCAATGGTTTCATGGTTCCACGCCCAGCGTAGGTTGTAGGCCAATGTGCGTAAGGGCTCTAGTGGGACCGGCAGTGATGGAACGATATTGAATGTGCGGATTGGTTTCATCTCGGCTCTCTTTCGTCGTACTTTGCACTCGTTCATTTATGAATGACCTGGCATTTTTGAGTGGCAATACACGGGGGAAAATGCGAAGTCATTTTTTGACCGAGTACTTTGAGATTTACTTTGGTGATGATCTTCCCAGGCCATTCATGAGATGCGGACTTGGCGACGCAGCCTCCCAAGTTTACCCTTGGTCAGCGGTGATTATACCGGGCTGAAAAAGCCTTGTCAACAACTGGCAAGGGCAGGTCGTCTCAGACCTGCCCTTGCTCACAAGTTTGGGCCAGTAAAGGGTACTTTTTCGCGGGAGCGCCCCAGGCAATTGCTTACACCCTGATGCTAGGCAATCAACCTGGCCTTCAGGACAATCTCAACACCAGCAAGGGCACGAGAAACCGGGCAGCCTCTTTTCGCCCCCTCAGCCTGCTCAAGGAAATCCTTCTCGTCAATCCCCGGCACCTCCGCCTCAGTGTCGAGATGGATTTTGGTAATCGTTGGCTTACCGTCGACTGTCTCCAGGTGAACCTGGGACATGGTATGGATGCGCTTCGCCGTGTAACCCGCACGCTCCAGGTCTGCGCCTAATGCCATTGAGAAACACCCGGCATGAGCGGCGCCAATCAGTTCCTCGGGATTGGTCCCCGTTCCTTCTTCAAAGCGGGATACAAAGGAATATGCCCCCTCAAACGCGCCACTACCCAGCTTAACAATTCCTTTCCCTTCCCTCAAGTTGCCTTCCCAAACGGCTTCTGCATTTCGAACTGCCATTTTTCGTCTTTGGTCCTTTCTTGTCCCGTGTTCAGATACGGAGGATAATGATAAATTTCCTCTAGTTTCAGCGACGTGTGGATTATACCTTTTCTGACTGGGTTAGTCAAATTATGATTTGCCACCGCCTTATATCAATCCACAAAACGGTACTTAATCAAAGTCCAGATGGCCTTAAGGCCATCACGCCAGGGGTTGATCTTCTTTCCCTCTTCGAATTCACGCCCGGTATACGAAATGGGCACCTCGTAGATCCGATGCCCGCGCTTGAGTACTTTGGCTGTCACTTCAGGTTCGAACTCGAAACCCCGAGCGCGCAGCGGGATATCACGGATGACCTCAGCACGGAAACATTTGTAGCAGGTCTCCATATCGCTGAGAATGGTGTCGTAGAGGATATTGGTCACGAGCGTCAGAAAGCGATTACCGAGCATATGCATAAAGAACATGGTTTTGGTCGGCCCACCTCGGAAGCGGGAGCCGTACACGACATCAGCGCGCCCTTCGATTATCGGCTGCACCAACAGGCGGTATTCGCGCGGATCGTACTCGAGATCGGCGTCTTGGACGACGAAGAAATCGCCAGTGGCGTTCTGAAATCCGGTGCGGACCGCGGCCCCTTTTCCCTGGTTATGGTCGTGATAAAAGGCTCGTACATCGCCTTGAGCCGCTTCCTCCTCAACGACCTGGCGAGACCCATCGTCGGATCCATCGTCTACAACGATGATCTCCTTGTCAATGTGCACACATTCGTCGTTGTCGTCGTCTAGTGTAAAACCGGTCGGCACCACCACATTTACAGCACGCACACGCCGGAGGATCTCCCGCAAGGTGGTTGTTTCGTTGTAAACAGGGATTATGATCGACAGCTTCAATATTTCGCCTCCAGAGAGTAATGGCAAGTGCAACGCAACTTGCAAGCAAACGTGGATTGCACCGTGTCACAAGAGCATTGTAGAGCCTTAGGGGGACATAGTCAAGGCAAGGTTGCAGCCTCAGGGCCGACAAAAGAACCGATTATTCAAAAGTAGCCGCGATTTCCGATCGCGCCCATTTTGTTGCCAGATCACGATCAAAAACGAAGCCTTGTCACCGCCATTTCGCGATTGCAAATCGCGGCTACAGGCTCGACAGGGGGACCACCCAAATGCGGGAGGTTGTTTATTTACGGACCCTTGAATGCCTCAATGATCCCTCGCCAACGATCATCCATGTCACCCGGAACAAAGGGCAAATAATACATCACCCGATCCATCAGCCCCTCATAACGGGTCATGATCAGGCCAGGTAAGTCCTCCCAGGTGCCGCTGAGGGCAAACACTTCCAGCATGTCATCCGTGATCAGTGATTGCATTTCATCCCAGCGGCCTTTGGCGGCCAGGCGGCTCAACTGTTCGCGGGTGTCGCCCCAGCCGTGAAGCTCCATGACGGGCGCATAGGACGGCGTAGAAGCGTAAAAGGCGATTTGCTGCCGGACGAGCTGGCTGGCCGACTCCCGTTCGGCTCTCGTGTCGCCGGGGATCACCAGGATGCTGCTCACCAGTTCCATTTCATCCCGTTGGCGGCCATTGAAGCGCAGCCCCTCTTTGATGGCAGGTAGTGTGACCTCGCGCAGATAGCGGACCGAGTGAAAAGGATGAACGTGGAAACCATCGCACAATTCGCCAGCCAGCCGGCACATGCCCCGGTTGACGCCAGCAATGTAGATGGGAATGTGGGGATGAGGGATGGGGCCGGGTTTGAAGAAGGGAGACATCAAGGTCAGTTTGAAGAATTGTCCGCGAAAATTGAGACGGGTGCCATTCTGCCAGGTGTCCCACAACGCGCGCATCGCCAGGATGACTTCGCGCAACTTAGCCACGGGCGGCTCCCACTTCACGCCGAAGCGGCGCTCGTTGTGTGCCTTCACCTGGGTGCCCAATCCCAATATAAAGCGGCCGTTTGACAGGGCGGCCAGGTCCCAGGCCAGATAGGCCAATGTCCCCGGGCTGCGTGGAAAGGCGACGGCAATGGCCGTCCCCAGCGCAGCTCGTTGGGTGTGCTCGGCGACCAGCGCCGACATCAAGAAGGGGTCGTGGCTTGTCTCCGACACCCAGAGGCCGTCGAAGCCGATGGCCTCCGCCGCCTGGGCCAGGGTTGGTACGTCGCGCAGGTTGCTAACGACAAGGTTGGTGTCAATTTTCATGATTGGCCTCCAAGTTTATTGAACACCATAAATGATTTTTCTCCCCGGCAAAGGGGGTAGAGTGCGTCATTTGAATTGGGCAGGCACATCATTGGTGGGTCCTTAACAATTGGCTATATTGTGGCATAACTGTCTCTATCTCAACCATAT
>DAOUMD010000211.1:0-19785 GCA_034412795.1 Anaerolineae bacterium
CATCCCCTCGGCTCAGGGCGAGCAACTCTTCGTTGCCCAGGTGGACTTCGACGAGACGGGTGTGGTGATGGCCGACATGGCGCTGTCCATCCTGGGTGAGGACGGCGGCAAGTTTGCGGTGCTGTCGGCTTCGCCGGATGCGGCCAACCAGAACGCGTGGATCGCCGCGTTGCAGAAAGTGTTGAAGACGGATCCGAAGTACGCCAAGCTGGAGTTGCTGGACATCGTGTACGGCAACGATCAGTCGGAGGACAGCTACAACCAGGCGTTGGCGTTGGTGTCCAAGTACCCGGATATGAAGTTGATCATGGCGCCGACCACCATCGGCATTGCCTCGGCGGCCAAGGCTATGCAGGACGAAGGGCTGTGCGACACGGTGAAAGTCAGCGGCCTGGGTCTGCCGTCCGAGATGGTGGAGTTCACCCTGAACGGCTGTGCGCCCGAGTTTGCCCTGTGGAGCTTTGTGGATCTGGGTTACCTGACCTACTACACCACCTATCTGCTGGCCACCGGTGCCATCAAGGGCGAGGTTGGTGAGCGCTTCGAGGCTGGTCGCATGGGCACCTACGCCATCGAGAAGGATCCCACCCGCGACGTAGGTCTGCGCGTGCTGATGGGGCCTTTCAGTGTCTACGACGCCACCAATGTCGAGGCTGACGCTCAGTAGTCGTGTTCCGCGGGACATCGCGAGTGGATGAGCCCGAAAGCCCAGGCTTGGTTGGGCCATCTTCATACTGAGTGCTAATGTCGTAACAAGAGCAACGGGTGCCGGGACAAGTTCTCCGGCACCCGTTGGCAAAGCCGGAGCCAATGGGAGGGGCCTATGCGTTTGGAAGACAAAGTAGCCATCGTTACCGGCGCAGCGCGTGGTATTGGACGGGCAATCGCTGTACGCTTTGGACAGGAGGGAGCGCGCGTGGCCATCGTAGACCTTCGCGAGGAGGAAGGCTGCGAGACCCTTCGGCTCATAGAAGCTGCCGGGGGCCAGGCAGCCTTCGTATCCACCGACGTATCTGACCGGCGTCAGGTCCGGGCCATGGTGGGTGCGGTAGTTGAGCAATGGGGCACCATAGATATCCTGGTTAACGATGCCGGGATCTGTCCGTTTGAGGACTTCTTGGAGATGAGCGAAGGTTTGTGGGACCGGGTCCTCGACGTGAACCTCAAGGGCTACTTCCTCTGTTCCCAGGCGGTCGCCCGGGTGATGGTCGAGCAGGGTGTAAAGGGACGCATCATAGCCGTTAGCTCCATATCGTCCGAGTTTGGCGGTAGCTCCCAGGCTCACTACTGCGCTTCAAAGGCCGGCATTAACCTGTTGGTAAAGTCCATGGCTATTTCGTTGGGACCCCACGGCATTACGTGTAACGCTGTCCTGCCCGGTACCGTCGAGACCGACATCAATCGTGAGGCATTGGCTGATCCGGAGGTGCACGACTACTGGTCCAAGCGGGCTCCATTGGGCCGTCTGGGTCAACCTGATGACATCGTCGGTCCTGTCCTCTTTTTCGCCAGCGACGACTCAGCTTGGTGCACGGGTTCGATGCTGGTGGTTGACGGTGGTACGTCTGTCAATCTGCAATAATGGATTGATTAATGCACGAGAACTCACTTGAAGGAAAAGTCGCCGTCGTAACCGGCGCCAGCCGGGGCATAGGTCGTATCATTGCCTTAGCCCTGGCGCGCCACGGGGCGCAAATCTCTCTAGCGGCCAAGACCGGGGCTTTGTTGGAAGCGGTCCGAGCCGAAATTGAAGCCATGGGAGGGCAGGCGTCCAGCTTTCCCACTGATGTCAGCCGTGAAGCCGACGTTATCGCCTTGATCCGAGATACGGTTGAGCGGTTTGGCCGGCTGGACATCCTGGTCAATAATGCCGCCATTGGTGTGTTTGGCCCGTTGGTTGATACCAGTACCGAGCAGTGGGACCGGATAATGGCCATCAATGCCCGCGGCCCATTTTTGATGTGCCGGGAGGCAATTCCTTATCTCAAGCAACAGAAACAGTCTTTTATCATCAACATTTCGTCGGTCGTCGGCGTCAAAGGTTACCCTGACCAGGCAGCCTATAGCGCGTCCAAGCACGCCCTGATGGGGATGACCAAGGCCTTGGCCAAAGAAGTGCAGAAGGACGGCATCCGCGTGCATGCCATCTCTCCTGGCGGGGTGGATACCCAGTTGATCCGCCAGGCCAGGCCCGACCTCGACCCGTCGGTGCTGATACAACCCGAGGAGATTGCCGACATTGTCCTGTTCCTGTTGACACGGGGAGGGAATGCCGTGATTGACGAGATTCACGTTCGGCGCTCGGTTTCAACACCGTGGGCATAAATGTGTTGGTAGATTGGTAGGCTGGTAGATTGGTAAGTTGGTAGAGAGGTTAACTGATGACGACCTACAGCATCAAAGCCATAAAGTATTGCGAACAGACGGTGCCCGCGCCTCAAATGTTTTTCATGTCAGGTTGGGGTGAGTGGATGGTGGCGGACTTTTTGCTGTTCGTTCTGCGCCGGGACGACGGCAAGATAATGCTTATTGACACCGGCGTCAGGGACGTCGACGAGATTCAACCCTTCGTCGTCGCCGGCGTGGGGCACAAGGGACGCTTCCGCATGGATATGGAAACGCAGAATATCCCCTTATTGTTGCGCAAAGAGGGGATTGACCTGGCCGATGTGGAATATGTCTTCATCTCTCACCTGCACTATGATCATTGCTCCAACGCCAGGTTGTTTCCCAACGCCAAATTCGTCGTCTCGCGCACTGGCTGGCATCTCACTCTTGACCCCCCCGTCTCCGCTATGGTGCCCGACGTCCTCTTCCCACGCGATGTGCTGGCCTATTTCGCTAGCGAGGCGCGTGATCGCTTGATTCTGGTCGACGATGAGGCACCGGAGATCATCCCCGGTATTGGCGCCTTTTACATTGGCGGGCATACTATGTGTAGCCAGGCGTTCACTGTTCAGACCAGAGAGGGCCTGGCCGTCTTCCCTGGCGATACCATATTCTATTACGAGAACCTGGAAAAGAACCATCCCATTGGACTCGCGGTGGACATCATGGAGTGTTATCAGGCGATGGAGCGCGTCCGTGAGGTGGCCGACATTGTGGTGCCTCCCCACGACCCGCTTTTGCTTCAACGCTATCCGGACGGCGTGGTCGTTGGTGAATAGTGGCCGGCATTTGGAAAAGCCATGTGCTAATCTCATCATAGACAAAGAAGGAGTATCACCTTGACCCATGAATTAGCTGGACGAGTTGCTTTTGTCACTGGCGCAGCGCGGGGAATTGGCCTGTCCGTTGCCACGGCGCTGCACCAACGTGGCGCCAGCGTGACCTTGGCTGATGTTGACCTACCTGCATTGGAAACGGCCACCCAATCCCTCGGCGAGGGGGTGCTGGCGGTTGAAGCTGACGTGAGCCGACAGGATGATGTGCGGCGCGCAATTGACCGGACCGTCGAACACTTCGGCGCTCTGGATATCCTGGTAAACAACGCCGGTATCTGTCCTTTGCGTGATTTCGCTGACGTCACAGAGGAAGAGTGGGACCGAGTGCTGGACATTAATCTCAAAGGGGCGTTTTTCTGTTGCCAGACCGCGTTGCCCCACGTGCGAAACAGCGGTGAGCGGGGACGTGTCGTCAATATCTCCTCGGTAGCCGGTCAGAGCGGGGGTGTTCTGGCCCCCATCCATTACTCTGCCTCAAAGGCAGGCTTGATCGTACTCACCAAGACGCTGGCGCGGATACTGGCGCCGGATCGCGCTACGGTGAATTGCGTGGCGCCCGGCACCACCGCCACTGATCTGACCGATGCCTGGGCGGAAGACTTACGGGAGCGTGTGAAAGCTTCTATTCTACTGGGACGCTTGGGCCAGCCGGAAGAGATAGCCGAGGCAGTTTGTTTCCTCGTTTCGGATCGAGCGGCTTTCATCACCGGCGCTACCCTCGACGTGAATGGAGGGCTCTTCATCCGATAGATCCAATCATACTAGAAAGGAGCGGAGAAAATGGAAAAAGGTGGCGCCAAAGTATGGTACTTCCCTGATGGGTTCCTTCCAGAGAAGGTTGAGGAAAGCAGTTTAGAACCCCATGAAGCATTAATGATATTAAACACCAATGACAAACCAGCAAATCTCAAACTGGATTTCTACTTTGAGGACAGAGATCCGGTCAGGGATATCCCTATCACCGTTGAAGGGGAGCGTTGTGTATGTTTTCGGATGGACAGACCGGAAGAGATCGGCGGGCTTGAGATCCCGCCTTTAACCCAGTACGGACTTCGAGTCCGATCTGACGTTAGCGTCGTAGCCCAGTTCGCACGGCTTGACGCAACACAGCCTAACCTTGCCTATTATGTGAACATCGGATATTATCAAAACGAGTGGTAACCACTCAGACCAGTCGCTGATCGTTACGGTTATTCAACCGTAACGGGTATTTGCGGATATACATCCGCCGATTATGCCATCAGGCTGAGTAGTTACAACGAGTGATAAGAGGAGTATCATGAACAATCATCATTCTGCGTACGAAGTGTTGTCAGAGAGCTTAGAAGCCCAAGGCGTTGATGTGAGGGCGGTGAAAGAAGCCTTGAAAAGCCAACATATTGAGACGCCCAGTTGGGGCTATGCCAACAGTGGCACTCGCTTTAAGGCTTTCGCCTGGCCGGGCGCTGCTATCACCACGCGGCAGAAGTTGGATGATGCCGGTATGGTTCACAAAATGACTGGTATTGCTCCTTCGGTGGCCGTTCACATCCCCTGGGATCGGCCCGAAGATGATGACTACGTGGGAATGTGCCAGTATGCTGAGGAACGTGGGATCTATATTGGTGCGGTCAATCCAAATGTATTCCAGGATGATGAGTATCGCCTTGGTTCTTTGGGAAATCCGCTTTCCTCTGCGCGCGAGCAAGCGCTCGATCACATCCTGGAATGTTGCGAGATTATGACCAAAGTTAAGAGCAACGATCTCAGCCTTTGGTTTGCGGATGGGACCAATTACGCTGGTCAAGACAGCTTGCGCGGACGAAAGCAGCGCTTCGAGGAGGGCCTGCGCATCGTTTCCGAGCATTTGCCTCCGAACGGCCGTATGCTGATTGAGTACAAATTCTTTGAGCCTACTTTCTATAGCACTGACCTACCCGATTGGGGAACAAGTTACGCATTCTGTCTTAAACTTGGCCCCCAAGCCCAGGTATTGGTCGATTTGGGGCATCACGCCTCTGGGGTCAATATTGAGCAGATTGTCGCCTTCCTGCTCGACGAGGGCCGGCTGGGTGGTTTCCATCTCAACAATCGTAAGTATGCTGATGATGATCTTATCGTTGGCAGCGTCAACCCCTATGAATTATTCCTCATCTACAACGAACTGACCGGTGCTGCCCAGAGCGGAGATGAGCCAGCCAGTGCAACTGCCCAAAATGTGGCCTATATGCTTGACCAATGCCATAACGTCGAGGGTAAGCTGGTGCCCATAATCTATTCGGTGCTCAATTGCCAGGAAGCCTACGCCAAATCCCTCGTTGTACCTCGGTCCGAATTAGCTGCGGCCCAGGCAGAGGGCGAAGTTTTGGAAGCGCACCGTATTCTTACTGAAGCTTACCGAACTGATGTGCGGCCCCTGCTGGCACAAGTCCGGGAGGAAATGGGCGTACCGACTGATCCCATCAACGCCTACCGCGCCAGCGGCTACGAGGAAAAGATCAGAGCCGAGCGTGGTATGGCCGCTACCAGTGGGGGGTTCCAATAATGACCGGGTGCTGGCTCGCCCTCGCCCGAAGAGGCTTCTTTGATCTCCGATATCCAATCTCTGAACTGGAGGATACTAATGCAAGATGACGTCCTGCCCCAGCTTGTGGCTATGTCCAACAATCTGGGCGACCCGGCCTTGGATTATGCGATCCTGAGCGAGGGCAACACCTCGGCCCGCGCCGATACCGATACCTTTTGGGTGAAGGCCAGTGGCACTGAGCTACGTACCATTGCCGAGACCGGCTTCGTGCACGTCTCATTTGAGCGTGTCCTGGCCATGCTTGATGACCCCGACTTGGACGACGAGGGAGTCAAACAAGCGCTATACGCGGCCAAAGTTGATCGGGCACCAGACGATGGCATTCGTCCCTCAGTGGAGACGGTCCTGCATGCGCTTTGTCTCAGTCTGGAAGGTGTCAATTTCGTGGGCCATACTCATCCGACGGCCATTAACGCGCTTACCTGCTCGGCGGCCTTTGAAGCTGGGGTCAGTGGACGTCTCTTCCCCGACGAAATCGTTATTTGCGGCCCGGCACCAGTGATGGTATCTTACACCGACCCGGGTGTCCCGTTGGCCCGCCTGGTTCGTCGTCTCATTAACCAGTACATCGACGAGTATTACGAAGTTCCTAAAGTAATTCTTATGCAGAATCACGGGCTCATCGCCCTGGGGCGCACCCCCCAACAGGTGGAGAACATCACTGCCATGGCGGTCAAGACGGCGCGTGTGCTGCTGGGCACCTATGCCCTGGGAGGGCCACACTTTATGACACCCCAGCAGGTGCAACGTATTCACACCCGCCCCGACGAAGCGTATCGCCGTAAGTTGCTGGGCGAGTAACCTGACTCTACCTTTGCCAAAACTGGTAGCCGCGATTTCTCAATCGCGCGATCATAGCATAGCAGGCTGAAGCACCAAGATGCGAGAAAAAAAAGTAGGTGTAGGGTAACGAGTGACCCGATAGGAGGCTTTATGAGTAGTAAGAGCGGTGAGCTTATGAATAGCCAGGAAAAAGGGCCTCACACGATGCGTGTGGCGCGCTTGCACGGCATTCATGATCTACGATTGGAAGATTTGCCCCAACCCAAACCCGGCCCTGGCGAAGTGCTTTTGAAAGTGGCCTCTGTCGGTGTATGTGGCTCCGACGTGCATTACTATGAGGAAGGTCGTATCGGCGATGCCGTAGTGACAGATCCCATCATTATGGGGCACGAGTTCTCGGCGTGGGTCGCCGGTCTGGGTGAGGGGGTTGAGGGCTTGGAGATTGGGCAACTGGTTGCTGTGGAGCCAGCGATCCATTGCGGAGAGTGTGAAACTTGTCAACATGGACATCCTAATCTGTGCCCCGACGTGCGCTTTTGCGGTACTCCGCCCATTGATGGTGTTTTCGCTGAGTATACAGTCATGCCGGCTGAGAACTGTTTCCCCCTGCCCAAGGAGTTCGGACCTGAAGCGGGGGCTATGCTGGAACCGCTGGGCATTGCCATCCACGCCGTCGATCTGGCGCACCTGAAACCTGGCCAGACTATCGCCGTGTTGGGTGCTGGCCCCATTGGGTTGTTGACGGCAGCGGTGGCGAAGGCGGCTGGCGCCGGCGAGATCTATATGACAGAACCGCTGGCCGATCGGCGGAAATTTGCCCTGGACTATGTTGCCGACGTGACTCTGAACCCCGAGGAGACGGACGTCGTCGCCGAGATCATGCGTCTCACCGACGGACGGGGCGTGGATGTCGCTTTTGAGGCCGCTGGCGCGCCGGAGACACCAGATCAAGCCGCCGCCGTGACACGCCCCGGTGGTAAGGTGGTGGTCGCCGGCATCCCCTCAGATGATACGATGACCCTGACGGCGTCTACGGCCAGGCGTAAAGGGCTGACCATCAAGCTGGTACGCCGCATGAAGCATACCTATCCTCGGGCCATCCGTTTGGTGCAAAAAGGTATGGTGGACGTCAAACCCTTGGTCACACACTTATTCCCGCTGGAACGCATCACCGATGCTTTTGATGTGGTTGTCGATTATGATGATGGCGTGTTGCGAGCCCTGATCCAGGTTTCAGATTGACATAATCAATGATGCAGTACAGGCCTGTCAGGTTTCCGCCAGACCTGGCAGGTCTGTTTTTTGTCGGCGAATTTACGGCATAGGACGCATCGTGGTATAATGGCTGGCGGTCAGTCTTTAGTAGACTCGCCGCCAATTCCAATGAAAAGGGAGGCTGTACCCGATGGACTTTGCACTCAATGACGAGCACAAAATGGTGCAGAAGATGGTGCGCGACTTTGCCCAGAAAGAAGTCGCGCCTCTGATCAAGGAGTACGATAAAAAACATGAATATCCTCTGGAATTGCTGCCCAGGATGGCCCAGCTTGGTATACTGGGCGTTTGTATTCCGGTCAAGTACGGCGGGGCAGGAATGGATTACGTCTCGTTGGGCATCGTGTCGGAGTGGTTGGAGTGGGCCGACTCGTCGGTGCGGGAAACCATCGCCGTCCACACTGCTCTGAACTGTATGACGATCCTCCAGTGGGGCACTGAGGAGCAAAAGCAGCGTTACCTGGTCCCTCAGGCCTGTGGTGAGAAGATCGGTTGCTATGGGTTGACCGAGCCGGGTGCCGGCTCCGACGTGGCGGCGCTAACTACACACGCCCGCCGCGAAGGCGACCACTATGTCTTGAACGGCGAGAAGATGTGGATCACGCTGGCCGACGTGGCCGACAACTTCCTCATCTTTGCCAAGACCGATCCCGAAAAGGGCCATCGCGGCATCTCGGCTTTTATCGTCGAGCGTGATTTTCCGGGGGTGACCACCGGCACCATCCACGGCAAGATGGGCGTCCACGCCAGCAATACCGGCTGGGTCAATCTCAACGATACCGTTGTCCCTGCCGAGAACCTGTTGGGCGAGGAGGAAGAAGGTTTTAAGGTCGCTATGAGCGCGCTGGACAGTGGTCGCTACACCGTGGCTGCCGGTTCTGTGGGCCTGATGCGTGCCTGTCTCGAAGAAGCGGTGCGCTACGCCCACCAGCGTGAGACCTTTGGTAAGCCAATCGCCCAACATCAGTTGGTCCAGCAGATGATCGCCCGTATGGTGCAGCGCATCGATCTGACCGAGCTGTATGTTTACAAGGTTGGCTGGCTTAAGAACCAGGGTATCCGCAATACCCGTGAGACATCGCTGGCCAAGTGGTACGGCACCGAGGCTGCCTGGGCGACGGCTACCGATGCCGTGCAAATCCTGGGCGCCTACGGCTATTCGGACGAATATAACGTCGAGCGTTACCTTCGAAACATAAAAGGATCGGTGATTTACGAAGGCTCAACCCAGATCCAGGAGTTGGTGCAGGGAGCCTACGCTCTGGGCTATCGGCAGGATAGACCGCTGCGCTGTGAGTTGCCGCCTTACGACCCCGAGGTGTGGCAAGCAGAGGAGTAAGTATGAGTTGGAACCCGCCCGACGATTGGATGCGCATCACCACCATTGACGCCCACGCAGAGGGTGAGCCGCTGCGCGTCATCACTGGCGGGCTACCACCTATCCCGGGCGGCACCATCTTGGAGCACCGGCGTTATCTGCTGGAAAACTTGGATCACTTGCGTACGGCGCTGATGTGGGAGCCACGTGGCCACGCCGATATGTACGGCGCGATTATGACAGACCCGGTCACAGAAGAGGCCGACGCTGGTGTGCTGTTTATGCACAACGAAGGCTACAGCACTATGTGCGGCCACGGCATCATCGGGTTGGTGACAGTTGCCCTGGAGACGGGCGCGTTGCCGGTCAAGGGCGCTCGGACTACGGTCAAGCTCGATACTCCGGCCGGGCTGGTGACCGCCCACGCGGTAGTCCAGGACGGCCGGGTACGTAGTGTTGCCTTTGAGAATGTGCCCTCCTTTGCTTATGCCCTGAATCAAACGGTCGAGGTGCCCGGCATCGGGCTGGTTCGCTACGATGTGGCCTTTGGGGGGGCATTCTATGCTTACTGCCAGGCCGCCGACCTGGGTGTGGGGTTGGGGCCTTCAGATTTCCGGCGGCTCATCGAGGTGGGGATGGCGGTCAAATATGCAGTGATGGGATCCCTGCCCATCCGCCATCCCTTTGAAAAAGACCTGAGCTTTTTGTATGGCACCATTGTCGTCGGGGCGCCTGGTACGGACGGCGTCGACAGTCGCAACGTGTGCATTTTCGCCGAAGGTGAGGTGGATCGCTGCCCCACTGGCACGGGGGTGAGCGGGCGACTGGCGCTGAATTATGCCCGAGGCCAACTGGCCGAGGGCGAGACCTTCGTGGTGGAAAGCATCATCGGCACCCGATTCACCGGGCGTATTCTTGGCACCACCACGTTCGGGGAACACGAGGCCGTCATCCCGGAGATCGAGGGCAGCGCCCATATCGTCGGTCGCCACGAGTTTCTGATTGACCCCAGTGATTCACTGCGGGACGGGTTCATCTTACGCTAGTCTTGGTAGACAGTAGACGGTAGACAGGAAAACATCCTAGCCAGGCCATTCGTCTGTTTTCCCCCGTCTACTGTCTACTGCCTACTGTCTACCTAAAAGAGGAGGTACACCTTTGAATGCAATCGCGTTAGTCAAACACGTTCCTGATACAGCTCAGCTTTCCAGCGCGATGGACGGATTGAGGCTGATGGCTGAAGGCCCTCGCATCATCAATCCCTGGGACGAGTACGCGGTGGAAGAGTGTCTCAAATTGAAAGAGACCCATGGCGGCCAGGTCACCGTGCTGAGTCTGGGACCGGCCGAAGCCACCGAAGCCCTGAAGCAAGGCCTGGCTATGGGGGCTGATCAGGCTGTGCTCCTTTCCGATCCGGCCTTTGAGGGTGGAGACACGTTGGCCACCGCCCGTGCCCTGGCGGCCGCCGTTGCCAAAATCGGTGACTGGGACATCGTGATCGCAGGACGCTCATCTCTCGACGGCGACACCGCTCAGACGGCGATCCAGGTCGCCGCGTTGCTCGACGTGCCGCAATTGACATACGTGGCTAGCATCCGTGAGATCGACTTCGATGCCAAAACCATTAGCGTGGAACGAATGCTCGAAGGCGGGCGTGAGGTGCTGACCAGCAAGCTGCCTTGCGTGATCTCGGTGGTCAAAGAGATCAATGAACCGCGCTACCCAAGCTTTATCGGCATCCGCAAGGCCGCTAAGGCGAGCATCCCGGCCTGGACTGCGGACGACCTGGGGCTGGACGCGGCAACGGTTGGCGCTGCTGCCTCCGGCGTACAGTGGCCCGAAATCAATTTACCCCCGGCGCGTGAGAGTGAGTGCGAGATCATCACCGGCGATACGCCAGAGGCCATCGCCGCAGCCTTGGCCGACAAGCTTATGGCCGAGAAGATCATCTAGGCAAGGAGGAAACCATGGCTAACGACGTTTTTGTGTGGATAGAGCAGTCGGCTGGTACTGTCGACCCCATTGCCTGGGAGATGATCGGCGCGGGCCGGGGTGTCGCTGATGGGCTGGGAGGGCAGGTGACGGCCTGCGTGTTGGGGGATGGTGTGGATGGACTGGCGCAGGAGGCTGTCCAACGCGGCGCGGATCGTGCCGTCTTGGTAAATGATGCCACTCTGGCTACCTATCGCCTGGAGGCCTTTGCCGCCACCTTGGTAGAACTGGCCAAGGAGCACCAACCAGCTATCTTCTTGATGGGAGCCAGCAGCCGGGGACGCGAATTGGCTCCCTATGTGGCAGCTAAATTGGGGGTGGGCTTAGCGGCTGATTGCGTTGAGATTGGCGTGGATGGTGGCTCCCTGGTGGCCACTCGTCCGGCCTTGGCCGGTAGCGTCGTCACCCAGATTACTTACAGTGACGTCCGGCCTCAGATGGCGACCCTGCGCCGCCGTGTCTTTGCGCCGCTCGACCCGGATTCCGGTCGGGACGGTCAGGTGGTCACCGCCAGCGCGGTGCTCTCGGAGGACCAAATCCGTACCAAGCTGGTTGAATTCCTCACCCAGGAGGGGGAGGTGAGCCTGGCTGACGCAAACATCATTGTCGCCGGTGGACGCGGCGTAGGTGGCCCCGAAGGATTTGAACCGGTCCTCGCCTTGGCCGAGACATTGAATGGCGCGATGGGCGCTTCGCGGGCCGCGGTGGATGCTGGCTGGATCCCTTACGTCCATCAGGTCGGTCAGACCGGCAAGACGGTCCAGCCCGATCTATATATTGCAGCCGGCATCTCGGGCGCTATCCAACACCTGGCCGGAATGAAAACCTCTAAGGTCATCGTGGCCATCAACAAGGACACCGAGGCTCCCATCTTTAAGATGGCTACCTATGGCGTGGTGGGTGATCTCTTCAAGATAGTGCCCGCCCTGACCGAAGAATTCAAGAAACGACTGGGGAAGTAAATACGCGTGATGCGTAAAACGTACTGCGTAAAACGTAATCCGTAAAACGTAAAACGTAAAGCGCAATGTTCCAGGTACAACGATTACGTTTTACGCATCACGCCAGTTGTCGCCATTGCCTTGAAGGCCATCCACAAGCGGTGCGATTTTTACGTTTCACGTTTTACGCATCACGCATCATTTGTGCTTATTATCAAACGATATGACTGGAGTCTTATGAATCCCAAGCTGCGTCCTGTTGAAGTACGCCCGTTTGAAGATCGTGGGCGCCCGGCACTCTTGTTGCGCGACCCGTTGGCCCTGAGCGACAAGGTGGCAGTTTTGCCGCAGGTGCTGGGACTCCTATTGGCAATGATGGATGGCTCCCACGATGTGGCAGAGCTGCATGCGGCCTTGCTGGTGCGAGCAGGGCTGCGCATTTCTCCAGAGATAATTCAGCACGTGATAGATCAGTTGGACGACGCGTTGCTGCTGGAGAACGATCGTTCTGCCCAGGCCTACGCCGAAGCGTTGCAGTCCTATCGGACAGCTCCCTCCCGAGCGCCGAGCCTGGCTGGCGCCGGCTATCCAGCCGACCTGGCAGAGCTGCGTGACTTACTGGACCGTTACCTGGCGATCATTTCGGTTAATGGGACGAGCGCGGATGCGTCTTTATCTGGCTTCGCCGCTATGTCGTCCCAGACCCAGCTTGAGAATCCTGATCCAGGGGGAGGGGGGGGCCAAACCGAAATCGTGGGCTTGATCAGTCCGCACATTGATTACCAGCGTGGCGGTCCGATCTACGCCGGTGTTTGGGAGCGGGCCGCCGATGCTGTGCGGGCCGCTGACCTGGTGATCATCTTCGGCACCGACCACGCCGGAAGCGTTGGCCGCATCACTCTCACCCGGCAGAGCTACGCCACTCCTTATGGCGTGTTGCCCACCGATACCGGTCTCGTGGATGCCATCTCGGATGCTGTCGGCGAAGAAGCGGTATTCGCTGAGGAGATACACCATCGGGGTGAGCATTCCATCGAGCTGGCCGCGGTTTGGTTGCACCACATCCGGGATGGCCGACCGTGCCACGTGGTGCCCATTCTGTGCGGATCTTTCCAACACTTTGTCGTAGGACAAGCCGATCCGGCGACCGATCCCACCCTGGATGCTGTGCTCGACGTGTTGCGGATGGCTACTGCCAAGCGGCGGACCGTGGTTGTAGCCGCAGCCGACCTGGCCCATGTTGGTCCTGCTTTCAACGATCTTGCTCCCATTGACCACATCCGCTATGCCCAGCTTCAGGTCTCCGACGAAATCCTCATCGAGACTCTTGTCAATGCCGATGCCGACGCTTTCTTCCGCACAATCGCCGCCGAAGGCGACCGGCGCAACATCTGCGGCCTGCCCCCTATCTACCTCACTCTTCGCCTCCTGAACGGAGACGCCTGTGGCGAGTTGACGGGCTATGACCGCTGCCCGGCTGATGGTCAGCGAACGTCGTTTGTGTCGGTTTGCGGCGTAGTATTCCGAAGCTAGAGAAACGGAAGCTAGAGAATCGGGGAATCAGGGATGGGAGGATCGAGAGATCTGGTCTCCATTCCCTTGCTTCCCTGGTTTCCCGGCTATTCTCAAGCCTTCGCTTCCAACCGAATCTGTGCCATTCACCTGCAGGGAGTGAGCCATGCGAATAAGATCTTGGGAAGCATTGGTGACGATTATCTTTCTGATCGTTTGCCTACTGACCGGACTGGGCTTGGCTGAATTCTATGCGCCCAAGCCCATCATCGGTGTCGTACGCTTTGGGGGCCTCATAGACCCTGCCAGCGCGCAACAGATGGCCGCAATTCTGGACGTGGCTCGCGACGATGATCGGATTGCAGGGGTGACGATAGAGATCAGTAGTCCCGGCGGTGATGTCGGCAGCATCGAAAAGCTCTATCACACGATGCTACAACTGCGCCGGCGAAAACCCGTGGTGGTGGCTATAGACGGAACTGCAGCCAGCGGTGGCTATTACATGGCGGTGGCGGGTAACAAAATCTATGCCCCAGCCAGTGCTTTCGTAGGCAACGTGGGTGTCCGCGCAGATCGCCCTTTCGATCCGGGGATTTCGCCCTTTGAATTGACGACTGGCCCCTACAAGTTGAGTGGCGGCAGTCGCTTTGATAACATTCGTCAATTGGAGCTAATGAAGGAAGCCTTTGTGG
Source organism: Anaerolineae bacterium (assembly GCA_034412795.1). Taxonomy (GTDB): domain Bacteria; phylum Chloroflexota; class Anaerolineae; order 4572-78; family NAK82; genus JAUVPY01. Next base: position 14,304 of record DAOUMD010000211.1, read on the forward strand.
GCAGTGTGGTCCATCAACGCAGCCGATCACCCTACAACCCTCTGCGAGTTGACGCCAGTACCGTGGCCGAAGCCCATCTCTATTTAGGGAGCGAAGCCCTGGCTATCGGCCTGATTGATGCCCAGGGCAGCCGTAGTGACGCTATCTTGGCTACAGCGGAACTGGCCGGCATCAAGAAATATCGAGTGATGGAACTGACCGACTTTCTGGATCTACCGTTCGAACCTGACAACGAAGTGCGGGAGCTGATAGATAATGCTTTGCCTGGAACGGTCTTTCTCCTGGACAGCCGCATCCCGCTAGCTGGCAACGTGCGAGGGAGACTGGAGAGGGACTCTCTCTATCCTATGTGGGGGGAGAGCAAAGCGCCAAGCCGGGGTCAATCGGACCCTTCTCCGCCCTTCGATCTCACAGGAGGTAGTCGCCAATGAACTTCAATCTGCGTTACCTCATAATCCTGCCGATAATTTTGTTCTTGGGCGCCCTCCTGATAATTGCACCTTTTGCCATCCGTGTCGCGATGAGCCACCTCAATCAGCGAAGCTATCAGCCGCCGGACATTGAATCAGTTGATCGGGCTGCCACGCCTGTACCCACACCCACCGCTATGCCAGTTTCCCCGGCCGTGATTATGCCGCAGGATGAGTTGGTGCGGGGGCCGGTGTGGGTGGATCTGGCCCATCTCTCCTGGCTGGATCCCGGCCAATTTGAGTCTCTGGCCGACGCGTTGGCTGCCCGGGGCATTGGACTGCGGTTTTGGGTGAGTAGTGTGGATCTTGTTGAGCTTGAAAGCCCGGCAGACTTCCCCGATCAGTCCGAAGAATTGTCTCTGCTTTTACGCGATGCCAGCGGCCTGGTGGTGATCAGTCCCTTCTATTTGTGGACGCCAGCCGAGATCACCTTGGTGGAGGAGTTTGTAGCTGATGGCGGCCGTCTGCTACTGATCAGCGATCCAGACGTGCCGGGAGATGTGCCCTGGAACATCAACAGTCTGGGTGAGCCTTTCGGCGTGGTCTTCAACGACGATTACCTCTATGACTTGAGCCGAAACGACGGCAATTACACTCACATCTTCCAAGGCGCGTTCTTGGATCAGGCGGCACCTTTGAATGGCAAGATAGTCGCCTTTTACGGCGCACGCAGCATCAACGGCCCGGTAATCAGCCAGGCGCGCAGCGCTGACACCACATTGAGCAGTCTGCGTAGCGGCTTCACCCACTTCGCGACGGTGGCGATTGGCGGCCGGGAGACCAGTGGCACGGCGGGCAACGTCTTGGCTATGGGCGACTTCGACGTGTTAACCGAGCCTTACGTCGCCCGTCATGATAATCGCGCAGTGCTGGAGTTTGTGGCTGATTTCCTGGCCAACGCTCAGAGGGAGCAGACGTTGCCCGATTTCCCCGGTTACCTTGGCCGGCAGGTAGTCCTGGTTTTTGGTGGAGGTATCTCGGTGGATGCTGAACTGTTGCAACGAAGTGGTGGGTTGCAACGGCGGCTGGAGGAAACCGGCCGGGTGCTGACGCTCTCCAACTCTACTGGCCTGACGCCGACTACGCACCTCACGGAAACACTTGGGCTCACAGAGACGATAACCACGACGGCAACCCCCTCGGTTCCTGAATCCGGGGGTGCAGAACCCCGTGATTTGATCTACCTGGGCACATATCAGTCGGCGAATGAAGAGACAATACTGCTGGCTACGGCTGGCATCCATTTGGTGGAGGAAAGCGAAACCCCGGAAAGCACGGAAACGCACCAGACGCTGACAGATGAACCGGAAGAGGAAGGTGGCATCGAGCCGGCCACGCCGGCGACCGTGCCGATCCCCAAGCTGGAGGGTACGCCCGTCCCCGAGCCGGAGAGTACCTTGCTGTTGGAGACAGACTCTGGCCTGCGCTTTTTGGCCGCAGAGATTGTTCTGATTCTTCAGCAGGAGCAAGACGATGATAGTCGGGTCATTGCCGTGCTTGGCAATGATTCTCAGGCCATTGGCGCCGGTCTCAATCGGCTGCTTTATCACTTCTTCGATGATTGTGTCAACCATGTCGACGTGTCTATCTGCCCGTTCTTCAGAGAGGAAGGCCCCGTCAGTGGGCCAACTGACGTGACGGTCGATGATGCTCCAACCCGGCCAGGGGAAACTCCGGCGCCCGCCCCCGGTGATGGGGGCATCACCATCCTAGTTATTGACGATAACGATCAGGCTGCCCCTGATGAACCCAGCGAGGCCACTATATATTTGCAAACCCTGTCTGAAATGGGCTATGCACCTGTGTCGTGGTATACCGCGGACCTTGGTGGTCCCGGCGAGGCTGATCTGGTTGGCTACGACTGGGTAATTTGGAGCGGTGGGTTGTACCAGGCAAGTGGGCCGGATATTGACGAACAAGAGATGCTGTGGACCTTTGTCTCTGATGCTGGAAAAAAGTTGACGATTAGCGGTCGCAACCATCCACTGGCTGGCGAAAGCCCCAGAGAGGCCTCCATCATCCTTGATGTGGTGAAGACAGATGAGGTACCGACACTGGTGGTGGGCTTCCCAGATGAGCCGATTGATTTGCTGGCAGGTCTTCCTCCCGTCGTCCCGATTGGCGTCCAAGCAGACGATTATGGACCAGACGTAGCCATGAGTGTTGCATTGCGTCGGGGTCCAAGTAGTGCCGATGCCGATGCGCCCCTGGTGGTTGCCCTTACGGCGACGATTGAACCGGACCTTGTGGAAGCTCGTGTGTTGGTGCTGGGCCTGGCACTCAACTGGCTGCCTGACGACTACGCCCCGCAGTTGGTGCAAAACATGGCAGCCTGGATGCTGGGGGAGTTACAATGAATGTTGCACGCATCCGTGCTCTGCTCCATCGCATACGACCCGCTGTAGTCGTTGCACCCTGCCGATCCGCCCACTTCTCCCCCCGCAAGCCGCAGTGTGATCGCCGTCCCGTTGACCAGGGATGTGGCTGTTTCTCCCTCGACGAACGTTGTCAGCGACCATGTGGTGTTCTCCAGCGCTACTTCAGGCAATGGTGCCGGTGGCGCAAAAGTCAGCGCCGCGTTGCCTGCCGGGTCCAGTATCTCCAGCCGGCCATCTGTTACCTGGTAGCCCGCAGCCGATGTCAACGCGGACAGGAAGCTCTGTTCCTGCTCCATTACCCCCTCTGGTTCCATACAATACATCTCTGTCATGGCAACCTCTCGGATCGTGAGGGTACTGCTGCTGGTCACGTACGAACCAGAATATTGATTGCAGCCAGCCGAGCCGCTGATCTGGTTTTCCGCAAACGCCGCCGTGGGCGTTGTCCCTTCTACTGGCGGTTGCCCGTTCAGTGTTGCCAGCACCCACTGCGTCCCCTCTAGCGACGCGTCGCCGCCCGCGCCACGGCAGGCTGCCAGCGCCGCTGCCGCCACGATCAACGCCGTTACGAGAGCCTTGGTGTTCATATCATATTTCTTGTCAATCTAAAAGCCGAATAAATACCACTGGCCGTCCCGGTTAATCAACTCCATCGTTTCTTCACGATCCCCATCCGGCCCAAACAAAAACGGCACTTCTGCTCGGTCACCCTGCGGGCTAATGCTGGCCTGACCACTTATCTTTCCTGTGGCAAAATACTGAACGAACTCTTCCTGATTGGTATCATGGGTAGCCATATCACAAATCATTTGAGTATCGCCATCGTTTTCGCCCAGAGGGTCGCACAGCTCTTTCAAGGGAGCAAAGTCGCCCGATTGGGCGGCGTCGAAGATGGCCTGCACAACGCTCTCGGGCGATGTTATGGGGGCGACTTCGATAGGTGCGTCGCTGGCAATGGTGAGGATGTACGCGCCCTTATTGTGGTCACTATCTTCAATAGCCACAATATAGGTCATCAGTTCGCCATCGCCGCTATCAGGGACAGTGAAGGTGAATTGTTCGTTTTCGCCGGGGCCTGACTCGTTGGCCTCAAACAGTGTGGCCTGACTTTCCAGATCGAGAATTTTTACCACGAGATCAACTGGGGTGTCTGGATGGGGAATGACATTGCCCTGCAAAGTAGCCCCGCCGGGCGCGGTATAGGTGTAGTGCAGCAGACCGCCTTGGGGCAGGCGACCGACGATGAAATAGTTGGGATCTAGAGCAAAACTAACTTGGGAAGAGGCTTCAAAAGCGGCTACATAGTCACCGCCTTGTCCGCCGGCGTCTTCAATAACAATGTGATAAAGTGCGTTTTGGGGAATGGTCACCAAGAGAGAGTTGTCATTGCTGGGTGCTGCGCCTAATACCTGGCCGGTCTGTGCGTTTTGGATGCCGATGAGCATATCTGAGGGTGAAGCGATGCCTGCGCTTATCGTGTCGCCAGGCGAGGCCAGCAAGAGGAAGCGGTGCGACTCGCCCGGTCCCAGGTGATTCTCAAAGCCAATCGAGTGACCGGGGTCGCGATTTATATCAATGTCCATCAGGGATGGCTCTGCGTTGGTTTCGGAGGCTTCCGATGGAGTAGTCACCTTCCCTTGCAGGGCGTCGGCGGCTTGCTGGTGCAGAGCCGGGTCGTCGCTGTTCTCCATAAGCGTTTCCAGCGATTTTTGAGCCTGCTCACGGAGATCGGGATTTTCGCTAATCTGTAGTACCATTCCATAATCGGCAATGATGTTCGCCAAATCATTCTTGGATTTGCCTATCTTGGTGGTGGAAACCGCCCGGTTGAAGTAGGCTTCATCCGACGCGGGGTCGAGTTCGATGGCTTGGGAGAAATCGATAATGGCTTGCTCATAGTTTTCCATAAAAGCGTGGGATTTTCCCCGCACTCTGTAGGCGTCGGCGTTAGTTGGGTCAAGGTCAATGGTCTGGGTGAGGTCGGCAATGGCTTGTTCATACTTCTTAAGGTTAAAGTAAGACGTACCCCGCTCATAATATGGACCAGCTTCATCAGGATTGAATTTGATCACCTCAGTCCAAGCGGCAACGGCCTTCTCATAATCGCCGTTCTTAAAGTAAGACAGGGCAAGATTGGTGTAGGCGTCGGCATTATCAGGCTCAAGTTCAATAACTTTTTCAAGTTCGATAATGGCCTTATCGTATTCGCCGTCGGCGTAATATGTGGCCGCCGCTTCAAGGTGTACTTCAGCGTTTTCAGTGTCTTGAGTGGGTACTGGGGTGGGTGTGGAAGACGGTTCTGCCGGTTTTGAGGTAGCGGTAGCGAGTGTAGCTTCCGGTTTGTCGCGGCCGCCGCAAGCGACGATAAGGAGCGCCAGGCTGATTGCCAGAATCGCCAATATCCATATTCTTAGGGTTTGCTTACTTGTTTTGAACATTTCTTCTCCTCTTTGTATTGTTGTAGTTTTTCGAAAATTTACGTTCCAAATCAAACTTAGGATCCGTAAATATATAAGTTCCCGCACCTAAATTATATCATTTCGAGAGATAGCGAGAAATCCCTCTCAAGCTTGATTGCGTGGCCAACGCTGATGGGGATTTCTCGCTATCGCTCGAAATGACACACGGGAAGTT
>DAOUMD010000212.1:0-89855 GCA_034412795.1 Anaerolineae bacterium
GCCAGGACCAAAAGAACGCCAGAAACGAGATTTCGAAGTCACTCTAACCGCGCGGACGATCGCAACAATGACTGCTGCGCAAGTTGCTGCCTCGGTACCCACCAGTACATCGACACTAACGCCTACCTCTACTCCTACCAACACGCCCACCAACACGCCGTTGCCAACCAGCACCCATACCCCTGTTCCTAACCCGACGGCAACGTCCACATCGACGCCCACGCCCACACCGTCGCCGACCTCTACTGGCACGCCAACGTCCACGCCGACGGTTGAGCCGACGTCTCCAACTCCAGTGCCAATTGGCCCCGCCGACTTGTACAATCGCATCTTGTTTAAGAGCGACCGGGATGGCATGACGCGCGTCTATTCCATGAAACCTGACGGCAGCGATCAGCAACCGGTCCCAGACGCGGTCATCTACAATCAACTGCTAGCATCGGAAGCCCTCTCCCCCGATGGCAAGCAACAGATTGTGGTCCGCACCGAAGGCAACGCTGAACTGTGGCTGATCACCCTCGATGGCAACCAGGACGAGTGGCGCATCACCTACACCGCTGAGAATGACTTCGATCCCGCCTGGTCACCGGAGGGAGACCTCATCGCTTATGTCTCCGAAAAGACCGGAAACGGCGACATTTACATCTCTACCCCGCTGGGCTTCGCGGCGGAGCGCATTACCTTCAACGAAGATCCCTTCGACAGACACCCCACCTGGTCCCCTGATGGCCGATACGTTGCATTTTGGTCCAACTCCCAATATGGCCTAAAACAGATTTACATTTATGACATTTTGACCGGCGAAACACGCTACGTGGGTGGTGGTCCTTTCAATGATTGGGATCCACTATGGGTGAAATGAAAACGGTCTCGGCCGAAACGAATTGGGGATGTTTCATTTGAGCGGCCCAGACCCCAAGGGTGCGTGAACCGTTCGGCTGAGCGTTCGACCGAGCTCACGCCGAGGGCTCACGACGAAGCCTCCGGTTCGCCTGAAACCCTTGGGGCCTTCAATTCATTTGGTCTTGACTTGCTTTGCCCATTTGCCGCACTTCGTGTATCATCTTCCCTACTCTATCACAACGAGGGTTCCCATTGAAAGTACTCGTGACCGGTGCCGCCGGTTTTATAGGCAGCCACCTGGCCGAGGCCCTGCTGGGTCGTGGCGACGAGGTAATTGGTGTTGATAATTTTAACAATTACTACGACCCAGCTCGCAAGCGGGCCAACATCGCCCCCTTCCAGGATCAACCGCGCCTCACTTTCTACGAAGTTGACATCCGCGACACCGACAGGATGCATAGGATTGCGGCTGATCATTGCCCCGATGTCATTGCGCACCTGGCGGCCATGGGCGGCGTCCGTTATTCCATCGGGCGGGCTCCCCTCTACACCGACGTGAACCTACAGGGGACGGTCGGTTTATTGGAGGTAGCACGCGGTGGCGCGGTGCCCCATTTCGTGTTTGCTTCTACCTCGTCCGTCTATGGTAAGACTGACTGCATCCCCTTCGAGGAAACCGATCCTTGTAATCAGCCGCTGGCTCCCTATCCCGCCACGAAGAAAGCGGGCGAGATAATGGGCTATACCTATCACAACTTACACAATATGAGTTTCACTGCCCTACGTTTCTTCAGTGTCTACGGGCCACGTGGCCGTCCAGACATGATGCCCTTTATGGTAACACACCGCATCGTCAATGGGCGTGAGATCCAGCTTTTTGACGCTGGACAGATGAAACGGGACTGGACTTACGTTGACGACGTGATCGCCGGCGTGATTGCTGCCATAGACCGTCCGTTGGGCTATGAAGTCATCAACTTGGGACGAGGCGAGCCGGTGTTGATGGCCGATTTTGTAAACATCATCGAAGACTTGGTAGGCAAACGCGCCATTCTCATTACCCCACCAGCGCCGCCCAGCGAGCCCAAGGTCACCTTCGCCGACATCAGCAAGGCACGCAGGCTCCTGAATTACGATCCCAAGACATATGTCGCCGACGGTCTGGCTTGCTTGTGGGACTGGTACCAGCAAGAGATTCTATCATCCAAGTAGCAAGTAGCAGGCAGCAGGTTACAGACAGCGGGTAGCGCTAAGAGGTTCCTTTTGAATCGCACTCGTCTCATCGTCATTGTAGCTCTGGGTCTTTTGACCGTATTGCTCCTCACCCGGCTGGGAGACATTGACGTGGGCCCTGACACGCTACGGCGCATCCGGCCCGGTTATCTGTTGGCGGCGATTGTCGTCCACTATTCGGGCTTTGCGGTACGTAGTGATCGTTGGAGACGGTTGCTGACGGCGATGGGTTACCGGGTGGGCTTCATCTATGCTTTGACACTGTTGCTGGCTGGATGGTTCATCAGCGCGCTAGTGCCAGCCCGTGCAGGGGACCTGGTCCGCGCTGGCGTGCTGAACCGCGATCGCGATGTTCCCTTCGCTACGGGCCTGGGCTCGGTCGCAGCCGAGCGCGCCTTCGACGCACTGGCATTGGTTTTCCTGACAGTATTTGTCGGGATTTGGGCACTGGCAGGTCGAACGCCCGACTGGATATGGCAGACTGCGCTGGTCACGGCGGGCCTGTTTGTCGTCGCCATCGTCGGACTGATCGCCGTCCCTCGTGTCCGAGGCTGGCTGACCGGACTCTTCAAATGGACTCTTTATCAGAAGGTAGTGAACTTCGGCTTTGACCTGCTGGACAGTGTCCGGGAACTGGGTCAGCATCCAGCCACGTTACTCATCGTAGCCGTACAAAGCCTCTACGTGTGGCTGTGTGACGTCTTCCTGGCCTACCTGCTGTTGCACGGCCTGGGCATCCCCCTGCCGCTGCCGGTGGCAGCTTTCACCGCCCTGGCTGCCGATCTAGCCGTGACAGTGCCGATCACCCCGGGTGCCATAGGCCAGTTTGAAGCGGCCTTTGTAGGACTGCTGGCTCTCTTTGCGGTGCCTGCTTCCGAGGCCGGCCTGGCTGTGCTGCTGAATCGCTTTATCAGTTTCTGGACATTCATCCTTTTCAGCGGGCTGGTCACTTACCTGGCGGGGTTTGGTCGCTTATTAACAGGGGGCGATACGTGGCAGGCGAAGAGTTCTGCAACACAACTTTAGGCAAGACCTTATGCACTACAACGAGGTTGCACCCGAAGCCACCCAACCTAATAACCATATGGATGATCCGCACCCGACGAGCGCCAGTCATGAATTTGCCCTGATCTTGATTCTTTTCGTCGCTTTCCGGGCGATGGCGCTGCTGGCGTTTCGACCTGGTGGGCATGTATTGGATCACTCGGACTTTTATTGGTACCGTGAGTTTGCGCAGCTCACCCGCCAGGGATATATCCCTTACGTCAACCTATGGGCACCTTACCCACCTCTCTTCCCTTGTTTGATGATCGGGCTGTGGCGGATCAGTAGCCTACTACCTCCGTGGGAATTTCCCAACCTGTGGTTTTCGCTGCTGCTGGGCGGGACACTTCTCCTATTTGAGACGGGTAACCTGATCCTTGTTTATGCCATCGCCCGTCAGTTGGATGATCGACGAAGAGCGTTACGGGCAGCCTGGTTCTACGCAATTCTCTTCACCCCGGTCTACACGATCACCGGTTGGTTCGAGAGCTACCCCATCTTCTTTTTCCTCCTCAGCCTGTATTTGTTGCTGCGGGGCCGTCCCTTGTGGAGTGCGATCACCACTGGCATTGGCTTTATGATCAAGCTCATCCCATTGATACTGTTGCCGGTTGGCGCGCAGTTATCAAATGACAAATATCAAATGGCAAAGGGCAAAGGACAGCGGACACGTCGCAGATGGTGCATCACGGTCCGATTGTTAAATTTGTCATTTGATATTTGTCATTTGATTCTATATTTTGGTACGTTTGCGCTTACGGTGGCTGCTATTGGGCTGCCATTTTATCTGCTCAACTCACGCTTGATATGGGGATCGCTTGTCATTAGCAGCGCACGCGATCCGTGGGAGACGGTGTGGGCATTGCTGGAGGGGAAGTTCGGCTATGGCATAGTTCCCCTGGATATGCGCAACCACGCCTGGGACCCGGCGAGCAGCCCCGGTGGTTCCAGCCTGCCCTGGATCTTGATCACCCTGGTCTTTGGACTGGTTTATCTGTTCGCTTACACCCGCCCCTTTGATTGGAAATCGCCGCGCAAGGTGGTGGCCTTCACCGGCTTCACATCGATTCTCTTTTTGATCTACTCCAAGGGCTACAGTCCGCAGTGGCTGGGCTGGGTGCTTATTTTCGTCGCCCTGCTTCTGCCTAATTTGCGCGGTGCGTTCTACGCGATAGTGACCGGTGCCCTAAACCTAGTCGAGGCCAACGTCTTCTTTACCATCGTGCCCGATGAACACTGGCTGCTGGTGATTACGGTTGGACTGAGAACCTTGATCTTTTTGCTGCTAGCCGTTGAATTTATGCTTATTGTCCAGCCCCAATGGCTTACGCCAACGGTCAGCAGCGCCAGACGATGGGGGTTGATCGGGTTGGCAAGCCTGTTAGCGGTTGGGAGTGTGCTGGTCGGGGTCCGCTTCGTGCAGGCCTATTTTGACGCACGCTATCAGCTTTCTCCCTATCAGGCGACCATCGAAACCCTGCGGACTGCCCGTGGGTCTTCCCAGGGCCAAGCCGAGGACAGTCCCGCAAGTGAGTCGGCTATCATCCTCAACAGCTACGATCATCACACCTACGACTGGCTTTACCCCTACCTCCGGCGGGACTTCACATTTTACATGCTCGACGACTACGCCCCACCGAGCGAGTCTGTAGAGAGACGTACCGTTGCCCATCTGGAGCGCATCGCCGCCGCTCAGAGTGACTGGTGGCTCTTTGACAATGATCCCTCCAGCCAGTCCATCTCAGAGGCAGTTGCTGCCGATTGGCTAGCGAGCCACGGCACCTTGGTAGACGTTCGTGACATTGATAGTGGGCGACTATATCATTTTCTCATTGAGTAGCAATCCCTCAATCACTTCTAGGGACACTTTCCGGTTAGCCTGGATTGTGCGTCGCTTGCCGAGCCAGCGCGGGAGCCCGAGTAGACCCGCCACCTGGCCTCGCAGCCGGGCGCGAGCCGCTGTACCCTGCCTGGCCTCAAAAGCATCCCGCGCGATCTCAAGTTGGGCTCGTATCACCGCCCACCAATGTCGCCGGAGCAGCCCGCTGGGATAATTCTTGACAAGCACCCATAAAGTGTTACGCCCTGTGTAAAAGCTGGCAATCTCCCCGCCACCTGTGGCGCTCAGGTGATGGTATACCACGGCTTGGGGCACGAAGACGCACTTGTAGCCGGTCAGTTGAGCCCGCCAGTTGAGATCCACGTCTTCGCAATACATAAATAAATCCTCGTCCAGGAGGCCGATGTCATCCAACATCGCCCGACGGTAGGCGACTGCGCCACCGCATCCCCCCCAGATATACACATCATCGTCGAATTGCCCTTCATCTTTCTGCCACACACCCCGGTTGACTGGGATACCGTCCACACGATAAGCATCCCCGGCTGAATGAAGGGTGTCACGTCGATCGAACAAAAGCATCTTGCTGGCCGCCATGCCAGCGTCCGGGTGGCTGCGCAAGGCAGTCACCAGCGCCTCGGCCCAGCCAGGGACAACTTCGGTGTCATTGTTGAGAGGTGCAATGACCTCACCCCGCGCGACCTGGATTCCCCTGTTGATGCCACCTGTCAGCCCCAGATTCTTGTCAAGTTGCAGCAGTACGACTTCCGGGTAATCACGTCCCACCAGCGCCACCGAACCGTCGCTGGAGGCATTATCTACCAAGATCACCTCCAGATTGGGATAAGTCTGGTGGCGCAGCGAGTCGAGACATGTCGGCAGGTGCTTGGCGCCATTCCAATTGGGGATGATGATGGAGAGGGCGGGATAACGGGTCAAGGGGTCAGCCAACTGAATCTACCTATGCCCTTTTTCGTATATCTATAGGTCATTATTGGGGTTGCGTGCACCACCCTAGGTGACCAGACTAGTATACCATAAAGCTGGTCAGACTGGGAACTGGACTCTCATTAGGGACTCCAGCCCCCACCAGGTTACGCTCCCGACTTCAAGTCCCCAAGGTATTGTGCTCTCTCCCTCGCCAGCGTGGGGAAAACGCCAGCTAACTACTTGCTGTGCGTGGGATAGGCGTCGAGCGTCGAGGGCCAGAATATGGTATACTTAGAGTTGCGGCTTTAACCTATCTGTGATAAAATATACAATATTGGCATTCTATAATAGAAAGGAGGCGGATAGCCAATGACCAGTCTTATCACCTCCAATACCAGGCGACTGGGGCGAGTCTCAGTCGTTTTGATATTGGCTGTAGCCGCACTCGTGTGGCTATTGAGCACGTGGAGTAGCTTGCCAACAGTAGAAGCGCGAGGGCCGGCTGAGGCCAATTCAGACAGCACAAACCTGCTCTTGTCCAGCCGTAGTATGTTGACTTATTATATATTCCTGCCGATTCTGTTCAGGTCGGATATTGTCTTTTATGACGATTTCAGCGATAGCGATAGTGGCTGGCCTGACGACGAATCTTATGAAGATTGCTATTATGAATACAGCAATGGCCACTATCGAGTGGAGGTCACCGATTACGGTCAACGCTGTATCATTCCTAACTTTGACATACCTAAACAGGTAAACGGAACCTTCACTGTGAGGGCCCGACGCACGTCCGATGAAGATTATCCTCTGCTCTACGGTCTCATTTTTGGCGCAGGGTCTGATGCGACCGAAGATCGCTGGGCGCTGGAGATATATCCCAATGAGGACGACGATTGCGACGATAAGCCATTTTATTGGCTCTATGCGCTTGTAGATGGCGATACAGAACACTTTAAGGACCGGTGTACCGACATTATCGATACCGATGAAGATGATTGGAATGAGCTCAAGATCATCCGCAACGGAAAGAACATCAAGGTCTATATCAACGGGGAGTCTAAAGGCGAATACACCAACGCAGATTACCTGTTGAACAAAGGCTACACGTTGTTAGAAGTTGTCTCTGTTAGCGACGATGAGATCACTGTGGAGTTCGACGATTTCGAGATACGGACAAGCACGACCCCATAGCCATTGAGAGGGGGTAGCCTAAGACTGGTCAAGTAGCCGAAACTTTCTGATAGAGTACTGCACAGAGCCGGGACGAAGGTCCCGGCTCTTAGATTGTTGCGGTGACGTGGGAAGATTGACGAGTGTGCTGGGGCTTGATATAATGCCCCAGCGTGGCTAATGATGAAAAAGCAACTAAGGCGAGACCGGTTATGAAAGTCGATCTGCTGGTTTACAACGCTAGTCAACTTGTCACGTGCGCCAGCGCCAACGGGCCGAAGCGAAGGGGCGCGATGGCCGATATCGGCCTGATCCCCGACGGGGCGGTGGCGGTCACTGATGGTGAGATCGTGGCCGTTGGCTCCACCAGAGACGTGCGGGCCGAATACTCTGCCCGCGAGGCGGTGAACGCCAACGGCAAAGTAGTATGTCCTGGCTTCGTAGACTCCCACACCCACGTCGTCTATGCTGGCGACCGTGTGGCTGAGTTTGAGATGCGCGCCCAGGGCGCGACTTATATGGAGATTATGGAGGCTGGAGGGGGCATCGTCGGCACCACCAAGGCGACCCGGTCAGCGACGGTTGAGGAATTGGTCGCTGCATCGCGCCCCCGCCTGGATACGATGTTGACCCTGGGCACGACGACGGCCGAGGTGAAGACCGGTTATGGCCTCGACGCCCGGGGCGAATTAAAGATGCTGCAGGCCATCGCTGCCCTGGACGCGACACACCCCACCGACCTGGTTCCCACCTTCCTCGGCGCTCACGCTGTCCCTCCAGAATATGGGGGACGGGCCGACGCATACGCGGACGTGGTTATCCACGAGATGCTGCCCCCCGTGGCCGAATGGTATCGCCAGTCGAGATTTGTCTCACGCCATGTCCCGCTCTTTTGTGACGTGTTCTGCGAGGCGGGCGTCTTCGATCGAGATCAGTCAAGACGGATACTGGAAGCCGGCCTGTCACACGCGCTGCCGGCCAAAATCCACGCCGATGAATTCCAGACCTTAGGAGGTGTGGCGCTGGCGGTAGAGCTAGGGGCTGTCTCGGCCGATCACCTGGATGTAACCCCTGGGGAGGAGATCGAGGTGTTGGCCACGTCGGTTACGGTGGGTGTCGTCCTTCCGGTCGTCAACTTTAATCTGGGAGGGTCCCACTTCGCCGATGCGCGGGCGATGATCGACGCCGGTGTAGCCCTGGCTCTGGCTACCGACATCAACCCCGGCTCCGCTCCGTGTCCTTCAATGCCCCTGGTGATGGCTATTGCCTGCCGCTATCAGCGTACCCTCCCGGCCGAGGCATTGAACGCCAGCACCATCAACGCTGCCTATGCCATCGGACTCGGAGATCGGGTTGGCTCCATTGAGGTAGGCAAACAGGCCGACTTGCTAGTTGTGAATGCCCCTGACTACCGTCACCTGGCCTATCAATTCGGGGCAAACCTGGTGGAACGGGTGATCAAGCGCGGACAGCTTCAGGAGATATAGAGATGCGTGAATTCACAGATGGATCCACCGCCATCGTGCGTGGCGCTTTGGCCGCCGGCTGTACCTTCTTTGCCGGCTATCCGATCACCCCGGCTTCGCCCATCCTGGTGGCTATGCTGCGTGAGTTACCCAAAGTAGGCGGCGTGGCCATCCAGGCCGAAGACGAGCTGGCATCTATTGGAATGTGCATCGGCGCGGTGATGTCCGGCGCCCGGGCACTGACCGCCACCAGCGGCCCTGGCATCAGCCTGTACAGTGAAAATATCGGGTTGGCAATTATGGGCGAGGTGCCACTGGTCATCGTGGATGTGCAGCGCCTGGGACCATCCACGGGCGGGGCAACCACTGTCGGCCAGGGCGACGTGCAGTTCGTGCGCTGGGGCACGGCTGGTGGCTACCCGATTATCACCCTGGCACCTTCTTCGATCCCCGAATGTTACAACCTGACTATGAAAGCCTTCGACCTGGCCGAGCGCTTCCGCTGCCCCGTCTTCCTGCTGACCGACAAAGAACTGAATATGACGATGAATACCGTAGACCTGTACCAATATCAGGACATCCCGGTGCGAGGGAGAAAAACCTATAGGGCGGAGAATGGTCGAGAAGGGGCCTTTGCGCCATACCGCTACCAACCGCCAGGCGGTGTGCCGCCCATGGCCCACTACGGCGAAGATATGGTCGTTCGCTTCACCGGCTCCACCCACGACGAGCAGGCCTTCATCACCAAACATCCGCCCACGGTAGACGCCCTGAACCGGCACCTGGCGGCCAAGATCGAGGAACACCTGGACGAGATCGAGTTGGTCAGGGCAGACCTGGAACCAGGAGCTAAGACGTTGCTGATCAGCTACGGCGTGACGGCGCGCGCCATGTGCGAGGCCGTGCACAGGACGAGAGAACAAGGTAAAAGAGTATCGGCGTTGACGATCCACGGCTTGTGGCCGGTGCCGGAGACGGCCATCCAGTCCGCCTTAGAGGACATCGAGCGGGTTGTGGTGGCCGAGTTGAACTTGGGCCAGTACCGGCGCGAGATCCAGCGTTTCGTCCGCGACCGGGAAATCGTGGGCCTCAACCGCGTGGATGGCGAATTGATCTCGCCAGATCAGTTTCTGGGGGTGATCTGATGACGGCCGCACCTATTACTATCACGCATCTGGAAACTTATCGTAACCAGTCGCCATATCCCTTTTGCCCCGGCTGCGGCCACGGTTTTATTTTAGACCATCTCAACCAGGCGCTGGTCAAGCTACAACTCGACCCGCGCCAGGTGGTCATCGTCAGCGACATCGGCTGTGTGGGGTTGTCGGACCAATATTTTACCACCAGCGCCTTTCACGGCCTGCACGGACGCAGTACCACCTACGCCACGGGCATCAAGCTGGCCCGGCCCGATCTCAAGGTGATCGTGCTGATGGGCGACGGCGGCACTGGCATTGGCGGCACCCACCTCATCAGCGCTGCCCGGCGCAACATCGGCATCAGCGTACTGGTGTTCAACAACTTCAATTTCGGTATGACCGGCGGCCAGCACTCCACGACCACACCCACCAGGGCCATCACCTCGACGACGCGGACCGGCAATCTGGAGCGCCCCCTGGACATCTGCACCACCGTCGCCGCCAACGGCGCCAGTTATGTCTACCGAGGTACCAACTTTGACAAAGACTTGCCGGAGCGTTTGGCCGAGGCCATCCAAAACGAGGGCTTTTCGCTGCTCGACATCTGGGAGCTGTGCACCGCCTATTACGTGCCCAACAACCAGTTCTCGCGCAAGGCGCTGATGGGCACTCTGGAACAGCTAGGATTCCCCACCGGCGCGTTGCATCGGAGGAAGTATCCTGAATACGCGGCTGCCTATCGCCAACTCCACGCGGATATACTGGGGACCCCCACCCTCTCAGCTCAGCCGATTGAGCCCAGGTTTGGGAATGCGCTCGACCGCCGCTTTAACCTAGTCGTGGCTGGATCAGCCGGCGGAAAAGTGCGCTCGGCGGTTCGGATGTTGGGGATGGCAGCGCTCCTGTCCGGATTGCGGGCGGCGCAGCGAGATGATTATCCGATCACCATCAAAAGTGGGCATAGCGTTTCAGAGTTGGTGCTCAGCCCGGATGAAATCTATTACACCGGCATCCGCCGGCCTGATGCCTTGCTCGTCCTAACTCAGGACGGATACCAAAAGGTCAACCATTACCTGCCCTTGATGACCGAGGATGATTTGGTTTTCGTCACCCCACCTTTCGCCGGCGTAGAAACACAGGCCCAGGTGGGAGTGATTGACCTCGGCCGCTCCCTCCTCCGCGTGTCGCGGACCAGCACCACGTTGGCCACCCTGGCCGCCATGCTAAAACAACTCGATTTGTTCCCCCCTCAGGCCTTGGAAGAAGCCGCTCGACTTGGGCGGAAGCAGTTTGTGGACGAAAACCTGAAAGCCATCGCCGCCGGCTTTGCCCTGGCGGATGGGTGAGGCTCAGCTCCCAAAACCAACCTATACATTTGGACAGGTCTGCACCTGACCTTTTGGCTAGGCCAAAGGATAATCCAAAGACTATCCTTTTGACTGGTGCAAAAGGATAGTCTTTGGGTTATACTGATAATAACTCAGGGTGCCCAAAAGCACCCTGATATCGCCAGACTTCGGAAGTCTTGGGATGGGGCCTTCGGAATCAGATGGGATTAGTATATTGGGTCAGGCCTTGGCGTTTGAGGTACTCATCCCTACAGGAGACTTATACCTGAGACTTCCGAAGTCTTATTTTTGACTCCTCCCTACCGGACACTATTTCCCCAGCTACTATCAGATGGCCAGGCCCATACTGGCCCAAGAGTTGCTTGCAGACGCGCATAGCCCCTCGCGTCGTTGTCCAACCGGACACTCCCGTGATGCCGGTCAGATTGCGCGACCAGCCAGGCTATGTCATAATGCACCTGTTCAGTATCTTCTCAATAATTCGGGGTAGGCCCAAGGGTGGACACCCAGGTTCGTCCCTTTTTGAGAAGATGCCCTACATTTGGACCTTACGTACTTATGTAACCCACCTGCAAAGAAAGGGAAGCCCATGACTGAATTCGAGAGCCGAACCGAGAACCTGCGGGCCAACATGCAAGACGAGGGTGTTGATCTGATCGCAGTTGGACCGACAGCCAATATGCGCTACCTGGCCGGCTTTGTGCCCCACCCCGACGAGCGGCTGTGCCTGTTGCTCATCTCGTCCCAGGCAACGCACGCGGTGGTCCCCAAGCTGAACGCCGAGGAATGGTCGGCGCACATCGACCTGCCCCTCCACACCTGGGCCGACGATGAAGGGCCGGGTGAGGCATTAAAGGCCGCCCTGTCCGGCATGCCCCAGGTCAAGAAGCTGGCGATAGACGGCGCCATGCGGGCTGATTTTCTGCTGCCTTTGATGGGAGCGACGCGGCCAGGAGCCACCATCCCGGTTGAAGCGCTCATCGCCCCTTTGCGGGCGCGAAAGTCAGCCGAGGAGGTCGAAGGGCTGGCCCGGGCCGCAGCCCAGGCCGATCGCGCTATGGCGGCGGCGATGGATGCCTGCCGGCCGGGTGTGAGCGAGACCGAAGTAGCCTGGGCCGCCGAGGAAGCCTTCCGGCTGGACGGTGCTGAAGAGGTGTGCTTCACGCTGGCGGGATCGGGCCCGAATGGCGCCTATCCGCACCATCACAGCGGCGCGCGCCTATTGCAGGAGGGTGATGCAATCGTCCTGGACATCGGCGCCTCGCTGGATGGCTATAAGTCAGATATCACGCGCATGGTCTTTCTGGGCCAGCCACCGGCCGAGTTTCTGGAGGCATACGACGCCGTGCTGGAAGCCAACACACGCGGGCGGGGGGCGGTCAAGCCGGGGGTAACGGCCCAAGAGGTGGATCAGGCCGCCCGAAGCACTCTGGAGGCGCGCGGCTATGGCGAATATTTCATCCACCGCACCGGCCACGGCCTGGGGTTAGAAGGACACGAACCACCGTACATTATGGCCGGTAACCAGCAGCCCCTGGAGATAGGCATGGCGTTTAGCGTCGAGCCGGGCGTCTATTTCCCCGGCCAATTCGGGATACGCATCGAAGATATTGTGGTTGTCACGGAGGAGGGGGCGCGAACCCTGACCGGGTTTGATCACCAGTTAGTGGTCAAACGCTGAGGGGTAGTCTGGGTCCAATTGGCAGGTTCTATCTCACCTTGTTTCCTTCAAGACGACCGGGAGATAGACGCTTTCCAGATAAAACGCTGGTATCTGGACTCGCACGCCCCAGACGTCAAAGTCCTGAGCCGGTCGATTGATGGGGTGTTTACCGTACACTATCATATAATCGGCCTTGCCAGCTCCACCCCTTGGATTCGTTGCCATAGCTATCGAGATTTGATCATCATTGTCATAATCTACAGAGCTTCCCACGCCGGGGTCGCCCTGGGGTGATCCGTCCAAGTTCAACAACTGCCCGTCACTGGCTATCCGTTGGACAAGCGCGAAGGAAAGGTATCCCCATACTGACTCAAGATAACTTGTCATTCCCACCATATATTCTCGAGCATTGCTGATATAGTCTGCTGACAGGAAGCCAGTAGGAGGTTGACCAGCGTGTGACTGAGCAAAGGACATTTCGGCTATGACGAACGGCGTTCCCGGAGCTTCACCGGTCGGCACCAATAGCCCAATTAATGACCAGATCACTGCGCTGTCCTGAACTTCGCGGGCGAACCAAGTTGTCAGGAAATGACTGTCACCTCCGGCTACGACAGGCCTGGGGGTCCAGGTGGCCGATGTATCGTAATTGGTGTAGTCGCCGCCTGTGGCCAGGGAGATATCTCCCTCCGTGATCATCATATCGCTTCCCAGTCGCTGGGCATAGACATCAAAACGATATGCCTGCCCACCGGCGTTGCGTCGATCCTCCCACACCGCCAGATATTGGTTCAACCCGGCGCTGTAGGCCAGACGAGGGCGGAAGGCGCCAGGATTCCCGTCTGACACAATCAGGGGAGTGCCCCCAACCGGCTCGTCCCCATTGAAATAGAATTCCAGCGCTTTAATGCGACTCGTGCTGGAAGCATTGTTGCCACAATCGTCTGTTTGAACACCGAAGGAAGTCGGCGGTAGATAGTCATCGCCTTCCACATAGGTGAGGGCAAAACGCTGACGCACCGAATTGTAAACCAAGCTTGGCGAATGGCTATGCCCACTCGCAGAGACCAATACGCGGTCGGAGCGGGGAGACGTATCGACAACACGCTGCACGTAGATCCGGCACGGGGTGCCACGGGCCGTCCAGGCGACAGTAAACTCACCATTTCCGGCGGCGACGGTCGGGAATCCGCTACGAGCTACGGTATTATTATCTGAAATGCGGAACTCGCTGCCGAAGGGTCGGCCGGTCGAGTCGAGAAATACGCCATAAACGTCAAAACCGGCAGATGACGACTGGGCATTTCTTAAGGTCATCCAGACTGCCAGGTAGTGCTGGGTCATGGGATCGTAGGCGACGACGGGATAGATATCCACGGCTCTCTCATCACTACCGGTTGCCCCTCCCACTCGATTCGGTGAGAGGATTTTGGCCTGACCGTTGGTAGTCGTGGCAGCTATGCCCACACCGGTGGCCAAAGCCAGAACGGTGAGGCCAGTTGCAAACAACGCTACCCACAGATTCAACGGACGTACTTGGCGACTAAGCAACCCTGGACGGTTTGGTTTCATTTGTCCCTTCCACTCTGCAATTACCGCTGATTAGGCTGTATGGCCTTGAAGCTTCACATAAGATGAGTGAAACATATCCGGGGTGTAGCACCCTTAACACGTCTTCTTTAGCGATTTCTCATTATGGCATAATGAGCGATGGCTTCTAGCACTTCCTGGATTTGTGGGATAGCCTTGGCTAGTTGAACAGCTTCGTCTGTCAACGAGTAGGCAGCCGCCTCAGCATGGGCGAGCGAACCGGTTTCCTGCAATAATTCAGCTAGTTCGCTACCACTCACTTCCTGTCCCTTTAAGAACCGCCAGATGAGCTTCCGACCGAGGTCATCACTGTGCTGGAAAGCATGTATCAGGGGGAGAGTGGGCCGGCGGTCTATGGAACAGCCATTGAGCGAGACATTCGCGAAGTCGAGTAAGTCATCCCTAATCTGGAAAGCGCGGCCCACACACTCCCCGTAACGTGCCAGCGCTTCCAACAGCAGTTTGTCACCTCCAGCCAGCGCTGCGCCTGCCTTTAATGCCCCCGCAATAGCCGCTGCTGTTTTGCTGGCCATTAACCGGTCATACATCTCCTCATTGAACCTCTCTTCTGCCCACGACCCCACATCCTGGAATTGCCCCGTACAAGCGCGGATACCGCTCTCTGCACCGATGATGAATGCCTCTACCACGTTCACAGCGGGACTCGTGGTGCGGCTCTCAGCTAGTAAGCGAAAGGCTTTGGCAATAAGGTAATCCCCTATTACGATGGCCCGCGACATGCCCAACATTGTGTGCAGTGCCGGCAGACCTCGCCTTGTATTTGCGTTGTCCATTATATCGTCGTGAATAAGTGAAGCGGCGTGAACCAATTCAATGCCTGCGGCGGCGGCCAATACTTGGACAGGATCACCGCCAGCCGCTTGGCAGCCAAGAAATACCAATAAGGCACGCAGCATTTTGCCTCGCCCAACCATTTTCAGGGCAGATAGTGAAGGTGTATCCAGGCTGACCTGCGCCAGCATGTAGGTGCGGCACTGGTCAATTAGTGGTCGATAAGCATTGATTATGAAGAGAGATCTAGCCAACGAGCGCCCATTATCGTTACGCAGCGCCTCTCCTAACAGAACAATGCCATCACGTGGCCGCTCGTCCACGATGGAAGTAATAAGCGCATCCCTGATACGCACGTCAGCTCGAGACTTCTGAACAACCGCTTCCAGCACCTTGGGATGGGCTAGCCGTACCATCAACTCGCGTGTATCCTCAAAGTAGCTAGCATACCTATCCCGCAAGACGTCGTCGTACCGACGCAGCCGGTCACCGGAGAGGTCGCCAGCTCGCAGGGCTTCACTGGCGACTTCGGCGGCTAGTTGACCACTCTCCAAAGCCATACCAATGCCTTCACCAGTGACTGGGTCCACTAAACCAGCCGCCTCGCCCACAACCAACACACCAGAGGCATACGTAGGAACGGCAGGAAAGTCGGTGCGTAACGGATAGCCTTGAGGGCGACCAAGGAGTTGTCCACCAGACAGCCGGCTACTTCGTAGCAATCGGTCGAATGCTGCTCGCAACTGCTGATTTCCATTGGGAGTATTCATACCGTTCATCATCGTAAGGCCCACTCCCACGTTGGCCGTCCCATCTCCGATAGGAAAGACCCAGGCATAGCCCGGTAGCAACTCCCGGTCCAGATAGATCTCGAGGTAGTCATCGAGCCCCTGGAGGCCGGCCAGATATGCTCGCAGTGCTAGTGCCTCAGGCTTATCCTTATCCGATAGGCCCAGAGCTTGTACCAGCGTGCGGTTGGCGCCAGTAGCGACAACTAGTAATTGTGCCTCGATGGTCAGTGGATGCTTGTCGTAACGGCCACACAAGCCGACCAGGCATCTTTTGTTACGAGAAGGCGACAGAGTAGTGACGCCGGACAGAAAGCGAACTCCTGCGGAGATGGCTTGCAGGCGTAAGGCGTCGTCCAGATCGCGGCGGGGGATAACCAAACCGGGACGGGATTCTCCATCATCGTCGGCTCGCAAGTGGATAAGAGAGGAAGAACCATCGTAGGCGATAATACGTACTCCAGCAAAGGTCCGACCACGCTTGAGTAGGGAAGCGGCCAGTCCCATTGACTCCAGCATATCAACAACCTGCGGCGTGAGGCCGTCACCACAGGGTTTGTTACGCGGAAAGTGTGCTTTATCAACCAGCAACACGTCGATGCCAGATCGAGCAAGCCAGTATGCTGCCGATGAACCGCCTGGCCCTGCACCGACGACCACTACACCGCAACGGATATGTTGTTCTCGCTCCTCAGACATGTTAGCCCGGCAGTTATTTCACGATAATTGGCAGATAAATCTGCTCTGACTGTTCTTCGAGGCGCAATTGTTCCCACACCTCACGCACGTCCCACCCGACGAATCGGTAGGGATTTACCTTCTCCCACTCTCGGACGATATCCTCGCGAACCTCAGGGCTGCCGCGTTCAGCTACTCCCATCAGCGCACGCTCCGCCGCTTCGATCAGTTCGCGTGTGAGGATAACTGGCGGATCGGCCTCGTCGCCATTCAACAAGGCGCGAAAGACAGGATCAAAAGCACGGAAGCCTGCCTGTGCATCGGCGCGCAACTCGCCGTCAGTAATCAACAGCCGCGCCACTTCGAATTGGTGCTTGTAGTAGATGCTCGCCCAGCGGCGTCCGGGGTCTTGAGCGAAGACTTGGTCACGCACGGCCCGCAGATTACTCAACAGGCTTTGCCCATCCGGTTCAGCGGTTAAGGCGACGGTTGCACCACAGACACAATCGTTGGGCGGAGGATTCCACACTCCATCCAACCCAACGGCATTGAAGCCATCCTGCACGGCGTTGTATTCGGCGCTGCCATCACCATAAAGGTCCTGGGCCGACTGGAGGGCAGCCGCTCGCGTATCTTCCAGACTTGAAGTGGGTTGCAAATAGACCGTCAAGATGCGATAGAAGATTAGCTCCGCTTTGTCTCCGTCAATGGCGGTAGCGATGTTGTAGTAGGCTTTGTTGGGAATGCCACTATTGGTATGAACCCCTTCGTTGTCGGAGCAAGTCTCCACCCAGTCATCGGTATGATCGGGCTGGCTGAAGCGTGGTGGGTCTGAGAGATCTCGAATAGCCTTCCGACCACCCAAAATGCGAGGGGGGAGTTCTTCACCCATAAGCCAGTCGTCGCGATCCACCATCGCCCCAAAAATATCAGAGAAACTCTCATTCAGCGCGCCAAATTGCCAGCGATACTCGAGGTTGGCTGAGTGCTCCGTCACGGCGTGGGTCCATTCGTGGGCCACAATGTCTTTTACTGGAAAGTCATCTCCATACGCCGTCTGTTCGCCGTTCCAGAAGGCGTTCAGGTAGTTATTGCCATAGTTTGCGGTGGAGACGAGCGTCGCGCCCCGGTCGTCGTAACTATCGCGACCATGGGTGTTGAAGTAATAATCGTAAGTAGTCCCAGCAAAATCGTGGGCGTTGTCTACGTCCTGGTCTCCAGTTGGGCCATCGCCCTCAGAACGCACCAGAGTACCAGGTAGGCTATAGCTATGATTGGCGTCGTAGGTCTCTCGGTTCGGCTGCCCCGGTTGCTGCAACCTCAGATTTAAGCTGTATAATCCGGTGCTGCCGCCCGCGTAGCTGCTGGCTTCGATACGATAGCGGCCGGTTTGAGTCAAAGAAACCCGGTCGATTAGCGCGTTCTGGTCGCCTCCATTGTTATCATCGCGGGCTAACTCGCTGCCATCCGGGGCATAGAGGATTAGATAAGAGTCTAATGATGGAGTGAAGTTGCTCTTTGGCATCCAGATTGTTGCCTGTTGCCCCTGAGTGGCGTCAAAGTAGTATGTGTCCACATCATCGGCTGGCTCGATGGTGCCCCACAGAGTCTCATTTGAGGAGATGACCCGTCCATCATCAGGGTCCGAGGTGCTGCCCCACCAGCGAAGGTGTGCGACAGATCCTCCACCATGTTCGTAGTATTCTACTCTTACCTCATATGTACCTGCGGTGAGCTCATAATCTCCAAAATAAGTGGTAGGCGACTGATCCCACCAGGCGTCAATAATTAGAGCGTCATCTACCCAGACTCGAATACCATCATCTGTTCGTGCCACGAAGTGATAGGTATCGTCGGCAAAATTGAACCGGCCCGTCCAACGTACAGAGAAGTTATCGTTACCTACACCGTTGTCTGGCCCCTCAGTGCCCCAGTCATAGCCAATAGGGGCGTCTTCGCATTGGCCGAAGTTCGGATCACCACTTAGGATGCGATTGTTGTAGTACTCAGCATAATATTGGCCAACCAGACAGCCATTAAATCCGAATTGGTTCCACGCAGTATAAAAGAGATATACGCCACCCACAGAGGGCTGGTCCCCACCCCACTGCTCTCCAACGTAAGGGGTGTATGTGAACTGACCTGCAACCGCTTTGGTAGCTGGTGTCACGGTTACCCCATCTTGTGTAAGTTTTGGTACTCCGACCTGCCATCCACTAACGGTTGACCCTGTGTTGGTCAGCTGATCGTGATAAGCGCGGAATCGCTCTGCGGCGCATCTCAACTGATCCCGAGCAGTCACTCCCCATGAACAACCCATCAAGGAGCGCATTTGGGAATCGGAAGGTCGCGTCGAATTAGTAACTCCACTACTCTCCTTCTGAAGAGTAGTCAATATGACTTTTGGATTGATTCGGTTTTGACTAGATGCTTGGGCAATGACCGCAGGCGGATCGAAGGTCTGACCATCCACGTCTTGAATCGGTTGATGGAAATAACTGCTGTAGCTAGCCAGAAATGCTCGAATCTGTTCGGCTGACATCGAATTGTAGTCTTCAAGCTGTGCATCAGAAAGAAATGTTGAATTATATACCGGCTGTTGCTGTACGGCACCTTGAAGCGCCTCCATCGTCGAGCCAACTATCTCCTCGTACAGACGATCTAAAATGTCTATTATTGTTCCTTCAACAGCGTCGACCACATACACGTTACGAGTCGGGATCGAATCATCTCGCAATTCCACCAGCCAGGCCAGCTTGGCAAAGGCTCCAGGGTGGTCTTCACCTACTCCCGGATACACCGCCAGATTTGGGCCGGAGATGAGAGTCCCATTCAGTAAAGCCTTCTGAGCCACCACTAGCGCCTGATCTGCACCGATGCGAGGCTGCACATCTGGCAGTTGTATGTCAGGCACGAAGCCACTGCTGATGACCACTATCTCCTGACCGTCTGCGCTCAGATGTAACTTCATAAGAGCGCCATAGACCTCAACACCCTGATAGACCTGGCCTAGCGTCACATGCTTCATCCCTAACGTATCCACATCAGTCTGGACGACGTTCAGTTCGTGTGAGGCCTGCTTGAGTCCAAAGAGGCCCGCGTAGCGATCCATGAAAGCGAAGGCCGCGGTTGAAGGATCTGCTTCACTTTGCAACCGCATTACCGACAGAGGAATACGTCCGCGAATGAAACTGGGGGTACCTGTTTGGGGGTTCCAGGTGATTTCCACCTTGCCGCCCGCATCCTGTCTGAGTTGCTCAACCCCAGATGGCTCAGGCGGTTGGGAGAAACCTGGCGTACTGAAAACAAGTGTGACCAGCAATGCCAGAACGACGGCTATCAGCACGATAGTCTGTCTTTTCATGACACACCTCCTGATTTAGCAGAACGACCGGTTCTCGCTGTAGTTGCTTAGGTTCTTGCCGCCTGCGATAGAGCAAGTAGCTAAAGTTTCTTCTCAACGGTTTCGGTAATCTGGTTTAGCAACTCCAGGATAGGGTGCAGAGACTCAGGAACAACAGTATCCATAGCTCGCACTGTATACCCCTCGTAAGTAACCAAGTACTCTATAAGATCGCTTCCCTTACGAGGAGGTGAGTATTCCCTACGGAGTTTCGAAAACTCCACACTTTCGAAGAGAGTCTGAAGTTGGTTCATCTCTTCAGGGCCAACGACGAACTCATAGTGTTCTGTCCTTCGTGTCAAAGTCGCCTGACCATTCACATAGATGACCAAGTGGTCATCTATGCCAGCGAAGCCACCGCTGCGGCGATACTCAATGAGTACCCTCGATGGTGTTGTGCCCAGACAACCGGTCAACCACTCCACCGGAAATACAATGACGACAATGAGAATTAAGTATTTCATACTCACTTCCCTACTCCAAATTAGGGAAAGTTAGTATCAGAGTGAGCAGGCAAGAAGCCTATGACAATTAGTTTGTCGAGTCTCTCCTTACCCTACACTGAACAGGAGTTCTATTCACAGGGAGGAAACTTGCCCATTCAGCACGTCATAGATGCTGAATTACACTGAATGTGCGATCATTTTGACCGGGCTTCCGATGCAACTCAGACGTTTTGCCAAGCTCGAACCAGCAATCTCCGTCCGAGCGATGCAAAGCAATGAATCCACGACAGTAGATGCCTATTCTATCGAACAAATGTCTGGTGTAGGGTAACGAGGTCGAGTCTAAGAAATAGTGGAGGGTGCAAGATTCCCGCACTTAATGTAGCAGACTCTCCAGCCTATTGCTTGACCGAAATCTGACAGGTTATCAACAAATTCCTAGACTTTCTGACAGATTTAGTTCACGATTTCTCCGAACAAATTCAAAACGCCAATATCGAAGAGCGACAAATCGCACTCGAGATTGGCGTTGGAGTTGAAGTTGGCGTTACAGAGTTAGAAGATGAGATAGGAGCAAGGTAACGCGCTTTGTCACCGATTCACTATTCCACTGCACCTAATATATCATAATTTACCCAAGCGTGTCAAGGGGCAAAATAAAAGAATCACGGCTCGTGCAAAGTCCAAGCGTCTGCGCGAATGCTCATACTGGATTGCTAAATCCAGTGTCATTTGCCGAGGTATGGCTCGGATTTGGCAATCCGAGCCGAGCTAGATCAGGGACCGTGAGTTTGTCAAGCGACTTTGCACGAGCCCTGATAAAACAGATAATATACCGAAGCTTTCTAAGCCTTCGGCCTCAAGATGAAAGCCCTCGTCAAGGCCGGATTTGGCTCCCCGAACCTTTCACGCGTCAAAATCGCGGGCCCAGCAGTCCTTTCCTTCCGCAGCCCGACCGGTTGGTTAGGCTGGCCGTTTCGCGAAAGGATGCCCATTGGAGATCTTTTTACTCGGGAACCACGTCATAATCATTCACGTGTTTCCCCGCCTCGGTGGATAGAATCTCCAGGGCGGCTGTGGCGCCTTGACCGGCGGAGATGATGGCCTGGCTACGGGGTATGCCGGCGGCCCGGCCGATCACGTATAAGCCTGCCACCGAGGTGCGACCCACTCTATCCACATCAACCCCTTCCGGGGTTCGCGGCAGATCCAGGCTTTTGGCCAGCTCAAGCTTCTTACCCTCGGCCAGGATCAGGTACTTGCCCTGGTGCTGCCCGCCATCCTCGGTGGCGACCAGGAATCCATCGCTAACCTTTTCTACGGCCGTCACCTTCTGGTTCTGGATGCTGGCCCCGAATTTTTTGACCTGATCCCGGGCGATCTTCTGAAACTCGCTCCCCGTTATCTCCGGGATGCCCAGGTAGTTATACAGCATCGCGCGGTGCATGTCGCTCTGGTCCACGCCAAAGACGGTGACCTCCATCCCCTTCTTGGCCAGAAACAAGGCTGCGCTCAGCCCCCCAGGACCGTCACCCACAATCAGCACGTTTGCCATGTTTGTCTCCTTTCTAACCTCACTTTCTGAACAGTCTTGATCCTGAATAACACACATAATTTTTATCACGAATGCTACGAATTAACAAATCTCACGAATTCTTATTCAGAATTAACAATAGCATTTTCGTGGAAATAGGTTAGTCACCCAAGGGGTTCGTTGTCAAATCATCCGGCAATCGTACGCTAGCAGTCTTCCTGCCTCATTAAAGCTGTGTTATGATAGAGGTAACCTTCGTTGTTACATCCCAGGACCCATAAAATTTGTCCGGGAGTCAGATGATGGAAAACCAACACTCAAAGTTTCTTGGTGGAGCAAAGCTGGTTCTATCCCTATTGATACTGAGCTTGATCTTATTATCCAATGTCTCAATCAGCCGGGGGGCATCCCCGCCCGTGGGGGACGACGACCCACCCCCGCCACGCAACCCCAAGCTGGACTCATACCTGGCCAACGTAGCGGCCGCGGCGGAAGTCTCGGTAGCTGAGGCACGTACTCTGGCCGAATCAGGGTCGCTCAGAATGTCGGGGGACCGGGTCCACGTTCAAATTATGACCCACGCGCCAGGTCTGGAAGGGGCCACTCAAGCCGTGATTGAGGCTGGTGGCGAGGTAACCGGTGTTGGCTTTGGCGACACCCTGATCCAGGGCTGGTTACCGGTCGACGCAGTGGAGGTGGTGGCCGCCCATGAAGATGTCTATTTCATCCGCAGGCCTATCCAGGCGTTTCCTATGGAGAGCCTATACATAGGTAACTCGACCACCGAGGGTCTGGCGGTAATCAACGGCCAGGCCTGGCACACGGCCGGGTATATCGGGTCTGGGGTCAAGATAGGCGTCATAGACCTGGGCTTCATCGGCTACGCCGGGCTACTGGGCACCGATCTACCCGCTTCGGTGACCGTCAAGAATTTTGTGGATGGCGAAAGCGACGCGCAAATCGACGGTACTACCGAACATGGCACCGCGTGCGCCGAGGTGATTTACGACATCGCTCCCGGTGCCGAGATTTATCTGGCCAAGGTCTACACCGAACTGGACCTGGCCGAGGCGGTTGACTGGCTGATCGCCCAAAGGGTGGACAT
Organism: Anaerolineae bacterium; assembly: GCA_034412795.1. Classification (GTDB taxonomy): domain Bacteria; phylum Chloroflexota; class Anaerolineae; order 4572-78; family NAK82; genus JAUVPY01. The sequence continues at coordinate 23,014 of DAOUMD010000212.1, forward strand.
CATCTCCACTTCGATCGGCATCTATAACGCCACGCCCGGCGACGGCACCGGCTACCTGGCTGACCTGGTAGCCCAAGCTCGGGCCGCCGGTATCCTGTGGGTCACAGCCGCTGGCAACGATCGTGAGGCCCATTGGGGCGGAGTCTACAACAACACCGACGGCGACAGCTTCCACGAATTTGCAAACGGTGAGGATGCCAACTGCTTTACCTACGACGGGGAGACCTGTTCTATCTTCTTCGTGGGGATGGTCAACATTTTCGTACGCTGGAGCGACTGGGAGGACGTCGACGAGGATTACAACCTGCATTTGGTACGCAAGGAGGGCGATGTATGGGTCACGGTCGCCAGCAGCGAAGATGTGCAGAACGGAGGCCCCGGGCAGACACCGACAGAGTGGGTCTCAGCCCTCGTCTTCGACTTTGCTCCTTATGGGTTCAGGATCGAGCGCGTGCGTGGTGACCAGCCCGTAAACTTCGAGGTGTTTACGCCAGGGCTGATCATATTTCGCCCCCTGGAGTTTCAACACGCCCGCAGTATCGCCAATCTCGCCGACTCGCCAGGTGCCATCACGGTCGCCGCCCTTGACGTGAATAACCTGACACAGGAGTTCTACAGCTCGGAGGGTCCCACCAATGGCCCGGGTGGAGCCAAAATGGGAGGGTTTACCAAGCCGGATATCTCCGGTTTCGCCAATGTTTCCACGGAGAGCTATGGCCCCGGTGTGTTTAACGGTACCTCTGCAGCGACGCCCCACGTGGCTGGCGCGGCGGCCTTGGCGCTGAGCGCACATCCCGACTATAGCCCGGATCAACTACAATCCTTCCTGGAGGGACGGGCTATCGATATGGGTGACGCCGGCATGGATACGCAGTTCGGATATGGCCGGCTCCATTTGGGTGATACGCAAAGCCCTATCAGTCCCGATTACCTCATTTACTTGCCGGCCATCCTCAACACCGCTCGATAACCGAACAGCATAAAACAACCGGGGAGTAGGGTCACTCCCCGGTTTTAAAAGCTAAGAAACCGGGTTTTTTGTCATCTGACCATAGGTTTTGGCACGTTGCAAGGTGCTTTTTCATAGTTGCGGTTGCACACTGAAGTTCAAAAACCCGGTTTCTTACAAGTTGTCTAAACTCAAGTACAAATCCTGGCGGGCTCGTCACAGCACGGTCAGCAGGCGATCAATCACTTCGGACGGGTCGCTCACAATTCCCAGGTCGGCCTGGGCAAAAATGGGCGCATCGGGATCGGGATGTACCGCCACCACAAACTTGGCACCCTTGGTCCCTGCTGTGTGCAGCATGTCCCCGGTCACACCAAAGGCCATGTAAAGGTTTGGCGCGACTTGGTGACCAGTAACGTCCACCAATTGGTCCTTTTCGATCCAGCCCAGCTCAAAGGCCTCGCGCGCGCCCGCGGCGGCACCCCCCAGCCGCTCGGCCAGGGCAGCCAGATTTTTGAAGCTGGCCTCTCCCAGTGCTGCCCCACCGGAAACCACGACGGAAGCTTTGTCGAGCGTTACCTGCCCCTCTGGTGGCAGCGCCTCACCCAAAACCCGCACGTGACGACTCGTCGGCAACTGCGGCGCAAAGGGTTCGGTCTCACCGGTCCGATAGCCGTCCAGATAAGGCTCGCCGAGCGGAGCGGTGATCAGCGTGGCGACTTGCGGCCAATGGGGTGCGAAGTTCACCACTTCGTAGTACTCGCCCTCGTACACAGGACGTAACGCGGACAGGGTGCGATCGCTCTCGTTGATAGACACCTCCAGGCAGCGCGTCGCCAGGCCAGCGCCCAGCCGCTGCGCCAGCCGGGGCACTACCTCGCGTCCCAACCAGTCGTCGGCACACAAGATGAATTCCGGCCTGGCCCCCTCCAGGAAGGCCACCAGCACGTCCAGCGCCGCCTCTGCGTCCCTGGCCAGGCCATCCTCAGCGACGTGTACCCGGTCGGCACCTGCCGCAATCAGGTCCGCCGTCCCCTCACCACGTATCAACACCGTCTGCACCCGTGCGCCCAGTGTCTCGGCCAGTATACGCGCCTGATCGACCACTTTCAATCCCTCAACGGCGCCGTCGGTCAGCACCCAGATGTCGCGGTACCCGGTCGTTATCTCAGGGAGTTCCTCGCCTCCCATCAATGCCTGTAGGTATTCGAAATCGTCCATACTAAATCAGCTCCTTCGCCCGCAACTGTGCCACCAAGCTCTCCACCGCCTCGTCGAGGGAGCCCTCCAGCCGGGTGCCTGGTTCCCGCTCAGGCGGGAAGCGACGGCCGCTCACGCGGGTCAGCGGCTCCAGATCGTCAGGGGTGACGCCCAGATCCTCCAGACCCCAGGTTGCAACCTCGCCTTGACGATAGGCGTCGATAACCCGCGCGCCGTAGATGTGGCGCCGTTGGTTGGCATCGCGGGGCACGGTCAACAGCGCAGGCAGGTCGGCTTCGCATCGGACGGCCCACTGAGAGACGCGTACCACGCCGTCCGTAATCTCTCGGATCGCATACACCTCCGCCAGCAGGGGCCAACCCAGGGCTTCGGCCAGGCGGCCCGGCAGCTCGCCGGCCCCGCTATCGAGGGCGACCGCACCGCAAACCACTATGTTCACATCTCCGATCTTCTCCACAGCGGCAGCCATCAGCCGGGCCGCGCCAGCGACGTCAGGCTTGAGATCGGTCAGCGCCGGGTCACTGATGAGCACACCCCAATCGGCGCCCCGCGCCATCGCCTCGCGCAGAGCGTCGTCCACGCGCGCTGGTCCCAGTCCCAAGGCGATGACTTCCACGTCCTCGCCCTCGTCCTTGACGCGCAAGGCTACCTCCAGTGCGTTGAGGTCGGCCGGGTTGACGATGTACTCCTCGCGGTTGACGAATATCCGTTCGCGGCGGCGATTGACGGTGAAACCGGTGGGGTCCAGGACCTGCTTGATGGTTACCACGATCTTGGTCACAGTTTCACTCCTTACTATTACCAGAGCAAACTCTAATGGTCTTGCGCGCAACGCTAGGGACGGATGCGCACGCCTTGCTTCTGGAAGATGTCCGAGGCGATGACGATGCGCTGGATCTCGTTGGTCCCTTCAAAAATCTCCGAGATGCGCCCATCGCGGAAGGCGCGCTCCAACGGCATGTGCCGGCTGTAGCCCAGTGCCCCGTAGATTTGTAATGCCTTGTCCGTAACGCGCGAACACACTTCAGAGCCATACAGCTTGCAAATCGCCGCCTCGCGGGTGTAGGATTGGCCGGTGTCGATCATCCAGGCCGTGCGATAAATGAGAGAACGCAGCGCCTCGATCTCGGCCGCCATGTCGGCGATCATCCATTGGATGGACTGTTTGTGAGCGATGGGGCCGCCGAACGCCTCGCGGATCACCGCCCACTCGACAGCCAGGTCGAGCATCCGTTGTGCACCGCCCAGCGACGCCGCGCCGAGGCCGGTGCGACCCACGTCCAGCGTCTTCATAAAGGTGACGAAGCCTAATCCCACCGGGCCCAGCACGTTCTCCTGCGGCACGCGCACCCCATCCAGCACCATCTCGCAGGTGGGGCTACCGCGAATGCCCATTTTATCCTCAAGCTTGCTGACCTGGAAGCCCTGCCATCGACTCTCTACGATGAAACCGGTCATGCCCCCCCGTGGTCCCAGGGCTGGATCGGTGAGGGCCAGCACCACGGCCACGTCACAGATGGACCCATTGGTGATGTAATGCTTGGTGCCGTCCAGAATATATGAGTCTCCTTCGCGTACGGCTCGCGTGCGCGTGGCGGCCGCATCGGAACCGGCGCCCGGTTCGGTCAGGGCAAAAGCAGCGATTTGCTCGCCTCTGGTCAGCGGCACCAGATATTTTTGCTTCTGTTCTTCGGTACCGTCCAGGTAAATCGACATGGCGCCGATCCCTGTGTGCGCTCCGATCACCGTGGCAAAGGAGGGAGAGGCCCGGTTCAACTCCTCCATCAAGATGCAGTAGCCGGTCTCGCCCGCCCCCATGCCGCCATATTCCTGCGGGAAGGGCACGCCAAAAATGCCGTACTCGGCAGCTTTTTGCATCAGATCCAACGGCGGACCAGTCTTACTATGCTCAATCTCATCTATGCGCGGCGCTACCTCTTGCTCCGTAAACTCACGAAACGCCTTGCGTAACAACTGGTGCTCTTTCGAGAAACTGAAATCCATAGCCACCACCCCTTTATGGAGATTGGATATCGGTGAATTGGAAACTGTCGGTTCGCACTTTCCGAAGCAATCTCCAATTTCTAATACCCAATCTCCACCCTATGCCGCTATTTCGACCCCATACGGCTTAAATAGTTCAGAGGCCAATACGACCCGCTGCATCTGGCTGGTGCTCTCGATAAGGTCCAGGGCACGGCAGTCGCGGTAGATGCGCTCGATGGGATACTCTTTCATGTAGCCGTATCCGCCGTGGACCTGCACCACTTTGTTGGCAACCCACATGGCTGTCTGGGCACCAAGTAGCTTGGCAGCGGCAGCATCCTCGGTGTAGGGTAGCCCCTCATCCACCAGCCAGGCGACATAGCTGACCAGGTGGCGCAGACCCTTAATCTTGGCCGCGCTCTCCGCCAGGTAATTCTGAATGGCCTGCTTCTGCCCGATAGGTACGCCGAATTGGACACGTTCGCTGGCGAATTCTACCCCGTAGTCGAGGGCCTGCTGGGCCGCGCCCAGAGCGATGGCCGACACGCTCATCCGGCCGTAATCCAGTGCACGCATAGCCTGGGCATGGCCTTCGTTCTCCACGCCGCCGAGCAGGTTGGTCGCCGGCACGCGGACGCCCTCCAGATAGAGCGGGGTGACGCCCAACCCACGCAGGCCCAGTGTAGGCTCGGTGCGACCCACGTGTAGGCCATCCATCTCCCGCTCGACGAGGAACGCGCCAAGCCCACCGTCGGTGTTAGTCTTTGGAAGGGTAGCGAAGACCAGAAACAGCCCGGCTAACGTGCCGTTGCTGATCCACGCCTTGCGACCGGTGAGAATATAGTCATCGCCATCCCTGACGGCGCGAGTCATCAGCCCGCCGGCATCCGAACCGGCGCTTGGCTCACTCCAGGCGAATGCGCCAATGCGCTCGCCGGCCGCCAGTTGGGGCAGATACGTCTTCTTCTGGGCGTCGGTGCCCTCGCGCAGGATGGTCATGCTCACCATCCCGGCGTGGACGTGGACGCCGATGGCGGTGGACATACAAGCTTTGCCCAGCTCCTCCAGCCAAATCGAGTAGCTGAGCGTGTCCAATTCCGCGCCACCGTACACCCCCGGCAGAGGCGCGGCCAGCAGACCCTGCATCGCGATCTTCCTGAAGTTCTCGGCTGGCGCTTCTTCTGCCTTGTCCAGGTGTTCCGCGTTGGGCGCTATCTCACCCTGGGCAAAATCGCGGAACATGTCGCGAAACATTCTCTGCTCTTCGGTGAGGCTAAAATCCATACGTCACTCTCCTGATCTTCAACCTAAACACGCCAATCACGATATGTACAGCGATAGATGTGTCGTAGTGTCAGCCAGTCTTTGACGCGGTTATGCAACGCGACCATCCACCCCGACAATCGCGTCACCAGTCCAGCGATGAGCACCGCCACCGAAGAAATGGTTGCCAACGTCGTCGACCACTTCTGCCAATCGACCAGGTCGCTGACGATAACAGCTTGCGTTGCAGACAGTTGTTCGGGAGATCCAAGCCACGAGGCAGTTGCCGCTCGACCGGCGCTCGACAAGGTCAGCACCAATAGCCACACGAGAATCATAACTGCTACCACGGACACGATGGTAATCCCGGCTGCTAACCAGGATACAAGCCGCCGGTCTTCGGCGCTCAGGTAACCCTCAGCACCACGACCACCAAACAGCAAGTAGTGCCACACACCAGCCTGCGACTCCAGGCACTTGACTACCTGCTTCTTGCCATCCAGGTCAAGGGTCCTTAGATGTTCGTAAGCACCTCGCCACCGGCGAAGCGTGTAATGCAGCACGCGAGCGGCGTAGGGTGGCATGTGGTCGGCGATACCGTCAAAGCGTTGCGCCATGTATTCCAGCCGATGAGGATGCAACAGCTCACCAAATCCGCGTGGACCCAGCACGGCGGCGTGCCAGTAGGTATCGGCCAGACTCCCGCCATATGTGAAACCACGCCCGATGATATCGTCCTCTGTGCTCAAGGCGATCCATACCTCGGTGCTCCAGTCGTTCAATGCCTCTTGTAGGGTATTCAGGTCTACCTGGCTTATTTCATTGCGAGTAGGTATTGGTACACCAGGAAGACCGTGGTCAAGCCTGGCCGCAGTACGATTTAACTGGCCCATCGCCAGCAAGAGCGTGCTGTACTCGCTCAACGCGCCGCTGCTAAAATCAAAGCGATTAGATGCGTTGCCCACATGTATCTCCGACTTGCGGATTGACTGCACATAGTGCCTCAGCCTGCCAAAAACTTCGACTGCTAGCCAGCCCAGACGCACGGCCAACAGCACGCGATCTGGACTATTTGTTGGTTCTCCCATCGCTTTCTAGCCTCGCCACTCCGAAATATGTAATACCGCAGTACGCACTGCATATTACGTACTGCGTACTACGTAATGCGTACGCCTGCACTTGCACCGTCCTGCCAGACGACACGGGCATACGGTGCACGTGTTGCGTGATCGGTCCCCTACCGATCCTTAAACTGCGGTTGTCGCTTCTGCAAGAAGGCCTGCACACCCTCTCTCATATCTTCGCTATCGACAAGCGTACGCCACTGCTCGCTCTCAACTTCCATTGCTTCGGCCAGCGGCAGATGGCGGCCACGCTCAATGGCCTCCATAGCACAACCGATGGCGACTGCGCTTTTGCCAGCGATCTTGCGGGCGAGACCTTTGGCCTCTTTAAGCACGTCGCCCATGGGCACCACCTTGTTGATTAAGCCCAATCGATACGCTTCCTGAGCCGTAATCGGATCCCCGGTGAGAATCATCTCGGCTGCCTTGCTGGGACCCACAATGCGTGGCAGACGCTGCGTGCCGCCCCAGCCGGGTATGATGCCCAGGTTGATCTCCGGCTGCCCGATGCGGGCCCGGTCGCCAGCCACGCGGATGTGGCAGGCCATAGCCATTTCCAGCCCACCGCCCAGGCATATGCCGTTAATAGCGGCGATGACTGGCTTCTTAGACGTCTCGATCTTGCTGAACACTCTGTGCCCGGCATGCAGCAGTTCCTGGGCATGATCAGCATCCTTGATCTGGTCGATTTCACTGATATCGGCCCCAGCGACGAAAGCCATCCGACCAGCCCCGGTGATGATGATGACCTTGGCCTCCTCGTCGGTTAAGGCAATATCCAGGGCCGCGTCCAAGTCTTTCATAGTCTGTGAGTTGAAGGCGTTGACTGGCGGATGATCGAGGGTGATGATCGCAATCCGGTCTTCGACAGTGTACTTGGCGTTCTGAAGGTCAGCCATGTTTCACTCCTTTCGATAAATCAGCGAATCAGCAAATCCACAAATCAGCAACATCGCACTAAGTTCCGGTCTTCAATCTCTAATCTCAAGTCTCTGGCTACTCTGTGTACTCGTGGAAGCCTTTGCTGGCTTTTTTGCCCAGGTGCCCGGCACGGACTTTCAGTTTGAGCAGGCGGGAAGGGCGGAAACGCGGACCATATTTGGCTTCCAGGGCTTGTAGCCCTTCTAACATCACGTCGAGGCCAATGAGATCGGCAATGGCCATGGGACCCGTCCGCTTACCGCTGTAGGTCATGCCTGCACCGGCGATCATAGCCATATCGATGTCGTTCACGCTGGCGACGTTTTCCTGCACGCACAAGGTAGCCTCGTTGATCAGAGGATAAACCAGCCGCTCAGGGCTGAACTCTGAGTCGGTCACACCTTTTTCACTTTTGATCTCGGCGATGAGCCTGAGGGTTGGTGCGTCGGTCTGGTCGCCGTAACCGTAGAACCCGGCGCCGCTCTTCTCACCCAGCCGGCCTATCTCCATCAGCCGGGACATAATCAACGCCGGTGCCATCCGTTCGCCATACTCCTCGACCAGGTAGTCACCCACGTGGGCACACACGTCCAGGCCCAACATATCCATCAGCGTGAAGGGTCCCATGGGCCAGCCCCACTTGGTCATAGTCTCGTCTATCTCGCTGGCCGAAGCCGCGCCTTCTTCAAGGCACAGACTTGCCTCGTTCAGATAGGGCATCAGCAAGCGGTTGACCAGAAAGCCGGGGCATTCCTGCACCACCACCGGCAGCTTGCGTAAGCTTTCGGCAAACATGACCACGTCGTCCACCGTCTCCTGGCTGGTATCCAGACCGGGGATAATTTCCACCAGTTTCATCACGTGGGCGGGGTTGAAGAAGTGCATGCCGACGACCTTGTGGGGTTTATTAGTCGCCGCGCCCATCTCGCTAATGGACAGTGCCGATGTGTTCGAAGCAAAGATAGTCGCCTCGGGACACACCTCTTCCAATTCCTGGAAGACGCGCCTCTTGATCTCCATCACCTCCGGGACGGCCTCAATGATGATATCCACGTCCTCGAAGCCGTCGTAGGTAAGGGTGGGTGTGACGAGATCCAGCTTGCTACCCATATCGCTGGCTGACATCTTACCCTTGTCCACGCGTCGCTGGTAAATGCTCCGGATTCTCTCCATGCCGGTGTCGAGCATCTTCTGATCAACGTCTTTCATCACCACCGGCAGGCCGGAATAGGTGATCACCTGGGCGATCTCTCCGCCCATCGTCCCCGCGCCAACGACACCTGCCTTGAATATGTACATGGTTGCACCTCCTTGTGTGCTATTGGTATATTGGGAAACTGGTAAGTTGGTAGATTGGTAGGTTGGGAAACTGGGAGATTGGTAGGTTAGTTGGTTGGTTGGTAGGTTAGTTGGTTAGTTGGTTGGTAGGTTAGTTGGTTGGTGACGAGCTATTCGTCCATGGGTAAATCCGGGATGCTTATGTAAGTGTGGCTGTTTTCTCGGAGGGCGCGGTCGCCATATTCCTGACGTCCCTGTTGTTGCTTGCGAACGTAACGAATGTAGCCGTTAAGAGAGCGCAGGGCACTGTGACAGAGTTCGCGCTGATTGGGTAACTCCCCAGCGGTATACCCTAATTCGTCGCAGACGATGAAGCCACCTAGAGCCTCGTTGAGGGAGCCACGGGCGATATGGTAGAAGCGCAGACAGTCTAGACAGTGATAGCGCCCATAGCCTTCGGCAATGTTGAGCACCGCACTGACCACCGCTCTACGCATCTGATCCGCCAGATTGTACTTCTCTTCCGGCGGCAGTCGCTTGACAACGCGGTAGACCTCTTTCAGAACCTGCAACGCCAACTGATAGCATTCCAAATCCTCAAACCCACGCTGCCCCCTCTCTGCCGCCATATGCCCCCTCCTTGCTCCCTCCCCAACCCACCAACCAACCTCCCAACTAACTAACCAACCAACCTACCTACCGATCTAGGTTTTCCAAGATCAGCGCACCACCCTGGCCGCCGCCGACGCACATGCTTACCATACCATACTTGGCACCCCGCCGCCGCAATTCAGGCAGCAGCGTGGCCACCTGGCGCGCTCCGGTTGCGCCGACCGGATGCCCCAATGCAATCGCGCCGCCGTTGGGGTTCACAATGTCAAAATTCAACTCGTATCCTTGATTCTTGAGTTCGACGGCGTCGGCCAGCACCTGGGCGGCAAAGGCTTCGTTCAACTCGATGACCTCCATGTCCTCCAGCGCCAGGCCAGCCCGATCAAGGACCTTGGGAATGGCATAGGCCGGGCCCAAACCCATATAGGCCGGGTCTACAGCGGCATAAGCGTAGGCCACAATACGAGCTTCAGGTTGGATGCCTAACTCCTGGGCTCTTTCAGCCGTCATCACCAGCATGGCGGCCGCCCCGTCGCTGATAGGGCACGCGTTGGCCGGGGTGACTGAGCCTCCTTCTTTGAAGATCGCCGGATACAGAGCCGCTTTCTGTACACTCAAGGCGGGGTTGATGCACTCGTCCTGGATGATGTTCTCGCGGGCGACCTCCTGTCCGGCAACCTTTTTCACCACCTCCACCGGCACGATCTCTTCCTTGAATTTCTCCATGCGTGTCGCCATAAAGGCCTTCTTGTGGCTGTTCACAGCATATTCGTCCTGCTCTTCGCGGCTAATTTCGTAGCGCTCGACCAGGTTTTCAGCGGTGCGCCCCATAATCTGATCGGCAATGGGATCAGTGAGACCTTCCCAAAGCGCGTCCGTGAGTTCCGAATGGCGGAGCTTGAGCCCCCAGCGGGCATTCTTGATGATGTAAGGGATGTTGCTCATGCTCTCAGTGCCGCCGACCAGGAACAGTTCACCGTCTCCGGCATAAATGGCCTGCACCGCTGAGCTGATACTTTGAATGCCTGAAGCACAATTGCGTGCCACCGTGAAACCGGGCACTTCCTCAGGCACACCAGCCATCAATGCCGCCACGCGACCTATATTGGCTGCGTCAGACGGCTGACCGATGTTTCCTAATATTACCTCATCCAGGGCAGCCGGGTCCAGCCCGGTTCGCTCAAAGACAGCACGAAACACAATCTCGGCCATGTCTTGCGCCCGAAACGACCTCAACCCTCCCCCGTGGGACCCTATAGGCGTGCGTACGCTACTGGCAATGAAGATATCTTTCACAACTACCTCCTACACACAGTTCGGAAGTGAAACGTAAGGCGTAAAACGTAAAACGTGATCCGTGATGCGTGATGCGCGATTTGAATCATCGACACCTGCATTGCCCTGTCCTGCTGCCAGCAAAGGCGTGTGACGCAAAAAATCCGCATCACGTTTTACGCTTTACGTTTTACGATACACAACGACTCTACCTTTGTAGTCCACGTAGCATCACGTCAAACGTAGTCCAATACAGAGATTCCAGGTCCGAGGCAATCATTTCTCGCCGCAGGGGATGTCCCAGCAACACGAGCACACCATTAAGCGACGCCCAAAGCGCAGCCGCCGCCTGGCGTGGCTGAGGGACGTCAAATACCCCCTGCTCGACCCCGTGTTGCACCGCCTGAATCACCCAATGAAAGCCCCGCAGGCTACGGGTGAGTACTTGCCCGTGGAGTTCGGCCGGGATTGCTTCCTGGAATTTGCCCCGGTCGAGGGCCATGATCAACCGATGGTAATGAGGATTGGCCTGAAAGAAGTTCAGATAGCCCATAGCCAGTCGACGTAGGCGTTCGGTGGAAGCGATTTCTCGCTCAGCCGCATAGGCCTCTTCCAGCACGTCAACCAACTCTTCCAGGCCCTCTAGAAGCAAATGAGCAAGGATGGTCTCCTTGCTCTCGAAGTACAAATAGACGGTACCCTTGCTGACTTCAGCCCGGGCGGCAACGTCATCCACCGTGGCAAGTTGGAAGCCGCCTTCGAAGAAAACCGCGCGCGCTGCAGCCAGAATCGCACGACGCCGACCTTCCTTCTCACGCGCGCGCCGTTGCGTGGTGGACATTGGAATCCCCCCCTATTCAATAACTATCGGTCAGTAACTGACTGATAGTCATTATATCATACCAAAAAGGGAGATGTCAAGCATTCTGTCAATTAGGCATCAACACTTCCTGGATGCGATCCAGTGCCCAATCAATCTCTTCGCGGGTGATGATGAGCGGAGGTGCAAAGCGGATAATGTGTGTGTGAGTCTCTTTAGCCAAAACCCTCCGTGCTCGCAATGCCTCGCAGAAGCGGCGCGCACCACCTGCCTCGGGATGTAACTCCACACCAATCAGCAATCCTTTGCCGCGTACTTCTTTGACGTGTGGGGAGTTGATCTCTACCAGCCGCTCCTGGAAATATTTACCCATCTGAGCTGCGTTTTCGATCATGTCCTCTTCTACCAGAACCTTTAGCGCCGTTCGCGCCACTGCACAGCCCAGCGGATTTCCGCCGAAGGTGGAGCCGTGGTCGCCTGGCTGAAAGACACCCAGCACCTCGCGCGACGAAAGCACCACCGATACCGGATATGCGCCTCCGGAGATCGCTTTGCCCAAAATCATTACGTCGGGCTTGACGTCCTCGTGATCGCAGGCAAACAGCCGGCCGGTGCGCCCCAGACCGGTCTGGATTTCATCCGCCATCATCAGCACATTGCGTTCGGTGCAAATCTCTCGTACCGCTTGGAGATAGCCGCCAGGGGGTACTACGATGCCCCCTTCACCTTGAATTGGCTCGAAAAGGAAGGCGACCGTATGGGGGGTGATCGCCTCTCGCAGCGCCCGGGCATTGCCGTAGGGCACAGTCACAAAGCCGGGTGTATAGGGCGAAAAGCCGGCTCTGTAGCCTGGCTCAGTAGAAAAGGAGATGATCGTCAAGGTGCGTCCGTGAAAATTGCCGCCGCAGGTGATGATCTCCGCCTGACCATCGGGTACCCCCTTCGTTATGTAGCCCCATTTGCGGGCGGCTTTGATAGCTGTTTCCACGGCTTCGGCGCCGCTGTTCATCGGCAAGGCCATCTCGTACCCGGTCATCTCGCACACTTCTTGGTAAAAGAGTGGTAGCTGGTCATTGCGGAATGCTCGCGAGGTGAGGGTCAGGTTGCCCGCCTGAGCGATCAGTGCCTCCACAATACGTGGGTGGCGATGGCCTTGATTCAAAGCTGAATATGCGCTCAGGCAATCCAGGTAACGATTACCCTCGACATCGTATACCCAAACTCCCTCACCGCGTTGGATCACGACGTCTAACGGACAATAATTGTGGGCACCATACCTATCTTCCAGCCTTATTAACTCTTGAGTTCTCATGGCAAGAATTGACCTCCTCGTCAAATGAATCTGTCAAACTTTAGAATCCCTCGATTCATTACTTCTTACCCCACCGGTGAAGTTCCCTCCTTGAGCGGCTGGGGAAAAATCAGTGTATTATGAGTACCGTTATAGGGCAAATATCGAATCGGCAAATAACTTAGGCAACCTGGGGGAACAAACGGTCTAATAACTTGCTCTCGGTAGGTGTCTGTGATAGACTATCCGCATCCAATATAGCACATTATTCGGCAACGTGATGAAATGTAAATTCCTGCACCTCTCCGACGTCCATCTGGGTTACCAGCAATACAACCACAAGGAACGTTTCAACGACTTTGGTCACGCCTTCCTGCACATTGTGAACCAGGCCATTTCCGAGCGAGTTGACTTCGCGATCCTGGGTGGGGATCTTTTCCAAAAGCGGACCATTGATCCGCCGACGCTTATCCAGGCTATCGAAGGGCTAAGCCGGTTGAAAGAGGCAGGCATCCCCGTCGCCGCCGTGGAGGGCAACCACGAGCGAGCTCACTACCGAGATGTCTTCTCGTGGATGGATTTCCTGGCTGACCGAGGCTATCTCACCTTACTAAACCCAATTTCATTCAAAGAGGGAGTCCCGGCGCTAACAGCCTGGAACGGCGAGCAGGGCGCTTTTTTAGACCTGAGTCCCTCTGGAGACAAAACCGGAGGCCTCGTCCGCATCTACGGTATCAAGTACTACGGCGCATCGTCCGGACGGGTGGTAGAAGGTCTGGTCAAGGCATTGGTCGACATGGATCACGACAGCGTCGAGTATGTCATCCTGGTGATGCACGCTGGCCTGGAGGGTGTATTGCCCCGCTACTCGGCCACGCTGACTCACAGCCAGCTCGTCCCGCTGCGCGGCTACGTAGATTACTTAGCCCTGGGACACATCCACAAACCCTTTGAGCGAGAGGATTGGATTTATAATCCCGGCTCCCCGGAGACGTGTAGTATGGACGAAGCTGCCTGGCGAGACCGGGGGTATTACCTGGTGGAGGTAGACACGGAGCAAGCACTGAAACATAAGGCGCGCCTGGTCCGCAACCCACGTCGCCCCTTCCTGCGCCTGTCGCTCAGCGTGGACACGTACGAGAACCCTGAGGCCCTCTATGCTGCCGCTCAAGAATATGCTAAGCGGGAAGCAACACAGCAAGCCGGTCGCCCCCAGCCGGTGGTTGAACTGGCATTAGAAGGGGTGCTTCCCTTTGATCGCCACGAGCTGGACACGAATCGATTAGAGACCATTATCGAGGAGGCCTTTGATCCGCTGCTGGTTCGGGTCGCCAATCGCACCGTGCCCACCGAATACGAAGTCAGCGGCGACGAGTCAAAATCCCGTGCCGAACTAGAACGCGACGTAGTGGAAGATTTGGTGGAACGCGACGCCCGCTACCGCCCAGCCGCAGCCGACTGGACTGAGGTCATCCTCAACGTGAAACGTTTGACGTTGGAAGGCACCTCGCCGGAAGGGATTTTGGACTATCTGGAGACAAGCAGCCAGCCAATCGCACGCAGATGAACTCAACCTGATAAGGCCGCGTCAAGAAATAATTTTGCGTATTTTGAAGGGTTTCACCCGGAATTTTGACCTAAAAACAGGAAGTTCTTCTTGGACGCTTCCTAAGTCACGGAGGATTCAATGCCGAACTACGAGATTGCAGTCTATCCTGGGGATGGTATCGGACCTGAGGTTATTGATCAGACGATTCGAGTGCTGGAGGTAGTCCAGGCACAAGTAGGTGGATTCGGCCTGAATATGACCCACTTGCCATGGGGCGCGGATTACTACGCTGAGACTGGTCGCGTGGCATCCCCAGACTTTCTTGATGTCTTACGTCCCTTCGACGCTATTCTACTGGGAGCACTGGGCGACCCCGAGCGTATCCCTGATCACATTACCCTCGAACCGTTGGTCCGAACTCGCCAGACTTTTAATCAATACGCCTGCGTCCGGCCCGCCCGTCTCTTCCCGGGTGTGCGCTCTCCGTTGGCGGTAAAGGGTTCCTCGGAGGTCGATCTGGTCGTGGTCAGGGAGAATTCCGAGGGGGAATACGTGTACTGCGGCGGGAGATTCAAGATGGGCGAGCCGGAGGAGTTTGCGCTGCAGACCGCGGTTCATACTCGACGTGGTATTGAGCGTATCTTACGTTTCGGGTTCGAACTGGCCATGACCCGCCGCCAGCATTTGACCATGATCACCAAGTCAAACGCTCAGAAATACGGCTTCGTTCTCTGGGATGAAATATTGGAAGAGATACGCGATCAATATCCTTCAGTCAGCACGGATAAGCAACACGTAGATGCTGCGGCCATGAACTTTGTGCGCAGCCCGGAGCAATTCGACGTGGTCGTTGGGTCCAACCTGTTTGGGGACGTTTTATCCGACCTGGGTGGCATCATTGGAGGCGGGCTTGGGCTGGCGCCAAGCGCCAATCTCAATCCTGAGCGAGAATACCCGTCCATGTTTGAGCCTGTACATGGTTCGGCACCCGATATTGCCGGGCAGGGCATCGCCAACCCGGTTGCTGCGATTTTGAGCGGGGCCATGATGCTTGAGTGGCTGGGGCTTAATACGGCGGCTGAAAGTATTCGGCGAGCGGTGGAGGCCACCTTACATCAAGGCTCAGGCACGCCCGATTTAGGCGGACAGTTAAACACGCACCAGATGACGGACGCGATCATTCAAAACCTGGAAGCTACGAAGTAGAATCAGCAAAACTACAAATCAGCAAATAGTGAACTTGCTGACTCGCTGATTTGCAGATTTGCCTTTTGCCCGATTTGCAGATTTGTAGTTTTGCCAATTTGAAGATTTTCTATGCTAATCACCCGGATCGAGTTGCAAAACATCAAGAGTTACAGCGACAATGTCGTCACCTTCACCGCCGGTACGAATGCCATCTGCGGTGAAAACGGTGCCGGAAAGAGTACGCTGTTGGAGGCCATCGGTTTCACTCTCTTCGATTACTTGCCCTACATCCAGGCTGATTTCGTCCGCGAAGGCGAGAAAACGGCGACGGTCGCCGTCAACTTCGTCTCGAATCAAGACGGACGCGAATATCAGGTGGTGCGTCGTTGTGGAGGGAGTTCCGATTACTATGTTTATGACTCCGAGCTAGACACCAAAATCGTCAATGGCAAGGCTGACGTGGTCGAGTGGTTGAAAGAGCACCTGGGCGTGGAGCCGACTGCTGACCTGACGGCCCTCTTCCGTGACGCCGTAGGTGTGCCCCAGGGCCTGCTGACGGCCCCTTTTTTGCAGGCCGCATCGCAGCGCAAACCGCTTTTTGACCGCCTGTTGCGGGTGGATGAATATGAGCAGGCGTGGAAGGCCTTACGTGAGACGTTGCGTCACCTGGAAAACAAGCTTGCCAGCCACAAAGAAACTATGGCCAAGTTGGAGGCACAAGTCCAGCGACTGCCGGGTCTCCGCGAGCGGGCTGATGCTCTGAGTGCCGATGCAGATCGGATCGAAGGTCAACTGGCCGAACTTCGGACAGAGCGGGACGAGGCCACCGCTCGCCGGGAAGTGCTGGAGGCGACCAAGAAGGAGCTGGATGGCCTGACGCAACGGGTCGAGATGCTGGATACCCGCCTGGAGGGACTTGCGGGGCAATTGGCGACGGCCGAAAGCACGCTGAACGAGGCGGAGACAGCTCAAGCGAGCGTCGAGGCCAGCCGGCCCGGCCATGAAGCCTATGAGACGGCGCAGGCAGTCGCGGCTGAGTTGGAAGCGGAACGCCAGGCGCGGGATAAACTACGAGACGATCAGGCGTCACAGGAGACAGACCTCAAGCTGGCTCAGGAACGGGTGAAAACCCTGGAGGCTGATTACCTGGAGGTTGAAGAGGCCGGGGCGCATATGGAGGCACTTCAGCCCCAGGTCGAGCAACAAACGGAGTGCGAGGCAGCCCTGAAATCTGCCCTGGAGCAGGTACGTTTGCTGGACACGACTGAGACTCGGTTAAGCGAACTCCAGGGGCAACTGTCCGACTTGAGTGGTCGGCTGGAGGTCGTCGAAGCTGGGTTGGCCGAGGCAGATCGGGTCGATACCGGGCTGCGCCAGGCCCGGACACACCTGGAAGAGACGCGTGCTCTCTTAACCGGCCTCAAGTCAGAACAGGCAGCACTGGCGTCCGAAATCAGCCGGCTGGCGGAGCAAAGCCGAACACTGGAAACTACGGACGCCCCTGATTGCCCTGTTTGCGAACAGCCGTTGACACCAGAGCGCCGGGCTGACTTATTGGCCCGCAACCGGGCCCAGTTGGACGGGCTAAAGACCCGGGACGGTTCGCTTGTCGAGGAGATATCCACCACGACCGAGACGTGTTCTGAACTGGAGCGCAACGTCCAGAACCTGGAAGTACAACTGCGTAATCTGCCCCGCACGGCTGACAAAGACGAACTGCTTGTGCAAATCGCCAGCTTGGAGAAAAAGCTGGCCGACAACCGCGCCGAAATCGAACGATTAAAAAAGAGTCACGACGAAGTTGCCCACCTGGAACAGAAGTTGGCCGAACTGGGAGACCCGCGTCGCCAGTATGAGCGCCTGGCCGAGATAGCGGGTCAGCGAGCTGACCTTGAGGAGAAACTGGAAACAGAGCGCCACGCTGTCGGTACGTTGGCAGCATCGCTGGCCGATATCCAACAGGCTCTGACCCCTTATGCCGACCTGGATCAGCGTCTGGCCGAGGGACGGGCAGCGATAAACCGGCATGAGGAAGATCATCGCCGCTATCTGGAGAATGCCAGAATCGCTGCTACCCTGTCCGATCGCCGCCGGCAAGCCGAGACCCTGCGGGCGCAAGACGCTGAGTTGACGGCCGAGCGCGACGAGATACAGGCTCAACTGGAGGAAATCGCCGCCGACTTCGAACCCGATGCCTTCGCCGCCGCACGTCAGCGCGAGGCCGGGCTCCAGACTGAGCTCGCGGGACTGGAAGGTCAACTCGGTGGGCTACGCAGACAGATAGCAGAAACCGAGCGTGAAATCCAGGAGTTGGAAGCGCAGGAGCAGGCGCTGGCTGCCGAGGGTGCTGCTCTGACCGGAAACCAGGAGTTGCTGAACCTGGCTGAGTTTATCCGAGAGGTCATCCGGCGCGCAGGGCCGTACGTCACCCGCCGCTTGATGCAGCAGGTGTCGCTAGAAGCTGCCGGTCTATTTGGGGACGTGATGGTCGATCCCAGCGCCCGTCTGCGCTGGGAAGAGAATTACGAGATTGTTCTCGAAAAGAGCGGACGCAACCGAAGCTTTCAGCAACTATCGGGCGGTGAGCAGATGGCGGCAGCTTTGTCGATACGGCTGGCCCTGCTGCGCGAGCTATCGGCTATCGACGTCGCCTTTTTTGACGAGCCGACATCAAATCTCGACGATACCCGGCGCGACAGCCTGGCCGAGCAGATTCTCTCGGTCAAGGGCTTCTCCCAGCTTTTTGTCATCAGCCACGACGATACCTTTGAGCGAGCGACGCACCACATCGTCCGTGTGCACAAGGAAAACGGCGTGAGCAAGGTAGAGGTACAATAAGAGTCCAGACTCGTTTCGCAAAGTTGGCAACGGGGTGAAACTATGTTAGTGCGCAGCAAAGTGATCGCAGCCCTTGAGGCCAAAAAAGAGCGTTTTGCCGGCTACCAGGTTGAATTGCGCGATACGCTGAACACCTATCAAGAGGCTCTCGAACGGTTGCCCTCGCTCAGCCGGGCCGAGATCGAGGCCAGGTTTGACGAGGCAGAGATTGCGTGGCCGGGCGCCTTGCCCGGTGCCGAGCAAGACCAGTTGCACGATGTGGTGATCAGCGCGGGAGAGGCTTGGACCAGCCACGAAGAGGCGCGCGCCTGGGCCAAGCAGGTGTTGCTCAACACACCCACCTTCGCCGTGGATGGCTCGCAGATACCCCCCAGTCGTGACTTTTCGGTACCCGTCGGCGCGGTGCAGGTGGGCTGGTTTGAGAACCCTCACGCCCCTGGCGCTGAATACGTCAAAGACCTGACCTTCGAGGTGCTGGCTCCTAACGAACTGGCAGAGGAGACCGACGAGGGAGGGGGCGGCGACTTCCCCGATTGGCGCGTCAACTTGCGGCGTTTCGAAATGGAATGCCGGGCGATCGTCGAGTACATCGAAGCCCATAGGGACATAGACCCTGCTCCGCTTTGTTTCTTCGACGGCTCGCCGGTTGTCTCCTTCGCCCAGCATATGCGGCCCAACCTGCGCCAGAAGTACGTAACGGCCGTTACTGATATGTTACGCGCCTCGGGGGCATGCCGGGTGCCACTGGTGGGCTATGTAGACACCAGCTTCGCCAATGACTTGGTGACGATGCTGTTCTTCCTCGACCGGCTACCTCGTGCTCCGCGCTTGAGCGATGGGAGCCTATTGCGCCCGCTTATGCAATGGGGTGATCGGAGCCAGGTATACATCTGCGCCCGAGATGACAACGTCCTGCCTGAATATGGCCCGCAGGCGCGTGAGGTATGCTTTACGTACCTCAAGACCACGGCTTTCGGTGCCCCTGCCCGCCTCGAATTCCCTCGTTGGCTCGCGGAAGATGAGACCGAACTGGAACGAGTTCTCAATCTGGTACGCGCCGAGTGCATCGTAGGCAATGGTTATCCTTACGCGCTTGAGACGGCCGATGCAGTGGCCGTCATCAGCTTGCAAGACCGGGAACGATTCTACGCCACTTTCCAGCAGTTTGCTGAGAAAGAAGGGCTGATGTTGCGCTACTCCCGCAAGGCGCTGAGCAAGCGCACACGTCGGTAGAGGGAGATGGTAAAGACAAGATGAAAATTACCTATGTGAATCCAATTAGCGGATTTGGCATGGTTCAGATGACCTTGAAATTGGGATAACAATTGCAGACGAAGGACGAACGACGAGCGACGAAGAGGTCTGCGCCAATAATTGGTCATTCGTCCAGTTGAGAAAGTGTTACCCTATCTCTGAACCATCCTGCGGATTGTACATTGACTAGGAGGAGGACCATGGCCTGGCACCGTTTTAGTGTCAACCTCGATGATGCCATCTACCAAGCAGCCATAAGGCGGGCGCAACAAGAGGGCAAAACGCTGGAGCAGGTTCTGACCGAGTTCCTGGCTACCTATACTGAAGGTATGGTCAGCGAGCAGCCGGCCGAGGCAGAGCCAATCAGCGGCGCGCCGACCACTTACACCGTTCAGTCAGGCGATACGCTGAGCAAGATCGCCCGCACCGTGTACGGCGACGCGCGCAAGTATCCCCTCATCCAGCAGGCCAACAACCTCGCCGATCCGAGCCGCATCTGGGTGGGGCAAGTTCTGACGATCCCGTCCCTGGCGGGCGAGAGTCCAACTACTCCAGAAGAACCTCAACCATCTCCCACGCCGTCGCCAACGCCTGCCCCGACCTCTCCGAGCCCCGCGCCCGAGCCAGGTGTTGATCCGTGTGCACCCGTCGCGGGGGAAAGCTACGGCACCTTGCCCATCGTCGGCCGGCCCGCCGACCGCCCCGCTGCCCAACACGGCGACCTCAACCTGGCCTTGCGCGGCTACAACCTCACCACAGCCGCACGAGGGCTCATAAATATCGGTGGCCCCACCGACTACCAGGCTCCCCAGTTGGCCGGTCTCTTCGCCGATAAACGTACGCCGGCTATCAAAAACGTGTATCGCGTCAACAATTGGGATTGGAACCGTAACGCCCGAGGCGGCCCGGTCACCGAGTTTGAGGTGACATTGGCAGGTTTTGGCGTTGAGCCGGGCGAGACCATCCACGTCCCGGACTCGGGCTACGCCATAGGACAGGGTTACGAAGTGTTGGTGCTCTACGCCGACACCAACCGCATCACCCTCAAGTACACCGGCGAGGACAGCGTGGTGAACGGTTACACCATTCAGGTCGAAGGGGTATGTGTCGAGCCTAACCTGCTGGCTCTTTACGAGCGCCTGAACGCCGCCGGACGCGGCCATCTCCCCGCCCTACGGCCCGGCCAAGCCTTCGGGCGTGCGCGGGGGAACGAGATCCAGGTCGCCATCCGTGACACCGGGCGATTCATGGACCCGCGCACGCGCAAGGATTGGTGGCAGGGACGGTAGCTATCTATACCTTGCTCGGAGCGGACTTTCGTCCGCTTCGAGCAGAATCTGAACACCATATAACATAAGGGAGCGAAGAACCATGCAATACCGCGAACTGGGACGTACTGGCTGGAAAGTATCCGAGATTAGCTTTGGAGCCTGGGCCATCGGCGCAGACTGGGGCCAGGTGGATGACCAGGAATCGCTGGCCGCCCTGCACCGGGCCATCGACCTGGGCGTCAACTTTATCGACACGGCCGACGTCTACGGCGATGGCCGCAGCGAGCAATTGATCGCCCGCGTGCGCAAGGAGCGCCCGGAGGAACTCATCGTGGCCACCAAGGCCGGCCGCCGCCTGTCGCCCCACACCGCCGACGGCTATAATGCCGAAAACCTGACCCGCTTTGTAGAGCGTAGCCTGCGTTACCTGGAGACCGACCGCCTCGACCTGGTGCAGTTGCACTGTCCGCCCACCGAGGTCTACTACCGGCCTGAGGTGTTCGGCGCCTTGGACGACCTGGTCCAAGCCGGTAAGATCCGCTACTACGGCGTCAGTGTCGAGAAGATAGAAGAGGCATTGAAAGCCATCGAGTACCCGAACGTACAGACGGTGCAGATTATTTTTAATATGTTCCGCCATCGCCCGACCGAGCTATTCTTCCAGGAGGCCAGGCGACGGGAGGTGGGCATCCTGGCCCGCGTGCCCCTGGCCAGCGGCTTGCTAACGGGCAAGATGACGCGCCAGACCAGCTTCTCTGAGGACGACCATCGTCATTACAATCGTTATGGGCAGGCCTTTGACCGGGGAGAGACCTTCTCGGGGGTTGACTACGAGGCCGGTCTCGACGCCGTGGAAGAGCTAAAGGCCCTGGTGCCGGAGGGGGCGACCATGGCCCAACTGGCTCTGCGCTGGATATTGATGTTTGACGCTGTCTCGTGTGCCATCCCGGGTGCCAAGCGCCCCGACCAGGCCGAGGATAATGTCCGCGCCGCCGACTTAGCGCCACTGACCGGGGATCAAATGGCGCAGGTGCAGGAAGTGTACGACAAGTATATCCGAGAACAGGTACATCACAACTGGTAAGAAGCTGTCTGAAAAATGTATCAGAAATCAGGTTTTTCAGAAAAACCTAGGATGGTTCAGAAATAGGATAACACTTTCTCAGCCGGACGAAAGACGAACGACGAAGAGATCTGGGCCAATAATTGGTCCTTCGTCTTTCGTCCTTCGTTGGCACTTGTTACCCTAATTTCAGGGACATCTGAACCATGCCAAAAACCTGGTTTCTAAACTACTTTCTGAGGCTCAACGAGAGGACAAGAAGCTTTGCAGGAGAGAATAACCCACTTGCGGGCGGCACTCGAACAGGCCCAGGCCAATCTTATCGAGGCTGAGGCCCAATTGGCCGATGCACTGGCGGCGGTCAACGCCTTTGAGTTCGAATTCGAGGCCCGGGTGGGCTATTTGTGGGACAAGCTGGATGCGCTAGAAACGGAGATCGAGCGTTATCAAGACCGCATCCAGATGATGCGCAAGGGGTATCTATCCGTCGAAAGGCAGTACCGGCGTGCCTGGCAAGCGCCGCCCGCCTCCGCCCCCACGCCGCCCGCCCAACCTCTCAGCCCGGCCAGCGAGACACAACTCAAGCGCTTATATCGCCAACTGGCCCGTTGTTATCACCCCGACCTGGCCGCCGATGACGCCGACCGCGCTTATCGCACTGAAAAAATGGCCGCCATCAACGATGCGTACGCCGCTCGCAGCCTGACCGAACTCGAGGCCTTGGCCGAGGAATCGGACCCTTTCATTCACACCGGGCGAGTCGTGGCCGGCCAGACAGAAGCGCACATGATCCAGGCTCTACAGGATCAACTGGCCCGTTGCCAGCATCGCCTGCGCCAGATAAAAGACGAATTGCGAAGTCTGCACCAGCGGCCCAGTGTGCAATTGAGTCTGGAGGTGAAGGTGGCCCGCCGCCAAGGTCGTGATCTGTTGGGCGAGATGGCGGACGAGCTCGAAGCCAAGATCGCTCGCAAGAGAGTGGAGCGGGACATGCTCAAGGCCCAGTTTGATCAAATGGGTCCAGATCAAGGCATCATCCCCATCAGATAGCGTGTGACCATCCATGGACCCGAGCGCCTTCTTGCGTTACCTGCGCAGCCAACCTTTCTATCGTGACCAACTTGCTCACGTGGAGCGACTCCCCTCGCGCCGCGCGCGTTTCGGCCGCTTGAGCCGTCCTTTGCCAGCGGCGCTTGATGGTGCCCTGAAATCGACCGGGGTTGATCGTTTTTTTCGGCACCAGGCCCAGGCCATCGACGCCGTACGAAACGGAAAGCATATCGTGGTCGCCACCGGCACGGCCAGCGGCAAAACGCTGGCTTACAACGTGCCGGTCATCGAAGCCATTCTGCTGGACCCTCACACCCGCGCTCTCTACCTCTTCCCCACAAAAGCCCTGGCCCAAGACCAACTGCGCGCGCTAAAAGAGTTGACGGATGGCCTGGGTGGGCAAGGCTCCGGGCGGGGTAAAGGACGTAAGCCAGCGCTAACCTTTGGCACCTACGATGGTGACACCCCGCAGTCGGACCGCGCCGGGCTACGCCGGAGGGCGGCCATCATCCTCACCAACCCCGATATGCTACACCTGGGCATCCTGCCCAATCACAAGCTGTGGGCCGACTTTCTGCATAATCTACGTTTCGTTGTGCTGGACGAAGCCCATGTCTATCGAGGCGTCTTCGGCTCTCACGTGGCAGTGCTGATGCGTCGCCTGAACCGGCTGTGCGAACTATATGAGAGTTCGCCTCGCTTCATTTGTTGTTCGGCGACCATCGCCAACCCGGGTGAGCACGTAGAACGACTCACCGGCGTCCGCCCGGCGGTTTTCGCCGATGACGGCTCG
Source organism: Anaerolineae bacterium (assembly GCA_034412795.1). Lineage (GTDB taxonomy): Bacteria > Chloroflexota > Anaerolineae > 4572-78 > NAK82 > JAUVPY01. The sequence goes on from DAOUMD010000212.1 coordinate 46,760, forward strand.
CCCCAGGGACCAAAGGTCTTCGCACTGTGGAATCCCCCTTTTGTGGACCGGCGTCGCACCGGCCGGCGCAGCGCCAACGCTGAAGCGGCCACCCTGTTCGCCGAGATGACGCGCCACGGGTTGCGCAATATCACCTTCACCAAAGCACGTGTGGTGGCCGAACTGGTGCTGCGCTACGCCCGCGACGCGTTGGCAAAGTCCGATCCGAAGCTCAAGTCGCGGGTGGCGTCGTATCGTGCCGGTTACCTGGCCCAAGATCGACGGCAAATCGAGCGTGACCTGTTCAGCGGCCAGCTCATCGGCGTCACAGCCACCAGCGCGCTGGAACTGGGCGTGGATGTTGGAGGATTGGATGCCACCGTGTCTGTCGGTTTCCCGGGTACCATAGCCAGCCTGTGGCAACAGGCCGGCCGGGCCGGCCGGGGCAGCAAATCCTCACTGGCAGTGCTCATTGGCCTGGACGATCCGCTGGACCAATTTTATATGCGGCACCCCAAGGACCTGTTTGGCCGGCCGCACGAGCATGCCCTGATCAACCCCAACAACGTATATATCCTGGAACAGCATCTGCCGTGCGCGGCCCACGAATATCCCCTGAGCAGCGCCGACGAAACTCGTTTCGGCCCCGGCTTCGTCGAGGCCATGGTCCAACTGGAGAAACGCGGCCTGCTGACTTATCGTCCCGAACAGGACCGCTGGTACTACGCCGGGCGTGGCTATCCTGCCCAGAGCGTAAGCATCCGCAGCATCGGCGGCCGCTCGGTGGCTCTACTCGACGAGACGGCCAACATGCGTCAACTGGAAGAGATCGACTCGGCAACCGCCCCGGCCCGAGCCCATCCGGGGGCCATCTATCTGCACCAGGGAGAATCCTACCTGGTGACAAGCCTGGATCTGGAAAAGGGCCAGGCCCTGCTGCGCCCGGCCCGGGCAGACTATTACACTCAACCACGAGAGATCAGCGATGTCCGGATTGTGCGTTCGGCACAGCACCGGGTGATGCACAGTACCCTGGCCTATTGGGGAACGGTACGTGTTACGCGGCAGGTGCTCGGTTTCCGGCGGGTGCGCCAGTACAGTGAAGCCATCCTGGGCGACGAGTTCCTGGATATGCCGGCCCTCACCTTCGAAACGCGGGCGCTGTGGTGGGACGTGCCAGCCGAGTGGGGGCATCGCGTGAGCCGCCGAGGCTGGGATTTCCTGGGAGGGCTCCACGCCCTGGAGCACGCTTCCATTGGCCTGCTGCCTCTGTTTGCCATGTGCGATCGCTGGGATATCGGTGGATTGAGTGCGGCGCTTCACCCCGACACGGGGCAGCCGCAGGTCTTCATCTACGACGGCTATCCCGGCGGCGTGGGCATCGCTGAGCAGGGGTTTACTTTACTTGACGAATTGTGGAGCGCGGCGCTGGAGACGATCAAGGACTGTTCCTGTGACGACGGGTGTCCCAGTTGCATTCAGAGCCCAAAATGTGGCAATAACAACCATCCTCTAGACAAGCGAGCAGCAATATGGATACTGGAATCTCTTCTCCCCAGGAGGAAGCTACGGGGGCGCTGACCTTAGAAGAACCCCAGCGACCTTCACCCCGCTCACGTTGGCTCAATATCATGGCCCTGGTCGCCGGGTTAGTGGCCATGGTGCTGGGTTCCCTGGCCGGCGTCCTGTTTATCGTGCTGTCCCTTATACGCCGGCCGGTAGCCGACGTGGTGAGCGTGACCGCCATCGGGTTTAGCATGGCAGCATTGGGTTTGGGCCTGGGAGGTGCCCTGGCCTGGGTCGGTTACCGGCGCTTGCGCGGGTACCCGTCTCGCCCGTTCCGGCCGGGCTTGAATCGGGTTTGGGGCTGTCTGGCGGGAACTGGCCTGACGTTGATTATGGGACAGGTCATTCTCTCTTTTGGCCTGTTGGCTCCGGTTACCTTCCCCCTCTTTCACGTGCTGGGAATCACCATACCTGCCATCTTGATGTTAGTGCTGGTGGCGCAAGGGCTAAAGCACGTCAACCCTGCCCCAACCCAGGGACAGGTGATTGGCCAGATGGCCTGGGGCGCGTTTGGGACGACGGCCCTCGCCTTCACCCTGGAGGCCCTGGCAGCGGCGGTGGGCCTGGTCGTCGTCGTGGTGATCGTCGCACTTACACCGGAGGGCCTGGCACAACTTAATGAGTTGCAGACTATGTTAGCCGATCCCGCCTTGCTTCAAGACCCCCAAGCGCTTGCCCACTGGCTGCTAAAACCGGCGATCCTTTTGCCCGTGGCGGTTATACTGGTCGTCGTCGCCCCACTGATCGAAGAAGGGGTCAAAAGCCTGGGCGTCCCGGTGCTTGCCTGGGGGACGGCCAGGAAGATCTCGCCGGCCCAGGGTTGGCTGTGGGGCATCGCCGTGGGCGCCGGCTTTGCCATCACCGAGGGGTTGTTCAACACCGCAGCCAGCCTGCCCTTCTGGGCAGGGATCATTTTGTTGCGAGTGGGGGCGACGGCCATGCACATGGTCACCGCCGGACTTACCGGGCTGGGCTGGGCGCGGACGCTCGATTCGCGGCGTCCCTTGCCCCTTCTTGGAAGCTACCTGGCGAGTGTGACCCTCCACGGCTTATGGAACGCTATGACCGTGTTAATTGTCGTTTCCTCGCTGTGGATGATGGACCAACCGGGAGACGCGTTCAGGATAACCGGAGCGGGATTGGTCATCTTGGTCGGGGCGGCTGGCTTGATCTTGCTTATGGCCACGATTGTTGGGGCAGCTACGTACGTTACGGTAAAAGTAAAACGTGAAGCGTAAAACGTGATGCGTGATGCGTGATGCGTGATACTTGGGTTTGCACCGTCCGGCACTGCCTGCACCGTTTCTGCGGCCAGCACGGGCGACAGACACGAGGGGTGGTAGGACTTGTATTATCCGCACCCCTAGATGTCGTAGGTCTGCAACGCTGAGCATACAAGATACGGGGCTTTCGTCCCCTTTGAGCATACTGATCCCGCTGTTTTGGAGAAAAACACAGATTAGACGGTCCCCGGCCCGATTAGCGTATGTTTGGCGTAGGGTTGGCGTTCAGCATGGGCTGGTGGAGTGTGTTACAATAGAGGTGCCAGGGTGATCAAGAGTGATCACCAGCCTGCAGTTGAAACGTGTTCCGGCGGGACGCGCGAGGCTACAGGGTCCAGGCAATCTCCTCTTCTCCTCCTTTTGGGGACCGGCTGATGGCTACAGCCGGTCTCTTGATTCAAGACGCCGATCCCTAAAACGTAATGCGTGATGCGTGAAACGTGAATACACCTATCACGCGTCACGGATCACGCATCACGTTTGACGTTTGACGAGGTTACCTTGCTTGATTTGACCGGTAAGAAATGTCAACCAAATAGTGAACCATCCCTGCCGGTTTATGGATAATTGCGCAGGACGATGGGCAGGTAGACGCTACTGCCGCTGCTGCTTTCATATTCGTAGGCGCCTATGTCGCACGCCTCGCCCTGGGGGCGGGAGACGCCGCGCTGATCGGTGGTCAACCCGGCCACGCAGTCGCCCTGATCGATGGCCGGACTGCCCTCTAACAGGGCATGGGTGAGGGTGCCGCCGCCGTTGTCTGCCAGGGGGCCCAGTTGGGGATCGGTGTTTTGCTGGTCGCCGGACCCGGTCAGGCCACAGCTACTGCCGCTGTCCAGATTGTAGCCGTTGGAGGTCAGGCCGGCGTCGCAATTGGCCGCGTTGTTGTGGGCGACGATGCTGTTTTGCAACTGGATCGTCCCCCCCCCACCTCTGTGGATACCGCCTCCGCCACCGGTGGCCGTATTGCTGGCCACCGTCAGGTAAGTCAAAGTGCTCGTACCACTGTCATTGCTCAGACCGCCGCCGCTGCCGTTGCGGGCTGTGTTGTGACTGAGGGTGCTGTTGGCCATCTCCAACTCGCCGCTGCCATCCTGGAAGATGCCGCCGCCCTCGTCGGCTGCGTTGCCGTAGATGACACAACGACTGACGGTGGCGGTGCCGTGCGCCAGGTACAGCCCGCCGCCGCTGTCGGTAGCCGTATTGCTGGTCACCTGGGTCCCGCTCAATGTCGCCCTGCCGCTTTGGATGTACAGCCCGGCCCCATGCCCGGCGCTATTGAGGCTGATGCGGCTGTTGCCGCTCTGGGTGAAGACAGCCGTGCTGCTACTTATGTATACGCCGCCGCCGGAGCCGGCGCTGTTGCTGAGAACCTGCCCCCCACTCAACGTCACACTGCCATAGCGAAGGTACAGCCCGCCGCCGCTGCTGGCGCTGTTGCTGAAGATGTCCCCGCCGCTTAGCATAGCCCTGCCACTGGAGACGAACAGCCCACCGCCGCCGGTGCCGGAATGCGCCGTGTTATAGGCGATGCGGCTGTCACCTGTCTGCGTGAAGGTGGCTGTACCCATCGCTACGTATAGCCCACCGCCCGCGTTGGCCTGGTTGCCGAGGATCTGCCCCGCGCTCAAGGTCATGCTGCCTGCCTGGATGTAGGCCCCGCCGCCATCGTAGCTGGCGCTGTTGCTGAAGATGTCCCCGCCGCTCACCGTCACAGCCCCATCGCCAATGTACAGCCCGCCGCCGTAATAGTTGGCGCTGTTGCTCAGGATTTGGCCCCCGCTCAAGGTGGCAAGCCCGGAGTAAAGGTACAGCCCGCCGCCGCTTCTGGCGGCCGTGTTGCTGAAAATCTGGCCGCCGACCAGGCTCGCCTGGGCAGAGCCGATGCCCACCCCGCCTCCGTTGCCATCCGTGCCTGTATAAATGGCCTGGTTGTAAGCCACCAAGCTGCCGTCGGCCAGGGTGAAAATACCGGGTGCATAAGCAACATACACCCCACCGCCACGCCCGGCGGTGTTGCTGAGGATGTGCGTTCCGATCAAGGTCAAGTTGCCCCGGCTAGAACACACACCGCCACCATAATTTGCCGTGTTGCTTATGACCACGCTGTTGATCAGGGTTAGATCGGCGTCGTAGTTGTAGATGCCCCCCCCCCAACCGGTCCAGTTGCCGTTGATGATCGTCACCCCGGAAATGACCACCGTGCCCGCGCCGGAGCGAATGTCGAAGACTGCGTCAAGGCCGTCGGCATCGATAGTAGTCTGGTCGGGGCCCAGTCCGGTGATGGTCAGCGCCTTGGTGATGTCCAGGTCGCCGCTGGCCGCCTGGTTCTCGCCCGTCCCAGGGATGGATAAGGTGAAGGTGCCGATGCCCAGGTTGATGGTGTCGGCCTCGCCGTTGTTGTTGGCGGTCTGAATGGCGGCGCGCAAGGTGCATATGCCCCCGCCGATATCACACGTGCCGTCGTTGGGGGTGGGGTCGGCGCCGTCCGCCTTGCTGTTCACCGTGAAGCTTGCGGCGTGCACGAGGGGCAGGCCACCGCTCATAGTCCACAAGAGGGTCAGGGTCAAGCCCAGGCCGAGGATTAGGGGGAAGATTAGTCTCTTGATGTTCATTTTTCCTTCCTGATGTATCTTCTCAAAATGTAGGGGGCGATCACTTGTGGTCGCCCTGTCGGGCAGGCACAAGGCACTGCCCCTACCCCGAATTATTGAGAAGATGCGTAATTACTCTGAGGTTGTTGTGGCACATTTTTATTCTAACCGGTCAGCGTGAAAAAAACGTGAAAAATGGTATAATACAAGTTGCCATCAATCCTTGAACCTGTACCAGAACATGACACACCTTTCGATTTCCCTGCTGGGGCCCTTACAAATCACCCTGGACAACGAACCCGTCGTCGATTTCGCCACCGACAAGGCGCGAGCCCTGCTGGCTTATCTGGCCGTCGAGTCGGGCTATGCCCATCGCCGTGATGTCCTGGCCGGGCTGCTGTGGCCCGACCAGCCCCAGGACAAAGCGCGCCAGAGCCTGCGCCAGGCGCTGCGCCACGTGCGCCAGGCCATTGCCGACGACGAGGCGGCGACTCCCTATCTGTTGGTCAGCCGCGAGACGATTCAATTCATCCCCGAGAGCGACGCCTGGTTGGACGTGGCTGCCTTCACCGCGCTGCTGGAGAAGAGCCGCACCCACCGCCACCGCCGCCGGGAGACGTGTTTGCCCTGCATAGGACGATTGGAGGACATGCTGCACCTCTACCGGGGCGATTTTCTGGCGCACTTCTTCCTGGGCGATGCGGGCGGGTTCGAGGAGTGGGCACTGCTCAAGCGCGAGTGGCTGCGCCGCGAGGCGGTCGAGGCGCTGTACCACCTGGCCGACTACTACGAACGGCGCGGCGATTACGGGCGGGCGGAGAACTACGCCCGGCGGGTGGTGGCCCTGGAGCCGTGGCGCGAGGAAGCCCACCGGCAGTTGATGCGCCTGCTGGCACGAGGCGATCAGCGCAGCGCGGCGCTGGCCCAGTATGAAGCCTGCCGGCGCGCCCTGGACGGCGAGCTGGCCGTCGAGCCGAGCGGCGAGACGGTGGCCCTCTACGAACGTATTCGGGACGGGGGGGACTCGGCCCCCTCGCTAGCTGCCCCGCCGGCCCTGCCCGTGGCGCCTACCCCCTTCGTTGGTCGCAGGCAGGAGCTGGGGGAACTGGCCGAGACGCTGGCCCATCCCGAGCGCCGGTTGGTGACCCTGGTCGGCCCGGGCGGGGTGGGCAAGACCCGCCTGGCGCTGCAGGCGGCGGCCGAGCAGATCGGCGCTTTTCCCCACGGGGTTCACTTCGTGCCCCTGGCCCCCTTGCCCTCAGCCGACCTGCTGGCGGCCGCCATCGCCCATGCGCTCAATCTGCCCTTGCTGGGGGCTCAGGACCCCGCCGAACAACTCTTAAATTATCTGCGCGCTAAAGAACTGCTGCTGGTGTTGGACAACCTGGAGCATCTCCCGGAAGCCGGCTCTCTGCTGGCCGATATCCTGCGCCAGGCGCCGGGTGTGGTCCTCTTAGCCACCTCGCGCCAGAGCCTGCAGCTTCGTGAGGAATGGGTATACCAGGTGGAAGGATTGGCTTACCCCCGGAATCAAGCAGCGCAGGACCTGGCAGGCTACGAGGCGGTCGATCTGTTCGTTCAGAGTGCCCGCCGCGTTCAACGGCGTTTCAGCCTGACGGCGGACGAGGCGCCCCACGTGTTCCGCATCTGTCGCCTGGTAGAAGGCCTGCCGCTGGGCGTGGAGCTGGCGGCAGCCGGCCTATCGGAGCGGGATTGCGCAAGCATCGCCGGCCAGATTGAGCGCAACCTGGATGCATTGGCCACCTCGCTGCGCAATGTGCCCGGGCGACATCGCAGCCTGCGGGCGACCTTTGAGCATTCCTGGACCATGCTTTCGGAGGATGAGCGGCGAGTCTTTAGCCGCTTGTCTGTCTTCCACGGCGGCTTCCGGGCTGAAGCGGCAGGGCACGTGGCCGACGCCCCAGCCTCGATTCTGTCCACCCTGCAGAATAAATCCTTGCTGCGCGGCGACCCCTCCGGGCGCTATCAGATGCACGAATTGCTGAGGCAATTCGCCGCCGAAAAGCTGAATGAAGTTCCAGAGGAGAGGGAGACAACGCGTTTCCGGCATGGCTGTTATTACGCCGCCTTCCTGGCGCGGCGGGAGGGTGCGCTCAAGGGCGAAGGGCAGGGTGCGGCCCTGGCCGAGATCGGCGCCGAGATCGACAACGTGCGGCATGCCTGGCGCCGGGCGTTGGGCCAACTCGAAAGCGGGCCGCACCAGGCGCAGGCTATGTCTGTCTTGAACGACTCTGCGGAAAGCCTATACTTGTTCTACGTCATACGCGATTGGTACGGAGAAGGGGAAGAGGCCTTTGAAGCGGCAGCCGCCGCCGTGGGCAACCTGGACGCATCAGGCCGGGGCACTGCTCGCGAGAAGGAGTTGCTGTGGGCCAGACTGCTGGCGCGCCAGGGGAAGTGCTGTGAATTCACCACCCACCTGGATCGCGCGCAGGGCTTATTTGAGCGCAGCCTGGGCCTCTGCCAGCGCCTGGAGGCCTGGAGCGAGACGGGGCTGCCGCTGCATGGATTGGGCTACGTGGCCCATATGCGGGGCGATTACGAGCGGGCGGCTCGCTATTTTCAGGACAGTCTGGCCGTGTATCGTCGCTGCCAGGATGCCTGGGGAGTCGCCAACGTCCTTAACAATCTGTGCCTGGTCAATCGCCGCCGGGGGGCCTTTCGGGACGCCGAGCGACGTAGCCAGGAGAGCCTGGCCATTCGCCGCGCCATCGGCGACCTGCGCGGCGTGGTCTCCTCTTTGAACAATCTGGGGCTGGTCTATTGTGACCTGGGCGACTACGCCTATGCCCGGCAGGCCCTGGAGGAGGCGCTGGAACTTTGTCGCCAACTCGGTCATCGGGTTGGCAAGGCCAATGCTCTGACCGGCCTTTGCCAGGCCTCCTTTCGCCTGGGTGACACCGGGGCGGCAGAGGCTTTTGGGCAGGAGAGTCTGGCTGTCTATCGCGACATCGGCGACTACTGGGGTGTGGCTATCGCCCTCAACAACCTGGGGCGTATGGCCGCCGAGCTGGGGGACTATGCCCGGGCCAGGGACCTGTACCAAGAGGCCGTCGCCTTCTTCCACCGGATCGGTGTTCAGTCGGGCCTGGCAAATACCCTGAGCAATCTGGCGGAGGCTTGCTATGAGCAGGGGGAGTATGTCGAGGCCCAGGCTTACCTGCGCCAGGCATTGGGCATCGCCTACGAAATCGGCGCGCTGCCCGCCGTCCTGAAAGGCCTGGTCGTGCTGGCTCGCCTGTTAGCCCACCAGGGGCAGGCCGGGCGCAGCCTGGAACTGTTGGCCTTTTGTTTGCGCCAGCCGTCCATTGCGCGGGATATCCGGGCCCAGGCGGCCGCCTTGTTCGCCGATCTGGCCAGGGACCGGTCACAGACGGACCTGGCTGCCGCCGAGGCATGGGCCGGCGCGCGTAGCCTGGACGAGGTGGTGGCCGACGTATTGTAAGAGCGAAACGACGGCGGCTCAGAAAATAACCTCAAATCATTACGCTTTTACGCCTTACGTTTTACGAATTTGTCTGGCAAAGCAGGCCGAATTGTCAAACCAGTTCTCTTGGCAAAATGAACCATGCCACCTATGGCCTCAATTGAACCATCCCGTGCTATAACGTCTCAAAATTCACCACCCACGACCCGCCTACGGCGGGATTCGGGCGCGCTCGCTACGCTCGCGCCAGAGGCCGGAGAGTCAGAGTCTCAGAAGGTCAGAGGAGTCGGAGACCAGAGTTAAAGAAAGCCGGGAGCCACGCACAACCGAAACCCGACGCTGGGGTTCCTGAGGTCCGGGTTGTTCCTGAGGCGGCACGCGCAGCGAACGAACCTCTCATTACCGTCGAACGCGCCGCCGCGCAACATTCGGGGGGCATCCCCTTCCAGGTCGTTGCCCGCACCCGCCAGGTCATCACCCTCGTAGTCATGGTAACTCTCCTGCCACTTGGTGCGGCACCACTCCCACACGTTGCCGCTCAGGTCCAGGGCTCCGTATGGGCTGGCACCGCCCGGAAAACAGCCCACCGCGCTGGTGGCACCCACGCCGGTATCGGCGTAATTGACACGCCCCGGATCAGGCTGGTTGCCCCAGGGGTAGACCCGCCCATCTGTCCCGCGTGCCGCCTTCTCCCACTGGGGCTCGCTGGGCAGGGTCACCACCTCGTCTGGGCGGATCTCTCCCGCCACGCGCAACCGCCCCGTCAGCCAGCCGCAAAAGGCCACCGCTTCGTACCAACTCACTACCACCACGGGATGATTGGGCAGGTCAAAGACACCCCCGTATGTATCCGGCCCGGCTCTGTCGCCCTTCCAGTCCCATCCCGCCTGTGTCCAGCACCTCTGCCGTTTTTGGGCGTAGCCGCCGTCCTGGACGAAGGCCGCATACTGAGCGTTAGTTACCGGGTACACCCCGATGCGAAAGGCAGGCAAATCCACTTCGCGCTGGGGGGTCTCCTTCCCGATGAAGATTAACATATCATCTCGGCTGCCCATCACAAACGGGCCGGCGGGCACCTGGCACCAGACGATATCGGGCAGGCCGTCGGGACGCAGTCCCACGCCCGGGCGGGGGTCGCCTCCCGCCCCATTCCCCCGCAGACAGGCCAGGCTGTTACCAGCAGTGGCCCGCTCTACGGCCGGGAAATCCTCCTGTTTTAAGATATGCACCAGCCAGCGTTGTACGCGTTCGACCTTGCCTCGGTCCCGCTCGCCGACCCGCCCCAGGTCGGCCGTCTCGACCAGCGCCTGCCCGGCCAGGTGCGCTCCCCACAGGTCAGCCGCTTCGCTCCCGGCCTCCTCTAGCTCTTGGTAGCACAGGGTCTCGGCCAGCGCCCACACCGCAAAGGTGCTGCCCCGCGCCGCCTTGGCCCCCGCCAGCAAGGCCACCTCACGCCAGCGGTTGGGTTCCTGGCGTGCCAGGTCAGCTACTAATTCCGGATAATCGTGGTCGGTCAGGTAACAGGCGGCCAGGTACTCCTGGAAGGTGCGGTGCGGGAAGGTGTAAACGCCCACCCCGCGCGGCAACAGCAGGCCCGCTCGATGGCTGAGGTACTCCACCAGCCGTGCCGGCCTGACGTCCGGGTTCTGGCTCAGGGTCATCAGCCCACTCACCAGGTTCCCCTCCGGCACGTCGGCTGTGCCGACCAGGTTGGGCTGCGCTGCGTGGGCCCGGTAGGCCAGCTCGTTGAGCAGGTCGCGCACTTTCTCCCGGTCCACCTTCAGCCACTCGGCCAGGCTGGGCTGGTGCATCACGGCCTGTCCCGCCGCATCGCGCACGATCTTGGGGCTCTCCCACCAATCCAGCAGCAGGTCTACCGTGTCGGCATACAGTTCCTCGCGTTTCTCCGGCAGGCTGCCGCCGCGCCAGGCGTGCAGGCTGGCCATCAGCGTCAGCAACAGCGGGCGCTCGGCCAGGGCCCCCAGCCGGTCGCTGCCGAAGATGGCCCGCTTGAGGGTCTCGGCCCGCCCCTGGGCGTCATCGGCGTGCATGCCGCGCAGGACGGCGATATGCGCGTACCAGAGGTCCACAAAACGACGGATCTGGCCCGAGCTGAAGGGAGCCAGCACCGCCTCGGCGAAGCCGCCCAACTGCCAGTCCTGCTGCTGGTAGGCATAGGTGCGGCTGGTAACCAGCACCCGGCAACGGCAGCGAGTGGCTGTGAAGTCCTCCACCGCCTGCTTGATCTGCTGGCGGCGGTGCTCGGCCTCAGGCACTTCGTCCAGGCCGTCCAACAGAAGCAGCCCACCCCGTTCCAGCAGTTCCCGCGACAGGTGCGGGACATAATCGCCCAGAGCCGAAGATTCCAGGTCGGCGATGATAAAGCGCCACAAGTGCTCGGCGCTGGCACGTTCCCCGGGCGCGGGCAGGCCCCGCGCGGTGAAGTCACGCAGCACCACCCGCACCGGCAGCAGTGAGCCGTGCCTCCAGGGTTGACGTTCTTCCCCGTCTTCTCCTTCCTCGCCCGGCAAGGGAGCGGTCAACAGCGCCAGGTTGGCCCGGTCGTGGCCCAGGGCTTCTCCGGCCAGGCACATGGCCACAAAATTGACGAAGGTGCTCTTGCCGCTTCCCGGATCGCCCAGCAACACCAGACGTGGATGTTGGTTGAGCTGGGCCAGGGCCGATAGGCGCCGCGGCTCCCGGTCGGGGAGGTCCCCCCGCCCCAGGCGTTCGTGGGCCTCGGTCTCTAAGGTAAGCAGCGCAGTGTAAACCGCACCCAGGTCAAGCCGGGTTTCGCTCTCGCTGGCTACCTTGGGGTCCACCCCGGCCAGCGAGAGGTGGCCCGTTATCTCAAACAGGCGGCTCAAGTAAGCGATTTTAAGTGCCTCAGGTCGTGGGCCGGGTTGAGGCACGGTTACCTCCACGCGCTCCACCACCAGCCGCTCGATCACCGCCTGGATGACGTTACCCAGCACATTCCCACCCACGGCCACCCCCCCCTCGCCGGCCGCGGCCGCCCCTGGTCCCAGCGCCATCCCCCCACTGCCCGTCAGTTGCGCGCTGAGCGCCGACACCATGTGACGCGGCGGCACATCCAGATGTTTCTCTTGTAAGGCCGTTAGCACATCTCGCCGGAAGCGTAGCTCGTGATAACGGTCCAGCAAGGGGGCCCAAATCTCGTCGGCCAGCAGCCCGTTATCCAACGCCGAGAAGAAGCGCCGCAGGCTGCGGGCGTGGGCCGGCAGTCCCTCGCCCCACTCCTCGGCCAGCGACTTGAGGTCAAAGCCCCCCTCGGGATCCAGCAGCCCGGCGACCACCGCTTCGCGGAAGGGCTGGTGGGCCAGCAGCGGGCGCAGGCTCTCGTCGCCGACAGCCTCCACCGCCCGGTCGCAGGCGCGATCGAAGGCCGCCCGCCGCGCCTTTTCACTCCGCCTGGTGAAGCGTTCCTTGAGGTCACGGGCCTCGTCGCCGAAGCCGGCCTCGGCCAGCAGTCCCAGGCCCGCTTCCAGCGCGGCACCCAGCAACAGATCCCAACCGATCATCGCTCTTTGCATCCTTCCAGCCCACCGTAGGGGCGTCTTTTCATCAACGAGTGGCCGTCGCCCGCCCCAGCCCCATCACAAGCACAGGGCAGGGGGCGGCGCTGATCAACCGTCGCTTGGGGTCTTTGATGTAGAAGCTGTGATAAGCACCCGGCTGGTAGATCTTATCGCCCAGTTCGGCCTGCAAAGTAACCAGGTTGTCTTCCAGGTGGTATTCAAAACTGGCGGCCGGCACCTTGCCGCGTTTGCCCTTGCTGGCCTTGCGTTGGCCTGTCAATGACAGGGCCAGCAGCAGATTGTCCCAGGCACAGATTCGGCGATAGAGAGATGTGTTCATCACTTCCAAGACCTCCAAACTCACCGGCGGCGACCGCGCTGCGCGCGGTTTATGCCCCATCCCCCAGAGGACAGCGTTTCAGAGATTCAGGGCCCAGAGCAGCCAGAGGCCAGAGTTAAAGAAAGCCGGGAGCCACGCACAAACGAAACCCGAGGTTGAAGTTCCCGTCGGACGGGTAGTCCCCGCCGCGGTACGCGCAGCGAACGATCCTGTCATCAGCGTTGAACGCGCCGCCGCGCAACACCCGGAGGACGTTTTCGCCAGCCTCCAGATTCTCACGGCCATCGTCGACTCGGTATGGGTATTTAAAATCCGGCGCATCCGAACTTTTGCCCCACAGACTCTGGGTCCACTCCCATACATTGCCGCTCATGTCCAGGGCTCCGTACGGGCTGGTACCACCTGAAAAACAGCCTACGGCGCTGGTGGTGTCCACCCCCGTATCCCCGTAGTTGGCCCGTTTGGGGTCCGGCTCGTCACCCCAGGGGTAGACCCGCCCATCCGTCCCGCGCGCCGCCTTCTCCCACTCGGCCTCGGTCGGCAAACGGACCTGCCATCCTTCTTCTCGCAACAGCCTCCCCAGTGGCTCCGGCATTCCATCCCAGGCCCGCAACTGATCCGTCAGCCAACGACAATAGGCCAGCGCCTCGTACCAGGTGACCCGCACCACCGGGTGGTTATCCAGGCCGCGCAGGCTATCTTCGTCGACCGGCTTATGCCCGCTCTGCCCCACAAAGACCCGGAACTGGGCCGTCGTCACCGGGTAACGGGCGATGTAATAGCCAGGCAGGTCTACCGAGTGTTGGGGCAGCTCTTCGTCGTAAGCCTTTGGGTCCTGCCCTTTGTCACTTCCCATCAGGAACGTCCCGACCGGAACCTCCAAGAAGCCCAACAGCGGCTCGTCGGGCAGGTACCAGGCATCGGCCCGGAAGCGAGGATCGCCCAATCGAGCCAGGGTATCGCCCGCCCGGGCGCGCAGCACGCCGGACGCATCCACCTGCCGATCGGCGAGCGCCGCCACCAGGCGCTCCGCCTGTCTGCCGCGCAGGACGGCATCCGGTCGTTCCAATTCCAGCAGCGCCGCCCCGGCCAGTTCCAACCCGGCCAGGTGTGTTTCCCCGTCCCCTTTTAGAGAAGAAAGCCAGTCCAGGTAGGCCTGCGCTGCGGGAGCATAATCCGCCTGGGCAAAGCCATAGGTCAGCAGTGTTACCTCGCGCCACCAAGGCTCTGTTACGTGGGGCAGCAGTCGAGGCCATCCCTCGCCCCGCTGTTTGGCCAGGAGCCGGGCGGCCAGGAATTCCTGGAAGGTCAGATGTACGAACTGGAAAAACTCAGCGCGCTCCTCCAACAAGCCGCCCCGGTAGCGCACCGCCCGGACAAATCGGTCCAGCGCTTCCGGCTCCAGGTGCGGGGCCAGGATGGTCCGCAACCGCTCCTCCCGAATTGCCGCGCCATCCTCTCCCCCTTCGTGCATCTCCAAGGCCAGGATGGAAAGCCACTCCCGCTGTGCCTCCCACGGTCCGCCCCAGGCCACTACCTCTCCTCGGGCCGGATCCTCCGGGATGTATTGGGCCTGGAGAATGACCTTGACCCCGGCCTCGTACAACTTGGCCCGCTCGCGAGGCAATTCCGTCTCCCCCCACTTCACACTGACCACCATAGTCGTCATCAGGGGGGTGCTGACCAGCGGCGGCAAATCCTGGTGGATGCGCAGCGCATTGATCTCCCGGATGGCCACCATCAACTCCTGTGTCCGAGCCTCCACCTCGCCCGGGTACAATTGGCGGCACCAGTTCTTCACCAGGGTCTGAATCTGCCCCTCCTCTAGGCGCTGCACGTCCAGGCGCAGGAAGTCGTCGCCGAAGACCGCCTCGTCCCGGTACCCAGCCTCCCGCGCCGTAACCAGCACTTGGTTGCCGGGGTAGATGTCGTTGACCAGGTTTTCTACTTCCTGCCGCACCCGTCCCCGGTCTTCCCGGCTCACCACTTCATCCAACCCATCCAGCATCAACAGGCAACCACCGCCCAGCAACAGCCGGTCAAAGAAGTCCTCTGACAGTTCGAGTGCCGGACTGCGGCGCTTGAGGTACCAGGGGATGAAGCCCGGCAGCGTGCCGGCCCGGGGGTTCTTTAATCGCTCGCGGGGAGACTGGCCGCACAGGTCCAGGTAGTCACGGTAATAGCGCAGGGGAATCACCATCGGTACCGGCCGTCGGGCGGGATGGGGCAGAGCAACGGCTACTTCGCCCCCTTCCTGCACGCTCTCGGTCAGCATCACCGCCAGGTAAGCCAACAGCGTGCTCTTGCCGCTCCCTGCGCCCCCCACTATAGCGATGTGACCGGAGGCGGTCAGCAACTTCTCCAGGGAGACCTGGTCGCCGACTTCCTCTTGCCTGGCAGCCCACGCCATCCAGGCTCGGGCCATAGCGATCCTGTCCTCCCCCTTGCCCGCCAGTTTCTCAAGGTCGGCCTGGCGCGGCGGCCTAAAGCGACGCAAGGTCAACGGCACAAAAACCTCTTTCAATTGTCGCACCGGGCGGCCCTGTGCCATCGGCAGGCTTTCCAACCCGTAGAGACGAGCTTTGCTGTAAGCATTGCTCACCCAGCGCAGGTATTGCCCCAGGACACGTTCCACCTCATCTTTAGAAAGCGATGGCTTTCCTGGAGGAGCCAGGTAGATCTTGTAGATGCTGCCGAAGACCGGACCGGCCACGGCGATACTATCAGTGCCAGCCGCAGCCGCTCCCTCACCCTGGGCGATGGCGCCCGATCCGGTGAGCCGCGCCTGCATCGTGGCCTGCTTTTCCCTCAGCGCGGCCAGCGCCGCATCAAGCTGCTCCCGCGGCAGGATGCCGTGCAATGCCTCCTGCGCCGCAATCGCCTCCTCGATCTTGGCCAGCTCCGCCTCCAGCCGGGCGCGGTTTTCGTTCATGATCTTCCCTCCCTGGAAGCCCACTCAAAACTGGGCAGTCACGAACCCGTTTTGAGCCAAAGAGACTCCCTGCCGTCACCGGACCAATGACGAATGACGTAGCTAGCGGTCCCCTCCGTCCTTCGTCGTTCGTCCTTCGTCCGGCTGAGAACGTGTTACCCTATTTCTGAACCATCCTCTTTTCGGCCACCAAAAAATGAGAGAGCCCGAAGGCGCGCAGCGGCGTCCGCTCCAGCCCGTAAGTGACCCGGCGCAGCAGTCGCCCCAAGGTTGGGCGGCGCGCCACGATATTGTCGTAGCCCGGATAGATTTGGGTGTGCAGGACGATGTGCACCGGAAGACCCTCAAAGAGCGACCGTAAGTCCTGAGCCGTGTAAGCCCGCACGTGAGGCGCCAGACGGTTTCGCAGCCGGTCCGGCAGATAGTTGATGAAAGGCGTGTTGCCAAAGTGGTAATCGCCGCGCCAATAATGACCGTGCGTTTCGAAAGGGTAGAGTCGATTAGGACAGAAAAGGATCAGCCGGCCCCCCACTTTGAGCACGCGCACCATCTCGGCGGCCGAAGCTCGATCGTCGGCCACGTGCTCGATGACCTCGTGGGACAGCACCAGGTCGAACACGTCGTCGGCAAAGGGCAACGCCTCGGCCGGCGACTGGGCTACCATGCCGTCGCCCGGTGCTTCGCGCGCCCGCTCGCCCTCGATTTCGACCCCAAAGACGTGAGGCGTAAACCGGCCAAAGGCACGCATATAGACCCCCACGCCACAGCCGACGTCCAGGGTCCGCCCATCCTCCAATCGATCCCCGGCAGCCTCCCGGATCATCGCCCAGCGTCGCTCCTGCCCCGCCCGCCACACCAGGGAAGGGACACCGCGTTCGGCCGGTTTGTCTTGGTACGGTGTGTTCAATGTCCGTTCTCACAATTCAGGGATCGGGGAATCGGGGAATCAGGAAACCAGGTGATACGCCAGTCACCTGATTCCCTGATCCCCTGATTCCCCGATCCCCCGATTCCCCGATCCCCTGATTCCCTGACTCCCCTACTTCACCCCCACATGCAACGCTACCGTCCCCAGCATCAACATCTGGAAACAGACGTGACGCAGACCTACGCCCTCCATCACCGCCGCCAGCTCGCTTGGGCGTAAGAAACTATCGGCCGAGCGGGGCAGATAGCTGTAAGCATCGGCCTGGCCGCTGATAAGCGCACCCAGCCGCGGGACGACGCGGTGAAAATAGAAACGGAACATCGCTCCCCCGGGCGTGTCGGGTGGACGCGGCACGTCGAGCACCAGCACCCGCCCCCCGGGCCGGGTGACGCGCCGTTGCTCGGCCAGAGCGGCTGCCACGTCGACGACGTTGCGCATCAAAAAGCCGGAGGCCACCGCATCGAATGTGTCGCCGGGGAAAGGCAGACACAGCGTATCGCCGGCCGTCCAATGTACCGGACGACCGGCGGCCCGCGCCCGCCCCACGTGCATCATCGGCAAGGTGAAGTCGGCGCCGACGACCAGGGCCAGATCAGGTTTTTGGCGCAGCGCCTCAAAGGCCACATCCCCTGTGCCCGTGGCTATGTCCAGGAACCGTCCGCCCGGCGGCAGAGCCGCCTCGCGCACCATCAACCGCCGCCAAGACACGTCCTGGCCGCCGGTCATCAACCGGTTCATCAGGTCGTACCGCCCGGCAATACGGGCGAACATGGTATTCACGTATTTACGTTTTTCGGAAGCGGAATCAAAAGTCATGACTCAGGAGCAGCCAACGTCTGCCATTCACCGTTTACCAATGCCCACTCCTGATTATGACCCAGGCCAGCAGTGTTGTCAATCCATCGCAGCCACCGGGGGGTGATGCGATACACGTTCACCTTACCCAGGGCGCGGGAGAGAGCCGCGTCGGCCAGGACGAAGGGGAATTTCTTTGTGTAGCGCGCCCAGGCCCTGGCTCGCTGGACGCCGGTCAGAAGGGCGCACGTCCCTTCCAGTTGTAGGCCGCGGATATCGCGCCACAGGCTGGAGTCAGCGTGAATAGTAACCGCCACGCGCGAATAACGGGCGATATTGGCAGCGTGACGGCTGCCGGGGACGGAGACGAAGTAGAGAGCCAGGTCGCCGGTTTCGGCGTAATAGAGGTCGGCCGCTTGCGGGTCGCCATCGGGGCCAAGAGTGGCCAGCGTGAGGGTATTCCGCTCGGCGAGGAAGGCACGCACTGGAGCCAAAGTTTCGTCCGCCACAACGTCTACCAAACGCGGCAGATGAAGCCTTTAAGGTATTGTGATTCGGGGAAGGTGAGCAAAACCGGATGATCCAGGCCCTGTCCCAGTCGCTCGACAATGTGCACGTCCCGTTTAGCATCCACCGCCGCTTCAAACAACACTTTTTGGAAAAGATCGGGGGTAATGGCCCCCGAGCACGAGAAGGTAATGAGGTAGCCACCCGGATGTAGGAGCTTCATTCCCAGCAGATTGATGTCTTTGTAACCCCGCATGGCTGCCTCAACTTGTGACTTGCTGGCGGCGAATTTGGGGGGGTCGAGCACAACCACGTTGAAGTGCCAGCCGTAGTCTCGATAGGTCCGCAGCAACTCAAAGGCATCGGCCGCAGCATACACGTCCTCGCGCCCCCCGAACCCATTCCGCCGCATGTTGCGCTCGGCCAACTGCAATACACCTTCAGAGCTATCCACGTTGATGATGCGCGTCGCGCCGCCTGCGGCAGCATACACAGCAAATGCGCCTGTATACACAAATGCATTCAACACTTCAGCCCCGCCGAAGAAAGGGGCACTAAGCTTGCGGTTCTTGCGCTGGTCCAGGTAAAATCCCGTTTTTTGACCCATCTTGATGTCGACCAGGAAACGGAACCCATTTTCGTTGATCTCAACCAGATCGGGGGGCACCTCGCCCCAAATCGGACCGGTGGCCGGAACCAATCCCTCTTTTTCGCGCACTGCGTCTTCACTGCGGCTGAAAATACCTTGAGGCGCGGTCAAATCTGCCAGGTGGCTGATGATGGCCGCCCTGTTCATCTCTGCGGCCAGCGAAAGAAACTGAACCACCAACCACGGACCGTAGCGATCCACAATCAGGCCAGGCAGCCCATCAGCCTCAGCGTGGACCAGGCGATAGGCGTCGGTCAGAGGGTCAGCCGCCAGCGACTCGCGCACGCTGATGGCACGCTCAAGCCGCCCCCGCCAGAAGCCCTCGCCGATGAGATCATTTTGATCCCACGTCAGGATGCGAACCATGATTTGTGAACGTTGGTTGATGATCCCACGAGCGACGAATCGCGCCCGGTTGTCCCAGACATCCACCACGCCACCATCTGTCGGATCACCTTCGACACGCTCGATAGCGCCGGAGAAGATCCACGGATGACGTCTGTGCACTGATTTCTCTCTGCCCTTTTTCAGGACCACCTGCGATGTAATCATGTTTTGATCCCTTGCTCCGACCCATGCTTCAATGCCGTCTGAGTATTGCTTCATTATCCCCGGTTTGCTCTTCTTTGGCAAGCATGCGCCGCAGCACTTTACTACTCAAGCAGGCAGTGAAAATGGCCTCAGTGGCACCTAAACCATCCCCCTACCCCCCAATCCTGGAGGAAGAATAGCACAGTTTCCCCCCAATCCTGGGGGAGGAGTAGCATAGTTCCCCCCCAGGATTGGGGGGTAGGGGGGCGGCTGAGTAGTTACTCCCAAGCTTGATCGCTTGGGAACGCTCACCAAAGTCCTCCGGACTGTCGTCCGTCGGGAGCGGCTGGGTAGTATGTTACTACGATAACAAAGCATGCCTGAAATGTCAAGGATAGACCGGTTCGAAGCGACCGACGTCAATATAAATCAACGGGGTGGGATTTCCCCACCCCGTTGAGTCTTTCAATCAGAGGCTCAGCGTGGTACAAACCTGACTGCGTCGAAGGCTATCGTGCGATTTCCTTGAGGCTCGCGCGTGTTGTCGTAGGCCAACACAAACTCCTTGCCAATGTTGGCGGCATTGAAGTAATACGTTCCCAGGCTCACCCACTGATCGTTGTACTTGTTTTGGTTAACAATGCGATCGTGGCGCTGTCCGTCGTGGAGGACGCGGTAGCGAACCTGAGTGCTGTTACCATAACGTTTCGGTATGTGGACCCATACCTCGTAATCACGTCGGGCGGATAGATGCGGCGTCCACCGGCCGTAGTTGACCGGTTCGACGCTGGTGTTGTGTGTCCAGTACGTACTACCACCTACGCCCTCATGCGCCGTGTAACGTGTTCTGGTCGGTCCGCCCCACAGAAAACCGGGATCGGTGTTGTCCACTGTAACCGCGCCCCCGGGACCAGGTTCGGGCGAAGGTCTGGGGCCAGGCGAGGGCGGTGGCTCAGCTCCATCCATGCTCCACCAGACGACGATGGAGGCATATTGAGTATGCTCGTAGTACTCCACCTTTACCTGGTGGGTGCCCGCGCTCAGTGTGCGCGTGCCGCTGTGAGTGGTAGCCGGTTGATCGTGCCAGTAATCGATAACCAAAGAGCCATCCACATACAGACGCACGCCATCGTCGGTCTTGGCGAAGAAGTTGTAGGTTCCAGCCTGGAAATTCACCTCGCGCGTCCAACGCGCCGAGAAGTTGTTGGCTGGCAGGCTGGAGGCCGGCGACCCAAGCCCCCAATCAAAGCGTAGATCGGCATCGGTGCGGTCCAGCGTCGGCGATCCAGACAGACCCTTATTATCATAGTACTGTCCGGCCCAGCCCCTGTGCGCAGGAGGTTGGGGCGTAGGCCGGTGCGGGGGAGCAGGATGCGATGGGCCACCCCCAGACGTCCAACGCAACTTGGCGACGGCGTACTCCGTGTTCTCAAAATAAGCCATCTGTACCGTGTGAGACCCGGCCGAAAGCTGTTTGCTGGCACAGTAGGTGGTCGCGCCTTGCACCTTCCACTGATCAATGATGAGATGGCTGTCCACCCACACCCGCACGCCATCGTCTACGGTCACGCAAAACTTGTAGGTGCCCGTGTCGAAGTGCACGGTACGCGTCCAGCGCACAGAAAAGTAGTCGGCGGGCAGACCGGGCGCTGGGGCGCCGCGCCCCCAATCGTAGTTGATATTGCTCTCATGGCGAGTTAGTGACGGGCTGTCGTAGAGGCCAGGATTGGCGTAATACTCCGCCCACCAGCCTGGGTCGCTGGCAGGTGGCGAGGCCCCGACCGCCGCCGGCCAACTGGCAATCAACAGGGCCAGGGCGAGGAACCACAACACGCTGTGCTTCATGATATCGCCTCCTTAAGTACGTTGTTCATAGCCTATCAGTAACTATTATACACTATTTTTCCAACTTTGCATAATCAGAGGGTTAAGCGCTGGTTTTATGTCTACGAAGCGTCAGGCAAGTGACGGACAAAAATAAACCCACCAAATTCTGGTGGGTCCTTAACTACTTTGACCATGTCATGTTCGATGATGACGGGCCCTCACACCCGGTGCCGGGCAGAGGTACTCAAGACCAGACGCGGCCCATCACCTGGAAGAAGAGGTTAATGGCGATGGAAGGCCAACCCGGATAGAACAGTTTTGCCAGTCGGTAACGCAGAACCAGCAATTTGCCCAACTTGTGGCTCATAATGTGATCCCGGTAGCTGGCAAAGCCGAAATCGTTGTGGCGAAAGGCGGTTACCAACTCGGTCGCGGCCACTTCGCCGTATTGCAGGGCGAAAGAAATACCCTCGCCAGCAAAAGGATCAACGCCGGCCGCGTCCCCGACCAGCAGCACATTGGGTTGAGAGTAGGTGGCTTTGGGATGGAACCAGCGTTCGGGATATCCCTCCCAGTGTTGGTTCGGGTCGAAGGCATCCCGCGCCTTAAGGCCCTTTTGAAATAGCGTCTTAAGATCGGCGCGGGGGCGGTTCGGGTAGACGCGGCCATCGTAGATGCCCCGATTCATCGCGGCCGAGCCGTCCTCCCAGCACGGGAAGTCCCATATGTAGCCTTGCAGGCCCTTATCCAGACCGTTGAAATCGAAGACGGCGGTATTGTTGTTGAACCCAGGATCAGACTGGGCATCGGCCGGCGAGAGAATCTCAATGAGGCGCGACACGCGCGGCCTCTCCTCGCTTCCCATCTTCGGGCGGACGACGCTTCGGGCGCCGTCGGCGCCGACAAGAGCCCCAGCCCGGTAAGTGCCCCGACTGGTTTCGACCTCGATGCCGCCATCAACCCGTGTAAAATCCTGGAAGGCTTCCTGCTCGTGTAAATTCATGCCCCGTTGGCGGGCGATGTTGGCCAGCGCTGCGTCAAACTCATAGCGGCGCACCACACGGAAGAAGTTCCGTTGCCGCCAGTAGAAGCGCTTGTCCCGATAGCGGAATTCGAGGTTATGGATAGGGACCGCAGGCACGTCAACCTTGATCCGCAAGCGGCCGAGCACGACATCGGCCTCCCGCATCACCCCCCCGCCACACAGCTTGTGCCGGGGGTGCTGTGCTTTCTCCAGCACCAGCGTGCGGGCAGCCAACGCCGGGTCGTATTTGTGCAGGTGAAGCCAGGTCGATACACCAGCCGGTCCACTGCCGACGATGATCACGTCGTAGTCGAAGTACGATACACTCATACTCTTCGTTCGGCTATATTAGGTTGGGGCCTGGATCTGAGGAGATCTCTTCCATCCGTCCGGTTGCCACAAAAACGACACGTTCGCAGATGTTGGTCACCCGGTCGGCGATACGCTCCACGTTGTGAGCGCAGAAAAGAAGATACATGGCCCGCGTCACCGTTCGCGGGTCTTCGATCATATAGGAGACCAGCTCACGGAAAATCTGGTTGTAAAGCAGGTCCACTTCGTCGTCTATTTGGGTAATGGCTAGCGCCGCATCGGGGTTGCCGGATATGAGGGCATCCAGGCTTTGACGCAACATGTCCTGAGAAATCTGGGCCATACGAGGCAGGTCAATCAGTGGTTTGAGTAGGGGCTCGTCGCCCATACGCAGGACGATGGTCGCGATGCCAGCCGCGTGATCCCCCATACGCTCCAGGTCAAGTACGATGTTCATGGCTGCCACGATGAGGCGCAGGTCGCGGGCAGCCGGCTGCTGGCGAGCGATAAGACTTATGCAGTCCTCTTCGACCTTGAAGCGTAATTCGTTGATTGTTTCGTCATCGGTGATGATCTGCTGTGCCAACTCCCGGTCTCGTTCCTTGAGCGCCTGGATAGATTGGTTGATGGCAGTATCCACCATGCTGCCCAGGCGCAGCACGTCATCACGCAAGTCTTGCAGCTCCTGGTCAAAAGTTGCACGAATACTCATGGTCAGTCCCCCCAATTACTCTCTCTAGCGGTAGCACTGCCAGTCCCATCAAAATAGGGACTTTTCGGATAGCCTCTACGACACACGCTCTACCTTGAGCAAGTTGGTGTTGCCCGGCACGCCAAAAGGAGTGCCGGCGGTGATGACAATGGCATCACCTGTCCGGGCAAACTCACAGCGTCGCACCTGCTCGATCGCGTGTTCGCTCACTTCGGCCACGTGGTGGACTTCGTCGCTGAGAACCGGCCAGACTCCCCAGCTCAGCGCCAGTTGCCGACGAGTGGCGGGTTGTGGAGTCAGGGCCAGAATCGGCACGCATGGACGGTGACGACACAAGCGACGGGCTGTGCTACCTGACTGGGTGTAGGTAACGGCTGCCGCTACCTTTAGGTGACGGGCCGCCAGGTGACTCAGGTGGGCAATAGTCGAGCCAATACTGGGAGCGGGCGATAGTTCAGGTAGTTCTGTGACCTCGTGCTTGAGCCAGGCTGCTTCGGCCCGGGCGGCGATGGTCGCCATCGTGGCGACACACTCCACCGGATACCGGCCAATGGCTGTCTCACCCGAGAGCATCAGTGCGTCGGTGCCATCGAAAACGGCGTTGGCCACGTCGGTCGCCTCAGCACGGGTGGGATGAGTGTCCGTCATCATCGACTCAAGCATCTGGGTGGCCGTTATGACCGGGACTGCGGCAGCGCGGCATTTGGCGATAATCCGCTTCTGGGCTACCGGCACCTCCTGAAAGCTCATCTCCAACGCCAGGTCACCGCGGGCGACCATGACGCCGTAAGCTTCCTCGATGATGGCGTCGATGTCGTCAAGGGCCCCTTTCTTTTCAATCTTGGCGATAATGGGTATATCTGCGCCCCCATGAGTGAGCAGGTCTTTGAGGCTTCGTACATCGTCCGCAGATTGGACGAAGGATAGGGCCAAAAAATCAATGACCTGCTCAATGGCGAAGGCCACGTCTTGCTCATCCTTCTTCGTTATGGAGGGCAGGCTGACCCGAATACCGGGCAGATTGATACCTCGCCGGCTTGAAAGATCACCCCCTTGCAAGACGCTGCAGTGGATGTCGCCGCCGGGTTCCAGCTTTTCCACCCCCAACTCGACATCGCCGTCGTCAACCAGCAATCGGTCGCCGATCTTCAGATCGCCAGCCAAGCCAGCGAACGAGATAGAGACACGCCGCATGTTACCAACCACTGGTTCGGGAGTCAGCACCAGCCTCTGCTCCGGCGCAAGGTTGATCGTATCCCCCTCGATTTCACCCACCCGGATGCGTGGCCCACGCAGGTCGCCCATAATGGCAACTGGTGCATCCAGTTCGTGACTCAATTCCCGGACGTGCTTGATGACGGCCATGTGGCCGTCATGGTCGCCGTGGGAGAAGTTCAGACGTACCACGTTAAGACCGGCCAGGATCATCTCACGCAACGTGGCACGGTCTTGGCTGGCCGGCCCTATGGTGGCCACAATCTTGGTTCGCTTTCCCAAAGGGTCACAACTAGAGCATGACAAGGCTTCGTGTCCCTGAGACACCCACAGACCCCCTCAGAACTGGGGGGACCTGTGGGGCAGTGAGCGTTGCTCGGTGGAGGTGACCGTCGTAGGCACCCTAACTGTTTATGGCAGCCATGACTTCCCGGCCGTGTCCCGCTGAGCCGAGGACGGCCTCGTTTTTGTGCTTGACCAATCTGGTTAGTTCGTCACGAGCCGGACCGAGGTATTTACGAGGGTCGAATACGTCTGGCTGCTCGACGAACACCTTCCGCACGGCGGCTGTGACTGCCAGTCGGCAATCGCTGTCGATGTTTATCTTGCAGACGGGGCCACGGGCGGCTCGCCGCAATTGGTCCTCTGAGACACCGACCGCGCCTTCCATATGACCACCGTAACGGTTGATCATCTCAATGTACTCCGGCACCACCGAACTGGCCCCGTGCAGCACAATCGGGAAACCAGGCAATCGCTGCGCAACTTCGTCCAGGATGTCGAACCGCAGAGGAGGGGGCTCCTCACCCGGCTTGACTTTGAACTTATAGGCTCCGTGACTGGTGCCGATGGAGATGGCAAGTGAGTCGACGCTGGTGCGCTTGGTGAAATCCTCTACCTCTTCAGGGCGCGTATACGTACTTTGCTCAGCTTCTACATCTTCCTCAATACCAGCCAGCACGCCCAGTTCTCCCTCTACCGACACGTCGAACTGGCGCGCGTAGTCTACCACCTTTCGAGTGACGGCAATGTTTTCTTCATAGGATAGGTGTGAGCCGTCAATCATCACCGAACTAAACCCGTTCTCGATGCAATCTACGCATACGTCATAGCCGTCGCCATGATCCAGGTGTACGGCAATGGGGATATCACCCCCCATCTCCTTCATCATCTGCACAGCGCCCATCGCCATGTAGCGTAGCATGGTTTGGTTGGCGTACTTGCGAGCACCCCTGGAGATCTGCAAGATTACGGGAGAGTCAGTCTCCACGCAACCTGCGATGACAGCCTGTAACTGCTCCATATTGTTGAAGTTATAGGCTGGGACGGCGTAGCCGCCTTCCATTGCCATTTGGAACACAACCTTGGTGTTGACCAACCCGAGGTCTTTGTAGTGGATGGCCATTACTTCCTCCATATATATTGAGATATATTCATCAGCCTTGGAGGCCTGATGTTCTTAAACGATATCAGCCAGCCTTCCCGCAATCGGCTGCCAGCCGTATAGTATAGCACGATCCATAGGGACTTGCCAATGAGCGAAGCCGGGCGGGCCGTCCCAGATTTTGGGCGAGCCAGGTGCAACTGAGGCAGGTAACTATTGGCGTGTTGGATAAGCTATGATAGAATAGCGCGGGAGTATCATCCAGGAGCCATTCAACACATAAGGAGGCCACTTGTGAATCAAGAGTTGCTTAAGCGAGGACAGGAGACCGTTGTCAAGGCGCTTGGTTGGCTTCGCCGCCATAACGATCAAATATCCAAAATAGAGGATCTGAGCGCCCACTACAAGGCACCCTATCTCTACGCTGTGCTGGGGGATCCCATCCGCGCTCGCCATTACGCGGACCTGATGCGAAAGCGATACATTCAGGCGGACGGAGATTTTCGCACCAGCCGCCTGAACAGAGGATGGCGGGACGTGCCGGTTATGCCCGCCGTACGCTATCTCTATCCAAACGGATGGATCATCGTCGGATTGCGCAAGTTGGGTGTTTACCATGCTGCCAGTCACGGCATAGATTTCGTGCGTCGCTTTCAGTCTCCCGAACTGGGTGGCTTCTTCTCTCACTTTGACGTCGCCTCCGGTCAAGTGGAAAGGCGCTGTTTGGATAGTTCCAGCACCTCTTCGGCCGGTCTGGCGTTGTTGGCTTGTGGGTTCGTAAAGGAAGCGACCCGGGCTGGGGACTTCCTGCTGAGGCTACTTGAGGCGCAACCCGAGCCTGAGCGTCACTTCTACACAAGTTGGGATGTAGACACCGGGTTGGTGACGGATGTCTGGGGCAATGGGGATGGACGTTTTCCAGGTGGGCGGACGCAGTTCTGCCTTACCACCGAATCCGATCCCTTGAAAGAGCTAACCTGGTTGGCCGGGAAGTCGATGAAGTTCCTGGCCAAACTCTACGATCAGACCTCAGACCGGAAATACCTGGATGCGGCTGTGAGCCTATTTGATTTCTTCCAACGGCTTGACGAAGGACGTTGGGCCAGCACCGGCTCTTGCAAAATTATGTGGGCTAGCGCCGAACTTTATCGGCATACGGGCAAGCCGAGATTCGCGGAGGCTGCAGAGCGCATCTTCGATGCTTTGTGCCAGTCGCAAACGTCAGATGGCATCTGGATACATACTGTTATAGGCAAGATCGAAAACCAGCCTATGACGGCCACGATTGACATCGCCCAAGAATTGTGTGCGGAGATGATCGACGTGATGTTCGAGCTAAGCCCAATCACTTCATAACGTCCGGCTAAAGAAACCCTTCATAGGAGGAAACTCATCGATGTCAACCCTACCACGCTTGATCGTTCCCCCCATCCCAGCGGGGTGGGACCCCATCCCAGCGGGGTGGGACAAGGGCGCTGAGCTTGCCACCTGGTCGTGGGAAAGCGTGCCGCCTTTGCCCCCCTTCATATTGGCCGATGGGAGCAGTCCGGCCGGGCAACAAACCCAGGCTCGTGTGTGTTACGACTCCGAAGCGCTCTACGTCCGCTTTGATTGTGACGACCGCGACATCTGGGGCACGTTCACCAACCGCAACGATCCCATATACGATGAGGAGGTAGTCGAGGTCTTCCTGGCTCCCGGCGAAGCCGATCCGGTGCGCTATTTTGAGTTTGAGGTCAGTCCAAACGGCGTGTTGTTCGACGCCCAGATTTACAACCCTACCTCTCAGCGGACCGAATTGGAATGGGACGAGAGCTGGAATTGCCCCGGCATTCGTTGGCAGGTGGCACGGGATGACGCGGCCGGCCATTGGTCGGCTGTGATAGTGATACCCTGGATGACGGTTGCGCCTCCCGGCGATCTGCCGCCAGTGTGGCGGGCCAATTTTTATCGCATTGAGCGCCCGCGCGACGCTGAGCCTGAGTTTAGCTGCTGGTCGCCGACCATGACCGAACCGGCAGATTTCCACAAGCCGGCCTATTTTGGCGTTCTTGAGCTTGGCTAGCACACTCCTGTGTAAATAACACCATAGTTACACTGCCATGTACCAGGCTGCCGCGACCCACAGACGAGTGGAGGATAAACAATGTCGAGCCTCTCTCAACCCAGTTCTTTCCCTGTCCAGCTACCAACACGTGCGCGCGTGGTGGTCGCCGCGCAACCCGAGCGCCACGCACACCCGCTGCGGCAACTGCGGCGTTATTTGCCTGGTCGTCAGATAGAGGTGGTCGAGGGGCGGGAACTGACCACGTCACTGCCCACGCTGGGGGCGGAGCGCATCGATTTATTGGTGCTGCTGACCGACTCGGCAACTGGCGTCCCCGCTGAGTTAGCGGCCCCTGAGGAAGTGGATGGACTGGTGGAGGATGCCTTTCTCCTGCGCACGGGTACTCTGGGTGGGCATCCGGTGCTGCTGGGGGCCGGTGGTGGACTGGCCGGCCTGATCCATGCGGTGAACGAGCTAGGCACGTATCGCCTGGTGCAACGCGACGATGTCCTGGAACTGCCGGCCCTGGACCTGCGCCAGTCGCCGGCGCTGCCGTATCGCCTGCTCTGGACCTGGGATCACAGCACCAACTGGTACCTGGAACAGGTGGGCATCCAGGAGATCGGTGCCCTCAACTACTATTCCAAGCCGGAAGAGGGCTTCCTGGAAGACTACCGCCGCCTGGTGGATTTTATGAGCTTGCACCGGATCGGCGGGGTCACGATTTATGGCTTCTTACGTGACAACCACGGTGGGGTCGAGGCAGCCCAGGAATTGTGCCGCTACGCTGCCGAACGTGGCGTACGTATATTGCCGGGCGTGGGCATTAATGCCTACGGTGGCATCTATTGGGAAGGGGAGCACCGCTACAATCTGACCAACTGGCTGCGGGCGCACCCCGAGCTGCGGGCTGTCTTTGATAAGCCGGTCGCATTTCACATTCCAGACCTCCCCAAGCTGTGGTTCCCTGAAACGCATTACACCGACGCCGCGTGCCCCTCCAAGCCGGAGAACGCTCGCTACCACGAAGAGGCCATCCACTGGCTGGCCGAGTCCTTTGAGATCGGGGGCATCAATTTTGAGACGGGTGACTATGGAGTCTGCAACTGCGCGGATTGCTCGGCCCGGCGGGGGGCGGATGAAACCTGGTCTCACAAGGACATGGCCTTACTCTATCCACGCTTGTTTGAGGCGGCACGCCGGGGGCGTTCGGGGCTGTGGCTGGTGAGCGAGGCGTATTGGGACAACATTCTCGACCTGGAAGCACTGGCGCCACTGGCCGATCTGCCCGAGGACGCCATCTACCAGTTTTGTATCAATCGTTCCTACTGGCCCCAGGTCAAGGAGAACCTGACGCACGAGCGCGTGGCACGCCTGCCACGTCCCAAGAACGTGATGCGCACCCACATGGGCACCCAATGGAATCACGAAC
Source organism: Anaerolineae bacterium (assembly GCA_034412795.1). Lineage (GTDB taxonomy): Bacteria > Chloroflexota > Anaerolineae > 4572-78 > NAK82 > JAUVPY01. The sequence goes on from DAOUMD010000212.1 coordinate 75,804, forward strand.
GCTATGAACTGGTCGCCCGACGCTTTGCCGAGATGATGCAGCTTATGCATACCACGGGTATGCAGGGCGGGACGATCTTCGCCGAAGTGAGTGCCTTTAGCACCGTCAACGAGATCAATTACCTGGCCTTTGCTCGTTTTGGTTACCAGGCCGACCTTACCTGGAAGTGGTTCGTGGCCGACGATTTGGGCCCGCTCCTGGGTGGTTCTGAGGCGGCCGAACGTTACCTGGCGTTGCTGGTCGTCCCCAGCCAGGCGGGGGCGCTAGCGCAGGCTGCGGAAGAAGCCCGCGAGATCGCCCGCGCTCAAGTGGGCGAAGCGCAGCGTCGCTGGGTTTGGCTACAGAACCGGCTTCACCAGAAACTGGCCATGCTGCCCGGGTGAAGACCTTTAGGATTTGAAGAATCTTCTGCGTCAATGGAGGTACCAAATGCAGATCGATCCTCAAGTTTATATCATCGGCAGTGGGCGGCTTGGCTTTGATATGACCGATCCCTTTGATTGCCACGTCTACCTGTTTGACGCTGGCGGTACCTATGTCGTCTTCGATGCTGGAACTGGCATGGGTATCGACCAGGTTCTTGGCGTTTGCCAACGGGACGGCCTCGACCCGGCTAAGATCGACCATCTTTTCTTGACCCACGCTCATAGCGACCACGGCGGTGGCGCAGCCCACCTGCGCGAACGAACGGGCTGCAAGGTTTACGCCGGCGCCGACACCGCCAGAATCGTAACCGCAGGCGACGAAGAGGCGGTCAGCCTGCCGGCGGCCAAGGTCGGTCGCATGTATCCCCAGGATTACGTTTATCGTCCTTGCCCGGTGGAAGAGATTCTGGGAGCAGGCGATGTGGTAACCATTGGCTCACTCAGGATTGAGGCCATCTCCACGTCCGGGCATAGCCACGATCATCACTGTTACATGGTAAAGACGCCGGACAAGCGTTACCTCATCGGGGGGGATGCCATTTTCTTTGGCGGCAAAATCATTCTACAAAACACGTATGACTGCAACGTGCCGGACATTATTCGTTCCCTTCAGCGGCTGGCCGACTATCCATTCGACGCCCTGTTGCCGGGACACTTGATTTTTAGCCTCAACAACGGGCGACGGCACATCGAAGCCGCCTGCGAGATTATCGATGGGCTCGGTTGCCCACCGTCGATTATGTAGTTGGACTGTTTCATTCAGCTCTATTATTTGCCAACATCCGCTGGCACAAACGGACGCCATCCATAGCGTTCACGATCCAATAATCGGCTCCCACGTATTGGCAAACTTGCTCATTGATGGAGACACCCCCAATAATAATGGGGATACTCATCAGGATATGATCTGGATTGCGGCGGAACAAGGTAATGGTATCACGCATCGCATCATAAGAACTGGTCAACAAACCCGAGAGCCCAACAATGTCGGGCTTAACTTCTGTAGCCTGAGTGACAAACGCATCGGGAGGGACATCGACCCCCAGATCGTATACGGTGAAGCCGTAACAACTGAGCAACATGCCCTGGATGTTTTTGCCGATGTCGTGAATGTCGCCTTGCACCGTGCCCAGTAAAATCCGGCCAGACTCGTTCCCCCGCATTTTTCCCTGGATCACCGGTCGGGCCAATTCCATCACTTCGCGGAATATCTCACCGGCCATAATCAGCCCGGAGAGGAAATATTGCCCCTGCTCGTAGCGCTCTCCTACCTGGCGCATGCCTTGCTGGCAATCCTCAACGATGGCAAGAGGGTCGTCGCCGTTGCTCAAACGCTGCTGCACAAGTGCCAACACTTTCTGCTCATTCAACTCCGCCACCTGATGAATCAAAGCGGTCTGTATCTCCTGGCGATTGGCTATGCTGTCGTCGTCCGGCAATGTCATCCGTTCGTCATAATCGCTGGCTTGAATCTGATTACTCATCGCTAATCCCCACTTTGGCAGTAAAATGTAGAAAGTCACTGCGGCAGATAAACCAGCCCCAACTGACCGGTTGGTCATCGAAATCATAAAAAAGATGCTCCAGGTAAAAAGCAGCCGCCGGTGGCGTGTGTAAGAGGTTAGCTTCATCCTCGTTTAACAAGCAGGCTTCGATACTCAACTCGCCTCGTTTGAGCATCGCACTGCCAGTGCCATCAAACAGACCTTGCAGCGCCGTTACCTCCATTTCGGCTTCAACAATCGGGCGGGTTGGATCATAAATGAGATATTCGCGGTGATAAAAAGCGGGTTCACCGTTGACGGTCAGAAGACGGCGAATGTAAATAGTATTCTTGCCAACCTTCAAGTTGAGTTTGCGCGCGGTGCGTTCATCGGCTGAGACAATACGGACGTCGAGCAACTTGACCGACATGGCGGGGGCGTTAAACAGGTCTTGCAGTTCCTGCAAATCAAAAGCCGCCCGGCCCAGTTCCAGACTATTGACAAAAGTGCCACGTCCCTGGGCCGTGCTGACCACCCCTTCTTCGGCCAACAAATTGATGGTCCGGCGTACCGTCATCGGGCTGACTTGATAACTCCGGCATAGCATGGCCTCGGAGGGCAGTTGGTCACCAGGCTGGAACACGCCTGCGGACACCTGTCGCCGCAGGATATTGGCTAACTGGGCATAGGCGGGTTCGTACGAATTCCGATCAATGACTTCGACAGGTGGGTCGTTTTGATTTATCTTGCTTGTTTTCATGTGATATTCTCGCCGACGCAGATTGAATGAGGTCGATCCAGCCCTTATCCAGAAAGTATGTATCGTAAGGCAGCCAATTATCACCCATAATCGATAAAAAGTCAATCTCATATTGACAACTTCCCTATATAACTATATAATATAGGTGCTAGTGTCCTGTGAATGACTCTCCTGTTCCCATGGGTTATTCAAGCCCAGCCTCCTACTGTTGCCATTGAGGTAACTAGAAGTGACTTTAGCACGCACCAAAGTCGTTGCCTGTGCCACTGTCATCGAAGAGATGCTCCCCTTGCTTCCGGAAGGCATGACCTACGAGGTTCTGGATTTCGGCCTTCATCTAACCCCCGAAAAACTGCGAAACAAATTACAGGAAACAGTGGATGCAACCAGTGCCGAAGCAGACACAATCATTCTGGGCTACGGTCTATGCTCTATGGCCGTTGTTGGCCTGAAAGCCACCGGGTCTACCCTGGTGGTTCCTCGCGTAGACGATTGCATTGCCATCTTTCTTGGCTCTCACGCGGCCTACAAAAAGCAAGCCAGCCAAGAACCAGGAACTTACTATCTCACCAAGGGCTGGATTGAGGTGAACGACACCCCTTTTGCAGAATACGAGCGGCTGGTTGAACACTACGGGCCAGAGCGGGCTGAGCGTATGATCAAACTCATGCTCAAGAATTACACCCGCCTGGCCTTTATCGACACCGGTCACTACGAACAGGAACGTTACCGGGAGTACACCCGCCATATGGCTGAGCAGTTTAGACTCCGCTATGAGGAGATTCCCGGTTCTACAGCCCTGATCAAAAAAATGATCTATGGTCCTTGGGACGGTGACTTTGTGATCGCCCGTCCTGGTAATACAATCAGTTATGCTGCTTTCAAAACAACTGCCTCCACGTTGTGTAATCTGCCAGGTTTGTCATTTACACCCCTGGAGACCGGCTAATGCCTGATTCGCCCTCCACTTCCCCAACCTATCAGGTCGATTTTGAACCGATTGGCAAACGAGTCGAGGTTGCACCAAACACCACCTTGCTCGAAGCAGCCCAACAGGCCGGGCTGGCACTCTCATCGGCGTGCGGGGGAATGGGGAGTTGTGGCCAATGCCGGCTTTTGATCCTGGCAGGCAGCGTGTCACCCCCCACGGTTGACGAGAAATATATCCTGACCGAACTAGAGTTGCAGCGCGGACAACGGCTGGCATGTAACACCCACATCTACGACAACATCAAAGTCCACATCCCCAGGTCTTCACTCATTACCGCGCAAAGACTACAATTAGAGGGCAACTTGGGTGAACTGGCACTTGATCCGCTGATCCACGCCTACGACCTCCAAGTGCCGCCACCCACCCTACACGATCCACGATCTGATTTAGAACGCGTGGCGGCTGCCATCCCCCCCATCCCGAACCAGACAATTGGCGCTGAGCCAGCCGTCGTCCGCCAAATAACCCCCGCCGCTCGAACGTACGACTGGCGTTTGACCGTCTTTCTTCGGGATGCCGAAATCATTGGTGTGGTTCCCTCAGGCTCGCCGCCAGTGGGCATGGCCGTTGACCTGGGCACGACCAAAATCGCGGCCAGTCTGGTTGACTTAACCAACGGTAATGAATTGGCCGTGGCCGGGGCGTTAAATCCGCAGATCGGCTACGGAGAGGATGTCGTCAGTCGACTGACGCATGCGCGGCGCCACCCAGATGGAGGCCATGCCCTGGCTGCAATGGTTCGGGAGACACTGGACGACTTGCTTCGCGAATTAACCGAACAGGCAGGCGTCAGCCGCACCCAGGTGGCAGATATCTGCCTGGTGGGTAACACGGCTATGACCCATCTCTTCATCGAACTACCGGTTCACCAACTGGCCGTGTCGCCCTACGTGGCCGCCACCACTGATGCCCTTGATATAAAAGCCCGCGATCTAGGTTTGACCGGTGCGCCTGGTGCCTATGTCCACGTACTGCCCTGTATCGGTGGATTCGTGGGAGCAGACCACGTGGCTATGATTCTGGCCAGCCATCTCGATCAAACGAACCACGTGGCTCTGGGTATCGACATTGGGACCAACACCGAAATCGGTCTGGCCAGACCGGATAGGGGCTTTTTGACTTCGGTGTCGTGCGCCTCCGGTCCGGCCTTTGAGGGCGCGCATATCAGCGACGGCATGCGGGCCGCTGCCGGGGCTATTGAGGCCGTCGAGCTAACCACAACAGGGCTTAAACTGAAAACCGTCGATAATGCGCCTGCCATCGGTTTGTGTGGCTCTGGCATCATTGACGGCGTGGCCGAGTTACGTCGCTGGAATTTGATCAACGAGCGAGGCCGTTTTGATCGTCACCATCATCGGGTGCGTGAAGGGCGTAATGGAGTCGAATTCCTGCTGGCGTCCGCCGATCAAAGGGACGGCCAGCGCGATGTGGTGATTACACAGAACGACATCAACGAAATTCAGTTGGCCAAGGGGGCCATTCGGGCCGGGTTGGAGGTGCTGCTGGATGCCACCGACACCGCGTCGGAGGAAGTGAAAGAGGTCGTCATTGCCGGGGCGTTCGGCTCGTTTCTCAAGGTGCAAAGCGCCCTCGACGTAGGACTGCTGCCCCACCTGCCGAATGCCCGCTACCGACAGGTCGGCAACGCAGCGGTGGCTGGCGCCCGGTGGGCCTTGTTGTCTCGTCAGGCGCGGAAACGCGCTCAACAAATTGCCAGCCAAACCAATTACCTGGAACTGACGACCTATCCCAAGTTCAGCCGGCGTTTCGCTTTGGGGATGCTGTTCCCCGGTGTTGACGGAGAGAAAACGTAATCCAAACCTTGCTCAAAGCGATGTGGGGGAAGAGCCTCAAATGGCATCTTTGAAAGGAGAACACTATGGATCGATGTGCTCTATCGGTTAGGGGCAAGAAGCCACAAATCGAGATTTTGAGAGGAGGATACAATGTCAAAAGAACTTGTCAATGCCATCGCTAACATGAGGGAGGAAGAAGCCCATAAGCTAGTCAAAGAGATGGTAGATGGTGGGTCGGACCCCATGGCGATCCTGGATGCAGCCAGGAAGGCCATGGACATCGTCGGCCAGCGCTACGAGGAGGGCACTTACTTCTTGCCCGAACTAATGCTGGCTGGTGAGATGCTGAGCCAGATCACGGACATGCTCAAGCCGGAGTTGGCCAAGTTGCCGGAGATCGAGCGTCACGGCAAGGTGCTCATCGGCACCGTCGCAGGGGACATCCACGACATCGGCAAGAACATCGTGAGCTTTATGCTCGACGTCAACGGCTTCGATGTCCTCGACCTGGGGGTGGATGTCTCCCCGCAAAAGTTCGTGGAGGCCATCCAGGACTTTCAGCCCCAAGTGGTCGGCCTGAGTGGGTTTCTGACCCTGGGCTTTGACGCCATGAAAGAGACCGTGGAGGCCATCAAGACAGCCGGCCTGCGGAACGGGGTCAAGATCATGATTGGTGGCGGTCAGGTCAGCGAGGAAATAAGGAAATATGCTGACGCTGATGCCTATGGTAGAGATGCCATGGCCGGGGTATCCCTGGTCAGAAAATGGGTCGGCGCTAAGTAAGAATCCTCAGCAGGGAATATTGGAGGTAACAAAAATGGAACAACAGTTATCACCAGACGAAAAGCTGGAGGCGCTGTGGCAAGGGAAGCTCTCGCCAAAGGATCCTGAGGGGAACCCCCTTCCGTTCCAATCCTCGGAAGCGGAAAAGGCGTACAAGGATCGAATACTCAGGTTCAAAGATGCCATCCAGATGAAAAAGCTGCCGGACAGAGTTCCGGTCACGATCTTTCCCAGCATGTTCCCATGGATCAACGCGGGGATGACCGTTCAAGAGGCCATGTATGACTACGGCAAATGTGCCGAAGTCTTTCAGAATTTCGTGCTCGAGTTTGAGCCGGATGTGCATTGGGGTGCATACGCACCCGGTCCAGGGAAGTTGTATGAGATTCTGGACTACAAGCTCTACTCCTGGCCAGGCCATGAGTCGCGCCGGAACACTCCTACCAATGCAACGAAGGCGAATACATGATGGCGAATGAATATGACGCCTTGATTCAGGACCCATCGGGTTTCTTCAACCATGTATACCTGCCACGCGTGTTCGGAGCATTGGGTGGATTTCAGATGCTGCCGTTTCTCCCCGGCATCCTCGAAATGTACGGCGTTGCCCTCAACTTCATCCCCTTTGGGTTGCCTCCAGTACAGGAAACCTATCAGGCCCTTTTCGAGGCCGGTGCTGAGGCGCTGCAATGGGTAGGGGCCATGGGTGGTGCCGATGGTGCGTTAGCCACGTTCGGCTTCCCGAACATATTGGGTGGATTCACCAAGGCGCCGTTCGACGTCATCGGCGATACATTGCGTGGTACGAAGGGGATCATGCTGGACATCTACCGGCAGCCCGATAAACTCATCCAGGCCATGGAAGCTTTTGTGCCACTTATGATCGGTATGGGCGTAGCCAGTGCGCAGCAAACCGGCAATCCCTTAATATTCATCCCTCTACATAAAGGCGCAGATGGATTCCTCTCCGATGAACAGTTCAAGAAATTCTACTGGCCTACCCTTAAAGCGGTCATCCTGGGCTTGATTGAAGGAGGGTGCGTACCACTTCCTGCGGCTGAGGGGGGCTACAGCTCACGTCTCAACGTCGTCAAAGACCTACCAAAGGGCAAGACCCTGTGGATGATCGACCTGACAGATATGGCCAAAGTCAAGGAAACCCTGGGCCAGAATGCCTGTCTCCTGGGCAACGTGCCTTCCGCCATGTTAAACCTGAGCACACCCCAGGAGGTGAGAGACTATGTCAAGGAGCTCATAGATGCGGCTGGCAAAGACGGTGGTCTCATCATATGCAATGGGTCGTTCTTTGACCATGCCAAGCCAGAAAATGTCAAGGCGATGGTTGACGCTGCCAAGGAATACGGCGTATACAAATAGACACCGATAACCCGGAGGTAGGAACGAGACCTGACAGGCTCCCGCGAGAGCCTGTCAGGTCCGCAGGCTTGGGTCAGGAGGGGAAAATGGAGATCAAAGCTGCTGTCGTTTTTGAGACGGGGGGAGATTTCAGTATCGAACAACTGGAAATGAGCGAGCCGAACGACGACGAGGTGCTGGTTCGCATCGTCGGCGTCGGCATCTGTCACACCGATTTGGGCGCCCGGGATGGGCATCTGCCGATCCCCCCGCCGCCGAGCGTCTTTGGGCACGAAGGGGCCGGCGTCGTCGAGAAGGTGGGAGCGCGGGTAAACAAGGTGAAACCGGGCGATCACGTGGTATTGGCCTGGGACTGCTGCGGAACGTGCTCATCGTGCAGGGCCGGCAAGGATCCCTATTGCCTGAACTTCTTCCTGCACAATTTCCACGGCGCTCGTCCAGACGGCAGCACGACCTTGCGCAAGGGCGATCAGGTCATCCACGGGTCCTTTTTCTGCCAGTCCTCTTTCGCCGATTTCGCGCTGGCCAACGAGCGGAACGTGGTCAAGGTGCGGGATGACGTGCCCCTTGAGACTCTGGCCCCCATGGGGTGCGGCGTGATGACCGGCGCTGGCGCGGTCATGAATTCACTTCAGCCCAGGCCTGGGGCTTCCATCGCCGTATTCGGTGTCGGCACCGTAGGGATGAGTGCTGTTCTCGGTGCAGGGGTGTGCGGTTGTACCACCATTATCGCCGTGGATATCAATTCGGACCGCCTGGAGACAGCAAAGGATTTGGGCGCCACCCATACCGTCAACGCCGGTGAGGTGGACCCGGTCGAGGCCATCCTTGACATTACCGGCGGAGGCGCGCAATTCAGCCTGGAGTGTGTGGGTAATCCCAAGGTGCTTCGGCAGGCGGTGGATGTTCTGCCCCGCCTCGGCGTTTGCGGACTCCTGGGGGTCGTACCTCCGGGTACGGAGGTCAGCCTGGATATGGACCTGATCATGAACGGCCGGATGGTCAAAGGCATCATTGAAGGTGACGCCATTCCAGACCTGTTTATTCCCAAACTGATAGACCTGTATAGCCAGGGGCGTTTCCCCTTTGATCGGTTGATCACATTCTATCCCTTCGACGACATAAACCGGGCGGTGGCCGATATGGAAAAGGGACTCGTGGTCAAATCAGTTTTGCGACTGTAGTGCCGGGCAAATTTGCCTTCAAAAAGGAGACGGATATGAAGTTCATAAGAGTGAACATGAACGAAAAAACCGTTGCTGTTGAAGACGTGCCACCGGATTACATAGGGCTTGGCGGCAGGGGACTCACATCAATCATGATCAACGCCGAGGTGCCGCCGCAAAGTGATCCCCTGGGACCGGAAAATAAGCTCATTTTTGCCCCAGGCCTTTTAAGTGGCACACCTCTGCCAAATACCAGCCGAATATCCATAGGGGCAAAAAGCCCGCTGACCGGGGGAATCAAAGAGAGCAATGCGGGGGGAACCGTTGCTGCGGCTTTAGGGCATCTGGGTATTACGGCGATCATTGTCGAAGGACAAGCGCCGGAAGGAGAACTCAGCTTCCTCAGGATCGACGAGAAGGGAGACGCAAGCCTTATTCCAGCCCAAGAGTACAAGGGGATGCGAACCTACGAACTTGTGGAAAAGCTCCTTGAGATCTACGGTGAGAAAACATCGGTGCTGTGTATCGGGCCGGCTGGTGAGCATAGGATGAGTCTGGCTTCGATCCAGTCTTCTGACGCCGATGGTCGCCCCTGCCGCGCCGCTGGGCGAGGAGGCATGGGGGCGGTTATGGGAGCCAAGGGGCTGAAGGCTCTGATTGTAGACCAACGTGGGAAGAGCGCCGATGCCATAGCCGATCCGAACGCTTTCAAGGAAGCAACCAAGGCTGTTGTCGAGGCCGTAAAAGCGGATCATATGAGTGCCGAAGTGATGCCCAAACTTGGCACCGCTGCTCTTGTGGCGCCGGTCAATGCCATGGGCGCCTTTCCCAGTTACAACGCCACAAAGGGCACCTTGGATGGTTGGGAGAAGATCAGCGGTGAGGCCATGGCTGAGCTTATCAAGGAACGGGGTGGAGAGACAACCCATAGGGGCTGCGACCAGTGCATGATCCATTGCTCCAATGAATTTGTGGACGAAGACGGGAAATATGTAACCAGTTCCCTGGAGTATGAGACTATCTGGGCCACGGGCGGTATGACCGGCATTACTGATCTGGACACGATTGCCCGCCTCGATCATCTGTGCGATGACATCGGGGTTGACACCATGAGCTCGGGGGTGGCCGTTGCCGTGGCTATGGATGCTGGCCATAAAGAGTTTGGGGATGCTGAGGCGGCCATCGAGATGATGGAAGAGATTGGCCAAGGAACAGAATTCGGCAGAGTCCTTGGAAGTGGTCCTGTTGCTGTGGGCAAACATTTCAACCACGCCCGGGTTCCCGCGGTCAAGGGCCAGAGCATTGCAGCTTATGACCCAAGAGCTATGCTGGGTCATGGCGTTACTTATGCCACCTCACCTATGGGGGCCGATCACACGGCGGGGAACTTGGTGGGGGCATATTTGGAACAAAAGCTCGATCCATTGAATCCGGAAGGACAGGTTGAGACCTCCAGGTTCATTCAAATCGCTATGGCCGCTTTTGACTGCATGGGACAGTGCTTTATGGCCAGTGTAGCCCTGTTGAGCCCCGAAAGTCTCGAGGCGTTTCGCAAGGTGATAGATGCGAAATTGGGCACGCAGCTTGGACCAGACGACTTCCCTCTCGCTATGGGTGTCCGGATATTGAAAGCAGAGAGGGAATTCAATAGAAAGGCAGGGCTTACCAAGCAGGACGATCGATTGCCCAGGTTTTTCTACAAAGAACCCCTCCCCCCTCATAACACAGTCTTTGCCATCAGTGACGAGCAGCTTGACAGCACCTTTGATTTCTAACGGGAATCAATATAGATAATGAAGTTGAAGGTCAAACTATACGGGACTTTGAGCCAACGTTTCCCCGGTTACCAGCATTCACAGGGTATTGAAGTTGACATTCCAGATGGGGCGACAGTCAAAGACCTTCTCGCCCTTCTGGAAATCTCAGAATCCCGAAGGGCAGTGGTTATTGCGGAAGGCCGAATACTCAAAGCGGATGATAAAATGCGGCGCGGAGTCCCTGTGAATGTTTTACAAGCTATTTACGGCGGATGATACGTCTGGGCCTTATTTAAATTGAAGATATTTCGAGGGTGGGAATAAAATAAAAAAGAGGAGGGTTAGAGATATGTAAATAAAATGGTTGTTCTCTCATAACCAGGTAAGAAGTCAGGTGTCATTCAATGATAACATGAAGGAGCAGCATATTCGAAATTTCAGCAAGGGGGAAAAAATGAATACCAAGCGTTTGACCCGCCGTGAATTCCTTCGCGGCGCAGCACTAACCGGCGTTGGATTGGTTGGAGCAGCATGCGTCGTCCCATCGCCCGTACCTGCCGAAGCCCCTGCTGCAGCTCCTACCGAAGCGCCTACCGCAGCCCCAGCCCCACCAGCCAAAGACAAAATTGTTGTTGGTATGGCAAGACCTCTCTCAGGCCCACTAGCCGTTATCGGGGACTCGGCATTCAGACCGATCTATGAGACATGGGTTCCGAGGGTCAATGACGAGGGTGGGATATATGTGGAGGAATACGGCAAGCAACTGCCGATAGAGTTGATCGTGTACGATGATACGAGCGACCCAGGTACGATGGCGAGTCTCACGGAAAAACTGATTCTGGAGGACAAGGTTGACTTTCTGTGGCCCGCCAGTGGCACCGCGTTTATTTTTGCCCAGGCCCCGATAGCCAATAAATATGGCTATGTGCTGTTGACCGCCGAAGGCGGCGCCACGCAAATCAAGGAGATGCTGCCCAGTCTACCCTACGTGTTCGTCACCCTGAGTTTCTCTGACTGGTACCAACTGCCCGTTCTGGCTGACATTCTTGCCGCCAAGGGCGCGACCACGGCCTACATAACCTACATCGCTGACCTCCACGGCATAGAGTATTCCGGTGTGGCGGGCATTGAATTCCCAAAGAAAGGAATTGAGATCGTCGGTACTAAGAGCCTCCCGCCTGACATCAAGGACCTATCGCCTGTAATCAAGGACGCTGACGCATCGGGGGCCGATGTCTTTTGCTGCTTTGCCTATCCCGACCAGATTATGCCCGCTACCGGGACGTCAATGGAGCTTGGCTATAACCCCAAAGCCTGGGTAGGCGGCCCCGGAGTGAATTTCGGGTTTTACCACACAGCGTTTGGTCCGGCGGCAGAGGGAGTAATGGGCTTTACCTGCTTTGCCCGCAAATCTTCTCCCACACTCAACGAATTAGCCGACATCCTCTACGAAGGCAAGCCCGAAGAAGCCCAAGATTGGTGGGGGCATCCATTCTACTGGGCTGGGCTGGAAGTGTGGAAGCAGGCTATCGAGAAAGCTGGCACCCTCGACCAGGAGAAGATAAGAGACATCATTGCTACGGAGAAGTTCGATACGGTTCTGGGGCCGACCTGGTTTGAGAACGGGCTCTTGGCAAAGGATGCTCATGTCGGAGAGATTGGTCAGTGGATAAACGGGGTGTATGAAGTCGTTGGACCTATAGACAAGGCCACCGCAGAGATGTTATACCCCAAGCCGTCGTGGCCAACAGGCTAATAGTCAGAGTAGGCATTGAGTCCAGCAACGACGGCAAGTAGTTGAGCAGGCTGTCTAGAGGGTGCAGAACAGCAACTCTTGAGAGTGGTTGTTCTCTCCAGAGGAGTCTCGTTGTGCCTTTGGGGCAGCCTGCGCTGCTCTTGTTGCCGAAGTAAGGGAGGTATCAGTACGATGGTTACATTCTTGAACATAGTGATTGCTGGTCTACTGCTGGGCGGCCTCTATGCCCTGATTGCGATGGGGCTTAGCCTGCAGTACGGCGTGGCCCGGGTGCTGAATATCTCTCATGGCGAGTTTATCATGATCGGTGCTTTAACCACCTGGACATTATACACAGTGTTTGGCCTTAACCCGCTGGTATGCCTTGCTGTTTGCGGTCCTCTTACCTTCATCTTGGGTTATATCATTCACCGGACTTTGTTCAAACGCCTCTTAGCCTCGTCAGCGTCACCGGGTATTTTTGAGAGTAATTCCATGCTCGCTTCTTTCGGTCTCCTGTTTATCATTCAGAATATAGCTTCAATAGTCTGGGGACCCGAAATAAGGGCATACTCCTATTTACGTGTTCCGGTCAATCTGGCCGGAGCAGTATTTGGCGCCAACCGTCTCGTGACCCTCGGGTTCGCCATCGTCATCGGTCTGGCTTTCTACCTCTTTGTAGGCCACACACGCATGGGCAAGGCCATCAGGGCGGCCGCCCAAGACCCGGCCACCGCGGGACTTATGGGGGTGAACATCGACAATGTGCTGGCTTTATGCTTCGGCTTTGGCGCGGCTATGGCTGGTATCGCCGGCATGCTGATCAGCATATGCTACCCTGTACATGTAGTAATGGGTCTCGAGTATACCATCATCGCCATTATCGTGGTTGTCCTGGGGGGATTGGGCAGCATCCCTGGCAGTTTCATCGGGGGTTTTGTACTGGGTATTATTGGCAGCGTGGTAACCCATATAGACCCGGGCTTGTCATTGGTTGCCTACTATCTCATCTTCATACTCCTGTTGCTGGTGAGGCCGACAGGTATTATGGGAAGGTAGAGAAATGAATACTACGAGAGTTGATCTAAGAAAGGTGTGGGTACCGGCGCTGCTTCTCATAATCCTCCTTCTGCTGGCTGCTTTACCCTACGGTCGCCCAGGCTACACGGTCGTACTCGTATATACCATCTTAATGCACATCGTCCTGACCGTGAGCTGGGTCATCTTTTCCGCTCCCACCGGTTACATCTCACTGGCGCCGGCGGCGTTTTTTGGGGTCGGCATCTATACTTCAGCTATACTGGGGAAGGCATTACCTTTACTTATTGTTATCTTCATAGGTGGTCTGGCCAGTTTGTCCCTTGCCCTTCTCGTTGGCGCTTTGACTCTGAGGCTGAGAGGCATCTATTTTGCCATCTTCACCTTCGGACTCGTTGAGCTCATCAAGCATTTTGTCCTGTGGTATGAGCTCAAATTCACGGGCACGCGTGGCCGATTCCTTATCCCCGTAGATAACAACACTATTTACTACGTCATGCTCGCTATTTTTGTGATCACACTGCTTACGGCCTACCTCATCAGGCGCTCCAAATATGGCTTGGCCCTGCAAAGTATCGGTGAAGATGAGGAGGCCGCAGCCCACACCGGCATAAATGTAACCCTGTTGAAGGTTATCACCTTTGCCATCAGCGCGGTTTTCATGGGAGCCGCCGGCGCAATCTGGGCCATACGATTGACATATATAGACCCATACATCGCCTTTAATCCGCTCAATTCCT
>DAOUMD010000213.1:0-6047 GCA_034412795.1 Anaerolineae bacterium
ATACTCTCTTTGATGGGTCGTTTCGTTCATGGTACACTCCTCCTTTAAGCAAATGGTTTTGTTTCTTTTAAGGAGCTTACCAGAAGCGACCCGCTTTTTCAAGCCCTTATTGCATAGTATCTACTCCTTACTCCCTGGTACTTCCCTACCCCTTAACTGGTCATTTTTGACCATTCAACCCTCATTTTTGACCATCCAAAAACCCTATTTTTACCATTACGCGTCGAATTGCTTTGTGATAGTCTGTGACAGACATGGACACAAACTGCACTTCGGCCCTCATAATTGCCCCGCCAGGACGCTTGCGCGACAGCCTGCAAGTGCTGTTGCAAGCCAGCAATAGCCTCGCCCTCGCCGGGCAGGCGGACGATGCCTGTTCCGGTTTACTGATGGTCGCACAGTATCGCCCCGCCCTGATCTTGTTGGATACCCATCTACCCGGCGATGACGCCTGGCAAGTCTTGGAACATCTCAAACGCAACTATCCCCAGATACCTTGTTTTGTGCTGGCTCATAGCTCTGACCAGGAACGCCGGGCGCAGGAGACCGGCGCCGATGCCGTCTTTCTGGCCGGATTTTCCGCTGAGATGTTTTTTGAGGCAATTAAGAGCATCGTGTCGCCATGCTCATCAAAAAATAATATCAAGTCACTGTAACTACTCAGCCTGATGGTTGCAGATATGTATCTGCAACCCATAATCGGCGGATGTATATCCGCAAATACCCATTACGGTTGAATAACCGTAATGATCAGCGAAATCACTAACAGAAAAAGGAAAATAAAAAATGTGTGTTTTTATTCTATTGGTTGTATTTGGTTTGTTTGCCTTAATCAAAGGTGAATTTAGCCTCACCCGAACGCGCAAAGTGCAAGGTTCAATTGGGCGCGGCTTGGGCGTCTTTATGCTCATTGGCGCTGCACTGCCCTTTATTCTGGACGATTACGGCAGCGTAGCGGCCTTGGTTGTGTTGATTATCACCTGCCTGGTGGGCATATTTACGGCGGTTGATAAATAACAAAAATCGACATAGTCCCAAAATTATGTGCTTGTACACCTGTTCTATTGCTAAATCCACCGAATCCGAAGATCGCGGCTATGAAATAGCATCGGATCAACCCATCTAACTCCGTTCATAGGTCGAAAAAATGACGCAGCGCTGCGAGATGTATTGCCAAAACCTGTAGAACAAATGCTCAAGCACATAATTCTCAGACTATGTCCAAAAATCTTTTGCACCCCGGTAGTGCAGCGTCAGCTTGAAATCAACGAGGCGACCATTATGCCACGCTTCTTACGCCCCGGTCTGGTAGGCTGGCTGTGGCTGCCGTTTAGACTACTGGCCGGAGGAGGAATTATCGTAATCACGCTGCAAACCCGCCTGGACGTACACCTGATGCTCAGTTTTTTTGAGTGACTGCCGGTCTTGCCCCGATGATTGGGTTCCATCTAACGGCGCTAGCTCTTAGCCACTTAAGTACAATGATTACGACCCTGAGTCTGATCGGGTTTCTGTGGCGACTCAGACGGAAACCGGATACGGCCTGGCTCATCACCTGTTTGATACTGATCGAGCTCTGGCTGCTAGGGTTGTTTTTTGATCAAACGCTTTCCCAAACACCTTTGTACTGGTGTTGGGTAATCAGCAACGCGATATACCTGGTGTATATCCCTCTCATCCAGTTTGCCTATCATTTTCCCTCCCCCACGCCACACCTGCACCGTGAAGCTCAGATAACCTTATTTTTGTCCGTTCTGCTCTCTCCGCTTGTCGCCTGGGATGTACTATCCTATTTGATTTTCGTTGCGACCGGCAGGAACCCGGATAGGATGGATACGCTCGTAGCTACTATCCTTTTGGCGGGAACGCTCTGGGCTATCGTTGTGCTGTTGCGTCGGACCGTATATTTTTCAACCAGGCAGACCGGATCGGGATGGTTCCATAGTCTCGTCATGCCTCAAGGTCGTAAAGCTCAGGCGACCAGGGCCTTTATGCTGGCAGGCCTCATCCCCCTCATCGGGGTGGTTATAGTGTTCCTCTTCCCTAGCAATCTCAGCGGCTATCCCAACACCGTAACCGGTCTCTTGATGATTTTTGCCACAGGGATTGTCTACTTTAACGCCGTGCCTGAGGAATCTACGTTCATGGTCAAGCTGGTCTCTATCACCCTGGTGACCTTGTTAGCGGTTCTGGGGTTTGTGGGATATGTGATCGAGCCTTTTTATCAAGCGGCTTACCCGGTCGAGGCCATCACCGATCGACTGACGTTTCACGTCCAGCCCAACGGACAGGGCGGCTATGACATTGCAGCGGCACCTTTCCAATTCAGGGATGACAATCTCGGCACAGACCTGGAGTTAAGCGATGCTGGTTCGACGGTTGTGGAGCTACCGTTTGCATTTTCATTCTACGGTCAAGCATGGACGGAGGTTCACATTAGTGCCAACGGATACGTTGCCTTTGGCAGCCCGCCTCAGTCCGCGAAGTTTTGGGCCGGCTTTCAACCGACGATTGCTCCGCTATGGCTAGACCTTGACCCTTCTGCCGGGGGCGGTGTTTTTGTCAACCAAGCCAGCGAGTCGGTCGTCGTTACCTGGTATCAGGTACCCAGGTTCACGAAAGAAGAGGTGTATACCATTCAACTCGTCCTGCATCGGGATGGCTCTTTTGACTTTAACTATCGCAACATTCCAGCGAATTCTAGCGCCAGCCTTAACGCGCTTATAGGTTTTCGACCGGGCAGACCCTCTCTAGAAGTCGAGCGAGTCGGCTTTAGCCGGGATCTGACCCATACCGGCGCGAGCGGCGGATTGATTGTCGGCGGCCAATTCCTGGGCCGTCGACAATACGTCCACGAGCGACTGCTGCCCCTGGCCTTCCTGATCGTCGGCACCAGCCTGTTCGTCTTGATCGTTTTCCCGGTCTTTTTTCGCGTCAACCTCACCAAACCGCTGGAGAATTTGCTAGAGGCGGTCAAGCGGGTTAATGCTGGCGATTTGAACGTGACCGCGCCAGTCGGCGTCGAGGACGAGATCGGCTTTCTGACACGTTCCTTTAACGAGATGGTTCATTCTTTACAAACCTCAGCCACAAACTTGCGGGAAAGCGAAATGCGGTTCCGCACCCTGTTTGAGTATGCGCCGCTTTGCATTTTTGAGGTGGATTGCTCGCACACAACGCCCACTATCGTCAGAGCTAACCATCAGGCTCAAAAAACTTATGGTTGGTCAGCCGATGAATTTAGCGATATTTCCCTGGAGAGAATCATCCCCTCTCAGGTAGAGCGCGACAGGCTTGAGATTGTCGCTGCTCTGCAAAGCGGCGATATAATCGTGCTGGAATCCGTTAGCCAGCGCCGCAACGGAGCGTTGTTTCCAGCCCGCATAAGCGCGGCGCCGGGAGACGTGGCCGGACCGGGCGAGGGTGTCCTCATTGTAGAAGACATCACTGTGGAGAAGGAGCGCCGCTCTGAGGAGGAGGCCATCGCCGAAGAGCGCCGCCGCATCGCCCACGAAATCCACGATGGTCTGGCCCAAAACCTGGCCTCGCTGCGAATGCGGGCCGGCCTGTGGCAAGCGCTGTTGGTGCAAGACCCGGCGAAAATGCAGGCAGAATTGGACCAAATGCAGACGCTGTTGAGCGCAAGTATCCGGGACGTGCGGCGTTCCATTTTTGCCCTACGGCCCATTGACCTGGAGGAGTTGGGCTTTTATCCCGCGCTGCAACGCTTTACCGACGACTTTGGCGAGCAAAACCAGTTGCACGTTGACCTGCGCATTTTGGGATCACCGGACAACCTGCCGGCATCGTTGGAACCTGTGCTTTTTCGGATTATCCAGGAAGCCATGCACAACGTAAGCAAACATGCCCAGGCCAATACGGTTTGGATTAATCTTAACCTGGAAGCAGACGATAGAGTGACCTTGCAAATACGAGACGACGGCCTTGGGTTTGACCTATCCTGCTTGAATCAATTCGTCCGGGATGGTCATCTGGGCTTGCAGCAGATGCGCGAGCGGGTAGAGAATTTGCAAGGCGCATTTTTATTACACAGCCAAGCAAACCAGGGAACAGAGATTGAAATCAACCTGCCTTTGCCCAGAACATAAAAATACTTGCCCGGATTTGCAAAATCCACCTTACGGAAACACTTGAGATTGATGAGAGGTTAAACAATCATGTCCCCCATCCGAGTATTGATTGCCGACGATCACCGGCTCTTTCGTCAGGGCCTGCGCCAGATTTGCGAACAACTGGGGAACCTTGAGGTGGTGGGAGAGGCCGAAAACGGCCAACAAGCCGTTGACCTGGCCTGCCACTTGCAGCCCGATATTATCCTTATGGATATTCAGATGCCCATCTTGGACGGCGTGCAGGCCACCAGCCTGATCACCGAATGTGCCCCCTCGGTCGGCGTGACCATTCTCACTATGTACCGGCAAGACCGCTACGTGTTTGAGGCCATCAAGGCCGGCGCACGCGGCTACCTGCTCAAAGATATTGACGGGCAAGAATTGGTGCAGGCCATCCGGGCCGTCCATCGCGGCGAAGCCCTGATTGACCCCGGCATGGCGGCCCGGGTTCTGGAAGAGTTCCAGCGGCTCAACCAACTAGCCGCCCAATCCGGTGATACGGAAGATTTGAACGAGGGTGAAATGGACGTGCTGCGCCTAGTGGCCGCGGGCGAGGAGAACAAAGACATCGCCCTCCAATTATGCATTTCCGAAAGCACGGTTGGCAACCGCCTGCGCGAAATTTACCGCAAACTCCACGTCAACAACCGTACCCAGGCCGCCCTCACGGCCCTGCGCCGGGGCTGGGTCAACCTTAACCCCGACGGTAACTACTCAGACTGATGGTTGCAGGTATGTATCTGCAATGGTTGCAGGTATGTATCTGCAACCCATAATCGGCGGATGTATATCCGCAAATACCCTCCAGCGATACACAAATTACCCGCTAAAAACAGTAAATTTTTGTACCCAACCAAGTAAATTTTTGTACCCCCAATTGGTTTATACTGGAACAGGGTTGTTCAGTTATTATTGCTCACATTGAGTAGGAGAAATCACGGACGTTATGCATGAGCCAACCTATGTGTTACTTGTTGTTGCAGATAATGCCTTTCGCCAGGCGATACGCGCTTGGCTCCAGCGCACCACCGATCTGCTCTGTGTGGGCGAGGCGCGCGATGGGGCAGCCGCCCTTGCACTGCACAGGGAGCTTGACCCCGGGGTGATTTTGCTGGATTTTGCAGCCGTGTCTGGGCAGAACGGACAATCCATATTGCGTTTGAGCCAGGCGTATCCTCACAGCAAAATCCTGGTATTGAGCGCCCACTACAACCAGGAACATCTGCTTGTGGACCTGTTCAGAAACGGAGCCTGGGGCTACCTGGATAAAGACGGCTGTCAACCGTCTGAAATTATTGAAGCCATCCGGGTAATCAGCAAAGGGCAGGCCGTTTTAAGCCCCGGTATCGCCGGACGGATTTTGAATGAGTTATCTCAATTACAGAAACATCAAAAAAACATATCATCATTGTCCAAAGAAACTGAGGAATAAAAAGGAAAACTTCATCGCTGCGAACGGCACCGTTTCCGCCGGAGGCACGATCACTCTAACCTTTACCGCCCTGTACACAGGCAGTTACGGCGATGTGGTCACCAACACGGCCCACTTTACCGGCAGCGGCCAAGCTGGCACGCCGGGGCGATGTTTACGGTGGTCAACCAAACGCCGGTCTCGAAGGTCTATATGCCCCTCATTTACAAGTTTGATTAGCTGAGGCCGGCCAAAACTCGAGCCTGACGTGATTGGGTGGAGGCTGCAAACGCTGCGCCGCCCGGCCGATGTGCCCCCCCGACCCGATTGTGTTCGATTCAGTGATCTATACGTAAAAAACAGTTCAAATTATTTCAATCCATTTTCAGCATAACATAACGAGAGGCACTTTACCAACCGCAAAGTGGTGTAGATTGGGCACTAGAACAAAGGCGACGATCGACGGATCAAGGCGGAGCATGGCCGAATGGGCGGTTATTGTG
>DAOUMD010000214.1:0-15795 GCA_034412795.1 Anaerolineae bacterium
AAGAGGACTTCATTATTCAAATGGATCTGTCTACTATGTAGACTGATTTTATCTACAATAGTAGCTTTCGCTTTGGGGATACTGCCCCACACGCTTGAACCGATGGAGGCCCAGTCGCCACCGTTTGACAAAAAAGTTGGTCCGGGTGTTATTGAGGCTCTACACACGGCAGGTGAAGCAAGGATCGTTATTGCCCTGGTTGATTATCAAGCCACGACATTACAACGAAATGATCTGGCTAATTTAAGACGGGAGGTTTCGAGCACACAAGATGATGTGTTGTCTGCCTTAGACGTTACTGATTTTCGCACAGAACATAGATATCAAGCCGTCCCTGCCTTGTCAGGGACATTGTTAACAGAGACTGGACTGACCAAGTTAGTACAGAACCCTGATGTCGTTAGAATAGACCTGGATGTCGGTGGCACGGGGAGTTTAGCCACCAGCGTACCGCTTATTGGAGCAAATACTTGGCAGGATGCAGGAGTCACAGGTAACGGAATTGTGGTCGCTGTACTTGATAGTGGGTTAGATACTGATCATAGTGATTTAGCTGCGTCTCTGATACATCAAGAATGTTTTCTTGACAATGATGGTAGCATCGATGGTAATGGTCTTTGCCCTAATGGCAGTGATAGACAATCGGGAGTAGGTGCGGCAGAAGATAATGCTGGACACGGAACTCACGTGACAGGAATAATAGCATCAAGAGGCAATCAAAGCTCTGTCGGGGTTGCCCCGGGAGCGGAGATTGTTTCGATCAAGGTCACTGCCGGACCTTCATTCTCTGGTGTTTTCTATTATTTCTCGGAGATCGTTGCAGCCTTGGATTTCATCATAAATAATCGCCCGGATGTCCAGATTATCAATATGAGCCTTGTAACAAACGCTGTTTTCACGGGTGATTGTGACAATAGTACCTCTTGGACTATGGCTGGGGCATCTGCCATCAACACTCTACGTGCCAGAGGAGTAATCGCATTTGCTTCATCAGGCAATACCGGGTCAGGAACTCAAATGGCGGCTCCAGCTTGTCTGAGTAATGTAATATCAGTAGGAGCTACTGATAACGCTGATAATGTTGCATCCTTCACAAGCAGTAACGCTTCCACCGATATCATGGCTCCAGGGGTCAACATACGCTCTTCAAACTTATCTAATGGTACTACAATTGCCTCGGGAACCAGTATGGCCTCACCACATGCCGCAGGCTGTGCGGCTTTGCTTATTGAATCTGGTGAAGCTGTAACTCCTGATCAAATCGAGACACGCCTGGAGACATCTCCCGTACAAGTTACTGATTCCACAAATAGTCTAACCTTTCCGCGAATAGAATGTAGCAACCTCACCCCCTTGGCAAATATCGCTATCAGTGGCCCTATAGCGGGTGCTGCAAATGTTACCTATTCCTTCACCGCTATGACCAGTCCGCTTACAGCCGCTCGGCCGATAACCTACGTTTGGCAAGCCTCAGGACAATCTCCGATAACAAGTACAGGCGGCTTGAGCGATACGCTTTCCTTTGTGTGGAATACACATGGCACACAGATAATTACTGTCACCGCCCAAAATATCGCAGGTGTAATGACCGATACGCACGTCATAATCATCGGTCAAAGAAGTTACTTGCCCATTATCCTGAAGTAACTGAGGAGTATCCGTGGTCACACTTCAATAGAGTTTGTTTTGTAAGTCAACCAGGTCATTAAACAGAGCCGGACTCGCCAGGAGCGGGAGGATGAACAAGGTGAACGTGAAACACTGCATGGGAATATTGGGTCTCGTTCTGCTCATGTTGGCATGCGCTCCATTCGGGGCACTGTTGCCAACTAACACGCCATCACCAACTCAGACACCGATACCGACATGGACGCCCACGTCCACCAGTACGCCAACGCCTGAGCCAGGCACAGGGGAGATAATCGGACGAGTTCTTGATTCAACCAATGGCTCCGCCGTCCCGGCTGCGAATATCAGCACGGACCCTCCCACTAGCTCCATCACCGCTGACACGCTGGGAGACTACTCCATTTCCGAAGTTCCTCCAGGCGATTACACAGTAATTGCGAGCAAGTCTGGCTACACAAGCGTCAGTGTGGGAATAGCTGTAGTGGCAGGCAAGAAGACCACGGCGGATTTGCATCTCCTACCGGTTCAAACCGAGATTGCCCCTGGATCAGCATTGTCCCTGACCGATGGTCTTGTTGCGTACTACCCTTTCGATGGCAGTGCCGAAGATGCGAGCGGGAATGGGCACAACGGGAAGATCTATGGCGATCCTCAAGTCATCCCCGGCATACGTGGATATGCGTTCCGTTTTGATGGAGACGATCATATCGAAGTGGAGAACGCCCAGGATTTCGAGCCTGGTCGAGGAGACTGCTCGGTCGCGGTGTGGGTCAGGTACCGGGAAGGCGCTACTGAACACCGGGTTTTCATAGTTTCTCATCCGGCGGGGTTCAGGTGGATTCAGATATCGGGAGATGCTTTGAAAGATGATATTCGCTTCGGTCTCAAGTCTGGCACAAATGCCGCCCAGACAGTGGCACGGTACACTCCAATACAGGACAATGAGTGGCACCAGATAGTTGGTGTGCGAGAGGATGTACACACCGTCAGGCTGTACGTCGATGCAGAATTGGTGGATACACTTTACAACACGAATCTGGGGTATGTCGAGACGTATTCGGTGAACCCGTTGTACATTGGTCTTGATCCGACGTATGGGGATCATTACAACGATGGCGATATTGACGAGCTTCGATTCTACGATCGAGCCCTAACTGATGCGGAGGTGCAGGCGCTTTACTACCTCAGGTAGATCTGTCTGGCCGCCCAAGTTACGGTGGGCCGGTCGCCCGACCCGCCCCCGCTCCCGAACCACGCGTGAGAGCTTTACCTTAACGTGGCTCTTCGGGATACGGGCCTTTGTCATAGGCACCTCGAGCCGTGAACGATGTCGTGACAGTGTCCCATCGTTCATTTGATGACCAGTCGCCTGCCGTAGGATGGCACTCACGCCCGGCACCGAGGGTGGTCGGAGTTGATGTTTCCTTGATTTCAGTGTATGTTTTATGGGAACATCGCTAATAAATGTTTGTCTGGCTTCGTGCTTTCGGTCAAGGGCGGCTTGGGGCAGGTGAAGGCAGGCGTTGGGCGGCATCCGGGTTGTGCTGCTTATGGTGGCGTTGGTGTACGCCATTGTGCTGTACATGCAGGTCTGGACACGAGATGGTAATATGCCATTGCGCAGGCCGGTGGCGCATAGCCTGCGAAGGAGCACATCATGTGGAAGCCTCGTTTGATCAACGTGGCCTTCATTGTTGTCGCAAGCCTATTGACGGCGTGTTTTCTTCTCACTCCACCACCGCGCAGCCATGTCGTCAGCCTGGACGATGTTGATGGTGACGGCGACTTGGACGCCGTCGTGGGCAACCGTCCCGGTAACACCGATTACTCGGGAGAGCCCAACGCGATCTGGCTGAACGACGGCGCGGGGCATTTCACGGACACCGGCCAGCGGCTGATCGGCAGCCACGGGACAAAGTGGGACGTCACGCACGCGGTCGCGCTGGGCGATCTCGACAGTGACGGCGACATCGATGCGGTTTTTGGCAATGCCATTCCGTCGCTCAACACAGTGTGGCTCAACGACGGCGCAGGCCAGTACGAGTTGCACGGCGAGGTTCACATGAAGCCCCACAATCAGTTCGATTATAGCGTCAGTATGTCTGTCGCGTTGGGCGACCTCGACAGCGACGGTGATCTCGACGCTTACGTTGGCAATTGCTGCCGGGGCGAATGGATCGTCTCCAGTGCGAACAAGATCGACGCACGAGGTTTCAGCGACGCCTACAATATGGTCTGGCTGAACGACGGCGACGGTCGACTCAAGGATAGCGGACAGCGTCTGGGCAACTGGGCGACGGGAGCCGTCGCGCTGGGCGATCTCGACGGCGACGGTGACCTCGACGCCTTCGAAGTGAACCAGGGCATCAGGTCGGAATTCATCGACAGTGTGACGGACAACATGGTCTGGTTGAATGATGGCACGGGGCACTTTGCCGACAACGGGCAACGTCTGGGTCATTCAGATGGTTATGCCGTCGCGTTGGGAGACCTCGATGGGGACGGCGACCTGGACGCCTTCGTCGGCAACGCCCATTTCGGACGCGCGAACGAAGTGTGGCTGAACGATGGTGCTGGCAACTTCATGGGTAGCGAACAGCGCCTGGGGGACGAGAATACACGCATCGTCGCGCTGGACGATGTGGATCGCGACGGTGATCTCGACGCGTTTGTGGGCAACGAGGGTTTCGGTCAGATTTGGACGAATGACGGAACGAGCTGCTTTACCGATAGCGGCCAGCGTTTCGAATGGGGTTCAGATTATGCGGTCAATCTCGCTGACGTTGATGGTGACGGTGACGAAGACGTGTTCGCCATTCGCTTCACTGGGGATTGCCTCGTCTGGCGCAACGACGGCACAGGTCACTTCGGCCAAGAAGGAGACTGGGCAATCACCCCGATCTATCTCGCCGTTGGCGGCGTAATCGTTTTGGGACTGGGTTTGGTTGGCGGGCTATCCGACGGTATGTTGTATCAAGTTGAGGTAAATTGCGCTGGCGAAGTACATTTTTATCGTCGGGGTGTTTTGTGTAGTGCCTCGTCTTATAGCATCCGCTATTCGGGCAGCCGCTGATTGGCGCCGTTAGCCACCCAAAAATAAATCCGGAGCACGATCCAAATTGGACTGTACAACATACAGAGCAAAGTATTCTAAATTTGGCAGACCCCCTTTAGAGAAAGAGGTTTGGCAAACAGAAGAATACAATATGTGGGTGCTACACTTCCAAGATTGCATAGCATGCAGTGATTGGACGTTAGGGCAAAGGTTAGCAGAGAGGGGAATAGATGTTAATCGATACCCATGTGTTCATATTGCCAACCAAATTACACATGAATGCGAGAAACACGCAGACCCCTTCGATTGCCCGGATGTGCTGGTAATCTATAATTCTAAATATAACGAATATGGCATCCCAATACGGGATGGAGGATCGTCATTTGTAAGGATTTATTATTGTCCCTGGTGTGGTACAAAATTGGGACAGCTCAAACTGATCATAGGAGTGATAAAATGTCCAAAATCATCTCTCGTAAGCTCTTGTTTCCCATCATCACATTTTGCTTCCTTGATCTCTTAGCAGTCGGCGCGGGTATGGGAGTACCTATCTTTGCAATCCTTTTTGGGTTTGTCGTTGGTTGGTTTGCCCCATCAATTCTCTTAAGCAACGCATCGAACTTACGTCAATTACTAAAAATGTGCCTAACCGCAGCATACCTGACATCGTGCTTCACATTTTTGCTAATGATAGTCATCTGGGGTCCAATTACGCGAATGCTCCTGGATCCATCGGCGGACCTCGCAAACTTTGGAATCCCATTGATCTTGTTTGATCCTAGGGCCAGTTTCATTGGATGGATCGTGTTGATGATAGTCATTTCACCGATCCTTCAGGTTCTTGCAACTGCCTTTGCCTCGTCTATGCGCCTTGCATGGCGAACTCCAACTTCCCTTCAGGAGACAACGAATCCTGTTCAATAAGGATCATAAAGTTGCATAAACTCCACCGCGTTAACCTCCAGTTCGAGAGGAGAGTGAGATGACAGAAGAAATTGTGCAGAAGTATGGGCAAAGAGTCGGATACACAGAATCAGAAGTTGAGAAGTTCCATGAGGGAGGCCATAGGATCAGGCAGGTAAAACGGCTCTCCCAAGTTGCTTCCCTGTATTCCATCGAGGCTACGGTTGTTCACGCCAAGCACTGCAATTCAGGGCATAGAGTGGGGCAAAAATTCATTCTCGATGTGGACGGCAACTTCATTTCCAAGCTCTGTCCAAAGAGAATGTGCATCTATTTGATATCGCAACTGACGATCCCTGTGGCGCTCATCAATGAAAGGTTAAGCGAACGCCTTGAGCCGAATGATTTTCATTTCATGCGATACGTGAGATGCCCGGATACCGGCATTGAGTGTTATGGTTATGGAGAGGTCATGGTTCAGGTTAAGGTTGTCCCACGAGATAAACACGAATGAATGATTCCCGGCCCAGCGGCTACCGATGAGCTGCAACTACATTCTAAGGATTGAGAATTAAATAACTTCCTCAAATGCAAGCGAAAACTAGCCTGATTCAGTCGGCTAATAAGTAAGTTACTAAATCCTTAGTCCTAAATCAAGGAGAGACTAATGTTTCTCTGGTGATTTTTATAAACTCCTCCAAAATTGGTGGCAACCATTTATTCTTCTGCCACATCATCAATAAATCAGCGTAAATTGGTCCCCCTATCCATGATAATTCGACCAAACGTCCTGCGGCAATTTCCCGTTCCACGGCAATTTGGGGCAGCACGGTTATGCCTGCTCCGGTCATTACAAATTCTTTTATGGCCTCAATACAATTAAATTGCAGCACAGTGGATAGTGCTACTTTTTCCTCGGTTAGCATTTTTTCCAGCATCATCTTGTAGCTGCAATCGGCGGTAGGCACAAGCAGGGTTTCTTTTTTTATATCGTGAATATCTACCTTTTCTCTTGCTGTTAGCGGATGAGTGGGGTAAGTCACAATAACCAAAGGCAGGGAAAATAGTTTTTCCGTTTCAATATCAGTCGCTTTGAAATTGTCGGTAATTAAAAAAGCGAGGTTGACGATACCTGACCGAAATTCTTCGAGCAAACCAAAATACGAACAATTGATAAGGTGAAAACTCACCTTGGGGAAACGTTGATGGAATTTCTTAAAGGCAAGGGGCAGATAATACGTACTCACTGTTTCGGGAATTTTGATTGATAATGAACCATGCACTTCCTCGCTGTTACCGATCTCTGTTCTAATCTCCTCTTCAAGATTCAATATCTTTTGCGAATATAACAACAAAATTTCTCCGGCGTCGGTTAAGGCCACTTGTCTACCGGCTCGCTTAAAAAGGCGTACGCCGAGGTCGGTTTCAAGAGCCTTAATCTGTTCGGAAACAGTTGATTGGGCGTAGTCCAAAAGCGCGGCCGCCTGATTAAAACTGCGCAACGTCGCTACCGTGCGAAAGGTTTTTAGTTGACGTAATTCCACTAAACACCTCCTAAAAATTCGGGTAGGACAACATCAAACCGTGATAACCAGAAAGCCACCACGGTTTGGTGCAGAGTTACCAAATTCGGAAAAACCGATATCTAATATCGAAATTCCTCTATTGACATACTGTTTCCGATTAATTTATAATATATCCCAAACATTGACGGTTGTCAACCCCCACAGTTTTGTGGGGTGCGTCCCAAAAATTGGGAAAGCACAGGGGGGCGCGGGGGGAGTCCCCACGATTCCCCCCCTGGTTTGCCCAATTGCCTAAAAATTGGACCGCACCCAGTTTTGTGGGTCATACAACCATAAATATGAGCTACCAAGGAGAAAAAAAATGGCCAGAGATGAAGTAGAAAAAACGGCATTTGACTACTTTGATTCGGGATTTCACTGCGCCGAAGCAATTGCCAAAACAATCACCGAACTGCACGCCGAAAACCCAAACGTGGTAACAACAAAAATTGCCTCGGGTTTTATGGGCGGTATTGGCGGCACACACGCAGAAACCTGTGGCGCACTGACCGGGGGTGTCATCGCTATCGGTTACCTGTACGGTCGAACCGAGCTCGGCAAAGATATTCAACACGCCAGGGAACTTACCGCCGAATTTACCGCTCGGTTTGTTGAAGAATTTGGTTCAGCCAACTGCGGCGTCTTATTAGAAAGATTGGGTGAACAACACAATGGCCTCAAATGTAAAAAGTTAACCGCTGCGGCGGCAGGATTGTTATCCGAGTTATTGGTGGAAAGAGCGAAGTAAAGCAGGGACGGTTCAATTAAGGCCGGAAATAGGTTGATACCTTTTTGGCACCTTTGAGACGATGTCGTGGGCGGGTGTAATCGGCTCCGGCGCCAGGCGAATCTCGCTGAGGAGCCAACACCAATCAATTGCCAGTGACGCTTCTTGGGGCGGCCGTCCCGGTTGGCGCGGCGACAGCCCTTGGGTCAGCACATCATTTGAACCTTTTTTGGGGAGTATGGTACATAGTGGTGACAACAGAACCCAACGTGATGGCAATCAACAGACTTTTTTCAACGACAGTCTGCCCTTATAATTATGCTCGCGTCACTTGGGAAATGGTGACAATTGGCGATGGTATCTGGTTCGATCTCGGTGCGTTTTGAGCAAACTAAATCCACAACCAATATTTCTATGACTAACTTGCCCGATGACGTTACTCTGATAAAACGCATTGCGGCCCAGGAAGATGCCGCCCTGCATGAGCTTTACGTCCTTTACGGCCAGCGAATGATGGCCTATGCTCTACGCTTGATACAAAATCGGGCGATGGCTGAGGACGTGGTGCAGGATTCACTGGTAGTTGTCTGGCGCTCGGCGGGGCGATTTCGGGGCGAAGGGCGAGTGATTGCCTGGCTGTTAGGGATTGTGCATCATACGGCAATGAAGGCGCTGCGGCATCCGCACCAGCCGATTTCGGAGGTAATGGCAGAAACGCTCATCGCCGCTGACCCCTTACCCGAAGAACAGGTTGAGGCCGACGAAAGAGCAGCCTGGGTTCGACGTGGACTGCAAAGTCTCACCCCTAATCACCGCGCCGCACTGGAACTGGTCTTTTATCAGGGCATGAGCCTGGCCGAAGCCGCCGACGTGTGCGGCTGCCCGGTGGGAACCATCAAAAGCCGGTTGAGCTACGCTCGCCGGTATTTGCGGGACGTGTTGAGCAATACGCCCCAGGCGGAGGATTGGCGATGAACGATCATCAGTATTTTGAAGACCAGTTGCCCTTTTATGCGGCAAATCAACTGTCGCAGACCGAGCGGGACTCGGTGAAAAACCACTTGCTCAACTGTGAAGCCTGCCGTGTCGATCTGGAACTGTGGCAAGTAGTCGGCGACGTTATCCGCACCGAAAGTTCATCGGTTGTTTCACCGCCTGACCTGGCTGACCGGACACTGGTACGAGTTCACGCCAGGATGCCCTTGCAACGTGCCTTTGCGCGGGCGTGGCAGTTACTCAATGCGCAGGCAATGCTGGTTCATCGCGAGTTGTGGCCCGCCTGCGCCGCGGTAATGGCCATCGGAGTGGCAGTGGCGCTGCTGGCAGAAAAGGCAAGTGTGATCCACTTCCTCGCGCCTTTGGTTGGCGCTGCCGGATTAGCCGCCCTCTACGGTCCGGAACATGATCCGGCTACCGAACTGGCGTTGGCAACCCCCACCTCACCCTGGAAGATTCTGCTAGCCCGATTGGCACTTGTTTCCGGCTACAACCTGCTACTGGCGCTGGTCGCAAGTTTTGCCTTACTCGTCTTTATTCCGCCGAATTTACTTGGTTCTTTGATTGTGGGGTGGTTGGGGCCAATGGCGTTTCTCTCGGCGCTGGCGCTCTTACTTTCACTGTGGATTGGCACCAGCAACGCTGTGACGCTGGTGTACGGTCTGTGGCTGGCGCGCTATTTCTTTCCCGCCCCGTTTTTCAATAGCCAACAATTACCACCGGTCTGGTTCGATTTTTTGTCGGCCTACCAGCAATTCTGGCAAAGCCCGGTGCTGTTGCTAGCCCTCTCTGCGGCCTTGCTGAGTGTTGCAATGCTCTGGGTAAACCATTCGGAACGGTTGTTGTCTCAAAAATTCACTTAATTCCCTACTTTCTATAATCACCATACATTGGTAGTCCCCCGCTTGGGTGTTGGTGGGGGAAAACTACCACCGAGACACAGAGTTCGCTGAGTTTTCATTTGATTTTCTCCGTGTTCTCTGTGCCTCAGTGCTTCAAATTGGGTGACTTTTTTGGTACCAACACTCAACAGGGGGACTACCATACATTCCAGAAAGGAAGATATGTCTCAATTGTTTGGTGTACTTCGTCACGAATTTAGTATGTCCGTCTGCCGTAAAGGTTTGTGGATTGCATATTCGATCGTGTTTGGGTTTTTCGGTCTGATTCTGGTACGTGAAGGATTGGGCCACATGTATTCCGGCGGCATGCCCTGGCAAGAGGCGGGAGAGATGGTTTATTTGTTCAATATGCTCATGCCGCTAATTGGTGGCATTCTGGCCGCAGACAGGATGCAGCGCGACTATCGGCTGGGCGTGCGAGAACTGCAAACCAGCACGCCCCTCAACCGCTCCATCTACATCTTGGGCAAGTATGTCGGTGTTTTGATGTCGCTCTTGTTGCCGATGTTTTTGTGGGTGTTGGGCTTGAGTATCCTTTCTGTAGCGCTGGGCTTGATCGGACCGGCAATGATTTGGTCAGTAGTTGTGGCCTTTGTCGCTATTGCCGTACCATCCTTCGCCTTTGTGACCGCCTTTTCCCTGGCCTGTCCGCTGGTGATGCCGTTACGCGTGTACCAGATTCTCTTTACTGGCTACTGGTTTTGGGGTAATTTTCTCAACGATCAGGTTTTCCCCACGATCAGCGGCACTTTGCTGAATGCCAGCGGTGTGTATGCTCAGCAGGGATTCTTCAACGGCACGAGGAGCCAAGTAATAGGGAGATCTCTTTATACCGCTCCAGAGGCGTGGCTGAACATTCTGGCGTTGGGATTGTGCGCCGCCGTGGTTCTGTTCACACTTAATCAATATCTTTCTTGGCAATCAAATCGGATATAAAGGAACTTGGGAAGATGAAACGCTTTTCATTGCGATACACCTTGCTCACCTACCGGCTGGATCAACTTTGGCTCCCAGCGGCGTTTTGGGCGCTGTTTGCCATCATCTCTCTATTCAGAGGTGGACCGGATGATGTGCTGGATATGGCTCGGGCTTACCTGGGGGCGGTAGTGCCGCTGGTGGGTGGCGTTCTGGCGGCTTATGCCGTGCTGGATGATCCGGCGCTGGAATTGCGTTTTGCCACCCCCATCCGCGCCGAACGGCTGTTGTTTGAACGGCTCGGCTTGATATTTGTCGTCCAGTCAGTGTGCGCAATTACTTTTCAGTGGTTTGCGCTGGCGCTGGGGGCCGATTTCGCCCTGCTGGGCAACTGGGCCGACGTGCAAATGGCCTGGCTGGTCCCCTCGTTATCGCTGATGGGGTTGGGCTGCGCCGCTTCGCTGTTGGGGGCACAACCGATGACCGGTGTTTTTACCGCCGGTCTGGTCTGGCTGATCGAATTGCTGGCGCGGGGTTGGCTGGCTCGTAATGCCGGAAAGTATCTGTTGATTTTTATGGCCGCCCTCATGCCCGATCATCCGGCGTTGATAGCCAACCGGATTTGCCTGCTGATCCTGTCGATGGGGCTGCTGGTGGCGGCTTGGGTCTTACTTGGACGACAGGAACGCTATATCTAACTCGACACACAAATCTGAAAAAGGATCAAAAGATGATTGAAATTACTGCTTTAACCAAAACCTATCGAACCGGCAAACGCGCGGTGAACGCCCTCAATGGCATCAATCTGCAAATTGGAGCAGGGATGTTTGGGTTGCTTGGTCCCAACGGCGCAGGCAAAACCACGCTGATGCGTATCCTGGCGGGCATTGTCAACCCCAGCTCCGGCGAGGTGCGCGTTAACGGTCACAACCTTTCCACAGAGGCGGGCAAACAAGCGGTCAAATCGATGCTGGGTTATTTGCCCCAGGAACTGGGGATGTACCCGGAGCTGACCGCTGCCCAGTTTGTGGATTATATGGCGATTTTGAAAGGAATGGATGATAGTCGGGCGCGGCGACAAAGCGTTGAACACATGCTGGAAATAGTCGGCCTTAGTCACGAAGCTGGGCGCAAAATCAAAGGCTTTTCCGGCGGGATGAAGCGGCGGGTGGGCATTGCCCAGGCACTGGTTAATGATCCCAACTTGCTGATTGTAGATGAACCGACTGCCGGGCTTGACCCGGAAGAGCGTATTCGCTTTAGAAACCTGCTGGTGCGACTGGCGGCGGAACGAACAGTGCTACTTTCCACCCACATTGTCGAAGACATCGGCCAGACGTGCCGTGACGTGGCTGTTTTGGCGCGGGGACAGGTCATTTTCCGCGGCAGCCCCGCCGAACTGACCGAATCCGCTGTTGGGCACGTGTGGACGCTCACCACAGATAAACCGGAGAAACCGGATCACAACCTGACCGTGGTTTCGATGTTGCATTTAGCGGACAGAATCCAGTACCGGCTGGTAGGACAGGATGCAAACAACTATCCTTCGGCAGAAAAAACGCAACCGGGGCTTGAAGACGGATACGTCTGGCTGATGAAGAACAGTGGCTATGCTGTGGATGCGTTGTAGGCTTTACTGAGTGCCATTTGCGGTAGTAAAGGGGTGGGTTACGGGGATAGTCTTTTGAGCATTATGCTCCAATTGAGAATGTAAGTATAGTAGTTTTTTCCTGTTGACTTTTGGTAGAAATGCCCCGTATATTGTTAATGTAAAAAGCGATCTCGTAGCGACTATAGTATTCGTCGGAAGGCGGATGATGAGGGTAGTCTCTGATTGAGGATGAGTGCAAACGAACAGATTGAGGCAAATTGTGCTGGCGAAGTACATCTTTATCGTCGGAGTGTTTTGTGTAGCGCCTCGTCTTATGGCATCGGCTATTCGTGCAGCCGCTGATTGGTGGTGTTAGCTGCCTAAAGGTAGGTTTACATAATATGACATTCTTCAAGAAATTCCTCGGGAAAAAAGATGAACCAGAGGCGAATACTCTAACCCTAAATTGGATTGAAGCATCAGAAAATCCTTGGGGTATCAAATTATTGGATTTACGGCCTATCACCCAGGGAATGCTCTCTACATCCCAGGACCCTCAAATGGCGGCGAATGCAGTTTCTTATAGTTCTGACGATGGTACTTCATTTATCAATCAAAAACCTGAATCAGGAAATGAAATAACTGCCGAAATCTCTTTCTCCGTTGACCCGATTCTCGCACCCGGGGTATTATTCATCCCAGATGTAATGGAGAACAAATGGGCGATATTCTTTCATCAGAACAGAATAATTTTTGTCCGCAGTTGGTTACGGAAGGTAGCTGTTACTGCCGATACCTCCCAACAAAATGCTCGGCTCTGTATCCATAAAATTAAAGGGCAGTTTTCTGATGATGATGAACCAGAATTCACCCGGGCAATCGTAAAGTTTTTGCTGATTAGTCATGCCATCGGTGAAATTTTTCCTGCACCACTACCCAATGATCTTTCATCAGACCTCAAATCTGCCGGTCTTTGGGCGATGTCCATGTACGGTAATATGGCTCACGTCGGAACATTCATCTCAAATTTTGAAGGTTCAACTCAATCACCAATACGCTCCCATTCCCTTTTACACATCGCCGCCGCCAGAAATGATTTAGAAAAAATTAACTTACAGGTCGAAAGTGGTATCCCGATTGATATTCTTGCGGCGGATGGCCTTGCGCCACTCCATTGGTCTTTGGCGTCGGAGGATCTGCAAGCAATGCAACATCTGATTAAGTTAGGGGCAGACCCGAATGTCAGGTCAATTGAAGGCGCAACGCCCATGATGAATGCTGTACAATCAAATAAGGTTCATCATTTGAACCTTCTGATTTCCTCTGGAGCAGATGTTAATGCCCGCGATGATCTGGGTTTCACATCAATACACCGGGCTGCTGAAATGGGGCACGCTGAAATTGTTGAAATATTGCTGAACAATGGTGCTGACCCCAATATAGAAGCAGAAGGTCATACCCCTCTTTCACTTGCAGAGATGAGGGGAGAGAGAGAAATTGTGAGTTTGCTATTGAGAATGTAAGTATAGTAGTTTTTTCCTGTTGACTTTGCTATAGATATCCCGTATACTGGTTGTGAAAAGCGACCTCATATCAAACAGTACAATAATTTTTTGTGAGCTGCATGAGTTCGCTCTGTTCATTGAGAAGATACTCGTATTAGACCAGCCGCACTTTTAAGTGTTAGGCATCTTGCGTCGTCGCTGCGCGTCTCCACTTCGCGCCGTTAGCTGTCGGCCTGGCGCCTTATCCGCCGCGCCGTTATGCAGCCTTTGTTGAGCAAAAGGAGTGGAAGATGAGTCTTCTCGGCAAGTACAAGCACATCGTTTTCAGTGTGGCGACCGGTAGTCTGCTCCTGGTCGGGCTGTTTTTGCTCTTGAATGGGACATCACAGGTAGCCCGTGCCGACCCCGGCGATTTGTTCGTCTCGTCCGGCAGCAGCGGCGATTGCTCGCAGGCTGCGCCCTGCGACCCCCAAAGCGCGCTGCGCCCTGCGACCAACGGCGATACCCTCTCTACCGCCATTGGTCGTGCTCAACCTGCTTTTCACGCGATTCCCAGGCCTGATGGTTTCCACGCTGATAATGCCACTCAAACTCTGAGCGTCGATTTTACCAAAGACAGGGTAACGATTAGGTCTGGCTTAGTTCGCTGGGATTGGCGGTTAACTGCTTACGGTTACGGCAACACCCTTGTTCCGGCGGGTTCAGTCGAACCTATCGTCACCGCCAACCGGGTTGAATATCGGCGCGGATCGCTAACCGAGTGGTATATAAACGGACCACTGGGGTTGCAACAAGGCTTTGACTTGACTACTCCACCTTCCCTTGAGCAGACAGGGGAACCTCTTACCTTGCTTGGAAACTTTTCCGGCAGTGGGCAGGTTGAACTGGCTGGAGAGCGCAGCCTTAACCTGACCGACTCTACCGGCAAGTCTATACTTGATTACACCGGCTTATTGGTTTACGATGCGGCAGGCCGGAAACTGCAAGCCTGGTTAGAGCTTGAAGCCAGACAATTGAAACTACGGATTGATGATCGCGGCGCAACTTACCCTTTACACATCGATCCCTGGGTCCAGAAAGCCAGACTGACCGTTAGCGACGGGATGGCGTTTGATCGTTTTGGAAAATCGGTAGCCATCAGCGGTCACACGGCCGTTATTGGAGTGCCTCATGCCAGGGTGAATAACAATAACGGCCAGGGCGCTGTCTATATCTTCGACAAACCAGGCGGCGAAGAGTCAACTGGTCAATGGGAAAGCACCGTGACTGCACTTGCCAAGCTTACCGCGGCGGATGGAGCGGCAAGCGACCTGTTTGGTTTCGCCGTGGCCAAAGATGATGACGTTATCGTTGTCACAGCATCAAATCACAATGATTATCACGGGGCGGCTTACGTCTTCACCCGGCCGCCAGGGGGTTGGGTGACGACATCCACCTATACGGCTAAACTCACTGCGTCAGATGCGGGTAGGCTAGAAGGTTTTGGTTGGTCTGTGGGTATTAGTGGCGACACGATCATCGTCGGCGCACAAGCTGATGATGACCATGGTGCAGCCTACATCTTTGTCAAACCTGAGAATGGTTGGAGTGGCAATATAACTGAAACAGCCAAGCTGACTGCCTCTGACGAGAATGCATCTCACTTTGGCGCAGCCGTTGACATCAGTGGTAACACAGTCATTGTCGGAGCATATGCTACCAGAGTTGGAAGTAATGGCAATCAGGGCGCGGCTTACATCTTTACCAAACCGGAGAATGGCTGGGGTGGCAACATAACTGAAACAGCTCGTCTCACTGCTGATGATGGAGAGGCCAATGATTGGTTTGCCGATAGCGTAGCCATTAGCGGCGATACCACTGTTGTTGGCACTCGTTATGGTAATCCATTTTCAGCATAACATAACGAGAGGCACTTTACCAACCGCAAAGTGGTGTAGATTGGGCACTAGAACAAAGGCGACGATCGACGGATCAAGGCGGAGCATGGCCGAATGGGCGGTTATTGTG
>DAOUMD010000215.1:0-33403 GCA_034412795.1 Anaerolineae bacterium
CTGGGTAGCTATGTCGGGCAGAGATAACCGCTGAAAGCATCTAAGTGGGAAACTCGCTTCAAGATGAGGTCACCCATCCCGTTAAGGGAGTAAGACCGCGGGAAGACGACCCGTTTGATAGGCGGCATGTGTAAGCGCAGCAATGCGTTCAGCTAAGCCGTACTAATGGTCGAGGGCTTAATTCTTTTTGCGTGACGCTAAAACTTGCTTTGAGCGTTCTATTCAGTTTTTAGAGTGTTACCCGTGTCAAACTGTCAAATATCAGATTGCAGATTTCAAATCACGATACTGAGATACCGATATTTGATTGTTGACATCTGAGATTTGAAAAAAAAGTCTTGTTGGTGATTCTAGCGGCGGGGGTACACCCGGTCCCATCCCGAACCCGGTAGTTAAGCCCGCCAGCGCCGATGGTACTTAGGGGGCAGCCCCTTGGGAGAGTAGGTCATTGCCAACAAGACTTTTTTGATTCCGTTTAAACTAAGGAATCGTCCAGAAATAACTTTCTATTTTCAGACCAAAATTCCGCGTGAAATATTTCAAAATGCACAAAGTTATTCTTGGACGCGGCCTAATAACCCGTTACGTTAAGTCTTCGCTGGGGGAGCGGGCAAGACGTTCAAGGCCATCAACTGACTCGCCTGATCGGCCACGGCCTGGGCGAGTTGCAGTGCGTATAAACCGTCCTTCCCCGGGACGATATTAGGCGTCCCTTCAATTGCACTCTCTACGAAATGGTGAAGTTCGAGCATCAACGGCTCCGCCATGGGCACGTAGATGCGTTCTATAACGCTCTCCTGCCGGTATTTAGTTGCCTGATGATTGTCGAGATACTGGGGAAAAGTTCTTCGGTGAACCAGGACACTCTTGCCCAACAGGTCGGCTTCGATGTAAGCTCCCTCAGCGATGACTTCTATCATTCGCACTTTTTGCTCAGTGATGCGGGAGGCGAAGAGGGTGGCAATAGGGCCATCTCTAAATGAGAGATTGGCCACCGCATGGTCTATGGCACCGGTATTGATAGATCGCCCCCAGGAATTGATTCCCTCCAGTTCTGTCCCCGCCAGGTCGGCAACCAGATCTAAGTCATGGATCATCAAATCCCGGATTACGTCTACATCGGTGTTGCTGAGGTCAAAGGGACTCAGGCGACGTACGTTGACTGCTATCAGCCGCATCCCGTCGGTGACGTTTTTTAATTCGATAAAGGCTGGGTTAAAGCGTTCGATATGTCCTACTTGCAAAACCAGGTTGCGCCGCTCAGCTTCGTCAACGAGTTGTTCGCCTTGTTTTAACGTTTCGGTGAGCGGCTTCTCTACTAGCACGTGGACTCCATGTTCCAGCGCTTCCATGGCCAATCCAAAATGTGCTGGTGTCGTGGTGACGATGCTGACTGCGTCTACCTTGTCCAACAGTTGTCGGTGATCCTCAAAATAGCGTGTCTCGTATTGGGCAGCGACGGCCTGCCCCCGGCTTGCGTCCAGGTCAGCAATGCCGACGACTTGGACACGGCGCAGGCTTGAATACACACGACAGTGTCGCTCTCCCATTACGCCGACTCCAATGACTCCAACTCGTAGCGTGTCCATGTAGATATCCTCCTTGTTTATCACGCATGCAAAGAAAAATGTACCACACCCACAAATCTCCTTCTCCCAGTGTGGATCTGCAGAAGGCAGGGGAAGCTAAGACTGGAACTGGTAGTAGTCGCCGCACGCTGGGCAAAACCAGTCGGACGACATTTCGTCGTCGGACTGGTCCTGACCGCGGGTCAAAACCTGGCCACAGCGACAGACATGACCTTGAAGGTGGCCTGGATTGCCGTAGACCAAGCCGTGGGGCGGTACGCTCCGTGTGACAACCGTGCCAGCGCCAATCATAGCGAACTCACCGATGGTAATGCCCGGCAGTACTACTGAGCTTGCACCAATCGAAACCCCACGTTTGATGTGAATAGGGCTTACCTGCCAGTCGGCATCAGACTTGAGTGAGCCATCGGGGTTGATAGCGCGCGGCAATTTGTCATTGGTTAAAATGACGCCGGGCCCCAAAAAGACTCCATCTTCGATGGTGGCACCGTGATATACGTAGACTCCGTTCTGAAGCTTGCAGTTAGCCCCGATTGAGACGCCAAAATCTACGTATACGCCTTTGCTGATGATGCAGTTGGGTCCGATACGTACGTGCTCTCGTATTTGGGCTTGGTGCCATATCTTGGTGCCGGGGCCAATGGTAGCCTGCGGCGATACCTCGGCAGTGGGGTGGATGAAAGGTGAGGTGGTGTTCATACCTTACTTCTCTCCCAGAATGATGTCTTTGCTAAGTCGGATCACATTATATTCTCGAAACCTACAAGGTTTATTTGAAGATCATAGGAAAATGATTAGAACTAGTTAGGCCGCGTCCAAGAATAACTTTGTGCATTTTGAAATATTTCACTCGGAATTTTGGTCTGAAAATAGGAAGTTATTTCTGGACGCTTCCTTAGTGTTGACATTTGCGCATTCCCAGAGGTGCATTTCGTTATTTGTTGCGGGGTCTCAGTCGCAAAGACTCAAATGTCAACACGGCCTGGTTAGGAAGATGAATGTCATTTGTTTGCGTGCCTTGTTTCCAGGATTTCTTTCAACTGCGGTGACAAGCCGCTCGGCATTTCTTTTGCGGAAAACCCATAGGAGTGGTAAACTACCTGAAACTTTCGTTTCGACACTCCAGTATTTATTCGATCTTGTATTATAATCGCTGGCGGCGTAAATGGCTACCCAAGCTTTATATCGAAAATGGCGTTCACGCACCTTTGAAGAGGTCATCGGCCAGAACCACGTGACCCGAACTTTGCAGAATGCGTTGGTGACGGGGCGTGTGGCTCACGCCTATCTTTTCACCGGTCCACGTGGCACGGGCAAAACTACAACAGCGCGATTATTGGCCAAGGCTGTCAACTGTGTGGGTGAAGGCGAAATAAAGCCGTGCGATGAGTGTAGTATTTGCCGGGCTGTGAACGAAGGTCGTCTCCTGGATATGATTGAGATTGATGCGGCTAGCAATCGCGGGATTGATGAAATCCGTGACCTTCGTGAGAAAGTCGGCTTTCGACCTGGTGAGGCGAGTATCAAGTTCTATATCATTGACGAAGTTCATATGCTCACCGATCCAGCATTCAATGCGTTGCTCAAAACGCTGGAGGAACCACCGTCGCACGTCATCTTTGTGTTGGCTACCACAGAGCCACACAAGATCCCGGCGACCATTGTCTCCCGTTGTCAGCGCTTTGATTTCCGTCGCATTCCCCTGACAGACATTACTGAGTGGTTGGCGCACATTGCCAAGGAAGAAGGCCTAAAGGTCGAGCCGACGGCGCTGGAATACATCGCGCGGCAAGGCGGCGGTAGTATGCGCGATGCCATCAGCCTGCTTGATCAACTGACGGCTTATGGTAGTGATACCATCACCCTGGCACAAGTTCAGACGGTTTTGGGCGCTATTGCATCTCAGACAGTGACGGAACTGGCTGATTGCCTCATCGAGGGTAACTTGGCGCGTGGTCTGGACGTCATTGATCAGGTGGTAGGTGATGGTGCGGAGCCGAGACAGTTCACTCGCGAGTTTGTGGAGTACTTGCGTGGATTGCTGTTGCTAAAGATGGGCGATGGCGCTGGCTTGCTTCGGGCCAGCGTCCCTGATGAAACCCTGACGCATATGAAGGAGCAGGCGAATCGCCTCAGCGCTCGGAATTTGTTGCGGGCGATACGCCTGTTCAACGCGGCGGCACTGGAGATGAAGGTCGGCTTTTTGCCCCAATTGCCGTTGGAGCTAGCCTTTGTGGAGGCAGTGGTGGATGAATCGGTGACCGAGTCGCCAACGGTGCCACCGCGCGTTGCCGCACAGAAAAAAACGGCGGTGGAGCCTGCGCCTGCTCGTGCACTAAAGGAGCCAAGGTCGTTAGAAGCGTCGCCTGAGTCTCCCCGTCAGGTACGTCCAGCCCCACAACCAGTTTCACCGGCATTGGCGCCGGCGGCTAAAGCGAAAGAATCATCTGCTCAGCCTCCTGCATCATCCGCTTCGCCCGTGGAGGCCGGGGATATTTCCTTCGATATGGTGAACGATAACTGGCAGGATATTCTGGCCCAGTTGCGCCAGACCAACAAGATGGTTGAGGCGTTGATGCGTTCGGTGAGCTTGGTTGGCATCGAGGGGAACAGTGTGGTTGTAGAAGTACCGTCTGACTTGCTCAAGGGGCGAATTGAGCAACCGAATTCCAAATCGTATGTGGAGCAGGGCATAAGCCATGTGCTCGGTGTCTCGGCTAGTCTACGTTGTGTGCTTAAGGGAGAATACCGGGCACGTCCGAGTTCGACGGCAACCGCTGCCTCCCCCCCAGGAGAAGAGACACCGCAAGCAGATTCGAGTTCCTCTTCAGGGGCTGTATCAGGAGGTGACGACGAAGTTGTCTCTGAAGAAGATCCGATGCTGCAAGAGGCGTTGAGTCTTGGCGCGGAGATCAAGAACTTGGAGTAACCAAGCTCAAATCTCAGGCGTCAAATCTGAATATTGGATTACAATGCAGGAGATGGTCAATGGCAAAAGGAAAAGGCAAAGGCATGCGCATGCCCAAGGGAGCGGGGG
Organism: Anaerolineae bacterium; assembly: GCA_034412795.1. Classification (GTDB taxonomy): domain Bacteria; phylum Chloroflexota; class Anaerolineae; order 4572-78; family NAK82; genus JAUVPY01. The sequence continues at coordinate 4,627 of DAOUMD010000215.1, forward strand.
GTGGCATGGCTCAGCAGCTACAGAAGCTTCAGCAGGAGATGCTCGAAACCCAGGAAGCCCTGGGTGATGAAGTTGTGGAGGTAACCGCTGGCGGTGGAGCGATCACAATCGCGATCACGGGCCATCAGCAAGTTCAGTCCATCACAATTGATCCTGAGGTCGTGGACCCCGAGGATATTGAGATGCTGCAAGACTTGATTGTGGCTGCCATCAATGAGGCAATTGAGAAATCCCAGAATATGGCCGCCGAGCGCCTGAGTGGCCTGACAGGGGGCTTGGGGCTCTCGGGTCTATTCTAACGGTTTGCCGGGCGGCTATTGGGGTTTCTTCAAACCATAGGCCGGGCTGTAAGTGTATGCAACTCTTAGTTGAGCCGGTTGCCAAGTTAATAGACGAGTTTTCGCGTTTGCCAGGGATTGGGCCAAAGACCGCTTCACGGTTGGCCTTCTATCTTTTGCGTGCTCCAGAAGAACAAGCGCAATCGCTGGCGGATGCATTGAGCGAACTTCGGGAGCGTATCACTTTTTGCAGTACTTGCTTTAACATCACGGAAAGCGATCCTTGCACCATTTGCACTGATGAGAGGCGCGATCGTTCGGTTCTTTGTGTGGTTGAAGAGCCCCTGGATGTGATCGCCATTGAGCGTACTCGTGATTTTCATGGGCTGTATCACGTATTGCACGGTACCATTGCTCCAGTTGAGGGTATCGGCCCTGACGATTTGCGTATCGCCCAGCTTTTGCCTCGCCTGGGCGCTGACCCACCGGTACGTGAGGTGATCATCGCCACCAATCCCAATATGGAGGGTGAGGCGACTGCGATGTATATCGCCCGACAGCTTGAGGGGAGCGGTGTTCAGGTAACGCGGCTGGCGCGCGGGCTGCCAGTGGGTGGTGACCTGGAGTATGCTGATGAGATCACGCTGAGTCGAGCGTTGGCGGGACGGCAAGTGATGTCGTGATGGTGGCTGGCGGGCACTGAATGGTTTCACCGTATACGGATTTTACTATGAAACTCCACCTGCACGGTGGAGTTTTCTTTTTGTAGAGTGTTCAATAAAATGATGGGCATGATTATGGTCATATCCTAAGGGTTCGTAAATATATAAGTTCCCGCACCTAAATTATGTCATTTCGAGCGATAGCGAGAAATCCCCATCAGCGTTGGCCGCGCCATCAACCTGGAGAGGGATTAAGCCCTTCGGTCGAAATGACATACGGGAAGCTATTCTTTTATGAATCCTAAGGCACCGGGTCAGTTGTAACCGACCTGTAACCGTAAGTATCGGTGAAATATGCTATATTAATGGTGGCACATTAGGCCCAAATGAATGTTGAACCAGGGGGCACTTTGCCGAAAGCAGCGATGGAAGGTAATAGGAGAAGGGTATGCTGCATTTTTTGACCTACGTTTCCCCAGATCCAGACGAGGCGCGTCGGGGACTACTTTTTAATATCTTCGTGGGGGGTCTTTTAGTTCTCCCTCTGGGGATGATGGTAATAAACGTATATGAATTGATCGCTGCACCCTATCCGGATGCGTGGCGGTTTTTCATAATAAAAAGCGTCATCATAGTCATTTTGATCGGTTTGCTCTTCCTGCATCGCTTGTATCCTAAAGTTGTGCGTCACGCGTTTCTGGTTTTTTGTGCCGTCGCGACGGTGAATTTCTTCGAGATTCGGGTTCTAGATCGTCAGTTGGTAGTCTTGACAGTTCCTGTCCTGATGGCAGCCTTCATCATCAGCCCGATCAGCAGTTATGTGTATGGCTTGGTTGTGAATGTGGCCTACGGGGTAGTTTTTCTAATATCTTACTTATCCGGCGAGTGGGGAGACGAGACGTTAACTCAAGTATTGAATTACCCCTCGATGTTGAGTATTTTTGTGATTGCCTTTATCGCCTGGTTGGTATCGCGCTCGTTGGATCAGGCACTGGTCGAAGCCCGGCAACGCGCCGAGGAATTACGCGTACTGAACGAGGAGTTAGATCACCGGGTGCAAGATCGCACGCGAGAACTGGCCAGAGCGTTGGAGCGAGAACACACCACGGCGGTGCGCAACCAGACGATATTGGAGTCTATAGGTGATGGGGTATTAGTTACAGACAACTACGGCAATGTCATTCTTGCTAATCCCGCGGTAAATCGCCTTGCCGAGCAAGAGCTTGAAGCTAAACTGCTGAAAGAAGCTCTGAGCACAGCTCGGTCAGAAGTACTGGCCGAGATAGAGGACTATATGGCCGGGGAGACGAAAGATGAGCAGCCCAATATAAGGTTTGAGTGGAATCAACGCACCATCGCTGCCAATATTGCGCCCATACGTTTAGATTTACCTGACCATACACACATTTCCGGTGGCCACGTTATGGTGCTTCGCGACGTCACTCGAGAGGCTGAGTTGGATCGGATGAAGACTATCTTCCTGGGGTCCGTCAGTCACGAACTGCGCACGCCGATGACGGCTATCAAAGGGTACGTGGATCTTTTGTCCGACATCGAAAGTGAATCGCTTTCGGAAACCGGACGGAAATATCTGGGTATTGTCGGTGTCAATATCAGACAATTGCTCAGTCTGGCCAACGATTTGATCGATATGTCACGCATCGAAGTGGGTGAGCTTGCTCTTTATGCTGAGTGGGCGGAATTAGAACCTATAGTGACTGGTGCTGTGGATACAGTACGGCCGGAATTCGAGAAGCGGGACTTAAGGCTGGATGTGGAAGTTGAGCCCGATTTGCCCTTGCTATACTTCGATAGACACCGAATCACCCAGGTATTGCTTAATCTGTTGACCAATGCCTACAAATATACTGTCGAGGGTGGAGCGACTGTCAAAGTTACTCATTTCAACAACACGGTACAGGTGGTGGTAAGAGATACAGGAGTAGGAATGACCGAGGAGGAACAAACACATCTTTTTGAACGCTTTTTCCGGTCCAACAGCGAAGTGGTCCAGCGGGCTGGGGGCAGCGGGTTGGGGTTGACGATTGCCAAGAGTATGATTGAATTGCACGGAGGCACAATCTCGTTTACCAGTACATATAATGTAGGCACAGCATTCACTGTGAGTTTGCCCGTCGCTGAGGTACCAGAATTCGCTTAATTGGATTAAGATGTGCCGGTCACCCGAAACTTTGACCTCGAATTTGGATAGGAGTTGTGTTAGATGCAAATCTTACTGGTGGAAGATAATGAAGCACTGGCTGACTTATTTCGTGTGCAACTGAGACGGTTAGGGGAACACAAGTTATCAGTGGCTGATTCGAAACGGAGTGCGCTCAAGGTATATAAACCTGGCCTTTTCGATGTTGTTTTCATCGACATGGGCTTGGAAGGTTTGCCGGACAGAGGCCTGGAGATTATTCGAGAAATCAAGGTGCAGATGCCGGAGCAAAGAGTGGGTATTCTCTCGTCAAATGATCTGCAGGAAATGGTGCGACACAGCCAACAAGTCGGCGCGGCGTTTTATATGGTCAAGCCATTTACTATGGAAGGACTGAGCTTAATACTGGAGGGCGACCAGGCTGCCATCAAGGCTTATCGGCCTGATATCGGTGAAGGACGCATCATCGCTTTGTAGCTCTTTGGTATGGTTGTTGATCTCAGATCTGGCTTTGTTTCAACGAGTCTGAGCGGGACGTTTGTGCAATTTAATTCTTGGAAAGGCCTAAATAAAGAAAAAGCCGTAGTCAAGCAGGCTGATCACGACCGTCATAATGGAAGTGATCAGAAGCGTTTTAACTATTGCTTTCGAAAATGTTTGATTTCTTAAGTAGCGGGTGCCCATCAGTATCAGGGGGGTTACTAACATCAGTGCTGCGCTGTGTAGCACGACGCCGACCAAGGGTATCTCTGGCGTGGTTAATCCTTGCGCTATACCCAGCAGCGCACCGGCCAGCCAGCCCAGGACAAGGTCCATTCTTATATTGCTCCACTTACTTTCGGCACCCAAGTAAGGCACGAGAATAAACATCAAAATGCCCAGGGTAATTATATTGGCTATCGTGGTGAATGGGGATTCAACGTAGCCATGCTTATAGGGTTCCGTAACACGAATGATCAACGGGCAAACAAGGCTGTTGACTAAGATAAGGGCGATGGCTATACCTTTGTTGTGGCGCGCCCAGAACCACACAGCCATGATAAACAACAAAACCGATGGCAGGTTTTGAACAAATTCCCAGAAGAGAACTTGAATAAATCCCATTGTTTACCTCTTGCTCTAGTTTTCGTCAGCCCGGCCTGACATTAATACCTTTCAAATAAGTCCAGATCAGGGCGAACTCAGGTTCGCCCCTACAATTACGACGTTTTTCGTAGGGGCAGACACGCGTGTCTGCCCCTACGAATGACTGGAACTCCCTTATTTGAAAGGTATCGGGCCTAACATCCGTCGTAAAGTTGTTCATATAAGGAAAAGGTGGCCAAGAAAATCGATCGGGCGATATGGGTAGGATGGTAGGCCGTTTTTTCCACCCACAGGGCGGGTAAGTCGGTCTGGTCGCTGTAGTGGGTCATCAGGAAATCCATACCCTGCTTGATAGTGCTATGAGGGATAGAGCCGTCTCGTTTTTGAATAACCAGTAAGGCCAGCAGAGCGTGGGCAGTCTCTTCCACGGCGGCTGGCGGAAAATGAGGATAGAACGTCCAGCGACCATCGGCTTTTTGGGTCTTGCAGAGCCAGTCAATTTGGTCCTGGATAAGTTGGTAACTCACCAATCCGTGCAGGGCGATGAGGGCGTGAGCGGTTGAATAATACGGAGAGACATGCCATTTGTCCGCGATAAAGCCTGGCTGCAGGTAGCGGATGAGAATGTTTATGGCTTTAAGCATCATGTCGTCACGGCGGGGAAAATCTGGCGCCTGGCGTAAGGCCATCAACAGGTGAGTGTGTACGTCAAGGGATATATTTCTTTCGAACTGGTAGCAGTGGAAGTGGTCGGATTCTTCGTATTTCTCAAGGACACTGGGGTCGGGGGTGTCTCCCAAGGTAGAAAGCAGCGTGTAGGCAGCAACAGTGTTATCCAAGTCTGGGGGGAATTCCTCTGTAATGCCGATTCCCTCTGATCCCCAACTGGCCTTGATTTTCTCCATCAGGGGTTGGACCTCCTTTTGAAAGAAGGTCAGGTCTTCTGCCAGATAGAGATGTAGCAGGGACCAAGTGATTTCGTACAAATCAAAGGGGGTGACGTTAGGTACGGCACCTTCGTAGTATTCCAGAGTTGAAGATAGGTAGTCGTACCCTGCCGGCGAGAAAGCACCGGCCACTTCGCAGAAAGCGGTAGCTGCCGGCGAGTTATGGATACTTCCATTGGCAAAGCGCAACTGTGAGACGGCAGCGCGGTCGAGGTTGTCAAAGCCGACGAATTCCAGCGAATGTGGAGCGGTGCATCGACGATCATACAATAAAGAGGGAGGGATCAGTGCCAGTTTCTCTTGACGGATTGATTCATAAGGTTCAAGGGCGCGGTCAACATCACTTAAATCCAGTCCCAGATCCCGGCCGATTTGTAATAGAGCCGGAACCAGCAACTCAAAGCCTACGGTTTCGGTGAAGTCTTCCGATAGCAGCCAGGCTGCTTTTTCCAGATATCGAATGCCACGCTCAATACGCTTCATATCATGGCCATTGGTACTGGTTGCGGCGAGGGTGTTGATAGCAGCCAAGGTGGAGATCACTCGATCGTGATAGTATTCGAGTTCAGATCCCCAACTGCCATCAGGAAGTTGGGCGTCACACAGCCAGTCGCGTGCGGAGGGCATAATCCAGGCCAGCCAGGCCATGTCGTAGGCCGAGGCGGATATGGCGTTAGGCCGCCTTTGGATATCGATTAGCAGTTCATTAAAGGGATGTGTCATTGTCATATACCTATCGAGTCGCAGCGTGTCAATTTGTCTAGCCAGGATTCGTACTCATTTCTATGGCAACCGATTGGAGAAAGTAGCGTACGTCATCGGAGAGTATGGTTACGCCTTCTTTGTCGGTCAACTCCGGGTGTGCAGTCACGAACTCCTTGGATTGAAAGTAGGAGTAATGGTTAATTAAGTTCAGTGTTTCATGTGTATAGTAGCCGAGGGCGTTGATGTCTTCTTCATAACGATTGGGTAGCCCTGATTCGAGGCTGAGCGAAGGAGAGGTGACGTCATACTCCCCCTCAAACGGATCAGGGACCAGAACGGTCTGCGGAAAATCGTTGGCTACCCGCTTGAGCAGGGGACTGCCCTCATAGATTTTGGTGGGCTGGGCGAAGGGTAAGAAGCCGGTATCCATGCCCGTGTCGGCAGCGACCTGGTTGCGGACCTGCGCTGCCTCTACGACAAAGTCCAGCGTGGCCTGGCAGTCGGCTTCCGTGTCGCCCGGGAAGTTGAGCATAAATCCCATCAGCGGGATTACGCCATTTTCGAAGCAGGCTTTCAGTACCGTCATGGTGGCGTTGAGATACTTTTTGGCTTCGGTTTCCGACTTAACCTTGTTCATACGTATAAGTGTTGAGGGGCTAGCCGATTCGATGCCCCAGAAGACGAACTCCAGACTCGCCTCGCGCAGATGTGGCAACAGGTCAGGTTTCAGTGCGTCTACGCGGCTTTCTATGCCGTACTTGAAACGCCGTGCGCGCATTACCTGACATATGTCCAGCGTTCGCTTACGAGTCAATCCGAAAATAGGGTCGGATATACCGATGCGCGTGTTGGTCAGTTCTGTTTCGGCGTGATCTAACTGCCGGGCTACCCAATCGACTGGATATTCGGCGTAGGGACGCATGCTGTGCTCAAGGCAGTAATTACACTGGAAGGGACAGCCTCGCGAGGTAACTATATTGATAAGTTGGTAGCTGAACCGATTGTGCAGCAGTCGGAAGTCGAGAATGGGGACTTTCTTAAGGTCCGTGAACTGGATTGGAGTGGTGTGGATCTCCCCTTCCTTCAGCCAGGCCAAGTTTGGTGTCTGCTCGCCAAGAAAGGAATCGTCTTGGGCCAAACCCTGGCTGATTTGTAGCGCAGCAGCTTCGCCATCGCCACGCACAACGGCGGTGACGAAGGGGTATTTCTCCAGCAAAGTTCGGTAGCTGTTGGTCGGGAAGTAGCCGCCGAAGACAATCGGTACCTTGGGCAAGGCGCTGTGGATTTCCTGTGCCAACGTCAAGCCGTTAGTTGCATTCGCAAGCTGGGAGATACCGATCCAGGCGATGGCATCAGCCTGGCTGTGGAGGTATTGAGCTATGCGTTGACAGACGACTTGTTGGGCAGAGGAACTGGTGCCAAAGCCAAAGTCAACTTGTGTATCAATGAGTTCAACCGGTACGTCGTGCGCGGCCAGATATGAGCCCAGAGACAGCACCCCCAGAGAGGGTGCTATGGGTAAATGCTCGTCGTAGCGAGCGGAATCGTATCCAACGTTAATCAGAATTGCCTTTTTCATCATAATAATCCATCTCCTTTTCGGTTATAGGGTCTCGGTTTCTTATAGATCAAAGCCGTTCGGTATTTCGACCTGCGGTAGCGGATACCAGTATCCTCCTCGCTTTTGCTTTGCCCCTACTCCCAATATCTTGTCTTGATTAGATCGATAAAAGCGTTTCATCAACCCCCAGTCGTCGGGCGTCATAGCTGAGTAATCCGGCTCTTCGGCTCGCCGGACGTAGAGGTGGTCGTACAGCATAGCGCGTAGCTGGTCTTTATTGAGGTATGGAGAGGGGCTAATGGTGAAGTAGAGATCTTCCCTGCCAATCGCCACCAAGGGCATGTCGAAGGCGCAAAACTTGTCGAAGCCGATGAATATGTCCACGGGTGGCACGTGCTCGCCATAATATAGCTCGACCAAGGTGCGCCTGTCGGGCGTCCGCCCGTGCTCGGCGTGATAGTTGACGGACAGTTTGCCAATGGTCTCAGTGGCGTCGTTGGCACACACGCCATAGAAGAGGCGTCGCTGGTCGTAGGCCAGCGTTTGAGCTGTTATTTCATCGAACTGGTCCAACAGATAGGCATAGGACGTCCCAACGAAATAGTTGCGGTAGTCGCCATAGAAGCGGACGCGTACTTGGTATTTTCGATAGAAGTCTAAAAACTTGCGATCAGTTGCCAGGCGTGCCATGCCTTGGGTAACCATTTGCAGATAGTCATCTCCACGGTCCACCAGGTCGGATCCAAAGACAGGTGTCAGCAGTGTGTCTAGACCGTGATCGAAGATCAGTTGGAAAAGCTCGACGTAACGTTGCCCTACTATTTCAAAGTAGGCGAGCATAGCATCCGGGTTTTGGGGTGGGTGTTCCAGCATAAACCATCGTCGGGTTCCGTTGATAGGGAACACACATACTTTAGGTCCGGCGGCACGCACCAGCCGGGCGACTTCACAGGCGGGTAAATTCTGGAAGGTTTCGGAATCCATAGTCGTTTTCACCCCTCAAGGCAAGATTATTCGTTTCGTAGAACGTTTACGATGGACAGTCTCGCTGCCTTGCGACCTGGAACCACGCTACCCATCACGCTGACAGTTATTATCAGTGGAATCACCAGGAAAATGTACAGGATGTTGAGCGAGACGTTCACCTTGCCGAATCCACGGGAGATGGCCATCGCGTCCAAGAGCTTGCCGGTAAATACTAACCCGAGTGGAATGCCCACTATCGTGGCTAGCAATCCCAAAAATCCGGCAGTTGTGTTGACCATAGTTACCACCTGGGCAGGAGTCATACCCAGTGTCTTCAGAACGCCAACAGCTCTCAGTTTCTCCTGCACTGCCAGCATAGAGGTGTTAAATACATTAATCAAAGCAATACCAATTAAAATGCCTGACAGAACCAAAATGGCCAGTTGCAAGTAGATGACGGTGTCAGGGATGGCTTGCTCAACTAGAACTAAGTTAAGATCTGAATCTGTATCCGGCTCGAGATATTCTTTCAGGCGGGAGTGATTACAATTTGGGCTCAATTTAAGGTAGTAAGTAGTGGGACTGGGTTGGTCCAACCATCTTTCCACGGAAGACATGTCAATCATCAACATCTGGCCTGCGTTGTTCGGTTCCAGATACTGGCCGACAATGCGCAACGTGACCGGGCGGCTCTCTCGATCTTCTAGAACCAAGGTTATTTCGTCGCCTACGTTCAAGCCTAGCCATATCAGGAGTCCTTGTCCGGCGATTGCCTCGTAAGTGTGAGGTTGAAACAGCCTGCCCTGAGGTATAATAAGGGGAAAGGCAGCCAGGTCACCTTCGACGGCTTTTGCCTGGAATGACAGGCCCTTTTGTGTTGTGACATCAAATTTGTATTCTGCGTAAAAAGCTTCGATGTCGGGTGTGCGACGCAGAAGGCGCTGCGTTTTGCTATCACTCATTTCGCTGCGTGTCACCATGGCGTCGTGTGCAATGCCCAACAAGGCCGGGTTGCTGCGATAGGTATCCAGGGTTTCGTTGAGGGTCAAACCAAATACGATCCCGATCACTCCCAGAGTCAAATTGAGGCCAGTGAGGAAGGACCTGAGCGGCCTGGCGAAAACGTCGTTCAAGCCCAAAACCAGGACCATAGGTAGTCCCAGCCGGGTCGCCAGGGTGACAAGCCAGAAAGGTTTCTGTCGCGGTGCTTCGGCACCCACGGCAATGGCTTTGACAATATTGGCATTGGCACCCCTATGAGCGGAGCCCAAGCTGGCAAGAACGATATTGGTGAGCGTCAAGCTCAAGACTGATATGATCAACACAGGATGCAGCGGTGACTCCACTTTGGCGCTCAATGAGGTGGCTATGTGTTTCAATGGCAAAGGGGAGACAACAAATCCCAGAAGTAGACCTAGTGGCACCCCAATCAAGGTTAAGGCCACATATTGGCCCAGGTAAACGGCCAAGATCTGGTTTTTGGTGAATCCGATTGCTTTGAGAATACCGATTTGTCGGAACTGGGATAGAACGGTCGAGCCGATGCTGCTGGCGATCACCAAGATGGTGGCCAGAATGGCGAAGAAACTAAAGGTGCCCAAGAAGATCAAGTTTAACTGAAATCCAAAAATCGCCGAGTATTTCACGTCTCGCCAGTCGGTGTAGTCTTCCAGGGCATCTGAACGGAGCATGGCCTCAACTTGGGCCAAGATTTCATCTACAGAGTCTGGATCGGCCAGACGCAACCCGATGGACCAATCCCAGTCAGATTCGTCCGGGAACAGTTCCTGTAGAGTCGCTTTAGTCAGGTAAAGATAGGGAGGCTGACTGTTGCGATAAATATCCCACATTGGGTTGTAAGCAAGGCCTGTAACGGGCAGCTCTAACTCTTTACCCTCTGCGCTGGTGATGCCAATGGTATCGCCGACTGATAGGTCGTAGAGGTCGTTTAAATCCTTGCTGGCGAGAATCTCGAACTGCCGAGGAGCCAGATAACGACCTTCCTGGATCAGAAGTTCGTTGACGGTTGGCATTTCGATGGGCATGACTCTCAGGCTGGTCCAAACCCGAGTATCACGGATTCTCACTCGATTGCGAACGCTGTACTGAAGTTCCGTACTGTCCACCACGCCCGGCAGGGATTTGATACGTTCGATGTCGTTGGCGCTGACTCGATCTTGGTCAAAGTGAAGCCACACGTGGGCGCCGTTGAGTTCTTCGAATGATTTGTCGTAGGGTGCACTGATATTCATCAAGGTAGACAGTGCCAGAGTAAGCAAGGCGGAAGCCACAGCAATCGTGATAACGATTAGCGTAGAGATTAGGAGGCGACTGCTTATATCCGCCTTGATCTTTTGAACAATGGCGTTCATAACTATCTTCTTAGCTCTGTCAAGCGTTGCGCGATGCGCTTCGCCTCACCTCCGGGCATTTTGTCGATCAGTCGCCCGTCACGTAGAAACAGGATATATCTGGCCCGGGCAGCGGCAAGGGCGTCGTGCGTGACCATCAAGATGGTTTGGCCCTGCTGGTTGAATTCGCTCAGGATGTTGAGTACCTCTTGACCGCTGGCACTGTCCAGATTCCCGGTTGGCTCATCAGCCAGCAACAAGGTGGGGCGATTAATGAGCGCTCTGGCGATGGCAACCCGCTGTTGTTGACCGCCGGACAGTTCCCAAGGATGCTTCTGGGCCTGGTCGACGATCCCTAATTGCTCAAGCAACGCACTGGAGCGATTTCGGATAGTCTTCTTATCCTTGTTATTGGCGAGTAGGGCTGGTAGTTCCACATTGGCTTGCACGTTGAGATTGTCGATCAGGTTGAAGAACTGAAAGATAAAGCCGATGTGTGCTCGTCTGAACTTGGCCAGAGATGTTTCATCCATCGTATCGAGAGTTTGTTCTCTCACTCTCACCGTGCCAGCGCTGGGCTGGTCCAGCCCGCCGACCAAATGCAGAAGGGTGGATTTACCGCTGCCCGAAGGCCCCATAACAGCAACAAAGTCCCCCACGGATATTTCCAACGATACCCCTTGCAGGGCCTGGAACGTAGTAGTGCCTATTTGATAGATCTTTGTTAAGTTAGCAGTTTTGACTAGCGCACTCATGGTAATGTGTATGAGGCTCTGGTGAATACTTTCTTGAATCCGCTTATGCGTATCAGCCGCTCAAGCCAGGTGCCGGCAGTCGTCTGTAACATCAACTTGTTTACTCCCTGGCTTCGGGCGTCGTTCGCGGCTGCGACAGCCAAGTTGTTAGCAGCGCCGCTTCGCCGATGCTCTGACTTTACCCCGGCGCTGCCTAGAATCCCGAAATCTTTGTAGTGAATGAGAAAGCATGCGCCTATGGGCTGTCCGGCAATGAATGCCAAATAGTGATAGAAACCAGGCAGGCTTACGACCGGTTGCAATCTCTGGGCCATATATGGTGCAAACTCTGACGGCATTCCGAAGGAACTGACAAAAACGTCGGCGTAGGTTGCTGTTTCTTCCGGGCCGATTGGCTTGACCTCTACCGAGGGCAAAGCTTTTGGGATCGGAAAGTTGGCTAAGTCTTCCAGGACCAACCATGCCTCTTCTTCCTTTTGCTTGACAAAACCTTGACTCACCAGGTGTTTCGACAGATCGGCGGGCGTGCAAGCGGGGGAGACAAAGAGTGTCGTTGGCAGGTCTTTGGATTTGAAATAATCGACTATCTCCGAGAGCAGACTATCCAATGTTTGTGGAGTGGCTCGCAACAGGCAGGCATGGGTTGTATCCGGGGCGGGAAAAGTCTGGTTACTGGTCAGAATGACGTCGTCTCTTAAAATCAGATCCATGTCAGGTGTGACGTCCGCTATGGGCAACATCGCTTCGTAGTTAGCTCGCTCTAAATCAATAATTCTTTCGAGTGATTCGTCCATGGTTTTAATCCTTCAGATCTCTCTTGTCAGCCGGGCTGACCGGCAATACTGTCGGGCTGGATTGGCTGCTCTCGCAGCGGATAGCGTAGGAAGATCAGGAAACCTGCGAGAAGTATGATGCCGCCTATCACCCCCACCATGCGCACGCCGAATGGGCCGTTGGGGTCCGAATGGCTGCGTCCCAGGAGCAAAATCAGCGGCAACAAAGTGAGGGCTACCCCATTGATTACTTCGTCCAACAAGCCCCAGGCTGAGTAATAGGCTCCTTCGCGGTGCTGACCGGTCAGGGCTGCATCGTGGTCGGTTATTTCGGCGGTGAAGGCTGGTGCCAGTATTACCACGCCGGACAGGGCAGCCGTTTGCAGCGCCATCCACAAAACGCCCTGGGCGGCTAACGGCAGGGGTAGCCAGTCGCCAATGAGCGTCAGTCCAGGCAGTACCAGCGCTGATGCTAGCAGCGACGCGGAGCCAACACGCCACTTGCCGAAGCGGTTTGACAATCGGACGATCAGGGGATAGCAGGCCAACGTCACAAATACCCCGAGCAAATAGAAATACAATGTCTCTGCTTTGGTGAGCAGGCAGAGTTCGGTGACTACGAAGGGCACGATTGCCTGAACGAAGGCGGTAGCGATCCAGTAAAGAGCGCCGGTGGCGGTCAAGACCTGGAAGGCCGGGTTGCGCACGGTGAAGAGGATGCTCTGCCGGAAATCTAGCCGTTCGCTGTCTGTGATTTGCCGGCCTGGTCGCTCGCGCAACACGAGAAATGGCAGGTAGAAGAATGGCAGAAGGGCGATAGCGTAGATAAAGGCCACCGTGGCGTAGGCTGACATTCCGATGATCTGCGTTTCCTCCAGGTGCTTGATGGCCGGGCCGGCGAAGCTGCTCAAGACTATGCCCATAAGCATGAAGATGGTAGTCCAGAGTGACAGACGCACTCGATGCTGGTCAGAGAGAGCGAGTTCAGGCAGCAAGGCTGAGTAAGGGACCTGGTTGAAGCAATAGGCGACTCGATAAAGTCCCAGGGCCAGGACCAGGTAAACCAGGTTCCAGACGGATTGTCCTTCCATTGGCGGCGTCCACAGCAGGACAAAAAAGATCAACATAGGCAAGGCCGAGGTGAACATAAAAGGCAAACGACGCCCCCACTGGCTGCGGGTGTAATCAGATAAATATCCGATTGGTGGCGTGACGAGAGCATTAATCACCCCGGTAGTGAGTATCGCCACGCTGTAAAGTGCCACTGGCACCCGCGGGGTTCCCGTGGGTGCCAGGTAGAAGTACATAAGCCAACCGCTCCAGATGGCCCAGGTTGTGGAACTGCCCAGTGTGATCAGGGCATAGGCTATGTCGATCTTGATCGGCGGGTGTTTTTCGTTCATGGAATTGGTTGCTGTTAGCTTCGTAGTGGCTATGTGATGACCTCTCTCAAATCGAAACTGGTGATGTGCCTCATCCGATAAACGGAATAACCCGATAATCCGTGTACTGTGTTGTTAGACATCGGCAGGCAGGTTATCGGGTTAAGTTGTAAATCTGCGATATTACGTTTCGATGGTTGTCGGACAGCATCGCAAGCAAACTGAACTAAAGTTTCAGTTAGTAGAAATGCGTAGGATAGGTAGCCTTGTCCCATTCGTTTGACCATACTATAGCATATTTTGGCACGATGCGTGGTTACAGACCGGTTACAATCAGTGCCATTGGATCTTGGATTGCGGTTGGGGTTTGGCTTTGGTGTAGAAGCTAGGAGAATCGAGGTGAAAAAGTTGTTGGAAGTAAGGTAAGGTATTCCTCTTGAGAACGCGGTCGTGTTCCGAGAGCAAGAGGAGACGTATGCCGAACTACTGGCAGAGCTCCTGCGTCAGGACGTGCGCCACATTGATGATGTGCGATGGGCGTTGGCGAGGATGGGAGAGGGGAAGAGCAGTTTGGGATAAAACAAGAAAGACCGGCTCGGTGTAGGGCTTTCCGGGCCGGTGCAGGCTCTGGGGAGTACATCTGGGGTGGCACGGCCCCTGAACCTTGCTTTAATTTAGCATAGATTACCTAAAATTTTGTAGGAAAAGTGTAGGTAAAGCATTAAAATGTTGGTAAGTAAGCCTTTGCTCTAATGGGCCGCAGCGGGGGCGATGCGAGTTTCAGTTGTCGTGTGTCGACTGTAGCTTGACTTGAAGCTCACCTCGATCAATAGTTTTCCCAGTTGAAGTTGGTCTCCGTCCTTTATTGTGACAGGCAAGTAGGGAGCCAGCCGTGTGCCGTTTAGCATAGTCCCGTTGGTACTGGCAAGGTCTTCTACCTCCACCGCGTTACCCCGTCGGAAAATGCAGGCGTGCTCGCGTGAGACGCCGTGCTCCATAGCCAGGTCAACGGTCAAGTCGATATCGGGATAGACGCCTTCTTTGGGATCAATGCGCCCCAGACGGATCGGCTTTGTAAGAGGGACTTCCAATTCCCGCATCCTGGTGCCATTCTTTTTATTTTGATCGTCCTGAAGCATCCCCGATCCTCTCGCGAACCGGGAACGAGAAAAGTGGAACGAAGAGCGCGAGGTGGAGGTGGCCTCTGAGGGTTTGGAGGCGCAGATGCGCAGCCGGACAGTCAGCAGACCTGTACCGTGTAAGCTCGCATTATGGGCGATACTTGGTTCATCCCCGTGGATTCCTGTTTCGAGGGGGTCGGTACTAATCTCCTCGCTCTCCAGCAAGTACAGTCCGCATTCGGGGCAGAATATGGTATTAGCGACGTATGAAATGCGACAGACTGGACATTGAACCATTAGCAATTGCCTCAATGATTATGATAAGTCTTGCCTTGGGTGATTCTTGTCTGGCTTGTACATTATATCACGGTCAGATTTGAACTAGGTTTGAACTTACTAGGAAAATGGTTAGATTTTATAGGTGCCTATCCCCCCATTTTCCTATTGAAATGTTGCTGGAATACAGGTGGACGGTTCCGCTCGCTAATCGGAGCGATGGGTGAGGCCTGGCCAACTTCGCGATTTATGACCAGAATTAGATAATCACGTGCAAGCAGACCCCGCCCGTTGTGGCTGGGGTTCTTCATTTGGCGCAAAGGTTGTGGTTGCGGGGTAAGACTGTTGAGAGCAATGGCGAAATGTGTTATACTGAACGCATCAGATGGACATAGGCTGAAACGTGTATCGCGGGAGGAGTTTTTCGCTTTAGAAAAGGGACCCGTTCAGGTTGACAAAAAGTCAGCCACAGCGTAGGATGCTCCATAGGCAAGGGACGGGAGATAGGACAAAATGCCGACAAACCTTCCTCCAGAGTATTTCGAGGCCGAAAAACGATATAAGGCAGCTCAGTCGCCTGCAGAAAAAATCGTCTGCCTGGAAGAACTGATTGGCACTATTCCCAAACACAAAGGCACCGACAAATTGAGGGCTGATCTGCGTCGGCGCCTTTCCAAGTTGAAGAGTTCAGCCCAGACCAAGAAAGGCACCGGCCGGCAAGAATCTGTCTTCCGTATCGACAAAGAAGGTGCGGGGCAAGTCGTGGTCGTCGGCCCCCCCAACGTGGGCAAATCAGCTCTGGTGGCGGCTCTGACCAATGCCACCCCCGAAGTGGCGGAGTTTCCGTTCACCACCTGGACCCCCACCCCCGGCATGATGCCTGTGGAGAATATCCAGATCCAGTTGATCGACACTCCGCCTCTGAACAGGGACTATATGGAGCCCGAATTGCTGGATCTGATTCGAAGGGCGGATTTGATCCTGTTGGTGGTTGATCTGCAAACGGACCCGGTTCAGCAGCTTGAGGAAGCTGTCGCTCTGTTGGTTGAACACCACATCGTGCCTTGCCATTTGGAAGATCGTTACTCCCAACAGCGAGGTTTGACCTTCATACCCTTCCTGGTGCTGGTCAACAAGAGCGACAACGACGGGTCGGATGAGGACTTTGAGATCTTTTGCGAACTGCTCGAAGATGATTGGCCTCTATTACCTCTCTCGGCAACGACCGGTCGCAACCTGGAACTTCTCAAGCAAGCGGTCTTCGAGCGGCTGGAGATTATTCGCATTTACTCCAAAACCCCTGGCAGAGATCCTGATTTCGCCGCACCCTTTGTAATGAAAAAAGGAGGGACCTTGGAGGATTTTGCCGGCAAGATCCATCAGGATTTCGTCAAAAATCTAAAAGTGGCCCGCGTATGGGGGGATGGCGTATACGATGGGCAGCCGGTAGGGCGAGATCATATCCTTCATGATGGTGATGTGGTGGAATTGCACATTCAGTGAGGAAGAAGTTGGGGAGCAGACATGAAGAAAACAATGAAGGCGCTTGTCAAGAAGTATCGAAAGCCTGGCCTGTGGTTGGAGGAAGTGCCCGTACCCGAGTATGGGATCAACGATGTCTTGATAAAAGTCCATAAGTCGTCCATTTGTGGTACGGACGTGCACATTTGGAATTGGGATCCCTGGGCGCAGAAAACAATCCCGGTTCCAATGGTGATTGGTCACGAATTTGTCGGTACTGTTGCTGCGATAGGCAGCAACGTGCACGACCTGGACAATGGCGATATCGTTGCAGGCGAGGGGCACATCGTCTGTGGAAGATGTCGGAATTGTCTGGCGGGACGCCGCCATTTGTGTAACGCCACGACCGGCGTAGGTGTGAACCGGCCAGGTGCTTTTGCAGAGTACGTTTGCATCCCGGTAACTAACATCTGGCACGCCGATTCTAACATCCCCATGGATATCTTGTGCATGTTCGACCCCTTCGGTAATGCGACCCATACGGCCCTGGCGTTCAAAGTGTTGGGCGAGGATGTGTTGATCACCGGTGCGGGCCCGATTGGGATTATGGCCACCGCGATCGTGAAACACGCCGGAGCACGCTATGTTGTAACGACCGATCTGAACCCCTATCGTCTCGAACTCGCCAAGAAGATGGGAGCTACCGTTGCTTTAGACGTTAGAGAAAAAAGTATCGCGGAGATTCAGATCGAACTGGGGATGAAGGAGGGCTTCGATGTCGGCCTTGAGATGTCTGGGAGTGGGGAGGCTTTCAGGGATATGCTGGCAAACATGTGCCACGGCGGTAAAATAGCTATGCTGGGGATACCTACTGAGGAGCTGGCTATTGACTGGAACACCGTGATTTTTAACGGGCTCACGATCAGGGGCATCTATGGCCGTGAGATGTATGAGACATGGTACTTGATGCAGTCGATGATTCAGACTGGACTTGACATAACTCCTATGATCACCCATAGGTTCCATTATACAGATTTTGAGAAGGCATTTGAAGTGATGCGCTCCGGCAATTCGGGAAAGGTGATCATGGACTGGGTCGATGAATAGTAGCTGTCGTTGACTGGAGCCGGTTCGGAGGCTATATGCGTGTTGGGCTAATTTCCGATATCCACGGCAATTTGATTTCTTTAGAAGCTGTTTTAGTGGACATTGACCAGGAAGGTGTGGATCAGATTGTCTGCTTGGGTGACGTGGCCGCGTTGGGTCCACAACCTTGTGAAGTTGTGGAGCGGCTCAAAGCTTTGGGTTGCCCTTGCATTATGGGTAATCATGATATGGAGGCGCTCAACCCTGATTTGGTCCACGGCGATGCAGATGTCTCGCCTTGGGAGTTGGAGTTGATTAATTGGTGCGTCGGTCAGCTTTCAGAAGCTGACCTTGATTTTTTGCGCTCCTTTCAGCCGTGGATTGAGATTTTTCTTGGTGCCGAGGACGCTCTGCTATGTTTTCACGGCTCGCCCCAGTCGTTTATGGATAAGATCCTGGCCGTAACCCCAGTCGTGGAATTGGACGAGATGTTAGCGGGCCATACAGCAACTGTAATGGCTGGTGGCCATACGCACGTGCAGATGCTCCGGCAACATCGCGGCGTAGCCATCGTGAACCCGGGCAGTGTTGGTTTTCCGCTTGAGCAAGTGCCTTTTGAGGGCTTGCCACGTTATCTGCCCTGGGCCGAATATGCAATCATCGACTGGAGGGACGGTATCTTGGGCATTGAGTTGCGACGGGTTCCCATTAGTCTTGACGAAGTCAGACGAGCGACGCTGGCCAGCGGCATGCCCCGTGCTGCCGATTGGCTGGATCTGTGGTTAACGCCAGGGTAGAGCGATAGCCCACGCCCCTTGTGCTCTGTCAGAGCTAAATCGACGGGTGATTTTTTGCTCCTATGGTTGTTGTTGCCCTTCGAATCAACGTTGACAGAGTGCTAGTCTACGCCGGGCAGCGTAAAATAGAAGAGGCTACCCTGACCCGGTTCACTCTTCACACCCACCTGCCCATCAAGTTTTTCTAAGATACGCTTGACGATAGACAGTCCCAGCCCGTGTCCGGTGGCCCGGACCTGGTCGAGCCGCGTGAAGGGAGTAAACAGTGGCTCCTGATCCTGTGACGTGAGCCCAGGACCGTTATCGTGCACCCAAAAGCGTATCATGCCGTCCATCTGCCTGGTTGCGCCCAGCTCCAGACGTGGTGGCTGTCCACCGTATTTGATGGCGTTGCTTATATAGTTGGTCCACACTTCTTCGATCCATGGCGCGTATCCGAGTGCCACCGGCCAGGTGTCAGGCAGGCTGATCTCTACCTGGTTTGTCTCGATTAACTCGGCCAATCGCTGCTGAGCATCGGCCACAATTGCGCTCATATCCAGCCGGGTGGCTTTCGTCTTTGCTTTGCGAACCTCTGCCAGAAGCAGTAGCTCATCAATGATACGGCTCATCTTAAACGCCGTTCGCGTGATCATCCCCAGAAGTTCTTGTATCTCATCTTCCAGCTTGGGGCCGTGATGGATGTTGAGCACCCTGCCAGTGCTAATGATGACAGCCAGAGGATTCCTGAGGCCGTGAGCCACGGTGTGGGCAAAGGCATCCAGCTCTTCGTTGCGTGCTTGCAGCTCGACTGTGTGTTGCCGCAGTATCGCCTCGCTCTGTTTCAGGTTTCTAAACAGAACGCGATAGGGTTTCACCAGTGCCGTGGCGATGATTGCCCTGTAAATAAGATAGAACGAGATGATCTTGAGAATGTGTCCAACCAGGTTGGACGGGCCGTAAACGCTGACGTAAGAGGTTAAGGCCAATTCAGCCCCAATCGTCAGTACAATGGCTAAGTTCAGCACGCGCAAAACACCCGGGTCAAATTGTGTACGATGTTGAAGCAACCGGGCGATGGAGGCGAGAAGTAACAACGAGATGATGTATTCACTGTTTTTTTTGAAAGGTGTCAACCCCACACCTTCAATATAGCAGTCGGGGAAAACGTGCCAATAGAAAATGGACGCCAGTAAAAGGGAAACGACCGCAGCGTAACTCAAGAACGCGAGGTGAGGTTTCAGTCTGCGACGGATGAACAGAGGGGCGATGAGAAGCGAGAGACTCTGTACGTATCGGCCGGCAATCCACAACTGAGTGGGTAAATTCGCATCGTATTCTGTGAACACGCCCATACCTTGATAGGCAAGGGTGTGGAGCAAGTCCAGTGTAGCTACAAACAGGAAGGCGATACCGATAAACAGTAGATAATCGTTGTCAAGGAACTGACGTGCGTTCCAGGCCACCATAAAAGTGCCACAGGCCACGACGATGCTAAACGTCTCAACCAAGCTGTGGAAAAGGAGATAGCTGTAATGGCTGGTCAGGTAGAGTCCCAACAAGAGTAAGGCACCGACCAGCAGGAAGATAATTCTGCTGATTAGAACCGGCCGTTCTGTCATAGAACCTTGTGCCTTCTTGGTAAGATTGCCTGGTTCAGAAATCTACGTTCCTCTGGTGAGGGTTGGTGATTGAGGGATGGGGATATCAGAGGTTCGTGACTTACGCTCTCGGTGGTGTGCGTGTGTTGATGGAAAGTATAACATAATTTCACCCTAAAAACAATAGAAGAAATAATGGCTCATGTTCAGAACTAGTGACAGTATGGTAAGATAGGATGTATGGACTTTCGAAATTCGTTTCTGCTTTCATACGTTCGCACTAGTTCTGAACATGAGCTGAAATAATAGGTCTTGCGGAATGGCTCTGAGTGGGGTACACTTTCTGTTCTAGACGAAACAGCAGCCTTATCTTTTATTTCAGCTTCATTACTGGACACTTTTTCACTAAGCGAGCGGAGGCATCCTGAGTGTGTCGAAGGGCGCTCGCTTCGGCTCAACTGGGTCTGACATATCGCCTCATTTTTCAAAGTGTCCGGTAGTGAAATTTCAGCCACAAGGAGAGACGCTCATGCCTCAAAACGAGATAGAAGTCCACGATCCCGAAACTCTGGCCCAAGCGCGGACGTTGCTGGATGCCTGTCGGTCGGCAGAAGAGATGCAACAGGCGGTGCTGGATGCGGTGGGCCGCAACGAAGAGTGGCGCGGCCAACGCTGTATCAATTTGTTAGCTCCTGAAGCACCTACCAGCCCCACGGCACGTGCCCTGTTGTCGAGTGAAGTCGGCATTCGGGCTGCGGAGGGACACATTGGCGCCGTGAACCGCTGGTTTGTGGGCACCCGGTATATCGACGAGATTGAGGCTCTGTGTATGGAGTTGCTCAAGAAGGTCTTTCGCACCCGCTACGCTGATCACCGGCTGATGGGCAGCATGCTCGGCAATATGACGGTGTATGCCGCGCTAACTGAACCGGGTGATGTCATCATGAGCGTAGCCCAGCCGTTTGGCGGTCATTCCAGTAATCGCTTGGATGGGCCAGCCGGAGTGCGTGGGCTGAAGATTATTGACATTCCCTTCGATTCGCTAGAACTCGAAGTCGATCTGGATATGTTTCGCAAGATGGCGCCGCTGGTTCGGCCCAAACTGGTTGCTTTGGGGTTGTCAATGACGCTGTTTCCGTTTCCAGTTGAGGCAATGCGCGACATTGTGGTGGATTGGGGTGGACAAATTTTCTTTGATGGTGCCCATCAACTGGGCTTGATCGCTGCCGGTCAATTCCAGGACCCCATTCGCGAGGGGGCAGTGGTGTTAACCGGATCGGCAGGCAAGACCTTTGCCGGACCGCAGAGCGGGATCATCGTCTGGGATAATCCCGAACTGACTGGGCCCATTACGGATGCTATCTTTCCCACGTTGGTGGCCACGCATCAGGTGAACCGGGTGGCGGCCCTGGCGGTGTCGGCCGCCGAGATGTTGGCTTTTGGCGAGACGTATATGCGCCAGATCGTTCGCAACGCCCAGGCTTTGGGGGATGCACTGCATCGCCGGGGTATCCCGATGCTGGGTGCGCACAAAGGTTACACCAGCACACAGCAAGTCATTGCCGATGTACATCAGTTTGGCGGTGGCCTGGAGGTGGCCCAGCGACTGGCCAGGGCCAACATCATCACCAATAAGAACTTGATTCCAACTGATAAGCCGGAGAATTGGGACCACCCTGGCGGTTTGCGTATGGGTACCATTGAGATCACTCGGTTGGGTATGCGAGAGGAGGATATGGAGACGATTGCTGACTTCATGGCCCGCATCCTGGTTGAGAATGCCACCCCTGAGGATGTAATGGAGGACGTAATCGAATTCAGGATGCCCTATCAGACCATGTACTACTGTTTTGACAACGGCCTGCCGCCGGCATAGGCGATGGAGTGATGTATATGCTATTTTTATGTTTACTTAGGCCGTCGTAGCCGACGGCCTAAGTCTTTCCAACAGCTTGAGGCCCCGGCCTCTCATCGCTGGGCTTCCGGTTCCAGTCAATTCTTTCAGTAGATGAACTTGGCCTAACTATCTATGTGGCGCAGCGCCAGCACCACAACCGCTGCCCACGGAAGCACTTTGAACTCGCCAGCAGCCAGCGCTGTCTCTAATTCAGGGCGATTGAGGTGAAGGAGTTGCAGCTCTTCGAGGTCATCGGAATCGGGCTCCGTCACACGGTGTGCCCTACGAGCCAGGAATAGATAGGCTGTGCCTGCCCCGCGATTGCCATCCACCACGTAGTGCCCCAGGTCGATCCATTCGGCTGCCCGATAACCAGTCTCTTCGAGCAATTCACGTTGGGCCGCAGCCAGTGGCGCTTCACCTGGCTCCAGGTATCCTCCTACAGGTGCCAGCGATGTGCCATCGACTGCGTACTTGGTCTGGCGGAAGAAGAGGAATTCTTCCTCTTCTGTAACGGTCAGGACATTGACGAAATCAGGCGTGATCAACCAGGGCCAGTCGTCAATGATACGGCCGTCGGGCAGCTCAATGGTATGGTTTTCGACGGTCAGGTATTTGCTGTGATTCAGTATGGTGCGTCGTGTGAGGGTTTTCCAGGGTTGCATCGCTCAAATCCATTTCTTGCCGCGGATCATCCGGCAAAGTCTCATGATTCTTCAAATAGATCCCGCTTGCGAAAGGGTGAAGTCAGAAAGCGAGCCATGATCTTGTCTCGGGTCAACCACTTAATACGTACGCCGGTTTTGTCGTTGTCCAGGACCTGATGCGCCAGCCAGGGCGCGACATCCTCGACGCGGTCGGCCAGGATGTTGAAAATGCGCTTGGTCCTTTCCCAATCCTCTTCTGAGCGCACTTCTTCACTGGTCAACATGTCGGTAATGACCATGCCTGGGCTGAGGGCGCCTACCAGCACCGGCGTTCCCTTCGTCTCTTCCACCAAAGCGTCGGTTAGATAGTGCAGGCCGTATTTGGTGGTGCCATACAGCGTCATGCCCTCTACCTGGCGGCCGTCACTGCCCATGCCTTCCATGTTGTACAGACTCCCAAAGCCTTGATCAAGCATGCCGCGCAGCGCGACCTGCGAACCATACATGACGCCCACCAGGTTAGTATCCACCACGGCTTGTATCCGCTCAGGTGAATGCTCCCAGAAATCACGTCGGGGATGATTGATCCCAGCGTTGTTGATCCAGATGTCTATTCGGCCAAAGTGGGCCACCGCCACGTTCCACAGCGCCTGCACCTGTTCGATCTGGGTCACGTCGCAGGGCTGTCCCAAGACACGACCTGCCCCGTGTTGTTTTGCGGACAGCTTGCCTATGGCTCCCTCCACACTGGCCTCGGTGCGTCCGCTTATGGTCACGGCACACCCCAGGTCGAGGAATGCATCGGCGAGGCCGAAGCCGATACCACGCGTACTACCGGTGATGACGACGACTCTCATACGAGAAGCCTACCCCTCACTTGTAGTAACGCTTTAGCCAGTCAATTGCGGTGTGTAGGTCTTCCAACTGCCCCACTTCCTGCATTATGGGAATCTGTTCCAAATTGTCCATACTCATAGAAACTGGCAACACGGGGTCGATACGCAGGTAACGATCCCCCAAGATTTGCCGGCACTGATAGTCGGCCAACCCGACCCCGCCTTCGATCACGATGCCGAGCAGATGGGGCGCCCATTGGGCCAGCCCCCAATCCGCGTCCTTTTCGGTCAGGTATTTGGAGATGATACCGGTGCCGATTGAAAGCAGGGTCACCTCTTCCAGCTTTTGTCCGCCCGTTTCCGGGTGTAGTGCCTGGGCCAGAGCACACATGCTGGGATTGTTCACCACCACGCCACCGTCCACGTAACCCTGGTAGATGGGAAAATAGGCCGGGGCGGCGCCGGTGCGCAGCGCGACGTCCACGACCTTTTCGTGGGTGTCCGAATCTTGGCTGGGGAAGTTGTGGAAGAACTTGGGTTTCCATGTGCGTGGCACGCCGGGTGTCTGAGAGTTGTTATCCAATTGGAAACTCGAGATAAGCACCCGTTTTGGCAGGTCGCCCAGGGTGATTTCGCCGACAAGGTCCAGGATGGCCTGCTTGAGGGGCCGGTTTGAATAATCCGCGCCGGTCAGCTTGCCCAGATCACGGATATCATCCCAAACCGAGTCGGCGAACACTTTGTCAGCCGCTTCTGTGTAGAGCCGTCCCATTTCTGTCGGCGACAGCCCTAAGGCCAACCCCAAGGCCAGGACTCCTCCTGTGGACGTTCCGGCGAACAAATCAACCTGGGATAAAAAGCCGGGATGGTTTGTTTCTAGACGCTCCAGCAATTTGGCAGTAAGCACGCCACGCAGACCGCCGCCATCTAAAGATAGGATACGATACATAGTCCCCTCGCCTCCCACGACTTTTGTGTCGCTTCAGTCTTTCCTGCTTCGGGGTATCATACCTGGGGAGCTTCCAGACCTTTGCTCTGTAATTCCGCCACATAGCTCTTCCAGCCAGGACACCAGGTGGTGTGCCAGCGCCAGAGGCGGGCTATAAGCGATTTGGGTTTGTTCTCTGCGCGTTGGCGCAGCGGGCACGTGTGGCAACTGGCTTCAATCGTTACACTTTCTTGCATGGGACCTTCCCTCCTGTTATGAGCAGTCCAGTTTATGAGAGTACTTCGCACACTTCGGATTTTAACATACTTTTCCTACTTCCTCAAACACTGCCGGGTGCAGGGGGGCGTTCGGATTTGGGACGGTGGCTCACAATGTGGCGGGTACCCTGTTATTGATCGGCTGCGGTGTACACATTGCGCTGCACCGGAAGTGGATCAAGGGCGTTGTCCTTCGTCCGCCCAGGGAGATGACCGGGCAACTGCATGCCAAGCGGGCTGTCAACATATGGCTCTTTGTCTTCTACGCCCTGTGCGGCATAACAGGGCCGATAGCCTGGATTACACAGGAGTTGCTCTCCAACCCCTTCCTGCTCTCGCTCGAAGCTTGGGGCGGTTTGCACAAGTTGACTGGGATGTTGATGTTCCTGATCTTGCTGGTCCACCTGGGGATGCGCGTGAAGCTCGGTGTGCGTAAGCGTAAACGGCAAACAGAGGAGATCCCCGCATAGCCAGACGACAAGGCCACAACGCCCGTCGCTGTCAGCGACGGGCGTTGTGGTACCTGTAGCCCGTGGATCACGGCTCTCGCACCGGGGCTAATAGCAACGCTTATGTTGGGTTTCGGGTGCATTGGCCGAGGTACTGGAGCTGGGAGAGTTACGTCAGTGGGAGTGTTCGTCGCCGGGCTATTCTTCCTGCTCTGTGTCCAAACGCACGATCTGTAGTTTTACGTTTGCCAGCAATGCCGCCAGTGCACCCAGGGCGGCCAACACCGGGGTGAAGATCGTCACCACGCTACCCACCGCCACCCCCGCCGTCAGCGGTATTTCCAACAGGGTTTTGTCATCCGAGGTGCGGATGATCAGGCGGCGGACGTTGCCTTCCTGGATCAAGTCTTTCACGTAATCTACCAGTTGGCTGCCGCTGATTTCGATTTCTTCGGTCCAAGTTCGTTCTTCACTCATTTCTTTTCTCCTTACACTGCCTCAATGCTTTCTTCGAAAACCATAGAGGCTGGTTGTGTGCCCTCAGACTCCAGCGGCACGAGAATCCAGAAGATCAGATAAGCGATGATCCCTGGCCCGCCCGCCAGAGCAAACGCCACGAAAAGCAACCGTATCAGGGTTGGGTCGGCGTTGAGATAATCTGCCAGACCCCCACAAACACCACCCAACATGCGCTCATTCCGTGAGCGATATAGACGCTTGATTTCATTAGACATAATCATCCCTCGCTATTCCTGTGCATCATATTTTATTGTATCGCAACCAGCGGTAGCACTGCACCAAACCGTGGTGGTGCCCTTGGCCTGGTCGCGGGGCGTTGAAACACCCCGCTGATGATATACAAAACCTGTTAGAAACAGGTTAGCAGATACAGCCTTAGTGCGTTTTGAACGCACTTCCTTATATCAGCCGATGATCTCAATCATTGGCTTATGCGTTCACTTGCTGAGCCTGATCTGCTCTGTATATCTATACGCGGATTCGCCTCACAGGTTGCAGGTGGTCAGAGCAGGTAGTAGAAGAAAGAAGTGCTTTGGTGGGGTCAAGCGCAAGTTTTTGGGCATTTGCAGTCTGGTCAGGGGGTCAGTTCCACTTTTCCAACATGGCTGTCACTCTCCCCAGGAAGCGATCGGCCAGTGCACCATCCATAATGCGGTGATCGAAGGTGAAGCTCAAATAACACATGGGCCTGATGGCGATGCTGTCCGCCCCATCTACGCTGACAACCACGGGGCGTTTCTGAATGGCGCCCACACCCAGGATGCCGGCGTTGGGCTGGTTGATGATAGGCGTCGCGAACAAGCTCCCGGAGACGCCATGGTTGGTGATGGTGAAGGTGCTACCCTGAACCTCGTCCGGTGTGAGTTGTCCCGCTTGAGCGCGCTCGGCCAAATCAATGATGGCCCGTTGCAGGCCGCTGAGACTCAGCGTGTCTGCGTTCTTGATGACCGGGACGATCAATCCCGAATCCAGCGCCACGGCGATACCGATGTTGATATGCCGGTGCAGAAGGATACCTTGATCGGTGAAGCTGCTATTGGCTTCGGGCACGGCCTTCAGCCCTTCGACGACGGCCTGGACGAAGAAGGGGGTGAGGGTCAACCTGAGTCCTTCTCGCTCTTGGAACTCGGTCTTGTAAGCCGCGCGGTAAGCGACCACGCGGCTCATATCGGCTTCCATCACCGTGGTGGCGTGGGGTGAAGTACGTACGCTGCGCAGCATATGCTCAGCGATAACCTGGCGCATGGCGGTGAGGGGTATTACCTCTTTGAGGCCTTCAACGTAAGTCAGGATATCATTCTTGGTGATGCGTCCGCCCCGCCCGCTGCCAGGGATGTCCACCGTCGCCAGGTCGATTCCATGCTCAGCCGCGATCCTGGCCACTATAGGAGTGATGACGCTCCGTCCGCTCGGTTTCTCCTGTTTCAGTCCATTGCCTCCGGGAGGCTTGACCTTGCTCGCTGCCCTGGTTTTGGGTTTTCGAGCAGCGGATGTGTCTTG
Source organism: Anaerolineae bacterium (assembly GCA_034412795.1). Taxonomy (GTDB): domain Bacteria; phylum Chloroflexota; class Anaerolineae; order 4572-78; family NAK82; genus JAUVPY01. The sequence continues at coordinate 31,629 of DAOUMD010000215.1, forward strand.
CTGGGGTGGTGCTTCATCTTTATTGTGGGGAACCTTGGGCACTGCCTCATCAGGCTGGCCGATGAGGGCCAACAGGGTGCCGGCGTTGACAGTCGCCCCCTCAGGCACCAATACCTTGAGTAGAACGCCGCTGGCGGGCGCTGGAATCTCGGTGTTAACCTTGTCTGTCTCCACTTCCAGCAGCGGCTGGTATTCCTCGATCGTTTCCCCCTCGGCAATGAGCCATCGTCCTACTGTTCCTTCGACTACGCTCTCGCCGAGCTGGGGCATGATTACTTCGGTTGCCATGAGTCTCTCCTGTCGAAAGCAGTGCGCAGAACGTGGGTGCGGCTGTCTTGTGTACCGAGTTGAGTATAGTGTCTTTGTCCAACGGGTGCAAGGTACGCAAGTCGATGACTTCGACGTTGATCCCTTCGGCCTTGCCTGAGACATATGTACCAGTCACAGAGGGGTTACGCGCAAGTATTTTGCGCGCAAGTATTTTGCGTGCAAGTATTTTGCAAGGTGCCCATGCTATCATAATGACAGTCGGCAGACCTCGTAGAGATAACTCGGAAAGTGATTATGGCGCAAGACAACAACGAATTTGGAATAAAACGAATGACTGGGTGAGCGCGAAGAATTCGTTCCTTTCCTAATTCGTTGTTGTGTTGGCTGACTTTCCGAGAGATCTCTCGCAAGGAAAGGGGGTAATGAGATGGACTCAACCATCATCGACTACCTATCAGCATTGAGACTGGGAGAGTTGCAAATCTTCGAGAACATGGCCATCGTGCCTCTGTTTACCTCACAAAATGGCGGTCCTGATTATGGGTTGCTAAAGGAGGCTATGGATCAAGCACTGATCACTGTCACCGAGGTAAACCAGTCTGGATCAGTGCCCGAACTCAAAGTCACCACCACATCTCCACGTCCCATTCTTTTACTGGATGGTGAAGAACTGATCGGTGCCAGGCAGAATCGTGTCCTGAACACCTCGATCTTACTCAAAGGCAACTCCGAGACGTTTATCCCCGTGAGTTGCACGGAGCAGGGTCGCTGGCATTACACATCGGCCGCCTTTTCTGACTCGGGCGTTCTCATGTCGCACCGGAGCCGGGCCAGCAAAACGGACACGGTGACCGGGTCGCTACGTTCAAAGCGAGGCTATTCGTCCGACCAGATACGTGTATGGTCTGACATTAAAGCATTGCACCGGGAAGCTGGCACTACTTCACAAACCCGTGCCATGCGAGATGTCTACACGGCCAAAACTCAAGACCTGGGAGCGTATTTGAGCGCTTTTGAATGCGTGGCTCATCAACAGGGTAGTCTGGTTTTCACCAACGGGGAAGCGGTCGGATTGGACGTCGTCCCCCGCCAGAAGGCGTACCAGGCGTTACATCCCAAGTTGGTCAAGAGTTACGCCATCGATGCGCTGTTGCAGAGCCAGGGCAGGCATGAGGCACCATCCCTGGCCAAGGCCAGGGCATTTCTGCAAGAAGCTCAGGGCTGCGAAGACAACATATTCACCTCGGTGGGTATGGGTCATGACTATCGCTTTTGGGGGCGGCAGATCGTTGGTTCGGCGTTAGTGGTCGACGGACACATCATTCATCTCGCCTTGTTCAGACTGGACAAGAGACGGTGAGCTGACGTGATGTCTGTAATTTGAGTTTAGATAAAAGCCAAGAAACCGGGTTTTTTGTCGTCTGACCATAGGTTTTGGCACGTTGCAAGGTGCTTTTTCATAGTTGCGGTTGCACACTGAAGTTCAAAAACCCGGTTTCTTACAA
>DAOUMD010000216.1:0-16831 GCA_034412795.1 Anaerolineae bacterium
TCTTCCCCAACGCCGACTGGCACGCCCACATCTTCCCCAACGCCGACTGGCACGCCCACATCTTCCCCAACGCCAACCGCTACACCCGCACCCCCAACACCGACGCCACCCCCAGACACGGTCGTGGTCAGTTTCTCGGTGGATGTATTACCCATTTTTCAGAGACGCTGCGTCAAGTGCCACGGGGGCGAAAGAACCGAGGAAGGACTGATCCTCAAGACTCACGCCGATGTGATGGCCGGTTCGTGGAACGGCCCGGTGATCGAGCCAGGGAGTGCTGCGGATAGCTACCTGGTTGAACAAATCGTCTCCGGGGAAATGCCCAAGAGGGAACCTCGCTTATTGCCCGCGGAGATTCGCATCATCAGCGATTGGGTCGACGCCGGTGCGCCGGACAACTAACCTAGGCTTTTCCAAGAATTAAATTGCGCAAACGGCCCGCTCAGACTCGTTGAAACAAAGCCAGACAAGTGATACCTGGAAAAGCCCAAGCAATGCCAAGAAAATATTCTTGGCATTGCCCAATGCCCAAACATTTTCTTGGCATTGCCCTAAATGATGCCGCGCTCTGGGACACACCCTGCCTTAACCAGATCCCCGGTCTCGGGCATAACGTGCCACAATATTCACCAACTGCTCAGCCTCTAGCGGCTTAGCGAAAAACGCGTCGGCGCCTGCTTTTTCGGCGATAGCACCAACCTGCGAGCCGGTCCCCACCCAGGCCGAGATGATCACAATCGGCACATCTCCAACTTCGGCGTCGTCTCGCAATCGGTGTATCACTTCAAGCCCATCAACATGGGGCATCATCAGATCCAGCAGAATCAGATCGGGATCCCACTCACGGGCTTTCCTGATTCCCTCCAGCCCATCGCTGGCTATCTGAACTTCAACTCCCTCGAACTGGTATTTGAGAATATCCGTCAGCGTGTCTGCTTGCAGTTTGTCGTCCTCAATGTACAGGATCTTCAGTGACATGCCAGCACCTCCCGGGCATGAATGTAGGCATAAAAGCAAAGCGGGTAGGGCTTTTTTAGCGCCGTGGCTCAGCCGGCGCGATAGATCACAACCAAAACATCAAAGATCAAGCTTGTCGGCCACCCAGCCGATGCCCAGTGCCTCCAACTTCACGCGCGTGGGATTGCCCGTCTCTGCGTCCCAACCACACATAGCGTAGTAAGTGTCAACCGCCTTCTGCCACTCGTCTTGGTCGATCACATAGCCGTCGGACGGGCCTCCCTTCAAGGGACGCGTAAAAAATTTCTTGGGCAACGTGTCAGCTTCTCGTCCGATTCCCTCGCGCGCGTTGAAGGCCCGCATCATATTCAATCGGCGTTCACCGACTTGCATCAGCTCGTACAGACTCACGTTCCAGCCGGTCACAGCCTGCGCGGCTTTCACCAATTGGTCGGGCCCGTAGAGCTGCCACGCTGGCCCATAGACGAACTGGCATACATTGATGCTGTCCATGGCGCTATACATATGTTGGGTGGTCATAGCGTAGCGCACCATCTCTTCGTTGAGCACCAGGTCAGGCTGCGGATCAAACAGGCCTAGCTGGGCCATGCGTTCCGGGTATGCGGGGTAGCTGGGGTCATGCTCGTGCGATTGGTGATCAGCTCCGAAAGGGTTGACGGCATAGATCAGAGCCAGGGTGCGCTTGACCTGAGGCATGTGGGCCGGCGCTTCCTGGTTTTTGCTGGTGATGAGATATTCCTCAGCGCCCCGTCCGATTTTGGCTGCGGCACGGGCCGAGCCTTCGGCCAGGATGTCGCCGATCCCCTCGCGTTTGGCGATCATCTCCACCATTTTGATCAGCGCTTCGGCGCTGCCATAGCGCAGTTCGATACCACCTGTATCCTCGACGGTGATAAGCTCCTCTTCAAAGCACTCCATAGCCCAGGCAACGGTCGCCCCACACGAGATGGTATCCATGCCGTACTGGTTGCACAGCTCGTTGGCCTTGGAGACGGCGGCCAGATCGCTGATGCCGCAGTAGTTGCCAAGGGTGGAGGTCGTCTCGTATTCAGGTCCTCCGTAATGAGGATCTACCTGATACGGTCCTTCGGTGATCTCTACCACACGTTTGCAGCGGACGGTACAACCGTAACATGTATCTCGCCCGTAGCGGTCTTGCTTGCCCTCGTTAACGCCCATCAGGATGGTATCGTACATAGTGGGGCCATCAATTGCCTCCCAGCCATCAAAGACGCCGCTGGTGAAATTGTAGGTGGGCAGCCCTCCCACCTCTTGCTGGGCGCCGGTAGTTTCAGCGGTGCCGTATTTTCCCAATCCAGCTATGTCCGAATCGGGGAAATTAGCCACACCCCAGCGAGCTAACTCATTCAGTGCCTCCTTGTCAGCAATGGATGGCTTGTTGGTACCCCGCGCGACCACCGCTTTGAGATTCTTGGAGCCCATCACCGCGCCCATACCGGTGCGCCCGTTGGCCCGGTTACTCATATTGATGAGTGCTGCAAAGCGCACACCCTCTTCACCGGCCGGACCCACCTGGAGCACTTCGATCTTGTTGTCATCCAATTCCTCTTTAAGAATTGCCTCGACCTCACCGGTGATGCGCCCCCACAAGTGACTGGCGTCGCGCAGTTCGGCCTCGCCGTCGTGGATCCAGAGATATACTGGTTTTTCAGCTTTACCTTTGACGATAATGGCGTCGAAGCCTGCGAATTTCATCTCGGCCGGGAAAAAACCACCGCTTTGTGAATCTCCAATGCACCCCGTCAAGGGTGATTTCGCGACCGAGGTCAAACGACTTTGGCCGGAGATGGGCGTGCCGGTAATCACACTCAAACACAGGGCCAGGACATTGTCCGGTCCCAGTGGGTCAGCCCCAGCCGGCATCTCCTTGAGTAGATAATAAAGTCCCATCGCGCTACCGCCCATATACTTGCGATAGAACTTCTCTTCCGGTTCCTCGACGGTGATATCCCCGGTGGTCAAGTTGACGTGCAAGATCTTGCCGTTGTAACCGTGTGGCATAAGGAGTCCTCCTTTTGGCTAATTATCCTCCGCCAATGACGGTAAAAATTGATATCTGGTCACCGTCTTGGAGAATGTGTGTTTTTTCCAGTTTTTGATTGCCATGACGCGTGATAATCACTCGTCGTTTGATGCCTAATTGGATGAGTAGGTCGCCGACCGAAGCGCCATCTTCTAGATTGATTGTGGCCCGCCCTTTAGCATGGGGCGGTAGATGGTCACGCAGTATGCCGTGCAAATGTACATCTACTTGCACATAGTCACCCCCTATTCATTCATGCAATCACTTAAACCAAATACTTGCCTTCCTCAATCAGGGTCTTTCCATCCACCACCAACGTCGGTTGGCCAACAACGCCATCAATATGGATGGGCGCAGGGTTCACGCCGCCGTAGCTGGGCGAAGCGTTATCACCAATGGCCACGTGGATGGTACCCATCACCTTCTCATCGGTCATCAGCTTGCCGGTGAGCCGCGCTTGCGGGTTAGTTCCGATTCCCAGTTCGGCGATGACGCGGCAGTTCTCGCCGTGTTCCAATTGCTCCCCATATTCAATACGCCGCAAAAGCTCTCGGGCCTCAGCCCCTCCTTCAATGACAACTGCTCGCCCCTTCTTGAAGACGATACGGACCGGCTGCTTCACCACCAACTCTGGAAAACTCTTGTCCACTACCAACACGCCTTCGGCGCTTTCTTCCAACGGAGCGACAAAGCATTCACCAGCCGGCAGGTTTCCGAATTGGCTCGGTTGGTGGATCAGCCCAGTGTCCTCTTTGATGTCCCGCCCGGCGATAGAGCAGGTAAGATCGGTGCCCAGAGGGGTTGTGATGCGCACTTTATCCTTGCCCTGCAGATGCTCCTTTAGTCGCTGAGTGATGGCTGCGATCTTTTGATAGTCGGCGCTGAGCTCATTCTCAAGGATCTTGTCGTCAATCTGCGCACCATAACCCACACGTGTGCCGTTCTCGCGGCAGGTGCGCCAGAAGGCCAGCCGGCCTGGTGTTTCATCGGGAGGTACCTGAGAATAAAACACCATGACTGCATCGACTTCCATAGCTGCCTGGTGCAGCAGGGGTGGATACTCGGTGAGGGGACGTTCAGCGTCAGAGAGGACGTAGGTCCACACTTGCCCGGGGTTGGTGGTTAGTATCTCGGCCATCAAGCGTTCCCGCATTTGTGCCATGGCTTGATCGGTAACCAACAACACCTTTTCGCCGGCTGAGATATTCATACATGTATGTACGATGTTCTTGGCCCACATAGGGGGTCTCCCTTCTAAATCCGGAAGTTTGGATGCCTGAATATACCATGCTCCAACGCGAGCCGCCAATCAACTACTACCCCTTCATCCGCTCGCCTTCTTCCTCGTTGACGAAAATCCAACCCACCACTTCGCCAATGTTAATCTCAGACTCCAGTTGCCAGGTACCCGGATCGGCCATTGAGCGTCCCCAGCGAGAACTTGAGTCGAAGTCAGGGGCAGGCATATTCCTTGCTTCGGACAGGATGTTGACCACCCGTGTCCTCCAGTGGGCCATGTTGCTGACTCGCAGATCGATCCACTCAGTCTCTGCCCAGCGATTGATGGCAGCCGGTGTTGCCTGCCAGGACTGCCACTCCCAACGGTGATCGCGCCGCTCTCGCTCGGCACAGAGCAGGATGACGCCGTCCGCCATAAGGATCGGGATGCCAATGGAAATAGCGTGGCTGCGCAGATGCGTATCGTTTGTCACCAATTGGACCAATGCTTCCGACATTGCTTCGGGGCTGCTTTCGGCTACGGCCTGAAAAGTGACGTAAATACGCTTGAGCATATATGCTTCGAACAGCAGCTTTGACAGCTTCGGGGGACCGAGGATCTCAAAAGCGATGCTGTCAACGTTGTGCTCACGCTCCAATTGGCGGGCGAATTCAATGGCCCGGTGGCGCAGTGCTCCCGCCCGGTAGCTAGGGCCCATCACTGCACTATCGAGAGCGGCGATTACGTCACACCCGGTGCTGATACCCTTAAGCTCGCGCACTACGTTGAAAGCGATGTCTTCTGGAGTGACGCCTTCCATCTGCCCCAGGGTGGTGATGGCGGTGAATTCGGGCAGTGAAAAATAACCGTTCTCGCCCGTGTCAATATAAACCGACTCCAGCACCCCATCCAGCCGTTGCCAACCCTGGTGCATACTCAAGTCGAATTGTCTATCTCCTCCCAGTTGGAGTCCCTGATCGGGCAGGCAATCGTAAAGGGGGATTTCTCTCCCCCGGCTTTTGATTGGCCCGTATCCGATTTGCTTCCAGGTGACGGCCGCGGTGGGCTTGATCTCCTTGATCGCCGTGCTGCCCGGCGTGCGGGCCATCAAAAAAAGAAGCAGGCTATGCGCGCCAGCCATAGCTGATTTGCTAAGCAATACCCGCGAGGGTTTTTCCTCTCCGTGGGTGTAAGGGATGTTCAGCCCCATCCCGCCGGTGCCGCTGGTTCCGATCTTAATGTATGCTCGTGTGCCGGCTCGTTGCATCGCCTCATGCAGAATCTGGACGTGGCGGACAAGTTGCGGTACGTAGAGACTGGTCAGCAGCCGCTCGACCGCCCCCACGTAGGTCTCAGTGGCCTGCTCAGGGGATCCCTTGCCCAGACGCCAGACTTCAATGGCCCGGTCGTAGATGTCAAGTACTTCAGCAGCGCTGGTGTAGATGTCCTGATACGCCAGAGCGGTGGCGGTGTTAACACAGTCTATGATGGCATCGGGCACGACGCCCGGCGACTGTGGTGTTTCACCGCGGATGATGTGTGCCAGGTACGAGGTGGCAATCGTTACCTCGCTCATTTCGGCCAGAACGTCATCGTAAACCCAGCGTCGATATTCAGGACTGGCCAGTACTTCGGCACGAGCCTTGTCTTTGAGGTCTGCCCGTACGAAGATGTTGCCCCAGATCGGGATGAGCTTAACCTGGCTGTCGGGGAATTCCATATGCAGGCGATCAACTGCCTTGTGAGCCTCATCCTTCAACAGCGAACTGACGATGAGTGTATCGGGCCGTTCATACATCAGTTGGCGGCAGACGGCCATACCCACCAGGCCGTAGCCACCCAATACCAAGACGGTTCTGCCTTTGATCTCCATCGGTCACTTCCTCCTCATTGAGGGTTTGGCATTTGTGTCGATACTTGCCTTGAGATCTTCCTTATTGGTCAGGGCGCAGACACACTGATACTTCTATCCTGTTCGAACAGCTCCCGTTTCTGCTCCACATTCTAGGTAGCTGGCGCATCCCTATGCGTCAGCGGCGGCATAGGGATGCCGCCCTACCAAAAATCTGGACGTACCCAAGGCTCCCGCTTCTCAGAGATGGAAGGCGAAGGTGCGGCATGAACTGGGGAAATATCACGTTCTCGAACTAGGTGTTGACCTGATCCACAAAGTACTGCGGACGCAACTGCTCGCCCGTGGCGAACTCAAGTGCTTCCTGCCAGTGTCGTACGCCCCCAGGATGAAAGACTCTTTCGGTGAGGAAGTGCCCCACGGCCGGGTCGGTGACGAAGCGGCGACCGAGGTCTCCGTTTCCGCCCAAGACTTGAGACTTTATGGTGTGGTGCAGTTGTGAGGCGACTAGTTCCCCCATCAGGTAGTTGTGGTAATAGACGGGGGCAGTGCCCAGATGGATCTTGGCGGCCCAGTCGGGCGCATTACGACCCTCTGGGCGTGGCACCATCTGGAAACGCTCTTCCAAGTCCCACCAGAGGGTGTTCAAATCTTGATGGGGATCCTGGTAGAGCGCACGTTCGAAGTGACTCATTACAGGTACCCAGCGAGCCATAATCAGCAACTGACCACGCAATTGTCCCCATAGCTGATTGGAAAGCGATTGGGCCTCCTCGAAGGGAACCCCGGCATAGGTAGTCAACCAGTCCGGGTCGGTTTCAAGCCGTCCCATCAGCATGGCGACGGCTTCGGTGAAGAGAATGTGCGCTGGCGCACGCAGGAGGTAGGGCAGATCCATGTCCAGATACTTGTCATAGACGGCGTGACCGCACTCGTGGAGCATGGTGGCCATCCACTTGTCGTTAGGCTGGATATTGGCCAAGATTCGAACGTCACCCTCCCGATCCACGTGCATGCAGTAAGCATGTTGCTGTTTTCCCTCTCGCTCGTATAGGTCGCTGCGCGCCAGTACATCATCCACGCCGAGGCCGATGGCGTGGTAGAAGCGGCGGGTGAGGGCTTCGATATTCTGGTTTGCAAAGGTGTCAGCCATAAACTTATGCACAGCCGGATCAGCGGCCGGTGCTTCCTGGAAGAACGGATCGCTGTAATGCCAGGGGCGCAGATCAACCGAGTTGATGCCGAAACGTTCGGCAAGCTGCGCATCCAGGTCAGCTTTGTAGTTACGATAGACAGAGCTTACCAACTCATCCAACTCATCGAAGATAGCAAAGAGTTCCCCCTCGTTTAGCTCTTGAAGCGTGATATGCATCTCGTAATAATTCTCAAAGCCGATGTTGCGCGCGATGTCATTGCGGAATTCCACCAGGCCAATCAATAGGTCAGCCACCTGGCCGCCAATCTGCTTGCTGGCCTCCCACGCCTGGCGACGTAAGTCCTGGTCGTCTGACTCGCGCAGCATCTCCTTCAGTTCATTCTCGGTGACTTTCTTCCCGCCGAGCTCGGCTCGAAAGGTGTTGAAGATGCTTTCGATGGCCACTTCGCGTTGGGTGAGTTCTTCGATGGTTTCATCGTCCATCTGGTTGCCGACGAAGGCATTTCGCAGCAGAGTTGCCTGGCGGGCCAGCATTGGGTCATCAATAGGCTGGCCGTCCACCAGCACCTTCAGTCGCTCAAAGCTATCGCGGTCGGCGTAGATCTTACGTAGGGCAACGTGGAGGCGGGTGACTTCCTCCTCGTATTTCTTTTCTCCTGTCGTAGTAAAACCCCAATAGGCCAGGTTGGACGCTTTTTCCATCGGCTCCACGGCAGCTAGATGCTCGTCGATAAACCTTTGCAGCTCTTCAGACACAATTCCTTCTCCTTTTGAGGTAGATACTCCGCGCCGTAATACCCGGTAGATGGAGAGTTTTCACAAAATCGCTCTTGGCGAGGGTTCAATATTCGAGATCGTCTTCTTCTACCACTTCAAAATCTTCAACCTTGACCCACAGAACCAGTTTCTGTCCTTCGGGGACCTGCTCCCAGCGGGCGGCGACGATTTCTAGTTCACCGCGCTCGCCATCAGATTGTGGAAAATCCAGGCGAGCGGGCCGTCTCTCTTGCCAAGCTTGGCGACAGCGCTCGACCAGTGCCTCACCGTTAAGTGTGCGTGTCTCGCACTTGGCAACGATGGCCGGGAATGGCCCTTCGGCGACAGAAGCTGTCCAATCCGTGTCCACCTCCATGAACTCCGGAGGTGGCCCTTCTACGATGGTGATATAAGCTGCTTCATCTCTCTTAGGATGTTGTGGATACTTCATCTGACTTCACCTTTAGTATTGCATACTGCGTATTTCGTATTGCGTACTGCGTATTTCGTATTTCGTACACCTGCACCTGCGATGACACACGCTGGCGGGCAACACGTGTGCTGACGCACAGTGCCAGCACGCCAGGGAATGCAAGTGTATGCGCGGTGCAAGTGTCGTATTAATTCTCTGTCTACCGTCTACTGTCCACCGTCTACCTGGCTGCGCAAATAGCCATGCTCATAGAACCAAGCCAGGGCGTCGTGTACGGTTTCGGCGAAGGGGCGAGTGGTAAGGCCCAGCTCGGCGCGGGCTTTGTCCGTGTCGAGAGGCTGAAACTGACGAATCGCCTGGAGCATATCGGCTCCCAAGATGCCCAACTGACCCGCCAACGAGCCGGCCAATTCGATTAATCTTGGCGGCAAGCGCACCGCCGGTGGTCTTCGTCCGGCCTGGAGAGCCACTACAGTCAACATTTGGCGAAAGCTCATATTCTCACCGCCAACGATATAACGTTCACCGGGCTGACCTCTTTCCACGGCAGCCACGTGCGCCCCGGCCACGTCTCGCACGTCCACGACGTTAATCTGTCCATCAGGGTAGAGGGGCATTTGGCCCCGCGCCACATTGATAAGCAGTCGACCACTGGTCGGTTTCACATCTCCAGGCCCGAACACGGCGGCTGGGCACAGGGCCACCACCGGCAGTCCAGACTCCAGAGCAGTCTGCTCCATTACCATTTTAATGTCAAAGTATGGGGCCGGCACATTGCCCAGTTGGTATAGGTCGCTCTCGTTCGCCAATCTGCCTGGTTCCGACGGAGGGCCGATGGTGCTCAGCGAACTGGTGTAGACCAGGGTGCCTGGTTTGGCCTGGCGAAAAGCCAGCAACACTCCTTCCATCTGAGTCTGTGCGCGTCGTACCTGACGGGCCGGGTCACGGCTGCTTGTCGGATAATAGCCCGCCGCGTGGAAGACCACGTCGCAGCCAAGCATCGCCTCGGCTATGGTGCTGGCATCTATCAGATTGGCCTGGCACCACTCGATCTCGTGCTTCTCAGCCAGGTCACCGATAGCACCGACCCGCCGGTCGTCGCGGCGCATAGCGCGCACCTGCCAACCCTGAACCAGCGCTGCTCGCACAATCGCCCCACCAACGAAACCAGTAGCGCCAATGACCAAGACTTTCACGAGACACTTACCATCATTCGAAATACAACATCACAGGACATTGATGACCGCGTTCCTGGTCCAGTTCAGAACCTAGACTCGTATTGGTGACTCCATCTCCATACCGTTGATCAGGACGTCGGTTAGTTCCTGCCTCGGTCTCCCACCGCAGATAGCCACAGACCCGTGGCCGGGCAGAATAACAATCACCATTTTGTCCAATGGGCCCGGCTGCCTGAATGCCTGGGACCTAAAAACGGCCGATAACAGTTGCAGTTCTGCCGGACGCACGCCGCATGGGAAGTCGATCGGCGGAAAACGTTCTTGGTCTGGATGTACAAGCTCCACCTTGGCTGGGTCTTTTATAGAATCTTTCCTGGGTTGCCGGTGGAAGTGCTCGATGGCCGTTGCCTTGGCTTCCATACCGATGGGAAGAACATCGATCCGGTTATGTTCGGCAAAGTGGCTCTTGAGAAAACCCATAAAGCCGTCAAAACTGTCTATCAAGCCAGCATTGATCAGCGCACCAGCCAGATATACCAGCCCGTTTTCGTGTGTCTCTATGGAGGGATCGTTGAAAGTGATGGGACAGCCCCGCGGAAGTGCCCGAACATAACCATCCCACGTTAATTGACTGATGGGGATGATCTGACCAGCCATGGGGTCAGGGTTGACGTTGATCTTCCCCCCACCTGTGCTTGTTACCGCCATCACGCGCAAACTCGGGTCGAGTTGGCTTCGCATACCTTCACCCAGTGCACCCCGTTCCAGGAAGCGTAGCACATCTCGCGCTTGTCTATCTGTACCATATTGGTCCAGGGCGACTTTATCTTCAATGATGTTGGCTTGCCCCAAGACCCGACCCGCCTGAGCGATATCGTGGTGAACGCTTGATCGGCTCCACGCCTCCCAGGATAGGGATGTTTCGTCATCGCCCGAATATTTGTTTATCTTCTCAGCGCCAGCGTGAGCCTGCACCCGCAGTGCCAGGTTGTCAAGGATATCTTCTTCGTGACCGGTAAGCAGACTGTGGTTGCCCGCCATGCTGGCCCAGAGCGCTCTTTTCACTTTGGATCCTTCCAGATGACCTTCTACAAGAATCCCAAGTTGACAAGCCTTCTTGACAAGTTGTCCACGCGCGAGATCGAACAGGTCGATATCTGGAATACTCTCAACTGCGGTGATCATCAGGGCTGTGCCGCGCGGCTTGGGCAGCCGACCGTATACGGCTGAAGGTCTGATCTCTTCCCGTAGATTCGCTCCAAAGCCGATGCCGAGGTCGACAATGGACCCAAGCTCTGTCTTTTCTCCTGGCACTTGAACGAAATTGCACCCCTGAGACCTGAGTCTCTGCTGTATTGCGCGTAGCACGTGTAGCTGAAGATAATTGGAAGGATTCATGCCAACCCAAATGTTAATTGGACGTGGTTGCCAGATATATCTCTCAGGCACGCTATCCTCTGCAACTACCGTGGAGCTGGCACTACCAGCGTGTGTTGTGACGTCAAATGAAACCACTATACTTACCTCCGTGTGTTTCGCCTAGCTGAATTTCTTCACTTACTCTAGTGTGTAGTCAAACACTACTTTTATGGTTCCGTTGCGTTTGTCCAACGCAGCGTTTACTGCCTGACGCCATTGGCTAATAGGAAAGCGGTGGGTGATGAGGCCATCCGCTGTCAATTTTCCCTGGCGCATCAGTTCAATCACGAGATCGTAGGTGGGTTGCAGTTCGCCCTCCCATAGATCGGCGCCATGGGCATAGATGCCCATCAGGTCCACTTCCTGGTGCCAAATGGGGTTAAGATCTAGCTTAAGAGGTGCCAACTTGACACCCACCAATATCACTGCGCCGCCGGCTCTTGCCCAGCGCAGACTGTCTTCTAGCGTTTTGGCAGATCCGACGCAATCGTAAACTACGTCGAAGCCACCCAGCAACATTCGGTTGCCGAACATTCCTTCGTACAGTTTGGCGCCGGTGATGCGGGCGGTTGCCTGATAGCCATCCTCGTCTGTTACTACTTCGTCTGCCCCCATGCGGCGGGCCATTTCAGACTGGTGCCTGTGGCGGGCGACGACAGTGATGTGGCAATCGGACGACACGGCACGCAGGCACTGCAAAGTATTAAGTCCGACGATACCGCTGCCCAAAATCAGCGCGCGCTGGCCGGGCCCCGGTGTACGGCGCAGGACCGCTCGTAGCCCGGTGCTGATGGGCTCGATCATCATAGACTGGTCATCTGTCAGGTCGTCGGGGATTGGGTAAATCTCGGTCTCGTGGGCAGTGAAGCCGTCGCCCCACCCCCCGCCAATCCCGCGTGGCCCGATGCCCGCCGATGCGTTTTCGCAGCGTACGTAATTGCCCTCGGCGCAGTGGGGGCAGGGCGGATCGATCTCCTGGCTCAAGCAAGTAGCTCCCTGAAAACGGGTGTCCATGATCACCCGGTCGCCTACTTTCACCCGCATCACTTCAGGGCCGACCTCCTTCACCACACCGAGCACTTCGTGTCCGAGGTAAAGACGTTGGTAGCCCGGCAGGGCAATCGGTGCAACCGAAGGTTCGGCGTCCACGAAGAGCAGTGATAGGTCGCTGGCACAAATGCCGCATTGCTTGTTCTCAACTCGCACCCAGCGGGGACCGGGCAAGTCTGGCTCCGGCAAGTCTTCATAACGAGATATGGACAGAGGACTGAAGACAACGCCCGGCCAAATCGGCTTGAGGACTTTGACTAGAAGACCTTTGGGGATATTCTTATCAATATATATGGCACGCATTTCTCACCTTTGCCGACTACTTGCCACCTGACATTCAAACCGCTCGGACGATTCTTACAAGCGCCCGGATCGTCCGCCGCAGGCGAACTGGGTCGGCAGTGAAATCAGGCTCGTCGCAATAGAGCATGGCGTCGGGCTTGCGACGTACCACACGCAGGTGGGCGTTGATTTCGATCTGGGCGGCGTTGACCCCGCACTGCTCCCACACGAAGCGTGTCACGGTTCGTTGTCGGGCACCCCCTTTGAAGAGTTGGTTCACCCACAGTCGATCTAACGAGCGACGGTGATCCCGAACAAACCCCTGCCACTCGAGATGCCGAATGATGGTAGCTTCGTAGTCAGGACAGGTGAGACCGCTCATCGTGCCCAGTTCTATGCCAAAATCTCGCCCACGTCGTGCACCATGCAGATCAAGAACCAGCTCTATGTCGTATTCTACTAGCAGGCGAGCCAATGTGTGCTTGTATTCGGAGTCGTCTTCGAAGTTAGGATCAGGTCGAATGCGCCGCACCGTATAAAGGGCGTGCGCACCCATCTCTTTGGACAGCACGTGAGCTAGTGCTGCGGTGTATTCATCTTCGCCCTTCCACCCACCGTGACGCCAATGTAGGGCGCCGTGCGGAGCCGAGATGAGCACAGGCCGTGTGCCTGGCAGGTATCGAAAGGGAGGCTGACCTGCTGGTGGGGCGTCTCGGTAACGAACCTGTGTTTCTTCAAATTCCCGCAACTTCCATGCCCAATCACTCGCTGCACGTCGGTCCGTGCGCAATGTCCGAGGGACCTGGGGACCAGGCACGATTGATTGAGAATCAGGAAGCGATGGAATAGAACACCCACTTTCGTGAACGTTATAGTACCACATAGTGTGATAGACTCAAAGTAGATAACGTCTTTGTGCTGAGCACCCGCCCTGTTAAGTATACTAAGCAGGTCAGAGAATTCTACTCCACGCTGCCTATGGTGGCAAATACTCTCCACGGAAGCATGTTGTTCGCCTTTCTCTTAAGATCGCCCTTTACAATCCAGGAAATTCCGAGTATAATACGGTCAGATTCGATATCTTCTGAAATACGTCGTGCGGAAAGAGATGGAGATGAGTCTGATTCAAGCTATGATCGTTATGATGCGCGCTATGATGATGCGCTACACCTGCTGGCGCGGCTATCCAGCTTGTGCCAGGAGTTGCTGACTCCTGGCCAAATGGCTCTAAGCCGCGCCGCTGGCGCGGTTTTTTGTTTGGCATCCACACGCAGCATGGTGCAATCTAAATCTTGGGAAAAGAGAAATAGGAGAAGACCTATGGCAGCGAAAATCCTGGTTTGTACTGCTTGGCCTTATGCCAATGGCGACTTACACATCGGACATCTGGCTGGCTCATACCTGCCACCTGACATCTTCGCCCGCTACCATCGGTTAACCGGGAACGACGTACTGATGGTCTCCGGCTCTGACTCGCACGGTACGCCTATCACTGTCCGTGCCGATGCCGAGGGAGTCGGCCCGCGCGAGGTTTTTGAGCGTTTTCACGCCCGGTTCCTTGACACGTTTCAGCAAGTCGGTATCAGCTATGACCTGTTTACCCACACCGACACTGAAAATCACCATCGCATCGCCCAGGACATCTTCCTGGCCTGCCTTAAGAACGGTTACCTTTACAAGGAAACGCAGCGGCAGCTCTATTCAGATACAGAGGGGCGTTTTTTGCCCGATCGTTACGTAGAAGGCGTCTGCCCTAATTGCGGCTACGACGGTGCACGAGGCGATCAATGCGACAACTGTGGTAAGCTCCTGGATGCTACCGAACTCATCAATCCGCGCAGCAAAACCGACGGTTCGACACCGGTCATTCGCGAGACAGAGCACTTCTTCTTTGACTTGCCCAAACTCACAGATCGACTAGGGGCATATCTGGACGATGACAAAGACCACTGGCGACCCACCGTCATCAACTTCTCGCGAGGTTACCTCAAAGAGGGACTCAAAGGCCGCCCCATCACCCGCGATATCGAGTGGGGCATTCGGTTGCCACTGGAAGGATATGACCAGAAACGGCTATATGTCTGGTTCGAAGCAGTGATGGGTTATTTCACAGCCAGCGTCGAGTGGGCTCACAACGTTGACCAGCCCGAGCAATGGAAAGAATGGTGGTATGATCCGGCCGCCAAAACGTTCTATTTTATGGGCAAGGACAACATTCCCTTCCATACCATCATCTGGCCGGGTGAACTGATGGCCGTCGAGCGCCTATACGAAGACGATCCGACCAAGAGCCTAAATCTGCCCTACGACGTGCCGGCCAACGAGTATCTGAATATGGAGAGCCAGAAGCTGTCCACCAGTCGCAATTGGGCCATTTGGGCGCCTGATCTTTTGGAACGTTTTGATCCTGACCCGGTTCGTTACTACCTGACCGCCATCGCGCCCGAGACGCGCGACACTGATTTCACCTGGAGTGACTTCATACGCCGCAACAACGACGAACTGGTCGCTACCTGGGGCAACCTGGTTAACCGTATGTTGAGCTTTGCTTACAAGCAGTTCGACGGCTGCGTTCCCCGGCCTGGTGACCTGGACGACCTGGACCGCGACATTCTGGCCAAGACCGAAGCTGGCTTCCAGTCGGTGGGTGAACTGATAGAGGCAGTTCGGTTGAAAGCCGCTTTGGAGGAAGCAATGAGTATTGCCCGGGCAGCCAATGTCTACCTGGATCACAAAGCGCCGTGGTTCCAAATCAAGCAAGATCGGGGGGTGGCTGCCACCACCGTTTACGTCATTCTCCAGGTCGTTGACAACCTAAAGGTATTATTCGCGCCTTTCTTGCCCTTCACCAGCCAGCGATTGCACGAGATGCTGGGCTACCAGGGACAGCTTTTCGGTCGGCAATACACGCAAACCTTCGATGAGGCTGAGCATTCTCACGCAGCCTTGTGTTATGACGATAGCCAAGCCACGGGTGAGTGGGCGCCAAGTCGGTTGACGCCTGGTCAAGGACTACAACGTCCAGTGCCTCTCTTCAAGAAGTTGGAAGAAGATGTCGCAGAGGAGGAATTGGCACGCTTGATGGGAGACTCATAACTTGTAACCAGGTGAGCTATTCCGACAAACAGATCGTCTACCCCAGCACCGGTGGCGCAACTTGTCTCTACATAGCCGTAGCGACGCTGTTTTGCCCATAGGTGTGCCGAGTCACTGAGGATTACTCGCTCGTGGTTTAGATCTAGTTTGTTGCCGACGACCACAATTCGTGCGTCAGGGACCCGCTGAGTAACTTCTTCTTCCCACAACGGCAGGTCTTCCCAACTTGCCGGGTTGGTGATGTCGAAGACTAAGATGACGACTTTCGCCCCGCGATAGAAACCATCGCGCACGACGTGAAATCTGCGCTGGCCAGCAAGGTCCCAGATGACCAAGCGGATGGTTTCATCTCCCATATCCACTTCGCGGCTTGCGAAGTCGGCGCCGATGGTCACACTATATGAACGATTGAACTGGCCAGCCACATAGCGATGCAGTAGACTGCTTTTGCCCACCCCTCCATTGCCGGCTATCACAATCTTGAATGTTTGCATTTCAACCTCTGTGTTGTTAAGGAGCAGTCTCCACTATCTAATATATCTGAGTTTCATCTTGCTGTCCATCGCACTTTGCTCCTAGTGCAGGGTTTTCCCATTTTCGGAGCACAAGGTGTCTGGCAACTGACTTTGGGACCACCCTGGCGGTCTATCAACCGTGATTTGAGGAGTGAGCACGCCCACGTGCGGTCCGGCATCCCCAGATGCCGGACTTCTCAAATGAGCCTTGACAGGGCACTAGCTCCTAATGCCCCCTTAGGACACTGATCGCTCAAAACGATTCCCCGGATTTGACGTTTGGCCCAAGTTGCGGTAATATCCTTTCTTAGCACTCTGGGTGTTAGAGTGCTAATACTATTCTTGTATGCTTAAGCTACTATTTTTAATACTGCGAGGAGGTTATATTTCAATGTCACTCAATCTCAAACCTTTGGGGGATCGGCTGATTGTTGAGCCCACCGAGCAGGAGGATACGACTGCTTCAGGCATCATCCTCCCGGAGACCGCCAAAGAAAAGCCGCAGCGCGGCCAGGTACTGGCGGCAGGCCCTGGACGTCGCGATGACGAGGGCAAGCGCGTCGAAATGGATGTGAAGGAAGGAGACACTGTTCTGTATGCCAAGTACGCCGGCACTGAGATCAAGCTAGAGGACAAGAAGTATCTGATTCTCAAAGAAACTGACGTTTTGGCTATCGTCGAGTGACGAAGCCCAAATTTGATATCTGATTAAGGAGCGATGATATAATGGCAAAGCAACTAGTCTTTCAGGAAGATGCACGCCGCCGGTTGAAGGTGGGCATTGATACCATGGCGCAGGCGGTATCGACGACGTTGGGACCCAAGGGGCGCAACGTGGCGTTGGACAAGAAGT
>DAOUMD010000217.1:0-77500 GCA_034412795.1 Anaerolineae bacterium
AAAAAATAGCAGCGTTATCAGACGAACGTCCCTATATGTAGGGCAGGCTCGTAGCCTGCCGCCCCCAAATGGCGGGTTACGAACCCGCCCTACATACCGACCACGATTAAACGCAGTGCTACCGAAAGAGATGGTGTGCCAAATTATGGCCAGAAATTGCCTATGGCTAGGCCACCGCCTCAGCGGTAGGCACAGGTGCCGCAGGTAGTGTCGGCCGCATCTTCTCACGAAGCGCGACATAGATCGCGCCCAGGCCGACAAGGGTGACAATCACAGTAACAATTATGCCCAATATCGGAATAGCACGCAGGATCTCATAGATGAGGGCACCCAGGGCGAGGGACGCAAAATCCGTCCACCAGCCAGGCTCCGTCTGTGCCGACAGGCGGGTCAGGATTAGCCGACCACCGAGATAGGCGACGATGGCTTTGGTAACAAGAGAGAAGACGAAGATGAACAGAGCCACCGCCAGACCGAGCGTCGCCCCACCGATGCCGAGAATGTCACCCAGGAGTTGCCCAAAGGTGACCAGGCCACCCAAGAGCGCCAGGACCACGAGCGCGATCACGGCGACTATCACAGCAAAAGGAAATAGGAATGTTATCAAACAGCCGCGACCGACGCTGGGCAACGGTCGTTCTTGGGCTTCCGAGCTGGCACGCTGCATAAGACCGAGCCAGAAGTACAACAGCAGACCCCCGACGATCAAGATCGCAATAAACTCGCCGATGCGGTTGGCAATTGCACGCGTAAGGCCAAAAAGGGCCCGGTCTTGCGGGCGCTCACCGGCACCCCGTCCAGGCTCGGAGACTACCACATCTACGTCACCCCCGATCCGCGCCTCATCACCCACCCGCAGACCCGGCGGGACCGCAGGCACAGAACCAGGAAACTGGGGCATAAATAGCGGTGATCCCCCCTCGGCGGGAGCGACCTCGCCCGTCACGTCGCCGCCGACGGCGCCGTTCAGTTCCAGCGCAACGCTGCCGACACTCACATCATTGGCAACTTCACCGTTCACGATCGCCTGGTAGCCGCCTGTGTATAGGCTGCGTCCGATGCCACTGCCCGACTCAGTTGTCAGGCTAAACCCGCCGAAGTAAACAGTACGTCCGATGCTCGCCTCCGGCCCAACGACTAGTGAGTATCCCCCAGCATACAGACTACCATTGACCTGGCCATTCACCACCAGTGTTTGGCCAGATATGAACAGACTGCCCTCGACGGTGCCATTGACAAACACCTCTCCTCCTATGGCGAACAGGTCACCTTTGACTGTCCCATTCACCTCGACCCGCTGTCCCGTCACGAAAAGATCGTCGTCGATCACCTCGTCGGCGGGGATTACCACAGTCTCCCCACTACGGAAGTCAGCCGCCCAAGCCGAACTGGTCAGGCCAAAGACCATCAAACCTAACAGCGTCAACACCAAAAAGGCTTGGCTCCATGTTCTCCAACCCAGCTTCATAATGTCCCTCCTGAAAAGTGACCTCGTAAAACGTAAAACGTGATGCGTAAAGCATAGTGCAGCAAAGCTGCACGCAAGCGAGATTATCGACTCACGGACGGAAAAGAACACTGACAAAAACGAATAGGCAAAATAAAGTCCGTGTTCCTTTCTGTCCGTGAGTCAAAATTCTCGCGACCAACGCAAATGTTTCAGGGTAACTATGTAATGATTCTGGGCGAATGCGCCTTGCGAATGTGCCTTTACGCATCACGTTTTACGTTTTACGGATGTGTCTGGCAAAACAGGCCAATTTGTCAACCAGTTCTCCTGGCAAAATGAACCATGCCCGATTGAGGAGTCAAATACTATCTTACCACGTCTCCCCTCTATCTTCAAACGCCAGAAGCCAGAATCTTAGGATTCACCCCCTTGACAAATGACCAAAGGTCAGTTATAATTGACCCTGGGTCATTTACTTGGAGGTGATATGCTTATCAAGCGCAGAGCGATGAGCGACGAACAGAAACAAGTACGACGCCAGGCGATCCTGGATGCTGCTATGGAATTATTCCAGGAAACATCCTACGAAGCGGTCAACATCGTCGACGTGGCGAAAAGGGCTGGCATCGCCAAAGGAACTGTGTACCTTTACTTCCAAACAAAGGAGGAGTTATTCCTGGCCCTACAGACGGGTGAACTTGAAGCCTGGTTTGATGAGATAGACCGCCTTCTGCAAGAGACACAAGCCACTGGGAGCAACTGCACAGCCGATGGACTTGTAGCTCTGGTAAGACGTTCCCTGGAAGACCGCGCCACAATGGCCCGTCTATTTGCCATTCTGCACACCACCCTGGAGCACAATATCGATTTCGCCACCGCCTTGGTTTTCAAACAGATGTTGCAAGAACGGCTCTTGCAAACAGGTTCATTGCTTGAAGCCCATCTGCCCTTCCTCGAGCCGGGACAAGGTGCGCAGACGCTTATGCGCATCTACGCGCTCCTGATTGGAATTCAGAATCTGGCAGAACCGGCGCCCGTTATCAGACAAACTCTGGAAGAGCCGGGGATGGAGATATTCAAAATCGGTTTCCTCGACGAGTTTTCGGAATCGGTGAGAACGCTTCTCTACGGGCTTGAGTATCAAGCAAAAAGAAACGACTACGAACAGTAATATTAGCAAAGGAGAATGCCATGAAGACAGCAGCACTCATTACTGGAGCATCCAGCGGAATAGGCTACGAACTGGCCAAGTTGTTTGCACAGAACGGTCACAACCTGGTGTTGGTGGCCAGAAGCCAGGGAAAGCTCCAGGAACTAGCAGATGATATTGAAGAGAAATTCGGTGTATGGGTAAAGGTCATCCCCAAGGACCTTTCGCAACCTACATCTCCCGACGAAATCCTGGCCGAAGTCGAGCAGGAATCGATCCAGATCGATATCTTGGTCAACAATGCGGGGTTCCAGGAGTACGGGCCTTTCTATGAGACAGACCTGAACAAGGAACTGCACATGATCCAGGTCAATCTCACATCGCTTACTCATCTGACCAAATTGTTCTTGCCAGGGATGATAAGACAGGGACATGGTAAGATCATGAACGTCGGTTCAACCGGCTCCTTTGCGCCAGGGCCGCTTAATGCCATCTACTGTGCGACGAAAGCCTATGTTCTGAGTTTTTCGGAGGCGATCGCCGAAGAGCTTAAAGGAACTGGCGTCACGGTCACCGCGTTATGTCCCGGAGCGACCCGCACAGACTTTGTCACAAAAGCGGGTATGGAAGACGTAAATCTGTTTCGAGGGCAGATCTCAGACGCCAGGACGGTCGCCGAGGTTGGGTACCGGGCCTTGATGAAGGGTAGGAGGATAACAATCCCCGGCGCTGGTAACAAAACTATGATTTTTTCAATTCGGCTCTTGCCGAGAAGCCTGGTAACCCGTATCTCCAAGAACATGATGAGTAGAGCATAGTTTCTACCACACCCCCCACGCGTCTGCGCAAATCAGAAGCCCCACCGCGAAGGTGGGGCTTACTCACGAGTGCCACCTCTCTCAGTTCCTCCTGGATGAGCTTGCCTGAGAAAGTAGGCTCATCGGCTGGCAACGCCAAGTTCTTTAAGACTCAGGCTCACTACCGGACACTACCCAAAATGAGGCGATATGTCAGATCCAGTTGAGCCTAAGTGAGCGCCCTTCGATAGACTCAGGATGCCTCCACTCGCCCAGGCGAAAAAGTATCCGGTAGTGAAGGCCTAGGCGACTGAGGTCGGGACGGCAAATTGGGGCCACACATGAATGGGCACGCTCAAAGCCACCACCTCAGGCCTGTCACTTGCTGAGCGGCCATCGGTCTCAAAGACGTGATCAAAGCCGGTTAGTTCAAATACAAGCCTGGGCTGATCCTGGATGCCAGCCAACCGGAAGTTTCGTGCATCACTCCCAAAAATCTTGTAGCCAGCTATTAGAGCTCCCAGCCCCTGGCTATCAATGAAGGGTACGTTCTCCAGATTAACCACAACACGCTCAGTGCCTCGCTCAGACAAGTCTCGAAAGATGTGGATGACGTCTTGTGCCCGATTGATATTTAGCGGTCCACTCAAGTTTATCAGGTGACTATCCAAAGCCGCTTCACGATATATAAGCCTCATCTTAATCCCCCTTCCAGGTGGATACTTGGACTATTGCTCGTTCTGTAACACTATACGCACGTGACGAGCAAAAGTTGCAGCGGGAGATAGACATCATTGGTAAGTCCGGCGCACCCGATAATCTCCAGTCTATCTCTATCTCCGTCTCTCATCTCCATCTACTCGTACCGCAGCGCGTCAATCGGATTCAGCCGCGCGGCCCGGGTGGCTGGATAGATACCGAAGAAAAGTCCTACCCCCGCCGAGAAGCTGGTAGCCAGCAAGATCGCACCCATGGTAACTACTGTCTGCAAGTCAATCAAACCCGCCAAAGCTGTCGAGGCCAGGAAGCCCAGAACTATGCCCACAAAGCCACCAAGCATAGATAGGACCATAGCTTCGATCAGGAATTGCAGCAAGATGTCGCGCCGTTTGGCGCCAACCGACTTACGAATGCCAATCTCACGGGTGCGCTCAGTGACGGAGACCAGCATGATGTTCATAATGCCAATGCCTCCCACCAGCAAGGAGATGCCAGCAATCGCACCCAGCACAGTGGTGAAGACGGCAGTAAACTCGCCAAAGACCTGAATTAAGTCAGTTTGATTGATGACCGTGAAGTCATCGTCATCTTTGAAGTTGATGCGATGGCGCTCACGTAACACTTCGGTAATACGGTCGGCAACGGGGTCCATCTTGTCCTGGCTATCGACCTGCACATAGACGAGCGAGATAACCAGTTCGCCGCGAACCGACCCGGCGTTGAAAAGGCGGGTTTGAGCCGCGCTGATGGGGATCATCACCACGTTGTCTTCATCACCCATCATGCCGCCGCCTCTTTCCTCCAGCACGCCAATGACCTTGAACGGGACATCGTTGAGCTTGATGGTCTGGCCGATAGGATACTCATCCTCTTCAAATAGCTCTCTGGCCACCGTATCGCCGATCACAGCCACCCGTGAGCGCGCGTTGACGTGTTCTTGTGCGATGAACTCACCCAGCATTGGGGTGAAGCTACGCACGCTTTGGTAGTCGGGGGTTACCCCGCTGGCAGTAGTGCGCATTTCTAGTTTGCCGCGCAGGACCATCACTGAGCCTTGGTACTCAGGCGCCACGGCGACCACATCCGGAACCTGAAAGGGGTCGGCCAAAGCCTCAGCATCTCCCATGGTTAGGGGCTGAGAGCGCTGCCGGCCAACCCGAGCGCTTCCCGCACCACTACTCTCGAGCTGACCAGGGAAGACAAACAGTATATTGGTCCCCAGACTCTCGAATTGCTCGGTGATATACTGCTCAAATCCATGTCCTACTGACAACAGGGCAATAACCGCCCCCACACCGATGATGATACCCAACATAGTCAGGATGGAGCGCATCTTGTTGGCGGTCAGGGCACGTAGGGCAATTCGTACGCTTTCCCAGATTTGCATCTATCGCACCATATCCGTATCAGTTGCTGTTTCGTCATTGAGCATGTCACGCACGCGGACACCATAGGCCCGCTCGCCCGCCTCGCGTGGCTCGCGCACCGGCCGGTCTTCTACGATACGTCCGTCGGAGAGACGCACAATGCGCCGCGTGTGCTGGGCAATCTCTGGCTCGTGGGTGACAAAGATGATGGTAATGCCCTGCTCTTGGTTCAGGCGTTGGAAGATAGCCATAATCTCGGCACCGGATTTGGAGTCCAGGTTGCCAGTCGGCTCATCGGCCAAGATGATAGAAGGCTTGTTTATCAACGCTCGGGCGATGGCTACCCGCTGTTGCTGTCCACCCGACAGTTCGTTGGGCCGGTGATGCAGTCGATCACCCAGCCCCACAGCGTCCAGGGCGGCCATTGCCCGATCGCGACGCTGGCGCCCGCCCACTCCGCCATAGACCAGAGGCAACTCCACGTTGCTCAAGGCCGTGGTACGCGGCAACAGATTAAAGGTCTGGAACACGAAGCCAATCCTCCTGCCGCGGATTTCGGCCAGTTGGTTATCATCCAACCGGTCGATCTCCTTCCCCTCCAAAAAATACTCGCCTGAGGTGGGCTGATCCAGACAGCCCAAGATGTTCATCAACGTGGACTTACCAGAGCCGGAAGGTCCCATAATGGCCACCAGTTCCCCACGGCTAACCTGGAGCGAGGCACCGCGCAAGGCGCGCACCTGCACGTCACCCATCTGGTAGATTTTGGTGATGTCTCGGGCGTCAATCACTACGTTATTGTCCACCGGCTACTCTCCCTGGAAAGTCTGCTGCAGCCGCTCCCGCCTGGTGAGTTCTCTAATGACGATCTGGTCCCCCGCCTCCAGGCCATCCAAGACTTGGCTCACCGTCTCACCGCGCAGGCCCAACTCGATTTCTGTGCGGAGCGCCTGACCATCGTCACCCACCTTTTCGACGTAGGCAACTGGCTCGCCGCTACTGCGGTCAACACTAACTGCCCGATTGGGGACCACCACCACGTTCTCCAGCCGCTCGGTTTCGATGGTGGCATCAGCCGTCATACCAGGCAGTAGACGAGTGTCATCAGTATCAAGCGCGATGGTCACTTCGTAAGCCACGATACCGCTGGAAGCACTTTCAATCGGACTCGGCGAAATATCGGCCACATAGCCGGCAAATTCTTCATCGGGGATGGCATCAATGGCAACCACCACGCTCTGATCGTCCGCGATACTGCCGATGTCAATCTCGTCTACCTCCACGTCGATGTGGTAAGTCGACATGTTGGTGATGATCATAGCCGCCTGTTCCACGGGCGGCGCCTCGCCGCGTTCGACGTTAATCTCAGACACCACGCCGTCAATCGGAGCAACCAGCGAGGCTCTGGCCAGATTAAGCTGTGCCTGCTCCAGCCCGATCTGAGCCGTATCTACGGCCGCCTGGGCGGCGGCTACCTCGGCGGCGTCGGGCTCCTCAAGCAAACGGGCCAGGCCGGCTTCCGCTTCTGCCAGTTGCGATTGGGCGGCAACTATCTCGGCCTCTGTGGGCGATTCGAGCAGACGGGCCAAACTGCTCTCAGCCTGCGCCAGTTCGGAACGGGCGGCAGCGATGTCAGCGTCCGTAGCATCCTGCACCGCCAGGTTAAAATTGGCCAAGGCCGTCTCGTAATCTATGGTCGCCTGCTCCAGTTGCCCTGCCTGGGGGAGTGCACCGACGTCGCCCCGGTAGGCTACCTGGTCGTAAGCCCATTGCGCCTCCTTGAGAGCAACTTCAGCTCGGCGCAGGTTGGCGGCCGCCACCGTGATATCATCCTCACTGGGTCCTTCCAGCACCCGGTTCAGATTGGCACGCGCACTGTCCACAGACGCCTGAGCTGACGCGATTTCATCCTCGCGCGGACCAGCCAACACCTGGTCAAGGTTAGCCTGGGCGCTCTCCACCGCCATCTGGGCTGAGTCTACCTCTTCGACCAGCGCCGGGCGGAAGAGCTGGTCAAACTGCGCCTGGGCGCTGGCCAACTCAACCTGAGCCTGCTTCACCGCCAACTCCAGATCATCTGTCTCCAACCAAGCCAGGACCATCCCGGCTGTCACGTGTTGACCACGTTCGACCAGCACCTCGGTCACCACGCTATTACTGGCCTCGAAGTCCACCTGCACTTCAGCTTGGGGCTCGATACGCCCAGTGGCATTAATAGTAGCCAGGATCGTGTCACGCCCAATCACAATGACCTCAACGTCGGGATCTTCGGCGATGTTGTAAGGCTCGGGATTCAGAAACTGATAACCGGCCACGGTCGCGCCGACGATGACAGCCAGGACCAACACAATGATCACCACACGCTTCATTTAGACGTCTCCATTCCAGGAATCAACCCCCAGCCAATCCCCCAAACAAGAGTGTGGGAAGTGCCGTAACGGCCAGAGACACGGCTACGTAGATGAGCATCAGCACCAGTGACTTCACACGGCTGAACTGAGCCGCCACCGACAGCCCCACAACTACCAAGAACAGATGCCACAACCAGAAAGGGTCCAACCGCCCCAATAGCGTAAACAGTGGGTTTTGAGCGTCTTTCATCAAGTCGCCGGTGGCTACCAGTGCTGAAAGCCCCGGGGAATTGATGGCCCGTTGGGCGACAAATATAAAGACAGCCTGTACCAAGAAGTAGATGGCCATAGGCAACCGGGTCCAGGAGCTCATAGTGAGGACTGAGCTAAAGTCTACCTCGCCTCCGGCCACCAGTGCGCCGAAATAAAGAATCGCCGCCTGCGCCACGACCCCGATGAGCAACATAATGATGGCAGTGACCAGCCCCATTGCCAATCTGACCGGGAACGACATAAAGGTCTCCATGCCAGCGCGAGCCGCTTCTGCCTGATCAGGTGACATTGTGGCGAGTTGGCGCTCCATTTCCTGTTGGGCAATCTCCATATCGTAGGGAGTGCGTACCACCATCATGGCCGACATACACAGGAGTACCACCAAGAGCGGCACCGCCCACATATACCATTTGCGCCGCGCCAGCACGGCTTTGAACGTCGCCGCCGGCCTATCAATAATACCGAACAGAAGCTGCCACAGGGGTGGGGTCTTTTCGTTTGACACGGTCTCGACAGTTGTCATTAAAATCCTCCAGCCAAAATACGCGGATTCCATTCCGCGCTACCAGACTACGCTGCACGGGATGTTGCAACTTCCAGTATATCAGAAAGAGAAAGGGCTTTCATTGGATGAAAAGTGGATTTACCATACGTCAAAAAGATTAGCTTTCGGGCGTAGTTTCTCCACGCCAGTCGTAACCGGCTCTACGACAAATGTTGTACCTGAGGACGGCAACCCGCCACGGCCTGAATAGGGTCCCATATATATACGAAAAAAGAACCGGGAAGTTTCAATGCCTTTACATCCTCCCCGGCAATATACCTAATATACCTAAGTATATCACCAACTGTTACAAATGTCAAAAACTGGGAAAAACATTCCCTAACTCTCTTTTCAACAATACCACAACTGGCAGCTTGAATCATGACTTGAAACCGACACAAAACCGATACTCCCATCCGAATGTTGACAGGCCAACACACAGTCCATGTAGAGTTATCTAAAATGTGAGACAGATTCGGTCAAATATGTCAAGCTTGCAACCAATCTAAAAATGTGGTATGATGAGTATGTATCATACTTCACAATACCCTGCGTCTTCGAACCTAAGCTCAATATCTGCCTGCAAATTCTATCAAGGAGGACAACGCCCATGGCATCGAATGAAGCCCCTGATATTGTGGTTGGCCGCTTGCCCATCTATCTGCGTGCTCTGACATTTATGGCAGAAGAGGGCCGTGAAATCACCTCGTCGCAAGAGTTGAGCGAGAAACTGGGCATCAGCTCGGCCCAAATCCGCAAAGACCTGTCACATTTTGGAGAATTTGGTAAGCAGGGTACCGGCTACGAAATCACCTACCTTCGAGATCAGTTGAAACGGATTCTGCACGTAGAGCGCACTTGGCCGGTAGCATTGGTAGGCTACGGTGACCTGGGCCACGCATTAGCCAACTACGCTGGGTTCGCGCCAAAAGGCTTCGAGATTGTTGCCGTGTTCGATAACGCACCACACAAGATCGGACAGCAGGTAGCCGGAAAGGATGTACTGGACCTTTCCGTGTTGCCCAAAGTGGTGCGCGAACAAAATATCAAAGTGGCGATCATGGCTGTGCCGTCATCCGCTGCACAGGAAGTGGCAGAGATGCTAGTGGAGTCCGGCATCAAGGCTATACTCAATTACGCACCAATCAATATTTCCGTTCCCACTGACGTACAAGTACAATACACAGACCCCGCCGCCCACCTGCAGCGTATGACCTATTACTTGAAGTAAACTCGTCTTTTTTTGAAGGTCTTTTGCCGGGCTAAACAGAATTCTAGCGTGAAACAAAAAACCGCACGAGTCACATCGACTCAGTGCGGTTCCTATTTTAACCCAAAGATATCAGGCAGCCATCATGCTCCGCCGGATGGCGTCGTATATATCGAGAGCCCGGCCAGCCCCCAAAGCCACACACGCCATAGGATTCTCGGCCACGTAGCAAGGCACACCGGTGTCTTGAGTCAACATGCGATCTACGTTGCGTAGCAAGGCCCCACCTCCAGTGAGCACCATACCCCTGTCAATGATGTCCGAAGCCAATTCGGGCGGGGTTTGTTCCAACACACCCCTTACTACCCCCACAACCGACGAGAGCGGCTCGGCCAGAGCCTCGGTAACCTCGTCAGACGTAATGTTGATGGTGCGGGGCAAGCCGGCCACCTGATCGCGTCCTTTCACTTCCATCTCAAGTGTCTCTTCCAGTGGAAGCGCGCTGCCGATTGCCAACTTCACCTCTTCGGCCGTCTGCTCGCCGATCATCAGGCTATATTTGCGCCGGACGTAGGAAGCAATAGCTTCGTCGAACTTGACACCACCTACACGCACCGAACTGGAAACCACAATACCATACATAGCTACCACGGCTGCCTCGCTGGTGCCCCCGCCGATATCGACCACCATGTTTCCGGTTGGGGTATCAATAGGCATACCAGCACCAATGGCAGCCGCCAGCGGCTCTGGGATCACATAGGATTCACGTCCACTCGCCTGTCGAGCAGCATCCTTGACCGCCCGCTCCTCGACGCTGGTCACTCCTACTGGCACACTCACCATCACAATGGGTCGAAACAGACGGAAGCGCCCGGCAATTCGATTGATGAAATAGCGCAGCATCGCCTCGGTGACAATGTAATCGGCAATCACGCCATCGCGCAGTGGATGCAGCACCTCGATGGCTTCTGGCACCCGCCCCTGCATGGTACGCGCTTCTTCGCCTACGGCCACGATCTTGTTATCGGCGATAGAAATCGCCACCATTGAGGGCTCCTGCACCACGATACCGTGACCTTTGACATATACCAAGACGTTTGCGGTGCCCAAGTCTACCCCGATCTTCTTCTCGAACATTCTATCTCCATATCTACTCAGGTTTGGTGCATCCAGGACTGGCAGTCCTGCCTGAGCAGTTACCTATCTCCAAAGCTATTCCGACGGTGTGTTTATATTCGGTCGTCGAGTCTCAGTCCGGCGCCCCCCTCGCCTGCGTCGGGCTTCAGCGACCTTGATACGTATCAATGAACGACGTAGGGCAGCCTCAGCCTTGGCAAAATCCACCTGCTCACCTGTCACTTCAAGACGCTCTTCAGCGCGGCGCCGGGCTGCCTCGGCTCGCTCCAGGTCAATCTCCTCCGCTCGCTCGGCCGTGTCGGCCAGCACTGTCACCCGGTCAGGCTGCACCTCCATAAAGCCGCCGCTTATGGCAAAGCTGTACTCATCGTCGCCGCGCCTCACCCGGAGTTCCCCATAGGTAAGGGCAGTGAGAAGTGGCGCGTGACGAGGCAGAATCCCCATCTCCCCCTCAATGCCAGGCGCAATGACCATATCCGCATCTTGGGAGTAGACCAGACGTTCAACCGTCACGATGTCGAGTTTCAAGGGCATGGCTGTCCTCGGTCCTCAGTCCAACTCGGTAGTGTTGACATCTGCGCATTCCCAGGGCCGCATTTCGTTATTTGTTGCAGGGTCCTCCGGCGCAAAGACTCAAATGTCAACACGGCCTAGGCACTCATCTGCCGACCGGCCTCAACAGCTTCGTCAATGGTGCCCACCATATAAAAGGCCTGTTCAGGGATGTCGTCTAATTCGCCATCTAAGATCATCTTAAAGCCAAGTACTGTTTCGTGGATGGGCACGTAGCGGCCCTCCCGCCCGGTAAACTGGCTGGCCACGAACATAGGCTGCGAGAAATAGCGTTGAATCTTGCGGGCGCGGGCCACGGTCAGCTTGTCATCCTCGCTAAGCTCATCAATACCCAAAATGGCGATGATGTCCTGCAAATCCTTATATCGCTGGAGCACTTGCTGGACATTGCGTGCAACCTGGTAGTGCTCTTCGCCCACAATACGCGGGTCGAGGATGCGGCTGTTGGACGCCAGCGGGTCCACCGCCGGGTAGATTGCCTGCTCAGCTATAGATCGTTCCAGCGAGATGGTGGCGTCCAGGTGGGCGAAGGTGGTCACCGGCGCCGGGTCGGTGTAGTCGTCGGCCGGCACGTAGACGGCCTGCATCGAGGTGATCGACCCTCGCCTGGTTGAGGTAATTCGCTCCTGCAACTCGCCCATCTCGGTGCCCAGCGTCGGCTGATAGCCGACCGCACTCGGCATACGCCCCAGCAGGGCCGATACCTCAGAACCGCTCATCACAAAGCGATAGATGTTATCAATAAAGAGCAGAACGTCGCGTCCCTGGTCGCGGAAGTACTCGGCCATGGTCAAGCCAGCCAGGCCGACTCGCAGCCGCACGCCGGGTGGCTCGTTCATCTGGCCGAAGACCATCACCGTCTTGTCGATGACGCCCGATTCTCTCATCTCGTTCCAGAGCTGGGTCCCCTCACGGGTGCGCTCGCCCACGCCAGAGAAAACGGAGAACCCGCCATGCTCCTTAGCCAAAGTGTAAATGAGTTCTTGAATAATAATGGTCTTGCCCACGCCAGCCCCGCCAAAGACACCAGTCTTTCCTCCTCGGGTGAAGGGGGCAATTAAGTCAATCACCTTCAGACCGGTCTGAAAAACCTCAGCCTCGGTCACCTGCTCCTCAAAGGGAGGAGCTGGCCGGTGGATGGGGTAGTACTCTTCAGCCTCGACCGGGCCCGCCTCATCGATCGGTCGCCCGAGTACGTTGAAGATTCGGCCCAGTGTGTTGGGTCCCACCGGGACGGCAATGGGTACACCGGTGTCGATCACTTTCATACCACGCCGCAGGCCGTCGGTGCTGTCCATAGCTATGGTACGCACCAAATCGTCGCCCAAGTGTTGCTGCACTTCAAGGACCAGACTTTCCACACCGGCGCCATTGCCATCTTCTCGTGGAACTTCCACCGCATGATAGATCTCAGGCATATCACCTGGTGGAAAGGCGACGTCTACGACGGCACCCATCACCTGCGCTACTCGACCTACGGTTCCTTTTGCCATTCAGCCCTCCTCAAGAGCATCAGTCGCGGGACAAGTCATCAACTTTCCGCCGATCGACATGCCTGCCAAAGTTCAATGTATTTCTCACGAACGGAGGAATCAAGCTGCTCAGCCAGGTCCAATGGCAATTGCAACATCTTCCTGGCCTATAAAGAACTCACTCGCCTCACGCAAGACAGCGCCAAAACCTTTATTCAGGCGCCGTTCGTAACTCTCGACCATCCGGCCTCCCAACCAAACAGCCCGGGACCTATCGCGCTTTCCACTCGCCGCCCACCAACAACCAGCTCACGTCCTCGCACCTACTAACGCCTCGGCGCCACCAGCGATGTCGAGCATCTCCTTGGTGATGGCTTCCTGGCGGGCACGATAGTAACTTAGCGTCAAGTCCTCGATCAGTTCGTTGGCGCTATCGGTGGCGTTGCGCATGGCAACCATACGCGCACTATGCTCGCTGGCCAAAGCTTCGAGGACGGCCTGGTAAATCTGTAGCTCAGTGAAGCGAGGCAATACCGCATCCAGGATCGTATGCGGGTCCGGCTCATAGATGTAGCCACCCACCACATGCACGGGGGTGTCAGTCATATACTCACGCATCACCGAACTCTCCACCCGCCCAGGCGTGATAGGCAACAAGCGGCGGATGGTTGGATTCTGGGTGAGGGTGTTGATAAAATCGGTGTAGGCCAGGTACACCTCGTCACAGTCACCACCCAGAAAATCGTCAATAGCGGTGCGCGCAATAGGTGTGATATCAAGCAAAGAAGGTTGTGGGGGCAAATTTGAGAACTCGGCGACCACATTGCCCCCGTGCCGGATCATGAAGTCACGCCCCCGACGCCCCACAGTGATGAGCCAGGCCGGGTGGCCCAAGTCTTGCATAAACCGCAACGTTGCCCGGATGATGTTGCCGTTGTAGGCACCACACAGCCCTTTGTCGGAGGTGATGAGTACTATACCGGTCGTCGCAATCGGATCGCGCCGAGCCAGCAGAGGATGCTCCCCCTGGTCGCTCCCACGCTGTGCGGCCAGGTGAGTCAACACCTCCCACGCCTTGGCCGAATAGGCTCGCGTGGCGAGAACCTGCTCTTGGGCACGCCGCATCTTGCTGGCAGCCACCATCTGCATCGCCCTGGTGACCTGAGCAATATTCCTGACGCTTCTAATGCGTCGTTTGATGTCACGAACGTTTGCCATAGGGTTGTCTGCTGTCAGTCAATCCGAAGGACTACAAGCTGGCTGTCTGTTTATACTCTTGAATCGCCCCATCCAACAATTCCCGGATCTGATCGGTGAGGACCTTTTCATCCACGATCCCCTGGCTGATCTCAGGATGGACCGTACGCATAAACTGAAGGAGACCCGCTTCGAAGTCCCTGATTTTTTCCACCGGAACGTCATCAGCAAAGCCATTGGTCACAGCGTAGATACCGATGACTTGTTCGTCCAAGGGCACCGGCTCATACTGAGGCTGCTTGAGCAACTCGGTGAGACGCAGGCCCCGTTCGAGTTGATCACGGGTTGCCTTGTCCAGGTCGGACCCAAACTGCGCAAAGGCAGCTAACTCCCGGAACGACGCCAGTTCCAGCCGCATGCGACCGGCCACCTGGCGCATCGCTTTGACCTGCGCATCGCCACCCACCCGCGACACAGAAAGCCCCGCGTTCACCGCCGGGCGGATGCCAGCATAGAAGAGGTCGCCTTCCAGGTAGATCTGGCCATCGGTGATGGAGATGACGTTGGTGGGAATGTAGGCGCTCAAGTCACCAGCTTGGGTCTCGATAATGGGTAGCGCGGTCAGCGAACCGCCGCCTTGTTCGTCGCTCATGCGAGCTGCCCGCTCCAACAGACGGGAATGGAGATAAAAGACGTCGCCCGGGTACGCTTCGCGTCCAGGAGGGCGTCGCAACAGCAAGGAAATCTGCCGGTACGCCCAAGCGTGCTTGGTCAGGTCATCGTAGATGACGAGCGCATCCTTGCCTCGTTGCATAAAATCTTCGCCCATAGCACAGCCGGCATAAGGCGCGATATATTGCAAAGCCGCTGGTTCGGAGGCGGCTGCCACGACTACGATGGTGTGCTCCATAGCGCCGTATCGCTCCAGGGTGGCCACTACCTGGGCCACCTGCGCCAGCTTTTGACCGATGGCAACATAGATACAAATCAGGTCTTTGCCCTTCTGATTGATGATGGTGTCAATCGCCAGAGCGGTCTTGCCTGTCTGCCGGTCGCCAATGATTAGCTCGCGCTGGCCCCGTCCCAGGGGGATCATCGAGTCGATGGCTTTGATGCCCGTCTGAACCGGTGTGTCCACATTTTGACGATAGACAACGCCCGGCGCAATGCGTTCGATGGGGCGATACGAATCGGACTGAATCGGTCCCTTGCCGTCAACCGGTTGTCCCAGGGCATTGACAACACGACCGATGAGGCCATCCCCGACGGGCACCGAGGCAATGCGCCCCGTGCCGCGCACTATGTCACCCTCTTCAATCTCGGTGTATTCGCCCATGATAACGGTGCCCACGTTATCCGCCTCAAGGTTAAGGGCGATACCCATTACACCACCGGGGAACTCCAGCAGCTCGCTGGCCATAACATCGGCTAAGCCACTCAAGCGAGCGATCCCATCGCCCACCTCGAGCACATAGCCGACGTCCACCACTTCCACCGGGGCCTCAAATGCCTCGATTTCGTGCCTGATTTTTTCAGTAATATCCTCAACTCGTAAGGCCATACATCAGTCCTCCAAAGTTGGTACCAAGGAGTAGGAAGCAGGAATTAAGGGGTAGGCGCCCCATGCCTACCCGCAATCTCCGTCCAATCCTTAATCTCTCAGCGCAACGCCGCCAACCGATCGTGCAGGGTATTGAGCTTACCAGCAACGCTGCCGTCTATGATCTTGTCACCCACCTGAACGATGACGCCCCCCAGGATGGATGAGTCGACGCGAAAGTCCAGGTCAACGTCACTGCCAAAGCGGTCGTGAATCCGCTGTCGGAGGGCCTGCTCTTCCTCAGGTGTAAATGGCACAGCGCTGGTGATGTGCGCAACGTGTGCCTCCGGTCCCCGAGTCGCAAGACGTGTCAGATTGCGGATCACATCACTGAGCGTTCCGAGCTGCCCATCGCGAAGCAGTACATACAAGAAATTCTTTACATCCGATCGGGCATCGGAAGGCAACAGCGCATCCAGTCGCTCCTGGCGCTCGGCAAAGCTGAGATCGACGTTGTTAAGGTCAGCCATCAGAGTTGAGTCGGCTGCCAGTCGATCCTGGACGACGTTTAATGTGCTCAGCCAGCCCTCTGTGGTATGCTCGTAGGCGGCCTGGGCATACTTGCGTGCAAGCTCTTCATCCTTGGGGTACCTGGACGCTGTCACGACAGGTCTCCTGATTCTTGCAAGAACTGTTGTATCAGTTGTCGTTGAGCCTGTTCGTCCACGGCCACCGTCTCACCGATCACCTTGCGGGTGAGTTGCACGGCCAGATCAGCCACCTGTTGCTGCAATTCGGACATGGTCTGCTGGCGTTCCACATCGATCTGCTGGCGCGCCTGCTCTCGAATCTGCTCGGCTTCCTCGCGAGCCTCGACCAGGATGGCCTCACGCATTTTTTCAGTTTCCTGAGCAGCGCGGGCTGCCGCCTCCTGTGAGGTCTTGCGCGCTTCCTCCAGCTCACGTTGAAACTCCGCCTGCTGAACTTCAGCCTCCTGACGGACCTTATCAGCCTGCTCCAGCGACTCCTGGATTTTCTGCCGTCGCTCACTGAGCATCCTCAATATCGGCCTGTATAGGAAGAGACGCAGCAATAAGAGCAGGATGGCAAAATTGATAACGTAGGCTATGAGGAGTGCAGGGTCAATCCCCAGCGGTCTTAATGCATCCAAAACCCGACCCTCCTTAGAAAAGAACTCAACGACTTGAGTGGTACGTTGCTAGGCAACAAAGATAAGAATCAACGCTACCACCAGTGCGTAGATGCCAATTGCTTCCGCGAAAGCGAGACCCAAGATCATCGCAGTTTGGACCTGGTCGGTGGCGTCTGGATTGCGTCCGATCGCCTGTAACGCACCCCAAGCCAGAATACCAATACCCAGGCCAGGACCGAGTGCCCCTAGCCCAATCGCCAGGCCGGCAGCCAACAGCTTAATGGTGTCAGCATCCATGTGTTCTTTGCCTCCTTAGATTTCGTGATGTTCCTCGCCGTGATCGTGAGTAATAGTTGCACTGGTAAAAAAGGCCAAAGTAAGAATATAAAAGATAAAGGCCTGGATCAGACCGATGAAAACCTCTAATCCCAAAAAGGGGATCGTTAGAATCAGTGGCAGTAGAAAGGCCAGCACCAGCAACATCACTTCACCCGCGAAGATATTGCCGAAGAGACGGAAGGAGAAAGAGATAAGCTTGGCAAACTCGCTGATCAGTTCCGTGATACCCACGAAGAAGCCAATTGCCCCGAACAGGAACGCACCAAGCATCCCGGCACAGCCACGCCGCTGGCCATGCTCATCTGGGCCAAAGGCAGTGAGCATCCCCTTGAAGTTAATGAACTTAGTGAAGTAACCGATACCCAGCGCCATCACACCGAACACCTGGGTCATTCCGACCGAGATGAGCGCCAGGGCAAAGTTATTGTTCAGGTCAGTGCTGGGAGAACGGAATAGAGGCACGATCACTTGACCGGTCTTGCATCCCAGGGGAGGCCTGGGCGATTCCTCAGGGTGATCCAATAGAGGCGCGGCAAGACCAGGAACAGCCGCGTGTTCGGCCCCTTCCTCCACGTGATGCTCCTCACATAGGCCAACCGCAGCCAAGCCAGGGATCAACCCAAACCAGTTCGAGATCAGGACGTAAAAGAAAATGGTGGCCACAATGGCAAAGAATCGAGGACTCCACTTACTACCGGCCACCGACTCCGTGAAGTTATATAATGTCTCGACTGCCCACTCCAGGAAGTTCTGAAGGCCTGAAGGAACAAGCCGCATCCTCCGGGTGCCAAGAATAGCCAGGATCACCAAAATGACGTCTACCAACAAGGCGGTGACGAAGGCATTGGTAACGTGAACGCCCCCAATGACCACGCCAGGGAGTTGTTCGGCCCTGACCACCACCGGGGGCAATGTAAATCGCAAGAGAAGACTACCAACAACCAGGAGTACAATCGTTACAACGACAGCCAAAATTACCTTGTACCCGGTTTTCATTCCTCTCATGACCTCCCTGTCTTTACTCCCTCGGCCTCGTCGCCAGGCGATAAGCGCTAATCACAGCCAAAGCAAACCCAATCATCACAAACACGATTATAAAACACGGTGCGGATCCCAAGCGGCGATCAAGCCACAACCCCAAAAAAAATGATCCAATCACCAGGCAGGCAATAAAGACACCCAGGTGAAGCCCCAGCCCCACAGCAACCACAAATCGGCGCATAATGATGCTTCCCCAAGCATCCCGAGCGGCTCCAGTGCAGCATCAGGATGCGGGTGGATTCTCCCTCTCGGCACTTCCGGCCCCATTTCACCGACGCCTAAAGAGCGACAAACCACCCCAAATGTCCAAAACTCAGTTGGCAAGACAACGTCGCGATTATACCACGAGGGGATTTATCGAACAAATACGGTTAACTAGAATAACGTTTCATCACCAGCACAACGTTTTGTCCACCGAAGCCGAAGGCATTGACCAGCAACGCATTTACGTCAGCGCGGCGCGACTGGTTAGGCACATAATCCAAGTCACATTCTGGATCAGGCCGTTCATGGTTGATGGTGGGGGGAATAAGGCCTTCGTGCAGAGTCAAGGCACCGCCCAGCGCCGAAACCGCACCTGCCGCCCCCATCAGGTGGCCTACCATTGATTTGGTGGCCGTTATGGACAGGTTGTAGGCATGATGGCCAAACACCCGCTTGATCGCTTTGGTCTCGGTCACGTCGTTGAGTGGTGTACTGGTGCCGTGGGCGTAGATCACGTCGATGTCGGTGGGTTGAAGACCGGCAGCTTGGAGCGCCCCCTGCATGGCGCGTGCTGCTCCGTCGCCATCCGGGTCGGGAGCAGTGATGTGGAAAGCATCACCAGTTAGCCGCCCACCCAGCACTTCGGCGTAGATCTTGGCCCCGCGCGCCCGGGCGTGCTCCTCCGTTTCCAGGATCAACACACCCGCGCCTTCACCATATACGAATCCGTCACGGTCTACATCAAAGGGCCGGCTGGCGTGGGTGGGGTCATCGTTGCGGCACGACAGGGCTCCCAGACGGCCGAGCGCTGCAAAAGACACGGGGGTGGTGGCCGACTCGGTTCCCCCGGCGATGATTACGTCCGCCTCGCCTCGCTGCAAGAAATGATAACCCTCGATTATCGAATAGTTGCCACTGGCGCAGGCCAGGGTGGAGGTCAGCACCGGGCCTCTTGCCCCCACCTCAATCGAAACCAGACAAGAAACGGCGTTGGGCATAATGCTGGGTAACACCAGAGGACTGACACTACGTGGCCCCTTTTCAATCAGCGTGCGGGTGCCAGCTTCCGCCTGACCAATGCCGCCGCCGCCGGTGGCGATGACCACACCCACGTTGTTACGGTTGCTTTCGTCAATGGTCAAACCCGCATCAGCTAACGCCTGCTGGCTAGCCGCCAGTGAAAACTGGGTGACACGCGCTGTCCGCTTGGCCATTTTGTGATCCATCCACTGGCTGGGATCAAAATCTTTGATCTCACAACCAATGCGGACCGGAAAATCACTGGCGTCAAAGGCGGTGATGTACCCCGCGCCAGATACGCCGTCGTTGAGATTCTTCCAGAACGTCGGAACGTCATTACCAATGGGCGTAATCGCCCCCAAGCCCGTAACGAAGACTCGGGTCATGATTTACCTCCTCATTGAGCTGAGTTTTCCGGGAAAGCACCGTTCGTACGTGGGCGTGCTCACTCCGCCCTGCGTAATGGGGAGCGAGGCACCCCAGGCTTCGGCACGAGCTCAGCCGAGCGGTGCCGAAGCGTCTGCCCCGTTTGACACACTTTCCGAGAGACCTCAGCTTGGGCCGCCCTGAGGTTACAGCAAAGGCTTATGGCAAAGGTTCTTTTCAGGACAGAGACAGAGTATAATGATGACTGCTTGAATCGGCAAGTTCGGCGTTCCGAACTTGCCGATTCAGACAAACGTGACAAGTTGCAATCTATTGACAAATAGTCTATAGTATGTTATACTCTAGACATTAAGCCAATTTCAAAGCGGTGGGGAAACGGGATGACGCCAGGAGGTAGAGGACGCGGTCGCCGTCGACGGGTAATGAGTTTCCTCCAGCCATGTTTGCTGGTGATGCTCCATCGGGGGGAAGCACACGGCTACAGCCTGTTGAATGGGCTGGGTGAGTTTGGCTTCAATCTCGACCGACTGGATCCCAGCTTGGTGTACCGTGCCTTACGTGATATGGAAGCCGCCAGCCTGGTCACTTCGGAGTGGGGGGACGAGAGCTTGGGGCCACAGCGCCGCGTGTATCGCATCACCGAAGAAGGCGAACAGGCTCTGATGCAGTGGGTGGCAGATCTCCGCCGCACCCGTCAGGAAATTGATCAGCTACTGGCTGCTTATGAGAGTGTCTCACAATCAAAATAAAAAGGGTCTACTGATAATACGAAAGGAGCAAATTATGCGAATCGCCATATCAGCAGATGATAGGAAGGATCTTGACAGCCTCGTCAGCGCACATTTCGGACGGTGCCCCTGTTTCATCCTGGTCGACGTAGAGGGCCAGGAGGTCAAGGCAGTCACAGCCGTCGACAATCCGTACTACGGCAATCATGCCCCGGGCCAGGTGCCGGCCTTTATCCATAGCCAGGGAGCCGACGTCATGTTGGCTGGCGGTATGGGTCACCGCGCCATAAGTTTCTTCGAGCAATACGGCATTCAACCTGTCTCAGGCGCGTCCGGCACCGTGCGCGAAGCGATTGAAAGCTACCTGGGGGGTGAACTACACGGCGTCGAACCGTGTACTGATGCTCACGAGCACCACCATTGCAGTGAATGAGGCCGTTCCAGCAAAATAGTTGTCCCAAGTTTCATCGATTTCACCGTCATACTCGTGATTTTTGGGATAATTTAAATTCTGGAACTTCCTGAGAGACTTTCTGAGACAATACAGGACCGAGGAGATGATCCTACAATGAAAATCGCGATCACGACTGAAACCGCAGACCTGGATTCCGCCTTCCATCCCCGCTTTGGACGGGCGGCCAACTTCGTCATTGTTGATGCTGAAACAGAAGAATGGGAAGCTTATCCCAATCCCGCCCTGAACGCCAGCGGCGGCGCGGGGATTCAAGCAGCTCAATTCATCGCCGAACACGGGGCTCAGGTGGCTATTAGCGGCGACTTCGGCCCCAAAGCCCACAACGCGCTGGCGGCCGGAGGTGTACAAATGTTTCTGGCACCCGTCAACGAAACCCTCACGGCGCGCGAACTACTGGCCCGCTACCAGCAGGGCCAACTGCAGCAAGTATCGGCCCCCACCAATCCTGGCCATCAGGCTTCACCCGGCGGAGGAGGGAAAGGCCTCTGATGCGTATTGCTGTCGCTAGCGGCAAGGGTGGCACTGGCAAGACGACGGTGGCCACCAGCCTGGCTCTTTCGCTCGACGCCGCTACAACGCTGATGTTAGACTGCGACGTTGAAGCGCCCAACGCCCACCTTTTCCTGGCCCCCACTTTCGAGTGGCGGGAAGAGGTAGGTATCCTCATCCCCGAGGTGGATGAGAGCCGCTGCACGTTTTGCGGCCGCTGTGCAGAGGTGTGCCAATTCCACGCCATCGCGGTCATTGGACAAAATACGCTGGTCTTCCCGGAGCTGTGCCACGGCTGTGGAAGTTGTAGCCTCAACTGCCCGGAGCAGGCGATCAGCGAAAAACTCGACGTGCTGGGAATTCTGGAAGCCGGCCCTACGCCCAAAGGTCTCTACTTCGCGCGGGGCGTATTGAACGTCGGCGAGCCAATGGCAGCGCCTATCATCCGTCAACTCAAGAAATGGGAAACAGAAGGAGACAGGCAGCCTCTTGATCCAAACGAGGCAGCCAAGTGGGAGACTATCATTTTGGACGCATCCCCCGGCACCTCCTGTCCGGTGGTCGAAACCGTGACGGGGGCAGATTTTGTTCTGCTGGTCACCGAGCCAACCCCCTTCGGCCTGCACGACTTGCAGTTGATGGTCGAAGTAGTACATGAGTTAGACATCCCGGCCGGCGTAGTCATCAATCGCGACGGGACGGGCAACGTTGAGGTAGACCGGTTCTGCGCCGAGGCCGGCTTGCCGGTGCTGATGCGCATCCCACTAGACCGGGCGATTGGTGCAGGCATTGCCCAGGGCAAGCCACTGGTAACCATTCGGCCCGAGTACATCGACCGCTTCCGTAGCCTCTACCGGCAAATTGAAAACATCACACAAGGGGCAAACCGATGAAGCAATTGGTCATTCTCAGCGGCAAAGGGGGGACCGGGAAAACCAGCGTGGCGGCCGCCTTTGCTCACCTGGCTGCCGAAGGAGAGCGTCCCATCCGCGCCGTCTTGGCCGACGCCGATGTAGACGCCTCCAACCTGGAATTGGTGCTCAACCCCACTGTGCTGGAGACACACAAATTTATGGGTGGGGGGGTGGCCGTCATCGACATAGAGGCGTGCGAGGGATGCGGTGTGTGTGCCGAAGTGTGTCGCTTTGACGCGATCAGCCTTGACGAAGCAGGCGACGGACGTCCCCAGGTGGATCCTATCGCCTGCGACGGTTGTGCTGCCTGCGTCTATCAGTGTCCCACCCAGGCCATCCATATGGAGCCCCAACAGGCCGGACAGTGGTTTCGCTCCGAGGGTCGATACGGCCCTCTCTTTCACGCCGCCTTGCGCCCGGCACAGGAGAACTCAGGCAAGCTGGTGACGATGGTCAAGCAGCAGGCCCGGCTGCTGGCGCTCGACAATGATTATGAACTGATCATCGTGGATGGTCCCCCAGGCATCGGCTGCCCGGTCATCAGCGCAGCTTCTGGGGCTGACCTGGTCCTCATCGTGACTGAGCCAAGCGTGGCCGGAGTTCACGACCTGGGGCGTGTGTTGCAAACCACTGAGCATTTTGGCCTGCCGGCTTTGGTCTGCATCAACAAGGCCGATCTGCAAGAAGAGGCCACAGCCACAATCGAGGCATTTTGCCGTGACAGAGGCATTGAAGTAGTTGGACACATCCCCTTTGACACACGCGTCACCCGGGCAATGGTTCAGGGCCTACCAATAACCTCCTACTACGACACACCGGTCGCAGAAACACTACGCCAAGCATGGGCGCGAGTTTTGGACGCTCTGGACAACGGGGGAGGCTAGGAATGCCATGCAAGACTTAGAACAGCCGATCATCGAGCAGTTGCAGACAGTAATAGACCCCGAAACCGGCGCTGACGTATGGCGCATGCGCTTGATCGAGAATCTTACGGTAGATGATACGGGCCACGTTACTTATCGCTTCCGTCCTTCGTCACCGCTGTGCCCCATAGCCATCCCCCTGGCCCAGATGATCAAAGCTGCCGTGAGCCAGGTTCCAGGTGTCACCAGCCAAACTATCGAAGTCACGAACTATGTGCAGGCATCGCTTCTAACCGAGCTTCTGAATCAAGAGCCCTAGCGGTATGAGAGTGTTTATTTTCCTCTCGATCATTATGACAACTTTGTGGCTGGCAGCC
Organism: Anaerolineae bacterium; assembly: GCA_034412795.1. Classification (GTDB taxonomy): domain Bacteria; phylum Chloroflexota; class Anaerolineae; order 4572-78; family NAK82; genus JAUVPY01. The sequence goes on from DAOUMD010000217.1 coordinate 23,772, forward strand.
TGTCGACTCGAGCCGAGTATAGAGCCCTCCAAGGTAACAACTGCATGGCCGGAGGCCACAGACAGTGCTGACCTCGTCGGCAAACCGATCAAAGGTAGTGGTGATCCGCAGCCCAAGGCGACGCTTTCAGAGAATGAGAAGGCCTATCCTGAGTCGACTGCTGTCTTATGGGCCGCTGGGTTCCTGTGGACGGCCAACGAAAGTGGTTTGCTCACGCGGTGGGACGTGCAAACTCAGAACTACAAGCAGTACCGCTTGCCTGATGAGGCCGTCATTCGGGCTCTTACCAGCGATGGAGAGACGCTCTATGCTGGAACTGACGGGGGAGATATCTGGCAACTTGCCGGTGATGGTCCGCCGACGCAGGTCAAAGACAGCGCGTCCGGCTGGGTCTCGGCGCTCGCCCTTGATGAAAGCCGTAATCTATGGTATGCAGACACCAACCACTTCGATCGGGAAGACGGGAAATACCAGACCGGACGCGGATTGGCCTTGCTTGAATCGGTCCAGCCTCCCGATTGGCGCCAAGGCGAAGAGATAAAATTTAATTTAGTCGATAATGGCTACGTCGATAGCGACCCTCTCCAACGCATAAGCGCCCTGGCTTTTGATAACGAGAGAGCCATCTTGTGGGTTGGGACACGCTTCGCAGGGCTGCTTGGCTATGACGTTCATGGGGAGACCTGGCAGCATCACAACACATTTAACGGCCATCTAGAGAACAACACGATCCACGATCTCAAGATCGCCCCGGACGGCTCATTGTGGCTGGCAACCGCGTCCGGCGTTTCCACCACTCGCAAAGGAGTGTGGGAGAATCATCACTTGATCGACGACCCGTTTGCCGGAGGTGCGCTTTCGCTGGCAATTTCCGGTAACAACACGGTATGGGTAGCAGGTGAGGGCTACATCGCCCACAAGACTCCAGGCGAGAGGTGGCAGGTTTACCACATCACAAACAACCCATTGCTTACAGATCGGGCCCGTTTCATCGTGCTGGACGACAGGGATCACCCGTGGTTCATTGGACGCAGAGGGAAAATCCATTTTGATGGTGATGTCTGGACAGCCTATGATGCCGATGTGCGTCGTTTCGCCATGTTCACGCCAATGCTGCCACCCACAAAGATAATCTCGCCGCCACTTAGCTTCCCCTCCCCTGCACAGGATTACGATGGCTGGCACCAAACGTGGCCCAGGCCAGAAGCTGACAACGGGCGGTGCATACACTTTTTGCAGGCGCACCAGTTTGATGCTATTGAGGCGCAGCGCCAGGTCAACCGCATGAAGAGATTGGGGATGCGCTGGACCGTGGTCCACTACGCCGACCACGAGCAGTTGGTGCGCACCGCGCCCATCTTCCAGGAGGCAGGTATCACCGTAATCTGGCGCCCCTTCGTTCGCCCATATGAAACCTATCCCAGTTGGACCGAAGACGTGGAGTACCTGCGCTCACGAGGGCTTGCGCCATACTTCCAACTCTACAATGAGCCGAGTCTCGACCATGAGTGGGAGGACGCCGGGCCGGTTAACCAGGAGACATATGTGGGCAACTTGCTGGGCGCTGCCAGGGAGGTCTACGATGCGGGCGGATATGTTGGCTTGCAGTTCGTCAACCCCGATTGGCTGCGCCTGACGCTACAGGCGATGGAGACACGGGGGATGAATGACATATTTGATCGACTTTTTTTCATACCCCACCTGTACGGTCTGAATCACCCACCTGATTACGACGAAGACATTAACAGCGTCCTGGGATTCAGAGAGTTCGTCAGGGTCTTTGAGGAAGAAATCGGTTTTGTGCCGGTTATGATCGCCGGGGAAGGGGGGTGGCGTCCCGGTGAGGCCCAAGATAATCGGTATCCGGCCGTCAGCGAACAACTTCACCGCGATTATCATCTGGCCGTATTCGATTGGTTTCAAACCGGCCGGCTTTCCGACGGACAAGCATTACCTGACTATTTCTTGGCCTTTTGTCCCTGGCTGATATCCGACCCACACGACCCGGCAGCCTGGTTCGATAGCGACACCGGGGACAGAACCTCGACCATCCAGGCCGTGGAGGCGATGCCTTCATTCAAAAGGAAATTCTCGTGGGACAGATAATCTTGATCTTCACACAACGAGGAGTGCATTGCACATGAAGAAAATAACTTGCGTGGTAGACAACACAGTACAGCATGGGTCCCTCTATTGGGGGGAACACGGCGTAAGCTTTCGCATCGAAACCGATCAAGGCTGCTTCCTATTCGACACAGGCCGCACCGAGTCGGTGTTATGGCACAACCTGGGTATGATGGGAGGCTGTCCACGAGATGCCAAAGCATTGGTCCTCAGCCACGCTCACATCGACCACACCGGGGCACTGGTCACTGTGTTGTCTCAAAAGCCCGGTTTACCGCTATACGCCAGCCCTGACCTCTTTCGAGCGCGCTTTACGTTGCAAGAAGGCAATTACAAACCGGTAGGGCTCCCCGTGACCCAACAGGAATTGAACCAATTGGCCGACCTGCGCCTTAGCGAAACCCCCACCGAGGTACTCCCTGGCGTGTGGACCAGCGGTGAAATCGCCGAGCGACCAGAGCCGGAGGGGCGCAGCAACCGCCACATGGTGCTCATAGATGGGGGCTGGCAGCCCGATCCCTATAAAGACGACATGTCATTGGTAATTGAAACACAAGAAGGATTGGTCGTGATCTGTGGCTGCTGTCACGCAGGGTTGTTAAACACACTAGCCCACGTGCAGCGAGCCTTCCAGCGCCCCATCACCACCATCCTGGGCGGCACCCACCTGGTAGAAGCAGACGAGGCACATCTGAAACGCGTTATCACGATTCTGCGCGACACCTATGACACGCCACGCCTTTATCTCAACCACTGTACGGGTGACCGGGCGTACGTTGCCCTGGCGAGTGCCTTTGGCGATCAAGTCAATCCCTGTCCGGTGGGAACAACGCTGACCATTGAATGAATGTTGGGGTGCGTCCCAAATTTCGGGAGCACAGGGGGGAGCGGGGGGATACCCCCCGAAATCCCCCCCGTCTGTCCTAAAATCTGGGACAGACCCCGAGTGTTGTGAACATTTGCACAATACTCAATTCGGGTGTATAATAGGTGTATATACACTCACAACATACTTTACATTCGATGGCAAAAACAACTATATTCATAAAAAGGTGGTAACAATGGGTAAAGTAACAACATACTACAAAGGTGACATGCTCTTTGAGAGCAAGCTGGGCAACCACAGCGTCCTGATTGACGTACCGGCCGGCATGGGCGGCAGCGATCGAGGTCCAACACCGCCCGAACTCTTCATTGCCTCGCTGGGATCTTGTGTTGGAGCTTTCGTGGCCAACTACTGTGGTAAATCGGGCGTCGACACCAAGGACATGACCGTAGACGTCACATTTGACAAAGTAGAAGATCCCACCCGGCTGGTCAATCTGAAGATCGAAGTCAATTTGCCCAACGGCGACTGCGAGAAACGGCAGAAAGCTATCTTGCGCGTCGCCGAGCACTGTCCGGTCCACGAGACGATTGCAACTCTGGAAGGTATCGAAATCAATATAAACGGCCAGAAGGAGGCAGCCTGAACATAGGCTAAACTGAGGGGTATGCACGCTTCGATTTCCTACAAGTCTCCGGCGTGCATACCCCTTGTTTGGATAGATGTTGTCATCTGACCAGGGGTCTATCCATGAGAAAGCTGATCTGGAAATCCATAATTCTGCTGATCATTACCTGGCTGGTGATCCCGTCCGCGGCAACTGCCCAGACACGTGGAGACCCGGTGGTACGGGCTGTACTTTTCTACCGCCCCACTTGCTCGCACTGCCACATGGTCATTAGCGAAGTGCTACTCCCTATGGTGGAGGACTATGGCACCGATCAGCTCCAGATCATTGGGTTTGACATCAGTCAGCCAGACGGGGGGCAGATCTTTCAGGCAGCCATCGAGCGATATGAAATCCCACCCGAGCGGCAAGCTGTACCAACACTGATAGTCGGCGATGTGATACTCCTGGGTAGCATTGAGATCCCCGAAATGTTCCCCGACCTGGTCGAGAAGGGATTGGAGGAGGGCGGCATCGACTGGCCTGACATCCCTGGTTTGGAGCAGACAATCCCCCCTGAGTACCAGGAGGAAGCCACTCCAGCCACCGAGCCTCAACCGGCAGAAACGCCGACTGCGCCCCCTACGACTGTGCCGACAGCTACGCAGGCGCCGCCCCCTAGCGCTACCCTCCTTCCCACCCAACCCCCAACTTCCGCTGTCGAATCTACCCCACTTGCTCTGTCTCTCAGTGAAGGAGAAATCCCACAGGCCGAGGCAGATCCGGTGGGATTCACCCTGGCCGGTGTCGTACTGTTAAGCATGGTTGTTGCCATGGCGTACGCTGCCTGGCGTCTGATAACTGCCTGGCCACGTGTATTAGAGCTTGATCGGAATCCCTCCAACATTGCCCAAACCTGGGCGATTCCCATCCTGGCCCTGTTGGGACTGGGCGTAGCTGCCTATCTGGCCTACGTGGAAATCACTCACGTTGAGGCCGTCTGCGGACCTGTGGGCGAGTGTAATATCGTCCAATCCAGCCCTTACGCCCGCATCCTGGGCATCCCCATCGCTGTGCTGGGGTTGCTGAACTACTTAGCCATTGTCGTACTATGGACAGGACAAAAGCTTCTTGACAGCCGGTGGGCTAACCTGTCAGCCCTGGGATTACTGGCACTGGCCCTGTTCGGCACATTCTTTTCCATATATCTGACCTGTCTGGAACTCTTCGCCATCCACGCCATATGTGCCTGGTGTCTCAGTTCGGCAGTGATCACCACGCTACTGATGTTGCTTAGTGCAATTCCTATCACAAGCCAGGCGTCTCCCAAACTTCAGGCATAAGACCCCCACAAGCCAAAGAAAGTTGACAAGCTAAGACATCTTTGCTATTCTAGTGTGTAGCGAATTAGACCAAGCAGACCCTTTTATTCATCGAACAAAGGAGAAACTACAATGTTAAGCAAAACACTGGAAGCGGCCATCAACGAACAGATCAAGAACGAACTCTATTCAGCCTATCTGTATCTTTCGATGTCGGCCTACCTGGAAGCCAACAACATGCCAGGTTCGGCACGTTGGATGCGTCTCCAGAGCGAAGAGGAAACGTCGCACGCGATGAAGCTCTTTGACTACATGAACGACCGGGGTAATCGCGTGGTGCTCCAGGCCATTGATCAGCCACCATCGGAGTTCGCGTCGGTACTCGATATCTTCGAGAAGGCGTTGGAACACGAACAAAAGGTAACGGGCATGATCAACCGCATTTATGAACTCGCGGTCAAAGAGAATGATTACCCCACCCAAGTGGAGCTACAATGGTTCATCACCGAACAGGTCGAAGAGGAAAAGAGCGCCGGTGACATCGTGGAGCAACTGAAGATTGTCGGCGAGCACGGCCCGTCCCTGATTATGCTCGACAGGGCATTGGGCGCAAGACAAGACTGATCGCAACATCGTATCTTCTCAAAATGTAGAGGCGAACCCTTGTGGCCGCCCTGTTGGGCAGGCACAAGGCACTGGCCCTACCCCGAATTATTGAGAAGATACGCAGCATCTTTACGACGCAGAGGCGAGGCAGAGACCTCGCCTCTGTTATTTTATGATGTTCTCAGCAGGTGTACTTGACAAACGCGAAAAAGGCTATTATAATACACTTGATATTTAGTCTGCCCTAAATATTTGTTTTGGATACACAAAATATCTTTGTTGAAAAGTAGCCATAAATACAGCTTTTGTCGTAGAGGACCATACGCTCAGCGTGGAAAAACATCATCCAAAAGGTGGTTCTTTTTGCACAAGACAACTCCGCTTTTCATCGGATGACAACCGGGAACTCCTATGCTATACTGGAGACCGGAGGATCTGGTAGGTTAATACAGGACACCCACCATGGTTTTTCGCAATCTTTGGCGTCGCAAGGCGCGCAGTCTATTGACGATGTTTGGCATCGGCATCGGCGTGGCGGCCGTCATCGCCCTGGGTGCTATGGCCGAGGGCCTCGCGGACGGCTATGCCGCTTTCGCCGGGGGCAGCGGTGCCGATTTGTTGGTGACCAAGTCCGATGCCGGCGACCTGACGTTGAGCACGGTGGACGAGATGGTCGGGGAGCGCATTGCCCAGTTGGCCGACGTGCACAACGTATCGGGCGTGATCTTTAATATGGTCCAGTTGGAGAAGATCCCCTACTTTATCGTCGGTGGCTATGACCCGGACGAGGTGGCCATCCAACATTTCAAAATCGTTGACGGCCAACCCCTGTCGCGCGACAAGGAGATCATCCTGGGTCGCCAGGCGGCCGATAATTTGAAGAAATCGGTAGGCGACACCATCAGGCTATACGAGACCCCCTTCCGGATCGTCGGCATCTACGAAACAGGGCAGAGTTTTGAAGATGGGGGAGGCGTCATTTCACTGAGCGACGCCCAGGCGATCTTCAAAAAGCCGCGCCAGGTGACGTTCTTCGAAGTGCAGTTGCATGATCTTAGCCGGTTGGATGCTGTAAAGACGCGTATCGAGCAGCTTTTTGACGACCTATCGGTATCCGAGGCGTCTGATGTGGCCGACGAGCAGGTGACCGTTCAATCCATGCGCGCTATGGCCTGGGGCATAGGTCTGATCGCCGTCCTCATCGGAGGCCTGGGCATGATGAACACCATGGTAATGTCCGTCTTCGAACAGACCCGAGAGATTGGCGTGTTGAGGGCCGTCGGCTGGCGTAAGGGCCGCGTGCTGCGTCTGATCATGAACCAATCGCTGGTGTTAAGCGCATTGGGCGGGCTGCTGGGTATCGGGATCGGATTGGGACTGGTGTGGCTGATAAATCGCACGCCGGCCATTTCCAGCTACGCGCCGGGTGTCGTCAAACCCCCATTGTTGATCCAGGGAATGGTGGTAGCATTAGTACTGGGAACAGTAGGCGGCCTGTACCCCGCCTGGCGTGCGGCCGGTCTCAGTCCCATCGAGGCGCTGCGCTACGACAGCGGCGCCGGCGATGGGAACGAGCCATCCTGGGCGCGTATGTTCGGGATGACCTTCCGCAACCTGCTGCGCCGCCGCGCGCGCAGCCTGTTGACGATGGGCGGCATCGCCATCGGCGTGGGATTGATCGTGGCGCTGGGTGCCATCACCGAAGGAGTGATACAGGACTTCACCGCCCTGGCCGCGCAAGGAGGCGCGGAACTGGTCGCCATGCAGGCTAACGTGGCCGATATGGGTTATTCGGTGATTGAGGAACGGATAGGGTACGCCATCGAAGCTATGCCGGAGGTAGAGGACGTATCGGGCGTTGTATGGGGGTTCTCCAGCGGACAAGGAGCGCCATTCCTGATGGTGTTTGGCATGGATCCCAACGGACATGCGATCCAGCATTTCCACGTTATTGAAGGAGAGCGGATTCGAGGACGCGGCGAGATTATGCTGGGTAAGGCGGCTGCCGACACGCTGGAAAAGCAAGTGGGCGACGTGCTTAAACTGCCGGCAGGGATATACCGTGTCACCGGCATCTACGAAACGGGTGTCGGCTATGAAGAAGGGGGCGGCGTGATGGCCCTGCCCGACGCCCAGGCTGCCTTTGAAAAACCGCGCCAGGTGAGCATGTTACAGATCAAAGTACACGACCCAACTCAAGTCGAGTCGGTACGCGCGCGGATAGAAAATCGGTTTGGCGACGACGTGTCGGTTTCGACGACGGCCAAGTTTGTAGAGGATAGCTCCGATATTCAGAATACCAAAGCTATGTTAGGGGCTATTTTCGCGCTGGCCATCCTGGTGGGCGGGGTGGTGGTGACCAACACCATGGTGATGGCCGTCATGGAACGCACGCGTGAGATTGGCACGCTGCGCGCCGTCGGCTGGCGCCAGGCGCGAGTGCTTTGGATGATTCTCAGCGAGTCCCTCTTGCTGGCGTTGATAGCATCTGGATTGGGGATCCTGGTGGGGATCGGCCTTAGCGCAGCACTGGGAACTATCCCCGGCTTCGGCGATCTTATCTCTGCAGCCTACACGCCACAGATTTTTTTGCAAGCCATCGTCGTCTCGCTCTTCCTGGGCGCCACCGGGGGATTGTATCCCGCCTGGCACGCCAGCCGCCTGCGCCCGGTGGAGGCATTACGTTATGAATAATATGCAGTACGTCAAGGATGGTTCAGAAATAGGGTAACACTTTCTCAGCCGGACGAATGACGAACGACGAAGAGATCTGGGCCAATAATTGGTCCTTCGTCTTTCGTCCTTCGTCTGCAATTGTTACCTAATTTCAGGGACATCTGAACCATGCCGTACGTCATTACGAAATACGCAGTATGAACTGCCAGGAGATCCTGCAATGCGACGCAGAACGCTCATCATCATTATCATAATCATACTTCTGGGGGTGGCGGCTTACCTGGCGTACACCCAGGTCATTTCGCCATCCGGGGCCCCCACACCGACACCTGAGTTGGTCGATGATTTTGAGACAGTCATCTGGGCTTCGGGAGAGGTGATACCCGCGAGGTGGGCCAATCTCAGTTTTCCCATCGCCGGACAGATAGTCGAGATACCTGTCTCCGAGGGGGAGGCTGTCACCGCCGGGACAGTGCTGGCACGGCTGGACACGGCAGAACTGGAAGACGCGGTCGCTGCGGCGGAGGCAGGATTGGAGGCGGCTCAGGCTGACCTGGCACGCCTGAAAGCGGGAGCTCGCCCGGGTGAGATTACACAGGCCGAAGAGGCGGTGAATTCGGCCGAAGCCGCCCGCGATGGGGCCCAGGCCCAACTGGACCAGGCAAAGGCAGAACTAGAGCGCCTGAAAAAGGGCGCCCGCCCGGCCGAGATCGCCCAAGCTGAGGAAGCGGTGCACTCAGCCGAGGCTGCCCGCGGCACGGCTCAAGCCCAACTGGACCAAGCTCAGGCCGAGCTCAAGCGGCTGCTGGCCGGTGCTCGCGAGGAGGAAGTCGAAGCGGCAGGGGCTACAGTCATGAAAGCCGAGGCTGCTCTGCGCTTGGCTCAGGCCGAGTATGACAAGATCGCCTGGGCCAGCGACGTCGGCACTACCCCGCAGGCACTGGCCCTGGAGACGGCCACCCTGGACTATGACGCCGCCAAGGCCAATTACGAGGCGATACTGAACGGCGCCAGGCCGGAGGAGATCGAGGCGGCTCAAGCGGCGGTGGCAGCCGCCAGGTCGAATCTGGCCCAAGCCGAGGCCGGAGTTAACTCGGCGCAGGCAGCACTCGATTTGGTGCGGGAGGGTGCAAGCCCAGAGCAGATCGCCGCCGCTGAAGCTGCCGTGGCCCAGGCCCAGGCCAACCTGGCCCAGGCCCAGGCCGGCGTCGGCTCGGCACAGGCAGCGCTCGACCTGCTGTTAGAAGGAGCTACCCCAGAACAGATCGCTATTGCTGAAGCCGAGGTTGCCCGGGCCGAAGCCAACCTGACCGGCGCGCAAACGGCGCTCGGCCAGGCTATCTTGGTCGCGCCTTTTGACGGCACGGTGGGCGAAGTATACGTCCGCGCCGGAGAGCAGGTAATCCCCGGATATACGGATCAGTCAGTGATGGCGCTGGGCGATCTGTCTACTATGCAGGTGGAGACGACCGACCTGCGCGAGACAGACGTGGGACGCATCGCTGTCGGCCAGGAGGTGGACATCACCTTCGACGCCTTGCCTGACACGCTACAAGGACACGTGGTCTACATCAGCCCCAAGGCCAGCAGCGAGCAAGGGGGCGTCAATTACACCACCATCATCAAATTCGACGAGCTTGACCCCCGGCTTCGTTGGGGAATGACGGCCTACGTTAACATCACGGCGGACTAGGATGAGCGAACGACCTACTGTAGTCGAAACACACGATCTGACCAAGATTTACGGGGACGGTGCACAGGTACGCGCTCTGGATGGCGTGGACCTGACCATCCTCAAGGGTGAATTCCTGACCGTGATGGGGCCATCAGGCAGCGGCAAGAGCACGTTATTAAACATGATCGGCGCGCTGGATAAGCCCACCAGTGGCCAGGTCATCGTCAACAGCGAAGACCTGGCGACCATCAAAGACGTGGATCGCTTCCGGGCGCGTACTGTGGGCTTTGTCTTCCAGCTCCACAACCTGCTGCCCGCTCTGACCGCTCGCGAAAATGTCGAAGTCCCCATGCACGGACAGGGTCTGGGCGAAGACGAGATGCGAGAACGCGCCGAACACTTATTGGGGTTGGTGGGCCTGGCAGACCGGATGCGCCATCTTCCCGGCCAGCTTTCGGGTGGCCAACGCCAAAGGGTAGCCGTGGCGCGGGCGCTGGCCAACGACCCGGCCATCATACTGGCCGACGAACCCACCGGCAGCCTCGACACCCAAGCTGGGTCCGAGATCACCGACCTGCTGGAAACGATCAACCGCGACCAGGGCACGACGATTCTCATCGTCACCCACGATCCGAAGGTGGCGCGCCGTACGCGGCGCATCCTCACCATGCACGACGGCAAAGTTGCAGACGACCACCGGGTCGAGAGTCTGGTGAAGGAGGATCTGCGTGAACTGGCCCGCTCCCGGCTGGGCAGAATGCTTCTCGACGGAGCCGAGGATGAGGTACTGGCCGAGGTGGGGCTGGGTGAGGACGAAGGGGAAGCGGCTATCGAAGCTTTGCGCCGGCTGCTGGACCGGACTATGGCGAAGAAAGCCAATGAATGAATTCATCGGCTGATACAGAAAGTGCGTTTTGCCAAGAGAACTGGTTGACAATTTGACTTGCTTTGCCAGACAAATTCGTAAAACGTAAGGCGTAAAGCGTAATGATTCTGGGCGAATGCGCCTTGCAAATGGGCCTTTACGCATGTTAACAACATTACGCATCACGTTTTACGTTTTACGAGGTTACTTTTTTTGATTTGACCGGTAAAAAGTGTCAACCCAATAGTGAACCATCCCTTCAACAGGTTTCGTATATCAGCGGGGTGTTTCAACGCCCCGCGACTTTTTCTTCTCCAACGCGAAGCGCTCCAGGACCTCTACCTGGGGTGGCGTGGGTTTGATGAAAGGCCGGGCATTGCGGATGAGCGACCACGCCTGGTCCGGGCTCAGCCCGGTGCTGACCAGATAGGCGGCGGCCATGGTCGGGGCGCGCCCCACACCGCTGGCACAATGCACGTAAACCCTCCCCCCTCCATCGATGGCCTGGCGGATGAAATCGGCGCCAGTGCATAGTTGGTCGAGCGTAGGCGCGTGGTCATCGTGGGTGGGCAGCCACAGATATGCCTCAGGCGTGATCCCATGGGCGGCATCGTCGAATTCACTCCGCATGTTCACGTCGGCGGTTAGGCCGCGCGCCGCCAGCCAGCGCCAGCCGCGGGCGTTGATCTGCCCCCCCACGTAGAGTTGCGGCGTTACCGGGCAATAGCGTAATACCGGGCGGCCCACGGTCCATAGATAGAGACGGGTCCAGGCCCAGTTGAAGGTTACCCACAGGCCGTGATGACGCCCACGCCAGGCCACGATCCTGAGCCCCTTGACGGCCAAGCGTACCGGGTTCACTAACTCACCTCAACCAGCTCGAAGTTGTGCAGTGTATCGGATGGGATGGACTCGATGACGCGGCCATCACGGGACAGTGCCGCCGCCACGCGCACCTGTCCCCCAAGCCGCAGGCCGAGGGCGCCCAGAGGCAGACACACCTCCCAGGCTCGTTCGCCGGCAGCGCTCTCGAGGGCGGCCTCAATTTCGAGCCAGCTCCCGCGCTCGCTGACCAGTTTTAAGGCCGCACCGAAGCCCGGAGACAAGTCGACTCGCCAGTTGGCATCGAAGGGCGTGGGCGGCAGCTCCCCCTCCAGGACAGGGAAGATGAGTTGCTCGGCGCCGTCCGGGTCAACTCCCAAGAAGAGGCTGACGTCATACAGACCGATGGCGGTCCACGTCTCTACGCGAAAATAAAGACTGGTGGGACTGTAGCCAAAGAAGAGACGGCGCAGCTCGCCGGCCTCGGCACGCTGCATGGCACCCGTCGAAGCCGCGGGTTCGAGAAAACCGGCCCCGGTCCACTCCAAACTGGCCTCGTCGCTCCCCGCCAGATGGGGCGCAATATAGCTGCTTGGGGAGCGGTAGTCCTGGCGCGCGGCAAGCCCCTGGATGGGATCGGTCAGCCAGGGGGGCACCGGCCGGCCGATGGCGAAATAGACGCCCGCCAGATGCTCGCGGAAGGCCTGGTCGAACAGATGATCCTGGCCGCTCACATTACGGCTGTAATACCACCAGAACCAATCGCTGCCCTCGGCGATGTAGATTTGGCGCCAGGCGGTCTCCAACACGTCGAAGCCGGCACCCGGTGTGGCGTTTTGCCAGGCGACCAATTCATCACGCACCCGACCCAACACCTCCCAGGCGCGGTTCTGTTCGGCCTCGCCGATCCAGGTCTCCAGATTGCCGCCAATCCAGGACCCGGTCGCCAGGTCCCGGATCGTTTCGCGCGGCGGAAACTGTTCCAGGTATTCTGAGACGGTGACGGTCTGGATGTCCTCTTCCTCGCCCAGCCGCCGGTAGAGGTGATGCAGAAACGGGTCGCCGTAGTCAGGGTAGCTCTCCCAGCAATTCTCGCCGTCGAGGACGATGGAGACCAAATAAGGATGATCGGGATCGTTTAGCCGCTGGCGGATGACGTCCAACCGGTGCATCAAGTCCTCGGCCGCATCCCGGCCGGGCATACCCTGGTAGACAAAACCGATACGATCGGAGAGGACGTGGTCGCGGAAGATGGCGGCCAGGGGCTGGGCGCTGGAGGCTGGACGCTGGGGGCCAGAGGCTATAGTATAGGGCTGGTAGAGGACGTGGGGATTGTTGGCGTGGCCGTAGGGGTCGCGCTCGATACCGACACCCAGGGAGCGGGCCAGGATGGCTTCGTCGGTGGCGAACCAGCGGATGCCGTGGCGGGCCAGGATAGGCAACATCTCAGGACAGACGGAGCCTTCCGACGGCCACATGCCGCGTGGTGCCTGGCTAAAATACGCCTGGTGGGCTTCTACGGCGCGGCGCACCTGCTCGACGGCATCCTCAGCGTGACGGAAAAAGTTGTTCGGCAGGGGGAGACCGGGACTGGCCCGATGGGCTGTGCCCGTGTCGATGAGCAAGGGCAAAATGGGATGAAAATAGGGTGAAGTGATTAGTTCGATCTGGCCCCGGTCGCGCAGGTGGCTGTACAGGGGAACCACGTTCGCCACGTAATCCTTTTGCTTGTTCAAGATCAGGTTAATATCGTCTTGCGTGAAGTTCCGGTCCTTCTCAACCAGGGCGCGCAGCTCTGGGTCATACTCCAAGGCCACATGGTCGAGCCAGACCAGGTTGAACCAGGCCACCAGGTCGCGGTAGAAGTCCTTGCCCAGCAGACGGTGGTCGCCCCGCGCCTGGTGTCGCAATTCCAGCAACTGGCTGTAACGCGGGTAACGGCGCACCACCCTCTCCCAATTGGCGTTGAAGAAAAAGGAGAGCAGGTAGGCCCTATCACTATCAGACCAGGCCTCCTGGCGACTGAGGGCCAGCGCCCGGTCGACGGCTCCAGCGTGGGCGTACTCCAGGATCTGCTCCACCAGGCAGGGCACAAAATTAAACGTCGCCTTCACCTCGGGATACTGGGCCAGCACCTCGGCCATGTGGATGTATTCCTTGGCGCCATGCAGCCGCGCCCAGGGCAGGATGTACTCGCCGCTGGCGAAGTCCTTGTAATAGGGCTGGTGCATGTGCCACACAAAGGCGACGTATAGAGGGTGCGACAAGGCGTAGCGCCTCCCGATTCGACGTATTGAGGTTGAATGTACCACAGAGGTGGCGGTGGCGTCAAATGGCGAATGATGAATGGTGAATGACGAATAACGAACGACGAACGACGAACGACGAATGACGAATGGCGAATAGAGAATTCCTCACAAAAGCATTGAAACTGGCGGGTAAATGTGATACAATGAACCAAGATGGTCACGCTGCCTACGGGAATCGCCACCTTGCTGGAAGCACATGAGGCCAGTTGATGTTGAACGAGCGCAAGCCACGCACCTTCCTATGCCACGCCAAAGAAGATAAAGAGCGGGTGAGGGAGTTGTATCACCAATTAAAAGAGGCCGGTTATCACCCCTGGCTGGACGAGGAGGATCTGCTGCCGGGCCAGGACTGGGACCTCGAAATCCGGCGTGCCATCCACAGTTCAGGGTTCTTTCTGGCGTGCCTGTCGAAGGACTCCATCGATAAACGGGGCTATGTCCAGAAGGAACTCAAGATGGGGCTCGACGTCCTTGATGAGATGCCGGAGGGCAAGATCTATCTCATCCCGGTTCGGCTCGAAGATTGTGCGGTACCCGACCGGTTAGGGTCCCGGCAGTGGGTTGATCTCTTCGAAGCGCGTGGCTTTGAAAAGCTCAAGAGGGCTCTGGATTTTGAGCTTGGGCCACGCCTGGCACAATCAGAGCCAGCGCCGATAGCGCCTATTTGCCAACCCTTCGAGCCGGAGCTGATCCTCATCCCCGCCGGCGAGTTCCTGATGGGCAGCGATCCCAAGAAGGACAAAGACGCGCGTGACAACGAGCAGCCCCAGCACACCGTGTACCTGCCCGATTACTACATCGCCAAGACACCGGTGACCAACGCCCAATACGTGCCTTTCGTGCAGGCTACCTTCCGCAAGCCGCCAGACCATTGGGAGGATCGGATACCGCCACCCGGGAAAGAAAATCACCCCTTAGTTAACGTAGCTTGGCACGAAGCTATCACTTTCTGCCAATGGCTGACCAATGTAACCGGCAAAGCCTACAGGCTGCCCAGCGAGGCCGAATGGGAAAAGGCGGCGCGGGGCCCGGACGGGCGGATCTGGCCGTGGGGTGACCGTTGGGATGCGGAGTTGTGCAATTCTCTGAAAGGAAGTCCAGGCGGCACCACACCGGTAGGAGCTTACCCGGATGGGGCCAGCCTCTATGGCATTCTGGACATGGCCGGCAATGTGTGGGAATGGTGTGCTACAAAGGCATCTGGGAGGATGCCTAGGCCGTACCCCTACGACGTTTTAGAAGACGAATGGTCGGCGGATGATCTTGAAGGGAATGAAGATCGGGTGCTTCGGGGCGGCTCGTGGGGTGACGATGAGAACTACGCCCGTTGTGCCTTCCGCCTGAGCTACGGCCCATATGACAGCTATAACTACATTGGATTTCGCCTGGTTTCCCCCGCCCAAGGTTCCGGATGCTGAATTCCTGCTAGATTAAGATAATTGGTATAGAAAGTATGAATCTAGTAACCCATTCTCATAGGTCTGCAGAGGACGTTTTACCCAAAGCGGTTGTCCGGTCACTCATCGACTGCGTTCAAAAGCTAGAGTTCGAATTTACGCACGGCTGTTCTAGCAGACTTAGAGAGCAAATCTTGGACACACTGAGATTGCTCGGCTGGTCAGATAGAGTACGCCTGACCGCACACTCAAAAATAACAATAACAGCGATGCATAGCAACGTTGCACTCTGCCTGCAAACCGGAAATATGAGCCGGTTCTATGCGGACTTGTTGAAGCTAGAATATCTGTTCAAAGACAGAAAAGCTATTGCTGCTGTCTACATAATTCCGACAAAAAGAAGAGCCAGAGAAATGGGCAGCAATCTGGCCCACTTTGAGAGATTTGTAGAAGAACTTGACCTTTTCAAAGATATTATTACAGTTCCGACCCTGGTAATAGGGTTAGAGTAGGAGGCTTCGATGACTTACACTGTGGAAGTACCGCTGGGATGGCCGTTGCCAAAAAGATACCACTTCCTGGAAGAACTAAAAGAAGAGAAGGGGAACTACGCGCATAAACTCAGTTTTCAAAACCGGACGATTACTTTGCAGGTCTATCCCGTTCCAATAGATTTGCCCAAATACCGACTTGCGAACGGAAGAACTCAAGCCGCACAGGAGGAGTATTTGGCCAATCACCCAGATTTTCCCGCTGACTTCTTCAGCAGAGATAAGGAGTCGGATGAAGCACAAGCTGTCCAGCATAAGCTTCTCTCCGACCTGTTAGAGACGCCAACGGTTAACTTGCTCAGCTACTTCAAATCTAATCAACAAACAGAACCCTTAATACTGTCCAATGAAGGCTATGTAGTTAACGGGAATAGAAGATTATGTGCAATTCGTTTGCTCCATTTTGGGGATAAGGAGAAATTCCCCCATTTCTCGCATGTAGATGTTGTGGTACTTCCGCGTTGCGATGACAAGGATATAGATGAGCTAGAAGCTCACCTTCAAATACAGCCTGACATAAAACAGGAATATACCTGGATTACAACAGCGTGTATGCTGAGAGCACGTCAAGGACGACATGGGTATTCTTATAAGGATTTAGCATCGCTTTACGACATACCACAAAAAAAAGTACGCGAATATCTCGATTTACTGGCGCATGTAGATGATTACCTAAGGGACCGTGGTAAAGAAAAACAGTATCATCTTGTTGAGAAAGACGAGTTTGCCTTCAAAAAACTGAAGCAAGGAAGGAATGCATTGAAGAAGAGTGATGAAAAGGACTTGTTTACACAGCTTTCATACCTCTTGATCGATGGCACAGAAATTGAGGGCAGGCTTTATGACCGCATTCCTAATGTGAAGGACTATCTCCCGCAGATCAGTGCCGAACTCGCTGAACAATTACCTGTGGAGACAGCCAATGATGAAACTGTTGAAGAGGAATATGACTTATTTGGCTCGCATTCAAGCCCCCTCGCACCACTTGTGGAAGTCGTGAAAAAACCAGAACATGAGCAGGAAGTAATAGAGATCATTCAGGATGTCATTGAACGAGAAGAACGGAAACAGAAGGAAAAGAAGAAAGCCAACTATGTTCTGACTGAAGTACGAAGTGCTAATACAAGTTTGAAGAATGCAACAAACTGCATAGATAGTGAATCAGAGACCAAAGGTTTGAAGGAACAACTCGATTCAATAGAACGGTCTGTGAAAAAACTAAGGGAGTGGCTCGCAGAGCATGCTTGAAATCCTCTACAACAAAAGGCTTCAGGTTATAGAGCTGTCAATTACCGACAACTTTCACCTTTGGCCGGATGTGCGCCGTGCCTTCGAAGAAAACGCACAAGAATTGTCTATTACGTCGGCTAGTACCTTGCGCGTTCCTGTCTGGGCCTTTCTATCCAGCCGGGAGCAACTTCAATATGTTCTGCGCAAACATCGAATTCAGATCGATATCGATCCGGAAACCAGAGCTATACTTGAGAGAGCACTTCGTACCAAGGCCCGATATGATGACGCAAAGGACAGTCGCCCCATCGATGTCAAAGATGTGAAATCAAGACTAACCGAAATTGGTTTTAAGCGCCAATTAACCGAGCATCAACTTAGGAACGTGTCGAGTTTGGTCGCTCTGCCATCAGGAGCAACATTCTCAGTGCCAGGAGCAGGAAAAACCACGGAGGCCCTCGCGTTCTATTTCTACAAAAGAACGGATGACGCCAGGTTGTTGGTCGTCAGCCCGAAAAACGCTTTCGCCGCCTGGGAAGAACAGATTGAGCTATGTTTGCAAAACCCGCCGAAGGTCACTCGGTTAACGGGTGGGGAGCAGGCAATTGATGCTTTGCTAGAAAAAGACCCCGAAGTGATGCTTATCACGTATAATCAACTGCCGAATGTCAAAGGTCTAATAGCATCTTTCATGGCCAAACACCCTACCTTCATGTTCTTGGACGAAAGTCATCGGATAAAGAAGGGGGCGTCTGGTCTATGGGCAAGCACCGTATTGAGCCTGTCTCATTTACCCCCAGCCAAGTTGATAATGTCTGGAACACCGCTTCCCAACCAGTTGGAAGACTTGATTCCACAGTTTGATTTCCTTTTTCCGGAAGTGGTTGCTGAGCCTGAAACCATTAGCGATCTCATCAAACCAGTTTTTGTCAGAACGACGAAAGCTGAGCTCGCTTTGCCAGGCGTAAAGCGAATGCTCATACCCATACAGTTGAGACCTAAACAGAGACATCTTTATGAGCTTATGCGCTCGGAAGAAGCGCTTCAGATTGAGAAACTCAAATCGAGGGAAAGGATAAAGTTGCGAGCATTCGGTAGAAGCGTAATGAGATTACTTCAGTTGGTTTCAAACCCTGCTCTGCTAGCTAGAGCTGATGTTGATTTTCCATCTGAACTCTACGAAGTGCTTGCCGAAGGCGACAGCCCTAAAGTCGAGTATACATGTCAGAGAGCTCGACAGCTCGCGCAGCGGGGTCAAAAAACGATAATTTGGTCAAACTTTGTACAGAATGTCGAGTCAATAGCTGAAAGACTAGTCGACCTAGGCGCAGATTACATTCACGGTGGAGTGGATGCAGGGAGTGAGGAAGAAGCTGATACACGCGAAAGGAAAATAAAAAGATTTCACGATGATGATCAAGCCTTCGTATTAGTGGCTAACCCCGCGGCGTGTGCAGAAGGTATCAGCCTCCATACCGTCTGCCACCACGCCATATATGTTGATCGAAATTACAACGCTGCCCAGTACTTACAATCGGAAGACCGAATACATAGGTTAGGACTACCAAGTCATGTTGTGACCAACATTGAGATTTTACATTGTCTTGATACCATCGATGAATCAGTACAATGTAGGCTGACTATCAAGGTTGACAGAATGGCTAGGGTTCTAAATGACCCATCACTCAACTTTGAACCGGTTAAGATTGACCTGGATGAAGACGGTCTTGATAGTGAAGATATCCAGGATTACATTAAGCATCTGAGACGGCTTTAGATTATGTACTTCTCGGTTGGCATTCTCTACTCCGCCAAAGATTTTTTAAAGCTTGTTGAGGGCACACCTGGTATAGACCAGAAATTTCCTGACCTGTTCCGCACTTTTTCGGTTGCTTCACCCAGAGCTATACTAGACGTGTCTCAAGAATGTGAATGGGTCCGCTTGAATTTAGATGGTTACCTGGAAGTTACACCAAAAGGGCAAAAGATTTTAGGAGCCCAATCCGCTGAAAATGCTTTGAGGTGGCAAATCAAGCACCTAATAGACACTTACGCCCCACCCTGGGCACCGCTTTTAAGTCGCGGAAGAGCTGAAGCAATGAGGTACTTGCGCCCGAACGTGCAGCAGTGCCTGAGGGAAGCCGATCTACTTACCTCACTCGCGGATGAAGTCATATCGTGGTGGGACGCCTTGGCGCAAGCAACTTGGAAACAAGGGCAAGACAACAAACTTGAAACAGGGCGACGTGGTGAGCGATTGTCCCTTACTTATGAGCAAGAACGAACCAAACAGGAGCCAGTTTGGAAGGCAATTGAGTCCAATCTTTGTGGCTATGATATACTGTCAGTAATCAATGAGAAAGTTAGCACGCCACTAAGAATTGAGGTCAAAGCCTCAAACTCAACACCTTCTGCTGCATCCTTTCACGTTACGAGAAATGAATGGGCGGTGGCACAAACATCCGAAAACTATGTGTTTCACTTGTGGGCCTTGCAGCCTAAACCGCGGCTATTTGTTGTTGAGGTGGATGAGATATCCAGTCATGTTCCGGAAAATCAAGGCGCTGGTGAGTGGGAAAGCTCTGTAATCCCGTTCAGCGCAGTGACACCCCACGTACAGGTAAAACAAGAAGAGGCAATATGACCATGAGTAATCAATCGCACCCTAGCAGAGATACTAAGATAGAGGAACAATTCAGCCCCAAAGCACACATCGTCCTCTCTCACGGGGACGTCAACGACTTTCTGAGTACAATTCCCCCAGAAACTGTAAAGCTGATCGTTACTTCTCCACCTTACAATGTGGGCAAGGAGTATGAGACCAAAGTGGAGATTGAGAAGTACCTAGAGCAACAGACCCAAACTATAACCAAGCTTTGTCAGGTCCTAAAACCAGATGGTAACATCTGCTGGCAAGTCGGCAATTATGTCGAAGATGGTGAGATATTCCCATTGGATGTTTTCTACTATCCAATCTTCAAATCTCTCGGAATGCGTCTTCGGAATCGCATTGTTTGGCACTTTGGTCACGGCCTGCACGCCAAGAATCGCTTCTCGGGACGTTATGAAACTCTCTTATGGTTTACAAAGAGTGACACTTATACATTTAACCTCGATGACGTAAGAATTCGTGCAAAGTATCCAGGCAAGCGCCATTTCAAAGGCCCCGACAAAGGGAAACTATCCGGCAACCCCAAAGGCAAGAATCCTTCCGATGTTTGGGACATCGTAATCGAGTACTGGGAGAATGCTGTCTGGGATATTCCAAATGTCAAAGCTAATCATCCCGAGAAGACAGCTCATCCGGCTCAGTTCCCCATCGAGCTTGTCGAACGATGCGTATTAGCACTTACCGATGAAGATGACTGGGTCTTTGACCCGTACGCCGGGGTAGGTTCTGCTTTGATTGCTGCAATTAACCGCAATCGAAGGGCTATGGGCACTGAGAAAGAGGAACAGTATGTTGAGATAGCCCGTGATCGCATCTACGCATACTTCAGAGGTGAATTGCCAATCAGGCCATTGGGCAAACCCATCTACACCCCTACCGGAAACGAGAAAGTTGCACAAGTTCCCAAGCAGTGGAGACACGGCACTGTCTACGAGCAAGCAACAACAGAGGACCGGGAGTGATAGTTGCAACCGCAGGCCGAGCTCTGCGGAACCTAGCGAAGTGAGAAATCATGCTCACCCGCCTCCCCCAACCCTAACCCTCCTCCTCGCCGCAGGCGCGACCACCCTGCCTCCTAGCCAGGTCCAGCCCTTCAGAGCCAGGCGGAGCGGGGTCGTGCAGGAAATGGAACAACAAGGAGAAGTACGAGCATTTGTACGATGCGAGCGGGGGGTCAGTGTATTGTTATCAGCACAGGCCAAGACCATGGAGGTCAGTAGACATGACGCAAAACCTCGGCTACCAAGATCTGGCAAGCCCGGAAAGGGTGCATTGCCCCTATTGCGGTGAAGCGACCCCGGCCCAAGATTTGCCGCCACTGTGGCGGCTACCCGAGAGAAGGGTACTACGGACATCCAAGATTTCAGGTCAGGACGACGCACATAAAGGTCGGGTTCTTTGAAGGGTTGCATTTCGGATTAGGTTTGCTGGTTTCAGGTTGTTTTATTTATAATTATTATGTCAACTATTTTCGTGTATGGAGGTGAAATGCTGGCCCTTTTTCCAAGCGGATTGTTTCGGTAATCACTCTAGCCAGGTCCAGTGGTGGGCCTGGCGGAGCGGGCAGCCCCCAGCCCGAGATCCGCGTCACCGCGCCCGGCTATCTCCCGTGGGGCGCGAGGCCGCGGAGGGGGAGAGGGAGTTATAAGCTGGTACACAGGGGGGTGAGGTTAGTGCGGGCGAGAGCGAACGATTTACCTACAAAGGAGACTACCATGCAACAATGGCAATATCTGTTCGTAACTTGCGAAGCTGATGAACAAAGTATCAACGCCATATCGGTAAACGGCACACCTGTTGCCAGTCAGCCGTGGGCGGAGCGAAGAGAAGGAAATATACTCTTACTACCCCGAGCAAAGGACCAATCGCCGCAGCCTGTGGCCCTCCACAAACTGAGTAAAGACCTTGGCGAGATGGGTTGGGAATTATTCGCTATCGGATGGGATGAACCTATGACCGCTGTCTTCAAGCGCCCGAAGCCTATGGGACAGTGACAAGACGGCGGTCAGACCGCCAAGTTGGCCAATCAACAAGACGGGATTGCCTATCTTTCTTCTCCTCATCCCGTCATCGTCGCAGCCGCCATCGCCTTCCCCCAGATCTGGCCTCTAGCCCTTTAGGGCTAGGCGAGGCGGGGCAAGGAAAGGTGATGGCCGAAAAAGTAATGTTATTACGTTTATTCAAATAGAGCGCCAAACTCGATCTAGGGAGGGCCGGCGGCTTTGTCTACCCTATCGAGAAATTCGAAAAACTGGTTAAGGAGGCTTGGTAAGTCGGTCTTTTTTCTTGATTTAGGTGTTGATGGGGTTCTCGTGTGGCGTGTTGTTGACGAATTCACTACTTCGGGAGGTGCGTAGAGGATTGGAACGCCTTCTTTTTGGAGAACCAGGTAAGCCCATTGGGCCTTAGCCTTTGGCACACTGAACATGAGCGTTTCCATGTCAAGCGTATACATTAGACCCCAGACCCGGATGCCGTGTTGTGTCAATAGACGCTTGATGCCACGCCTGTCCCATTTCGATAGAGCGGGAATGCCAAAATGACTACAAGGCGCGTTTAGGATATCTTGAATGAAAGCCGCGGCTGGTGTGATCCAGTTGAAGCTACTCCCAATTTCCATCATTGGGTCCGGCATATTAGCCTCCTGAAAACAGCTCTTTAAGCCTTCGAACATTTGTTCTACCATCCATTATACCATAAGGTGTCAATAGACTCCAGATCAAGAGGCCTGCCTGATGGATATCGAAATCGTTTGTGTTGGATGGATGTTCGGGGCGATTCATGCCGGTATCATTGGATGGCTTCTTTTCCAGATGAGGGCAGCCCAGTTGAAAATGGGGCACAGCGACCGTACGCTGGATAAATTCCCAGACTCTGCACAACCGGACTTGACGGCTCGTAAGCTGATGAGGACCGCTCAACAGGCAAGACTTGCGTATATCTTATATTTGACTACCTTACTTTTTGTTCTCGTATCATGTCCTGTCCTATTCTTTATCCTCGTGCTTCCGGCAATTTCGTAAAAAGTCGCGGGGCGTTGAAACACCCCGCCGATATGCCAAACCTGTTAAAAACAGGTTAAGGGACAAAGTTTTAGTGCGTTTTGAACGCACTTCCTCATATCAGCCGATGATTTTTATCATCGGCTCCGGCGCTCCACTCCACGCTCAAATGTGGTGCTACCTCAGCCAGAATGAGTCGTGGGGCGTTGAAACACCCCACTGATATGCGAAAACCTGTTAAAAACAGGTTAAGAGACAAAGGGACGTTGAAACACCCTATTCTTTTTTGATGAAACACCCACTCACGCCACCAACGGCCACACCGGGAGCCGGCGACTGGCATGGCCACCTTGGTCTGGCATCGTCCGCGGACGTTCGCGGACGTTCACGGACGATGCGCGCGGCGAGGCACGGCGAGGCGAGGAGCTAGCCACCCTTCGGGGAGACATCCATGACCGAACAGGAAGCCGTTCCAACTGACGCTTTTCCCGCCTACGAAGCCGGGCTGCGCCAACTGCTGGAGAAGCTCGGGCGCGACCATCCTCGTTATGCCGAGGCGCTCACTTATCAACAGCGGTTGGAGGAGAACCTCAGCCAGACTAAGCGATACGGGGGCACCGAGACCCGCCAAGCGGCGCGCGCCGAGGTCATTGATCGGCTGAATGAGTTGGCACTGACCGAGCTGGATGTCTCGTTTAATGAGCTGTGCCCAGGTCTGCCTACCCGACTGTATGAGCCTTCTACACGCTTACCCCTCCAACGCCCTCCCCGCGCCACCCACTTCACCGGCCGTCAGGCCGAGCTAGACAAACTGATAGACGATCTCCAGCCTGGCCGGGTCGTCACTCTGTGCGGCCCCGGCGGCGTCGGCAAGACCGCCCTGGCCGCCGAGGTGGTCTGGACCCTGGCCCCTGGGGACGAGCCGCCCGAGCGCTTTCCAGACGGCATCATCTTCTACAGCTTCTACAACCAACCCCAGGCCGCCCTGGCCCTGGAGGCCATCGCCCGCGCCTACGGCGAGGACCCTCGCCCCACTCCACGCGACGCAGCCCAGCGCGCCCTGAGCGGCCGCGTGGCGCTGCTCATCCTGGATGGTGCCGAGAACGCCGACGACCTGGACGCGGTGCTGGACGTGGCCGGGCGCTGCGGGGTGCTGGTCACCACCCGCCGCCACACTGACGCCCCCGCCGCTTGGGACGACGTCGAGCCTCTGCCCAACCCCCAGGCAGTCGAGTTGCTGCAAGCCTGGGGCGGCGACTGGGCCGCCGACGAGGCCATCGCGGGGCGCATCTGCACCCTGCTAGGGGCGCTTCCCCTGGCGGTGCGCCTGGCGGGGCGATACATGGCCCAACGCGGGGAGGAGGCAGCCGACTACCTGGCCTGGCTGGAGGAGACGCCGCTGGCTGCGCTACATTTCGGAGACCGGCAGCGGGATAGCGTCGATGTGCTGCTGGCGCGTAGCGTGGACCAGGTGAGCGAGGCCGCCTGCGCCGCGCTGGGCGTGGCCGGGATCCTGGCCCTGGCGCCCTTCGATCGTGAGACGGTGGCTGCTGCACTGGACACGACGTCAGGCCAGATGGGCCGCGCCCTCGGCGATCTGGTAGACTATGGCCTGCTATTGCGGGGCGGGGATAAACGCTACCAAGTCAGCCACGCCCTGGTGCACACCTACACCCGGCGACGCCTACTTGTTTCAGCCGACACCTTCGATCGCCTGATAAACTACTACAACGCCTGGGCAAGGGAGCAAAGCCAGCAAGGCCGGGAGGGTTTCCGCCGTCTCGATATGGAGCGCGTGCATATGATGCAGTTGCAGTCCGACTGCATGGAACGTGAGGACTGGGATGCAGCTAAGCGTTTAGCCTGGGCGATGGACAACTACTTGTTTGTAGGTAGTTATTCAACTGAGTGGCTGCAAATTGCCAAAGCAGCGTTAGCCGCAGCGCGTGCTTTGGGCGATCACCGAGATGAGGGGGCGTTTCTAAACAAGTTAGGTCTGGCTACTTATGGCTTGGGACAGGTAGCTCAAGCCATAACCTACTATGAGCAGGCTTTGCAGGTTGCCCGCAAAATCCGTCATCGCCAGGACGAAGGCATGGCGCTAGGCAACCTGGGTCTTGCCTATAGCGACCTGGGTCAGGTGGAGCGGGCGATAGAGTATCATGAGGGGGCGCTGGCCATCGACTGCGAGATCGGGGACCGGCGCGGCGAGGGGAATCAGTTAGGCAACCTGGGTCTTGCCTATAGCGCCCTGGGGCAGGTGGAGCGGGCGATAGAGCAGTATGAGCAGGCACTGGCCATCGCGCGCGAGATCGGCGACCGGCGCAATGAAGGAAACTGGTTAGGCAACCTGGGTGTTGCCTATAGCGACCTGGGGCAGGTGGAGCGGGCTCGAGATTACCTTCAGCAAGCCCTCGCTATCTTCGAAGAGATCAAATCTCCCTATGCCGAGCAGGCACGCAGGCTATTGGCTGAGCTGGAGCAAGGATGATGCCACGCCACCAGTCTTCACCCCCCCCATACTTCCACGCCGCCACGCAAAGCCCAGCTCCCTTAAACCGCACTGGAGCCTTCGGTCGCTCTGCTCCCTCGGCGATAACCCCACCTGGCCATACCACCCGATTGCCGCCCCGAAACCGGTGTGGAAGGGGGTCTTATGCCTGGCACACAAAAACGACGGCGCCGGGTTAGCCCAGCGCCGTCGTTGCTATCTGGTCGTACGCCAGATGTCTATTGTTCCAGCCAGTCGCAGATGCCGTTGCCGTCTTCGTCCACAAAGTTCGCCCCACGCATCCCCTGGCCTCGCCCGGCCATGCCGCGACCCTGCCCCCGCGACGCATCCCCCGCCCCGCGGCCGTAGCCCAGGGCCTGGCCAACGTTGTCGCATTCGCCGTCGCCATCGGCATCCACGAAGCGATCGTTCACGCCGTCGCCGTCCTCGTCCACAAAGCCGTAGGCGTTTCCTACTCCCTGCCCCTGGCCGGGACCGTCGAAATCGCGCACACCGTCTCGCGTGCCGTCAGGTCCTTGAGCGAAAGCCGCACCGGCGATCACGACTGTCAGGCTCAGAGCGAGCACTACTGCCAAACCGATTACTGAAAAGCGTTTCATAGTTACCATCTCCTGTGGTTTATGTTTTTTGGTCCTGGTGATGAGTGTCTCATCACCTTTCTACCCACAGGATACCATTCAAATATGAAGACATGATGCGCTAAAAATGAAGATAGTGTGAATAATTCGGGGAGGGTTCACTATTGGGTTGACACTTCTTAGCGGTCAAATCAAAAAAAAGTAACCTCGTAAAACGTAAAACGTGATGCGTGATGCGTGAAACGTGAATATACCCATCACGCGTCACGGATCACGCATCACGTCTTACGTTTTACGGATGTGTCTGGCAAAGCAGGCCAATTTGTCAATCCGAGGCGAGCGCCACCAAGATTGGGCACTACCCTATCTCAAAGGGATGGAATCGCGCTCATCTTGAGTCATCATGGGAAGCAGTGCCTGGCCGACGTCGGTTCGATGGCCGTGGGAGTCGTGAATACAGAAGCCGAGGCCTTGCGGATTTCCCGCATCATCGCTCGTTCCCCGAACAGAACAACAACCATATTCCCCCATCTTGTTGAGGGCGACGATCTTCAAGTTGAATATCGGGTTCCCATTGTGGCGGTCTACTACCCGGCGGCAGACGTGATGGCAGGCCTCTTGAGGCGACATACCCTCCCGCATTTTCTCAACGGCCAGAAAGCTGGCGCAGACTTTGATAGACTCTTCGCCGTGTCCTGTCGCCCCGGCCGCCCCGACGTCATTATCCACATATAGGCCGGCGCCGATGACGGCCGAATCGCCGACGCGGCCCACAAGCTTAAAGTGATGCCCCACGGTGCTGGTTACGCCGGCTATGTCACCCTGAGCGTCCAGAACCAGCACGTTTATCGTTCCCCCTCCTTCAGGTTTGTATCCTCTTTTCGGTGGGTGGTAGTAGCTTCTTGTGCCTTGGTTTTCCTTCCATTCCACCCAGTGTTCCCGCGCTTCTTCGGTCAAAAGATCCTCTTCTTTGAAGCCATGCATCTTTGCGAATTTGAGGGCGCCTTTGCCGACCAGCACCAGATGATCGGTCCGTTCCATAACCAGGCGGGCGACGGAACAGGGGGTTTTGATGTTTTCCAGGGCAGCTACGGCACCGGCATCGTTCCCATCGGGACCAGACATTACACAGGCATCGAGTTGGAGGAACCCCTCTTCGTTTGGGTCTCCTCCATAGCCCACAGTCGTGTCCCTGGGGTCAAGCTCCGAGACATTGGTCGCTTTTTCTGCCGCATCCAGGGGACTGCCCCCATTCTGCAACACTTCCCAGGCGGCCGTGGTTATCGCCTGGCTCACATCAGGGTTTACCTTGCTGGTCACGATGAGGGGCCGGTTGGGTAGGGCCGGACGATGTGTTTTTTCAGGGCTCATGTTTCTTTGTCCTATACCAGGTAGAATTCGGTCTGGCGAGTGTTCAGGGGGCGGCAGCCCTCCTTGGTGAAGACTACGTTTTCTTCCAAGCCGAACAATACCTCCTGCCCATCCCATTCGGGAAGCGGCCCCTTGACCGAAAGCTCCATGGTAAAAGTGTAATTGTACTCCAGCCGCACGTCACCCCGGTCCGGGCAGCACTCCTGCTCCCAGGGGAGCCCGATCAGGGGACCTGGCTCGTGGAGATACAGGCCCAACGAGTGCGAGTACACGCGCGGATTGGACACGCCTTCGCCACGCGCCCGCGTGAGGATGTTGTGTAACAGTTCGTTTCCGGTGAGCGCCTGTTTGAACTCGGCCATGAAGATGTCCTGGAGACGGTTGGCCTCGGCCAGAAGCTGCTTCACACCGGCCGGGGCGTCGTCCTCACCCGGGCGCAGCACGTAGGCCAATTGCTGGTGGTCGGTGTTGAGACGGAGATAGTGGATGCCCACGTCGCAATGGATCACGTCCCCGGCGCGGATGACCTGATCGTTCTCGCCATACTGCTCCTTCTTAGCTGCGTCCCGCACCAGGTTAAAGAAGGGACGGAAGGCGAGGGACAGGCCCAGGTTGGCGCTCCGCTGCCAGTAGTACCACACCAGGTCCTGGACTGTGGTCACGCCGGGTACGATGGCCTTGCGGCTGTAACATTCGGCGATGAGTTGGTGGGCTACCTGGACCACGTGCTCGTAGACCTCGACCTCGTCGTCGGTGAGCGTCGCCAGCCAGCGCGTCGCGGCGGTCTCGGCCGATACCAGCCGGTCGACGTACTTGGGCGGCAGCTTATCCACCAGTTGCAGATAAAGATTATGGGTCAGGCCGCCGGCCGCCCACTCGACGGAGCCGATATTGATGCCGATCCGCTCGGGATCCCGATCCTCGATGATCTCCAGCAGGAGGGGCCATTGCTTCTCCTCCAACTGGCCGGTATAGGGCCGGTCATAGAGATCGTGCGTGTTGGTGCCGGAGATGTTGATCCCTTCGATGCCACGCCCCTCCCCCCGGTCGTAGAAAACGAGTATCTGGAGGATCGGGCACCAGGTGTCCATGGGGATCATTGTCCGGAATACGGGGTCGAGGTCGTCCTCCTGGCAGAGGATCAACCACATGTCCAACCCGGCCTCACGCATCGCGATGGGCAGGACGGTGTCCAGACGTTGGCGGAGATTGCGGTTGATGACCTCAGCCTGCCGCCGCATCGGCAGGACCTGTGGAAAGCCATCAAGATTGGTTGTCATAGTAGCCTGTACTCCCTTGTGTATTTCTAGCACACCGAGGCGCAAATGGGTCCATAGTTATTTGCTCGCCAGGGATTGGCAAATCCCAGCCTTTTGCCCCCAAATCGAAGATTTGGCAAAATCGGGGATTTGGCAAAATCGGGGATTTGGCAATCCCCTCGGAGCAAAACTAACTATTGGCTTACTTACGCCTCAGTGTACTAGCACGATTGACGACGATCTGGCCTTGCTTCATGACTACGAGAATGTTCTGCTTTTCTTGCAGCAGCCGGATGTCTTGGAGGGGATCGCCCCGGATCACCAGCAGGTCGGCCAGTTTGCCCTTCTCCAGCGTTCCGACGGAGCTGGCTGTGCCCAGCAGCTCCGCGCCGGTGCGCGTGGCGGCGACGATGGCCTGCATGGGGCTCATACCCACTGTCGTCAGCAACTCCAACTCCTGGGCGTTACAGCCGTGGGGCACGTCAAAGGCGCCGGCATCGGTGCCCACGGCGACGGGCACCCCCAGCTCGATCGCCCTGGGGATGACGCGATGCATGGAGTCATAGGCCCACAGAATCAGGTTATCGCCCCACTCGTCCTCGGGCACGCTTTCCCGGATCTTGAGGGTGTTGCGCACACAGTGAGTCATCGTCGGCACCAAGAAGGTTCCGTGCTCGACCATCGACTGGATGGTCTCGTCGTCGATGAAGTGGGCATGTTCTAGCGAGTCGACCCCCGCCTGCACAGCCCAGAGCTCTCCCTCGCTCCCCAGGCTATGGGCCGCCACGCAGCGGCCGGCGGCATGGGCCTCCTGGCAGATAGTCCGCATGACGTCCGGTTGCATCTCCGGCGCGAAAAAAAGCGGCCGCGTGCGCAACCGGTGACCGCGCCCGGCATTGATCTTGATGTGATCTACCTTCATCCTGATGAGGAATCGCGTCGCCTTGCGCGCCTCGTCGACAGCGTCGACCACATTGTCAAAGCCACCCAGCCGGACGTCGGGTCGCAGCCCGTTGCCGCTGTCCATGTGGCCGCCGGTTGACGTGAGTCCGCAACCACAGGCGGAGATGCGCGGTCCCTCCACCAGGCCCTTGTCGACGGCGTCGCGCAGAGCGATGTCTACAAAGTCCAGGCTGTGCATATCGCGGATAGACGTGAACCCCGCCTCCAGGTCTCGCCTGGCGTGCACGTAGGCCTTGAGCGTGCGGGTACCGGCCAGTTCCGACACCAGGTCGTCCCAGGTGCCTAGTGGCTGGTCGGTATCGTCGCCGCTCCACATGACGTGCACGTGGGCATCGATCATGCCGGGCATCACCACGTGATCCCCAGCCTCCAGCACCTGGGCACCTTCGGGAATAGTCGAACCGACTGCGTCCACGATGTCGACGATGCGCCCTTCTTCCACCAGCAAGCGCACCCGCTCGCGCGGGGCTGCCCCTGTGCCGTCGATGAGTTTACCAACATTGATGACCAGCATGCAGAACGAACTCCCTTCAGGCCTAGTCGATGACTTCGCCAAAGGCACGTAGCAGGTTCTCACCCATGATCTTGCGGATCTCGGCCTCGGTGTACCCCCGGTCCAGCAGGCCGGCGGTCACGTTGGGCCATTTATCGACCTCCTCCAGATCCTTCAACCACCGCTCGGCCGGCAGACCGAGGTGGCTCTGGTAGACGTCAAAATCGGCTCCGAGGCCCACGTGATCGACGCCCATCACCTTGACCGCATGGTCGACGTGGTTCAAGAAATCATCCAGCGTGGCGCTCGCAGGATCCTGGGACATAGCGGCGGGCACCGTCGTAACGCAGAACACGCCTCCCTGGGAGGCGATGCCTTCCAGGACGTCGTCGTCGAGGGTGCGGGGATGCTGGGGGTTAACTGCGCGGGTGCCGCCGTGGGAGTGGATCACCGGCCGTTGGCTGACGCGGAGGACGTCACGCATACCTGCGGGCGTCATGTGGGCCATATCCACCATCATGCCCAGCCGGTTCATCTCTTCCACGACGGAGACGCCGAACTTGGACAATCCACCCCCATCGCGCCCTTCGTAGCCACCATCAGCCAGGGCATTGCGATGGTTCCAGGTCAAACCCAGGTGGCGCAAGCCCAGACGATAGAACATACGCAGCAGACCCAACTCGGTCAAGATCGGCTCGCCGCCCTCCATGCCGAGGAGCATCGCGATCTTGCCCTCCTTTTTGGCCTGGCGCACCTGCGCCGTTGTGGTGACCAGGACCACCTCGTCGCCATGCTCCTCGAGGATGCGCATCACCGCATCCAACTCCTTGAGCACTTGG
Source organism: Anaerolineae bacterium (assembly GCA_034412795.1). Taxonomy (GTDB): domain Bacteria; phylum Chloroflexota; class Anaerolineae; order 4572-78; family NAK82; genus JAUVPY01. The sequence goes on from DAOUMD010000217.1 coordinate 54,470, forward strand.
GCCGTTGGGTGCAGATCCCGTTCCGAGGCCACGCAGAAGACGTAAATCTGGACATCAACACCACCCTTTTTCAGGAGCGGCAGGTGCAGATCGACACCCATCATCCAGCCCTGCAGAAATCGCTCCTCGAGGGGAGCTTCATAAGCTACGTCTCGATGCGCGTCCCAGACCAGCGCATCCTGGTGTAACTGCCATGCATCCATGTCTGATACTCCTATCTGCGTTTTTTTCTTCGATGGACGACCGTAGTACACCGAGGCGTAAATGGGTCTATAGTTCGTAGTAATGACTTTAGTCGTTTTTGGGCTGGTTAAGCGACTGAAGTCGCTACTACAAACTACTGGCTCACTTACGCCCAGATGTAGTAGTCGCCTCCGTTTTCGGATCCATGTCTGTTTCTGCTATCCTTTCAGGCCGCTGAGTGTGATCCCCCGCACGAGATATTTCTGGGAGACGATCACCAGGATCAGCATAGGGACAGAGGCGATCGCGGTCGACGACATAATGACGGTCCAGTCGGACAAGGCTTCGGCCGAATCTGTCAAGGCCGAATAGGAAATACCTACCTGCAAGGTGTACATGTTCACGTCCTGGACGATGATCAGCGGCCACAGATAGGCATTCCAGATATCCAGGGCGGTGAGCACACCCAGGGCCGCCAGCGAGCCTGAAACCAACGGCAGGATGATGCGGAAGAAAATGCCGGGCTCCGACATGCCGTCTACGCGGGCGGCGTCGATCAATTCGTCGGGCACATTCATGACCGCCTGGCGCAACACAAAGACCCCAAAGGCGCTCAGCAGACCGGGGAACACAATGCCCAGATGAGTGTTGGTAATGCCCATCTTTTGAGCGCCGACGTACCAGGGGATGATCAGCATCTCGCTGGGGACCATCATGGTGGATAGGATGAACAGAAACAGGACGTTCCGCCCTTTGAAGCGGAACTTAGTGAGCGCATAGGCGGCCATTGCTGAAAAGAACAACGTGCTCACCACGGACGACACCGTGACAATGGCGGTATTCACATACCAGCGACCAAATGGATTGCGGGTCAGGGCCCGCTCGTAGTTGGCCAGCGTTGGCTTCTGGGGAAGCAGTTTAAAGAACACGATCTCCGACTCTGGCTTGAAGGAGGTAGAGACCATCCAGAAAAAGGGAAAGAGGGTGGTGAGACAGATGATGCCCACCAGCCCATAGGCGGCGATGGTGGAGATCAATTCCCTTCGCGTTTTCTTCCGACGATACAGAGTACCGGCTGTGGAACTGTTCGAGTCGGAGCTTTTCTCAGTACGCGTGATTATTGACATAGCTATCTCGCTATCTCGCTTGAATAAACCGGCTAAGACCTATCGGACTGCATCCTCCCCGCCGGGACGGGCCTCCGAACGGTCTCGCCGCTGTCTAATACTCGAACTGTCGCTGAGTTATCCTGATTTGGACGAAGGTGATAACCAGAATAAGGATAAAGAAAAGGACAGTGATCGCCGCCGCAAGTCCCATATTCAGATGGTAGAATGCCTCCCGGTAAATCAGAAGGGGGATGGTCAAGGTGCTGTTGATGGGACCGCCGTCCGTCATATTGCGCACCAACGCAAAGTTCTTGAGTGAAGCCATGACGGCCAGCACAGACAAGAGTACGATGGTCGGGTTCAATAGCGGCAGGGTGATGCGCCAGAACGTCTGCCAACTGGAGGCGCCGTCGACCTTGGCGGCATCGTAGATTTCTACCGGGATGGCGTCCAGCCCAACACCAAACAACAGCGTGTAGTAACCGATCGACGCCCACACCGCCACGACCGAGATGCCATACAGGGCTGTGTCCGGATTCAAGAGGACGCGCGGCTGCTCGGCGCCCAGTGCGGTAAGTACCATGGTCACGGGACCCAGCCTGGAATAGAGATAATTGAACAGCCAGGCCAGGGCAACGGCCGAAGTCACAAAGGGAAGCATCAGCGTGGTGCGCATCGCATTCTTGAACAGGCGCAGTCTCTGTACGGCCAACGCGGTCACAAGACTGATGACCAGCACGGTCGGCGCACGCACAAGTGCGTACACGAGCGTGTTCTTCATGGCGATCCAGAACTCTTCCAGCTCCAAGGCCTTTTTGTAGTTATCCAGGCCAGTGTACGGCGTCACCGACGAGAGCGTGCGATAGTCCAGTACACTGAAGCGGAAGGCCTGAAACATAGGGATCAAGAACACTGCGACGAAATAAAGCAGTGGGATGAGTAGAAAGGCGTAGCCCCATAGCGCTTGTTTCTTGCTCAGACTTAGCTTCATGCGTCTCCCCTTCCCCGATTTTGGACGGAACTCGCCAGGTTGGTTGCCATCCGCCGGAAGATGCGGCCTCCGGAAAAAGGCGGCCGTCAGAAGATGCGGCCTCCGGGAAAAGGCGGATGGCAACCAACGGCTCATTCTAGACTCAGTGGTCTGCTATTGGTTCTTGGAAAAGAACTCTTCACGCAACTCGTTCGTCTTTTCCGCGCCCCAATCCAGAACCTCCCTCGGGTCTTCGCCGTTCAAAAAGACCTTGTCGAGCATTTGCATCGAGATGTCCCGTTCCCCCAGCTCGTCAACCCAGGGGATGGCCCTGGCGTATTCGATGGTCGCCAGGAAGGCTTGGAGGTCTGGGTTCTCTGCATAGGCCGGGTCTGCCAGCATGTCTTTGCGAGGTGGAATACCCGTCTTGACATCGGTGTAGGCCTCGATCCCCTCGGCCGAGCCCAGGAACTTGAGGAACTTGGCGGCAGCCTCCGCCTTGGCCGGGTCTTTGGCGGCCTTGGTGGTCATGCTATAGTTCCAGTACTGCCCCAGGTTGCGGCAGGCCAGCTCCTGGTCATCTGCCGGACCGCAGATATACGGCGCGATTCCGTAATTCAGATCCGGGTTGTTAGTAGCAATCCGTGAGATCCAGCTCGGCGTGCCCAAATTCATGCAACTGAGCCCCTGCTGGAAAGCCACAGAAGCCGCCTCGGCAAAGCCTGGCTCGCTGACACCGTCCTCCAGCACCAGATTCACGAACCACTCAAAGGCTTCATAGCCGGTCTCACTGGCGGTCCACTGCACGTCGACTTTGTCCTCGCCGAACTGCTTCTGTCCAGCGTTCTCCAAGTAGATCTTCCACACGATGTGTTCCTGCTGATCGGGGTCGATATAGTAGCCGGCCCGCTCCAGGTTACCATCTGCATCGCGCTTAGTGCACTGGATAGCCGCTTCGCGGAACTCCCCCCAGGTCTCCGGGGCCTTGTCGATACCCGATTCGGCAAAATAGTCCTTGTTGTAGAAGATCGCCCATACGTTGACCGTGCTAGGAACGCCATAGTACTGGCCGTCGATGTCCATTACGTCAATAGCCACGTAGGTGTCTTCCATCTCGTCTGGCGGGAAGTAGTCTTCCGGCAGCGGAGCCAGGAAACCGTTCTGCACCCAGAGCGGCACCCAGCCATAATAGGGCTTGATCACGTCCGGGCCCTGGCCCACGGGCACCTGGGCGGCTACCTTCTGAGTGATCTCCTCGTACTGGACCAACACCTCTTTGATCTTGATGTCGGGATTGGCGGCCTCAAAGGCATCGATCATAGCCCGGTGTGCTTCCTCCTCCTGCGTGAAGGGAATGTACCAGAATTCGACCTCGATCGGCTCGGCTGTCTCCTCAGCCGGCTCCTCTGCCTCAGCCGGCTCCTCTGCTTGCGATGGCTCCGACTCCGGCGCTGCGGTTGGCGCAGCAGGTGCCGCGCAGGCAGCCAGCAGCATACTAAGGACCATCAACAAAGTCAGAAATGTAAACGTTGACCGTTTCATTGTGTACTCCTCCTTCTCTTTCTCTAGTTTGAATGAACACAGAGGGCTACGTTGCCAGAATCCCCAGGGAGCCCAACCCTGGATGGCATTGCGCGGTTTTTTGCGATGTCACCTCCTTTTATTTGCGAGAATTCTCGGAAAGTCCTTGTGACGCGCGGACTGCGTATTGCGTACTGCATATTGCGTACTGCGTATTGCGCTTGATATCGGGTATGAGTGTCTCTTTCCGAGAAAGCCCTTTGCATAAGATGGGGATGGGATAGTTCACGACAGAGGTTGGCGGCTGCAAGTCTCTTCGGCTCGATGGACGGATCCAGGCGGAAAGGAAGATCCGACCATGGTCGCGAACAATGACGCCTACCCGAGGTCCCCATTGCCTGACCGGGGCGAGTCTGATTCCGTCCGTGGCGGCAAACTGCTTCCAGTCGAGCTAACTTGGGGGCATTTCAATCTGAGGGCACCAACCTTTCGAAGGTGCAGGCGACCGTAGGTCGCACATCTTCGCAAGGGTTCGCCCCAGGACTGAAATACGCCCGTTAGCTCTTTGGCTGCCCACACGAGTCGCGGATGATCAGACGCGATCCTAACTTGACCTCGACGACCTGCCGGTCCGCGTCCTTGATTCTTTGTAACAACAAGTCGGCGGCCATACGACCTAGCTCGTACGTTGGCTGGGCCACGGCGGTCAGTGGCGGATTCAGCGAGGTAGCCCATGGCATGTCGTCGAACCCAACAATTGCGATGTCCTGAGGGATCCGCAAACCTTTTTCATGAATGCAGTTCAGTGCACCCAGCGTGATGAGATTATTGGCCGAAAAGATGGCAGTCGGCGGATCATCGATCTCCAATACCTGGCAGATTGCCGAATAGCCGCCTCCCATCTTTAGATCGGTGACCTTGACAAGGGTGGGATCAGGTGGGATTCCCTGCTCGCTCAAGGCTCTGAGGTAGCCATCCCTCCGCTCTCGGGCGGTCGTAACCTGAAGCGGACCGCCGATGAAGCCAATTCGTCTGTGTCCCAGTTGCAGCAAGTGACGAACGGCCCGATACGCCCCCTCAAAGTTGTCCACCACCACGGTGTCCACTTCCAGATCCAGCATGCGGCGGTCGACAGCCACCACCGGGATCCCAGCCTGCAGCACCATCTGGCTATGATTGCCCGTCTCCGAGGCTGGGGAGATGATAACACCGGCAGCTCTCTCCGAGATCATGATGTCAAGGTAGAGGCGTTCTTTAAGTGGATCCTCATCCGAGTTGCCGAGGATGACCGTATAGTCATTGTCGTGGGCGACGTCTTCTACACCCCGCACCACTGAGGTAAAGAAGGGGTTCTGGATGTCAGAGATGATCAGGCCCATAATCTGGCTGTGTCTTACCCGCAGGTTGCGGGCGATCCGGTCACGCCGGTAGTCCAGCTCCGACACAGCATCCAGAACCGCCTGGCGATAGGCAGGCGTTACCCGTGGATCGTTGTTCAACACGCGCGAGACGGTGGCGGTCGATACTCCTGCTTGCTTGGCTACGTCCTTGATGGTGGTGGCCACAGTCCCCCGACTCTGGCAGACAGGCTAAGAAGCCTTGAAATCGTTCACAAAATCGTGAAATCGCTCACAAAATCGATTGCCCGCCGAGAACATCAGTCTCCCAACACGATGAGGAGCCTGCCTGTGTTCAGAAAACTATACATTCAACTTCGTGTAATCGATTACGAAATCGATTACACGAAGTATACTACGGTTTTCGGGTTCTGTCAAGCGGAATCCTGAATCATCAAGCCGGTTGACAAATTGGCCGCTCTATGCAAAATACTATGAGTATGCCCATTACAACAACTACGGTAACTACTCAGACCAGTCGCTGATCGTTACGGTTATTCAACCGTAACGGGTATTTGCGGATATACATCCGCCGATTATGGGTTGCAGATACATATCTGCAACCATCAGGCTGAGTAGTACCAACTACGATAGGGAGAGCACACCATGCGAATGTCAAATCTTTTTGTTCAGACTCTGCGCGACACGCCAACCGAAGCCGGCACGCCCGGTTACCAATTTCTCTTGCGCGCTGGGTTAATCCGTGCGCTGGGTCACGGGACTTATGGTTTCACCCCGCTGGGCACGCAGGCGAGACGCAAGATAAAAGCCATGGTCCGCCGGGCTTTGCAGGTCCTGGGAGGACAAGAAGTGGACCTGCCCCACATCCAGCCGGCCGACCTGGTTAGCGAGAACCTTGATTTGGAAAAGACCGTCCCCCCTCTGGCAGGTCCCCCCGTCCGTTTCAGAGACCGGATGCAACACGCAGTCGTCCTCAACACCAGCCAGGAGGCGGTCATCTTGAACATGACCCGGGGTGTGGTCCAATCCTATCGCCAATTGCCCTTGATGTTGTATCAAATCTGGGAGCCATTTCGTGACGAGAGCCGGACGTGGGGCGGGTTATTTGGGGACCGAGAGGCCCTGGTGGTGGATGGATACAGTCTGCATACGGATAGCTCAGACCTGGAAGACTTCTATCCCCGCGTCCAGGAAGCATTTAGGGAGTTGTTTGAACGCTGCCAACTGAGTGTGCTTAATGTGACGGCCGATACGGACGGAGATACTGCTACGCTGCACAAGCTGGTGTGGCCCTCAAAGCTGGGTGAGGAGACGGTCGTGGTGTGCGACGCTTGCGGGTACAGCGTCGATCAAAGCATGGCTGGCGCCGGAAAGACGCCTCCTCCCGACGAAGATATGCTACCCATGCAGGACGTCGAAACGCCTGACTGCAAGACCATCGCCGACCTGGCCCAGTTCCTGGAAATCCCCGAGTCGCGCACCGCCAAAGCCCTCTTCTTGGTGGCTTACATAGAGGGTGAAGGCGACCGCTTTGTATTCGCCGTCGTACGCGGTGACACAGATTTGAACGAAGCCAAGCTGAAACGGGTTCTGAATGCCGAGACCGTTGGCCCAGCTACCGAAGCGGAAATCAGGCATATGGGGGCCGAGCCAGGTTACGGATCACCGGTTGGCCTGGAGGGTGTTACGATCGTGGTGGATGACCTGATTCCGGATTCGCGCAACCTGGTCGCCGGGGCCAACCGGCCGGGCTATCACACGCTGAATGTGAATTATGGACGTGATTATCAAGCCTCTATCGTGGCCGACATCACGCTTGCTCAAGCAGGCGATCCGTGTCCTGAGTGTGGCGAGCCGCTGCGCGTTGAAAAGGGTATTGAGGTAGCCAGTATGCTCAAAATGGGTGACCGGCTAAGCCAGGCTATGGAGGTCACCTACCTGGATCAGGAAGGGAAAACACAGCCTATAGCAATGGGCCGCTATCGGCTTTACGCCGATCGTTTGTTGGCCGCCGTAGCCGAAACACATTACGACGAGCACGGAATTATCTGGCCGGCAGAGATGGCGCCTTACCACGTTTACCTAATGACCCTGGGCAAGCGGAGCGAGAGCGTGGAAGGTACCGCCAATCGTTTGTATGCCGACCTGGGAACTGCCGGAATCGAGGTATTATACGACGACCGCGATGAGCGAGCGGGGGTAAAATTCAACGATGCCGACCTGTTAGGTATGCCGTTGCGGGTGGTGGTCGGCGAACGAGGTCTCAAAAATGGAACACTAGAGCTAAAACAACGCCGCGAGAGCGAAGTTGAGACCATCGCGGTAGAAGACCTGGTCCAATGGATACTGGACTACTTCTCGAGATCAGAACCCGTTTGAACATTGACAGCCAGATACTTTGTGGTATACTTGTGATATATCTGATATACGGTTTGAGGAATGGTTATTGAGCTAATATACTGACCGTGATGTAAGGATGTTTGGGCAGAAACCAAGGCCAATCTAAAGATATCGTCCGTGGAAATTCTCCGGTGATGCTTTGTCCTCGCCAAGGCAAGCGGGGATACCCAGGTTGGAGCGAATAGCCCCTATTAATCTGCGATGAGGCGGAAACATTGGGGTTCTTGATTTCAGCAGGTGCGTCATCTTACAGGCCGGATCAAACTGAGAGTGTTGCCAACCACGATGTTTTGGCACGCTGGTGCACCCTTGGGTTCTTGCTATTCCCCAGAAAAACTCTCTTATTAATTGACACGAAGCCGTCCAACTCAGGCAAGACTCTTGCGTGGAGAGGGTGTATTTCTACCTCACCAGCAAAATGAAGCTGAGATAGACGGCTTTTGTTTTTCTCGCGATTGGGTTGACAAGGAGTACCCATGGGAAGGAGTAGACGACCGTGACCACTGTTTTCTTTGCCACTGATGTCCACGGATCAGACATCTGCTGGAAGAAATTCATTAATGCCGGCAAGTTCTACGAGGCGGATGTGATCATTCTGGGCGGTGATATGACCGGTAAGGCCATCGTCCCCATTGTCCATCAAGGCGGGGATACATACAAGGCCGTTTTGTTGGAACAGGAGTCGATTCTGCACGGCGAGGATGAAGTGGCAGAGATGGTCAAGATGGTTAAGAGTCGGGGCTATTACCCCTACCCAACCACCCCAGATGAGATTGCCGAGCTAAACGCCACGCCGAGCCGGGTGGATGACCTGTTTGCCCAAGAGGTACTGAAAACGGCCGAGGATTGGCTGACCTACGCCGACGAGAAACTGGAGGGCACCAATGTTCGATGCTACGTGGCGCCTGGCAACGACGATATATTCGAGCTGGATGGCTTGATCCGCGCCTCGAAGCACGTGCAATTGGCCGAGGGCCAGGTGGTTGAACTCGACGAGCACCACGAAATGATCAGTTGTGGTTGGAGCAACTTTACCCCCTGGCACACCTATCGCGAGGAAGATGAAGACAAGCTGCGTGCCCGCTACGAAGCGATGATCGGCAAGCTCAAGAACGTAAAAAACAGCGTATTCAACCTTCACGTGCCGCCTTATGGGTCGAATTTAGACGATGCGCCGGAGTTGACGGAAGATTTGCGGCCTAAGCATGCCGGACGTTCCTTGATCCCGGTTGGCAGTCACGCGGCTCGGGCCGTCATCGACGAATATCAACCACTGCTCGGACTGTTTGGGCACATTCACGAGGGCAAGGGAACAAGTCGCCTGGGTCGAACTTTGTGCATCAATCCCGGCAGTATGTATGAGCAAGGCCGGCTGTTAGGCGCGTTGGTGAAGTTGGGCCGTAACCGAGTGAGGAGCTATATCCTCACGACCGGCTAATCGGTTCGGCCCATTGATTTCCCGGCGGGAAAGGGGGTGACTATCAGCGCATACCCGTTGTCAGACATCTGTTGAAGACTAGGTAGTGTTGACATTTGCGCATTCCCAGAGGTACATTTCGTTATTTGTTGCGGAGTTTCCAGGCGCAAAGACTCAAATGTCAACACGGCCTAATTAATTTGGTCCACTCATCAATTGGAGGAAAGGAGAGACTTGCAATGGCTCAAGCAGTTGCGGGCAGTGAAGCCCGTGAGACGACGTTGTTCGTGCGCAAGGCAACCGGCTTGGTGCGATCCTGGTCTGTTGTTGATGCCTTCATCTACGCCACCTTCTCCATCAACCTCATCACACTCGGACTCTACATCTTCAGCCAGATGTATTACCTGGAAGGCGGCTTGTTGCCCACGCTTATCCTGAGCGCGGTGTTGATCATCTTCGAAGTGATAGTCTACGCCAGCCTGATTGCGGTGATGCCACGCGCAGGCGGTGACTACGTGTGGCAAAGCCGCATCTTGGGTGGGGGCATCGGCTTCGTGTTAGCCGTCACCGGCTGGTGGTTCATCCTCTGGCTCTGGGTTCCTCTCTACGGCGATATGCTGCGTCACCTCTTCTTTGCCCCGCTGCTGGGTATCCTGGGAGCCCAGGGCCCGGCTCTCTGGTTCGGGCAGACATCACTGGGGCTTTTCGTCACTGCTTTGATCGTGTGCTTGTTCGTAGCGTTTTACATCGCCATCGGCATGAAGTGGTACGCCCGCATCCAGAAGTTTTGTTTCTGGGCGGGCATGGTCGGTCTATTGGTGGTCTTCCTTTTCCTGCTCATCGGCAACCATGCCGCCTTTAGGACCGGTTTGGAGCGAGAAGCGCCCGCCATGTTTGGTGCCCCGGCGGATGTATACGATGCAACCTTGGTCGCCGGCCAGGAAGCAGGAGCCGTAGCGCCTCTGGCAGGCGGTGGATTGGGCGCCATCTTCCTGGCCATGCCGTTCATCGTCTTCTTCAACCTGTGGCCCAACTGGGGTGCGACGCTCTACGGCGAGGTGCGCGGCGCGACTGATTTTAAGCGTAACTTCTGGGGCATGGCCCTGGCCTTGATCATCACCACCATCCTGGGCGCCGTCTTCTTCCTGTTGATCGCCAAGACCATCACCTGGAACTTCTACATGAGTGCCAATGGGGCCTGGTGGAACTACGCCTGGGGCTATACGGACCAGGTGCCTCCCCTACCCATCTGGCCTTACCCCGCTTTGTTGGCCGTCTTTATGACTCCCAGCCCGGTGCTTCAGTTCATCGTCATCCTGGCCATGAGTATGTGGTGGTTTGGGTGGTCGGGTACGGTTTTCCTCAGCTCAACGCGCGTCATCTTCGCCGCCGCCTTCGACCGCCTGCTGCCGGAGAAGGTGGCCGAAGTTGACCCTCGAACCCGCACGCCCATCTACGCCTTGCTGTTGATGGTGATCCCCTCTATCATCATAGCGGCTCTGTTCGCCTGGAACATTTTCAACTTCCAGTCGTTGACTCTGTGCTCGACTCTGGTCATCGCCGTCACCTATCTAGGATCCACCATCGCCGCCATCTTGCTACCCTACATCAAACCCGATCTTTACAACGCCTCGCCGATTGCCAAGTATAAGGTCGCCGGCATCCCGCTCATCACCATCGCCGGGGTCATCTTTGGTGCCTTCCTCGTGTTCTTGCTCTACGAGTGGCTCATTGATCCCCAGGGGCTTTACGGCATCGGCCTAGCCAACACCAGCTCAGTCATCTACATGCTGGCTATGTACGTGCTGGCCCTGGTTATCTTCCTGGGCTTCAGGTCATACCGCAAGCGCGAAGGGATTGACATCGACAAAGTCTACCAGGAGATTCCGGTAGAGTAATTCCCGACATATACGAAATCAGGGGCAGAGCTGCCTCTGCGACAATGTTATGTTCGGTGATGACGACATTGTCAAGCTACTCAGGCAGACGGTGAAAATGGCCTCAGTAGCACCTAAACCGCCCCCTACCCCCCCAATCCTGGGGGGAAACCGTGCTACTCCTCCCCCCAGGATTGGGGGTAGGGGGCAGACTGGCTAGTTATCTCTAAGCAAGGATTGGTTATGAGCACACTTCCCCTTCTTGAAGACGAGATGCAACGCATCGTCTCCGAAGCTCAAAAGCAAGATATCTTCTTGCGGCTGATTGGCGGACTGGCAGTTAAGGTTCATTGTCCGCATGCCGGCCATCGCGCTCTGGAACGTGAATACCCAGACATTGACTTCGTCACTGACAGAGCTAGCGCCAAGAAGTTAATGGATTTCCTGCTGGCACTGGGATATTCCCCAAATAAGACTTTCAATACTCTCAGCGGTGACCGGCGCCAACTCTATTACGATGAACCGCGTGGCCGACAGATCGACGTTTTCATCGGTGACTTCGAGATGTGTCACAAGCTGCCCCTGGCCGACCGCCTGCACGTTGAGCCGGTGACCATTCCCCTGGCCGAACTCTTTCTCTCCAAGGCGCAAGTTGTGGAGTTAAATCGTAAGGACATCCTGGACCTTCTGGCCTTAGTGCTGGATCACGAGGTTGGGCCTCAAGATGAAGAGACCATCAATACCCAGGTCATCGCCGACCTGTGCGCCAAAGACTGGGGTCTATATACCACCATCTCCTTAACCATTCAGAAGCTGGACGACATTTTGAATAGTGGGGACGTCGAACTGGGCGAAAGACAGATACAGACCATAAAGCAGCGGCTGGTGACCATTCAGGAGGCGATGGACGCCGCCCCCAAGAGTCTGGCCTGGAAGATGCGGGCCAAGGTCGGCACGCGCGTGCGTTGGTATGAGGAAGTTGAGGAAGTTCAACGTTAGGCCGGTCTGAGGTGACCTAGATGAAATAGCCTGCCTGATGAGACAAGTGATTGGTCAAGCTCACCAGGCCAGAGGCGGGGTGCTCCGGCATCCTGTGGATTAGCCCCCTCAAGGAGTCTCGTTTCTAATGTCCACCCTGTCGCTATCGAAGGTGCTCAATCCTGAGGTGGGCTGGTATCGGGGTGACTTTCACGCCCACACCAATGCCTCAGATGGAGTCTATCCGCCGGATCTGGTAGCCGGAATCGCCCAGGCTGAGGGGTTGGACTTTGTGGCCATCACCGATCATAACACGATCGAAGGGCTTTCGGAACTCAGCCGGAGGTCCGGCCCCTTGATCATTCCAGGCGTAGAAGTCACGCTTGAAGGCGGAGATTTCAACGTCTTCGGTATGGCGGGTTGGTGTGAATGGATGGAGAGCATCTGTGTCGGCCAGGCTCCGGTTCCGCTGCCTCACAGATACAGGACGGTGACTGAGTTGATACGCCGCATAGCGGATGACGGGATGCTTAGCTCGATTAACCACCCCCTTCTGCAGCCATGGGAGTGGCGCTACTCTGCAACAGACTTGAGCTACGTTCATTGCCTGGAGATTTGGAACGATCCCTATTGGCCGGACAATGTTCACGCCAATCCCCGGGCGGTGGAGCTCTGGACGGCCTGGCTGAATGCCGGATTCCGCATCACGGCCATTGGCGGCAGCGACTATCACTGTCCTCCCAGACCGCAGGAGGGCGAGCCGGGCATGCGCCTGGGACTGCCCAGCACCTATGTGGCCTCCATAGAACTCTCAGCCACGGCCATTCTTGAAGGACTGCGGCAGCACCGGGCCTACATAAGCATAGGTCCGCGAGTTGGCCTCCGAGCATGCTGCAACAACACGATGTATGAAATCGGCGACGACCTGGGACAACTGTGCGGTGAGACTACATTTATGGCTACCGTTTCAGATGACCCGACTGCAGCTTATGCCCGGATTGTGAAGAACGGTGTAGTCCTCGCCGAAGTATCGCTTGGAGGCGATGGGGGAAACCTGGAATTTACTGTCGTTCCCGATAGGGACCACTCCGATAGGTCGGCCTCCCAGGGGGATTGGTATCGACTGGATGTGCTTGATCAGAATAGGCGCCTGCTGGCGATTACCAACCCAATATTCGTCGGTGGTTTCCCCGCTCCAGGCCTCCACAGGTATGGTGACTTCGTAGGCCTATCTGGCGGCGAAGATACACCCCCTGGTTAGAGCCGATCCGAAAATCTCTGGGGAAAGTACGCACTCCAGTTTTCGGATAGACTCTTTAGTGGCAGGCTTTTCGTGAGTGCCTCAAAACGTGAGTACCTCAAAAAAAGGAAAGGAGGTGATAAGCCCAAACAGTACGCTATAAGAAGTAGACGGAGCGATACTCCCCCAGGAGGTTGCTCCAGCGGATGCATATCAGTCAACTAATCCGTGATGGAGGAGAGAAATGAAAACAAAGCTATTCAGTATCCTGGGCACCCTGGTCGTTTTGGGCCTGTTAGCCGCGCAGTGTGGTCCAGTACCTACCCCCCAAACCGTTGTTCAGACGGTTGAAGTTGTCAAGACCGTGGAAGTTGAGAAAACGGTTGAGGTAATCAAAGAGGTCGAGGTCACGGCTGTGCCTGCTCCAGCCGGACCACAGGGGACCCTGGTGAGGGCCCTGACCACCTTCCCCAACTCTCTGGACTTGCCGCAGTGTGCGGAGCGCAACGCGTCAACAACTGCCTGGATGATGTACGACACACTGGTGTGGGTCGACGACGACGGCAACCTCGTGCCTGCGCTGGCTGAGAGCTGGGAAATCTCGCCCGACGGGAGCGAGTACACGTTTCATCTGCGGAACGACGTTACATTCCACAACGGTGAGCCGTTCAACGCCGACGCGGTTGTCTTTTCGTGGGAGCGCGCCAAGGACGGTGGCTTCGAATACAGCAACCTGTGGCAGCTCGCCACGTCGGTCGAGAAAATTGACGACTTTACTGTCAAGATCACGACTGACGGACCGGATGCGCTGTTCCTTTCGACCGTGGCCGATAATTGGGCCATCATACCCCCCCAGTACTTCCAGGAGGTAGGGCAGGAAGGCTTCAATGAGCACCCCATCGGTACCGGTCCCTTCGTGTTCGAAGAGTGGGTCAAAGGTGACCACATTACTATGAAGGCCAACCCCAATTACTGGCAGGAGGGTGTGCCCAAGATTGAGACGCTCATTTTCCGGCCTATTCCCGAGTCCGCCACACGCGTGGCAGCCATACAGACGGGTGAAGTGGACATCGTCACGCGCCTGTCCTCGGAAGAGGCCAAGAGCCTGCTCGGTGTGCCCAACGTCACGGTCATCAAGTACCCGGTCGAGCGAGTCTACTACGTTGCCTTCAACAACCTGACCACGGGCCAGGGGCAGCCGACCGAAGACGCCCGCGTCCGGCTGGCGATGAATTACGCCGTGGACGTACAGGCCATCGTCGATTCCTTGTTTGACGGCTTTGCCAAGCCGGCCATCGGCTTCGTCACCACCGGCGAGCTAGGCTATGACAATGCAACACCCTTCGGTTACGATCCGGAGATGGCCAAGCAGCTTCTGGCCGAGGCCGGTTACCCCGACGGCTTCGAGATGGGTATGGCTTGCCCGGCCGGCGCCTACACCCACTTTGAAGAGGTGTGTGAGGCCATCGTGGGCTATTTAGGCGAGGTAGGCATCAACGTCGACCTGGAGATCATGGAGTCGGGGCACTATTGGGAACTCGAAGCTGCCAAGGAGCTGCCACCTCTGTTTGGAGACAGTTGGTCTGCGGTCGGAATGGAAGCTTACCGGCGTCTCATCGGGGCGCTGGGCGGCCCGGATGCCAGCTACTCGGCCTGGTACGATGAGGATATTCTCCAGATGCTCGACGAGATCAAGTCCACTGTGGACCAGGAGAAGCGAGCAGAATTATATGGGGAGCTACAACAGTACATGCGGGAGAACCCACCTTTCATTTACCTGTACGAACCATATACCTTCGAGGCCATCAATACCCGCGTACAAAACTACACGCCGCGCCCGGCCGAAACGTACTTCCTGTTCGATACCTTCGTCGTGGAGGAGTAGTCACCCGGTCAGGCGGCAACCAGACGGGCGTGAGACACCTCACCTTGCGCCGTATCAGGGGCTCAACGTGTTTTGCGGCGGGCGCGTTGAGCCCCTCGAAGCCAGCCTGCCAGCGTGCGACTGTTCAGGTTTAGTTCTCCTCTTAACGCGCTCCCTTATCGCCCTTGGCATACAAGGAGGCGTGAATGCAACGTTACTTTCTTTCTAAAGTGGGACAGTCCCTCCTGCTCCTGTTCGGGGTGGTGCTGTTAGTGTTCTTCATGGTTCGCATTACCGGCGATCCCGCGGCGTTGATGATGCCACGCGAGGCCAGTCAGGAAGCTGTCCAGGCCTTCCGGGATCAGATGGGCTTCAATCGCCCGCTGCTCGTTCAATTCTGGGATTTTCTCACCAAGGCAATCGTGGGTGATTTCGGCAAATCATTGCACTTCAAGACACCGGCCATGCCGCTGGTATTGGAGCGGTTGCCGGCCACGCTGCAGCTAGCTACGACCGGGCTGCTCATGGCGGTGATAGTTGGCATCCCGCTGGGCTTGATCGGGGGCTTTAACCCGGGCAGCATCGCGGATTCGGTGGGGCGCGCGCTGGCCCTCTTGGGTCAAAGCGTCCCCAACTTCTGGCTGGCGATGATCATGATCATCTTCTTTGGCGTCAGGCTGCGTTGGTTTCCCACCTTCGGCCGCGATCAGTGGAATTCGGTAATCATGCCAGCCTTTGTGCTCGGCCTGCCCGTTATGGGTCAGATCGTGCGCTTGACACGCTCGGCTGTGTTGGAAATCCGAGGTGAAGATTTCATCCGCACTGCCCACAGTAAGGGTTTAGAGCCTAGGGTGATCTATATCAAACACGTGCTCCGCAATGTCGCCATCCCGCTGGTGAGCGTGATCGGCGTCCAATTCGGCTACATGCTAGGCGGTTCCATCTATATTGAGGCCATCTTCGCCTGGCCCGGTATGGGCGGGCTGCTGGAGCAGTCCATCGGTTGGCGCGACTATCCGCTGGTACAGGCCATTGCGATTTTCACCAGCGTGGTTGTATTGACCCTCAACCTACTGACCGACCTGGCCTATGCCGTGATTGACCCGAGGATTCGTTATGGCAGTTAAAGAAAGGATCCAGACGGCAGATAGTCTGTTGGATGTCGAGCGTACTTTCCCCGACCGCCTGGCCTACTGGGGGCGGTTCCTGTGGCGCGACCGGAGCGGCGTAGTCGGTTTAGTAGTGTTCTCGCTATTGGTCTTCTTGGCGATTTTTGCTCCTGTGATTGCGCCGCACGACCCATTCCAGCAGAACTTGCGTGATAGTAAGCTAACCCCAGCCTGGAGGGAAGGAGGGAGTTGGGACTATCCCTTCGGCACCGACAGCCTCGGCCACGATATCTTGAGCCGCGTTATTTACGGGGCACGGGTTTCGTTGACGGTGGGCTTTTTCGGCGTGCTGATTGCAGCCAGCCTGGGAATGCTCATCGGCGCTATCGCCGGTTACGTCGGCGGGCGGGTGGACTCGGTCATTATGGGCGTGGTCAACTTGATCCTGTCCTTGCCGTACCTTCTGTTCGTGGTGTTCATCGCTTCGATCCTGGGACGCAGCTTGATAAACGTCATCTTAATTTTTGGCATCACCGACTCGCCGGTTTTCGCCCGCGTTACACGCGGCGAGGTGCTGCGTATTCGCGAATCGGGCTACGTCGAATCGGCGGTCAGTGCTGGCGCGCGCTCGGGGCGTATTCTCTTTGACCACGTCCTGCCCAACCTCATGGGCGCACTAATCACCCTGGCGACGTTTGAGATGTCGCGTATGATCTTCTATGAGGCTGGCCTGGGCTTTCTGGGCCTCAGTGTGCCGCCCAACGAGTATCCTACGTGGGGCAACATGCTGGCTGCCGGTCGTAAATACCTGACCAGCTACCCTTGGATGGCCACCTTCCCCGGCCTGGCGATTCTGTTCACCTCATTGGGGATGAACCTGTTAGGCGATTGGCTGCGGGACGTGCTCGACCCCCGGCTGCGTCGCTCAAGGAAGTGAGAAAGTATACGATGGGCAGGCCGATCGTCTTGCAGGTTAAAGACCTGGTCACTAAGTTCTATACCCTGGATGGCGTCGTACATGCTGTGAATGGCGTCACGTTTGACCTCGAGGAAGGTGAGACGCTGGCCATCGTGGGTGAAAGTGGCAGTGGCAAGAGTGTAACTATGCTGTCGATCTTGGGCCTTATCCCATCGCCGCCAGGCAAGGTTGAGAGAGGGGAGGCGCTCTTTTTCAGTAAAGACGGCCAGCGCAACCTGCTGAAGATGTCACCAGCGGAACTGCGTGAGGTGCGTGGGGGACAGATTGGGTTCGTTTTCCAGGACCCGATGTCTTCGCTGAACCCCATCTTGACGATCGGCGAGCAAATAGCCGAAAGCATGACTAAGCATGTGGGCATGACCCACCAGCAGGCCCGTAGCCGGGTGATTGAGTTGCTGAGCAAAGTGGGCATCCCCGACCCGGAACTGCGTTTCAACAACTACCCGCATCAACTTTCTGGCGGCATGCGCCAACGGGTGATGATTGCCATCGCCATCGCGTGTAGCCCCGAGATCGTCGTCGCCGACGAGCCAACTACCGCCCTGGACGTAACTGTCCAGGCCCAGATTACAGATCTATTCAAGCGCCTGCGGGACATAATCGGCATGGCGATTGTTTGGATTACTCACGATCTGGGAGTTGTGGCTGGACTGGCCGAGCGGGTGCTGGTCATGTATGGAGGGCGGGTAGCCGAAATCGCCTTAGTGGATGACCTATACGAGCGCCCTTTGCATCCCTACACGCACGGGCTGCTCGGCGCTTTGCCCCGCCTGGACTCCAGGGAGTCTAAACAACTGGCGAGCATTAAGGGCACCCCACCCGACCTGATGATTTCTCTGAAACACTGTCCCTTTGCTTGGCGTTGCGATTATGCCTTTGACCGCTGTTGGGAGGAGATACCTCCCTTGATAACAGTCAGCGTGCGGCACCAAGTTGCCTGTTTCTACGACATGGAGAACGGGAGGCCGCGCGATGCCTGAGAAGGATATGTTGGTACGAGTAGTAGAACTTAGAAAATATTTTCCGATTACCGGAGGGCTGTTGGGCCGCCCGGTAGGTGCCGTCAAGGCGGTAGATGGTGTCTCATTTGAAATCAGGCAGGGCGAAACGCTGGGATTGGTGGGCGAGAGCGGCTGCGGAAAATCGACCACTGGCCGGGCCGTCTTGCAGTTGCACGAACCTACCTCCGGCCAGGTCTTTTTTGAGGATGTCGAGTTGACCAAATTGAACCCCGAGGGATTGCGCCGGCTGCGCCCTGAGATGCAGATGATTTTCCAGGATTCCTACGCATCACTCAACCCACGTCACTCGGTGGGCAAGATCATCGGCGAGCCCTTGGTTATACATGGTTTAATGAAGGGCAAGGAGCTGGAAGAGCAAGTGGCAGAGCTGCTGAAGCTGGTGGGCATGAATCCCGCCTACATGCGCCGCTTCCCTCACGAGTTCTCGGGTGGCCAGAGGCAGCGTATCGGCATCGCGCGGGCACTTTCGCTTAACCCCAGGTTTGTCGTATGTGATGAGCCGATCTCGGCGCTGGACGTGTCGATTCAAGCCCAAGTCGTGAATCTTTTGCATGACCTGCAAGAGCAGTTGGGGCTCACCTACCTTTTCATCGCCCATGACCTGAGCATGGTCAAGCACATCTCGCATCGGATCGCGGTTATGTATCTGGGCAAAGTTATGGAACTGTGTGACAGGAACACGCTGTTCGATGACCCACGGCATCCCTACACCCAGTCGCTCATCTCAGCCGTGCCCGTGCCTTCCCCCAAAGTCGAACGCATGCGGCAGCGCATTATTCTGCGTGGGGAAGTGCCCAGCCCCGCCAACCCGCCCAAAGGTTGCGTGTTTAGTACGCGCTGCCCGGTGGCAATCGATGAGTGTTTTGAGATTGTGCCGGAGTATCGCCAGGTACGTGCTCGGCACTCTGTGGCCTGCCATCTGGTCAAGCCCGATGGATAAGACGAAGCTATCCGGGCTATCTTTGAGACGACAGAGGTATCTTCTCAACATCTCGGGGTAAGGGCAGGTCTTGCGCCTGCCCAAGCGGGCAACCGCAAGGGTTTGCCCCTACTTTTTGAGAAGATACCGATGGAGGGCTATCCCGCAATGTATGCAGAAACCTGCCAATGAGCCGGCTCGCCGTAGGTCGTGAGTTGTTCGACGCCGACCTGGTTGTCTTTGACAAGGATGGCACCTTGATTGATTTTGAATACGCCTGGGGCCGTCAGGTCGTTGCCGGCGTCGAGCGATTGCTCGCAGCCGTCGGAGGTAGTGATTCACTCCGTCAGGATCTGTATCATAGTCTGGGGTACGACGTGAAAACTGGCCGCACACATGGTAGAGGCCCATTGGCGACGGCCTCGATGGAGAAATTGTACACTATCGCAGCCGTCGTACTCTATCAACACGGGTTCATTTGGGACGAGGCCGAAGCACACGTCAGGGACTATTTCGAGGCCGGCATAGCTTCGATTCCCTTGAGGGAACTCGTCCGTCCTGTGGCCAACGTGAACGCCTTGCTCGCCGAGTTGCGGGAGGCGAGTGTGCACGTCGCAATTGTTACCACCGACGACCGATTGCCCACCCAGGGGACGATGGCCTTGCTTGGTATCGAGGAACTGGTCGATTTTCTCGCTTGCGGCGATGACCCTATTCGAATCAAGCCCGCTCCCGATGCTGTGTTAGCGGCCTGTGCTCACCTGGGAGTAGAGCCCGCTCGCACCCTGGTCGTGGGTGACACTGTCACCGACATGCTCATGGCCGCGCGGGCTGGGGTAGGTTGTCGGGCGGCGGTGTTAACTGGCGCCGGCAGCCGCGATTCACTTGTCACTAATGCCGACGTGGTGCTGAACTCAGTCGCCCAGATTCGTGTTTCCCCCAGAGATACTGGGTTGGGATTCGGCACCGTTGGCGATATATAGAAACCCAATTAAAAGGAGACTGAATAATGGTAAACCTGCGTTCCTTCGAAGTCCCTACAGTAGTCAAACACGCTCCCGGGGCGTTGTCTTGTCTATCCGACGAGATCAAGTCGCTAGGTGTCAAACGGCCCATGCTGGTCACCGATAAAGGGCTGGTGAACGCCGGCCTGGTGGATGAGGCAACCAAGGCTCTCACGGCCGGGAACGTCGATTACGTTCTCTTCGACGAGGTAGTGGCCAATCCGCCCATTGCGCTGGTGGATCGGGGTGCTGAGGTGTACCAAAGTGAGGGCTGCGATGGACTTATCGGCTTCGGCGGCGGAAGTCCGATGGATACGGCCAAAGCTATTGGCGTGGTGGCGCTTCACGGCGGCTCAATCTTAGATTTCGAGTGGGCCGATCCGCAACCCATCGTCAAGCGCATTCCGCCGCTCATCACGGTGCCAACCACGGCCGGCACCGGCAGCGAGGTTACTCTTTGGGCCGTTATCACCGACCCAAAGCGCAAGATCAAGTACAACGTAGGGGGTACCGGCCTGATCGCCGCTCACGTGGCTCTGATTGATCCACTGCTTACGCTGGGCTTGCCTGCTCCCCTCACGGCTGCCACCGGCCTGGACGCCTTGACTCACGCTATAGAGTGTTACACTTGTGCCTACGCCCAACCCTGGCCCGATGCGGTGGCCTTGTGGGCCATTGAGACGATTGCTCAGTGGCTGCCCATTGCCTTTGCACAGGGCCACAATCAGGAGGCCCGCTATCAAATGTCGATGGCCGCCATGCTGGCCGGGATGTCGTATGGCACCGAAAGTGCGGGGGCAGTCCACGCCATGAGCCAGACTGCTGGCGGCGTCTATGACTTGCCCCATGGCACCTTGACCGCTGCACTCCTGCCACCGGTAATGGCTTATAATTACCTGGGAGAGCCGCACAAATACGCGCGCATCGCCCAGGCGATGGGGGAGAATACATGGGGGCTGACGGTATGGGAAGCGGCCGAGCTAGCCGCCGAGTCGGTGGGACGCCTGGTCGACACGCTGGAGATTCCCTCTTTGCCCGAAATGGATATCCCAGAAGAAGACATCCCGATGCTGGTCGAGTTGGCCTACGCCGACCCACAGACCATCGGCAACCCGCGTGACCTGACCAAAGATAGCTACGAGCAAATCTATCGGAGCTGCTTTGGAAGCGTCCGGAAATAACTTTCTATTTTCGGGCCAAAATGCCGAGTGAAATATTTCAAAATGCACAAAGTTATTCTTGGACGCGGCCTTTGTCCAGGGGGTTGACAGGCAAGTAGTTTCGTGATATACTCCTGATATATCATAGATATTTTAGTTGGAGGAGGGAGGCTCGCAGTGTGGCGGCCAAATGGAGAGCACGGAATTCACTACTCTACAAGTCCGGTTGCCTCATCCACAAACAAAGTCACAACGGTATCTGGATACCAAGTCTTAACCCCCCAAACCTTGCACATAGATAAAAATCGCCGAGATCAGCGCACACAAGCGCTCCAATCTCGGCGGTTTGGCGTTATTGCTGACATCCCTTAAGAAAACAGATATTCCTGGCAAAGATGCTCTCGCCGAGCAATTGGTAGGCGTGAGGTATCTTCTCAATAATTCGGGGTAGGCCCAAGCCGGTAGCTTGTCCATTCAGGGGTGCTCGTGGCTCGTTCGTTACACTGGCCAAGATGTGAAGGGGGGTGATTGCGCAAGTTCGACTCGTCTGACCCGCAGGCATTTTTTCTCAGCGATTAGCACAAGATTTCACTCAGGAGGACAGAACAATGAAGTTTAAGGTATTGGCTCTACTAGTTGCGCTTATGCTTCTAGTCACACTTGGGGCCCAATGTGGTGCGCCTCAGCCGACTGAGGCGCCGCCGGCAGTTCCTGAAGAGGCAGCCCCTGCCGAGGAAGAGGCGCCCGCCGAGGAAGAAGCACCCGCTGCCGAGAAAGTCTTCAAGCTGGGCGTTATGGGACCGTTCAGTGGACCCAGCGCCCGCACCGGCGATGAGTTCAAAGCCTCGGTCAACATGGCTTTCGACGACATCAACTGGCAGATCGGCGATTACAAGATTGAGCCGGTCTGGATCGACTCCCAATCCGACCCGGCCAAGGCAGCCCAGGCCTACGAGCAGGCCGTCGTCCAGGACGGCATCCAGGCTGGCATTCTCAATTGGCACAGCTCAGTGGCCGTATCGGCTATGGAAGTGACCGCCAAACATCAGATACCCCACTTCTTCGGCTTTGGCGCCACCGAGGTGGTCAACGAGACCTTCGCTTCCGACCCGGAGAAGTACGGTTACTGGATGACCAAGGGGTGGCCCGCTCCCAAGAAGCTGAGCATCTCCTACGTTCAGGCCTTGGAGGATGCCATCGCCGAGGGCACCTGGTCACCTGAGAGCAAGACAGTGGCCATCTACGGCGAGGACACCGACTGGGGCCGCAGCTTCGGCAACGCCATCAAGGAGCAGTTGGAGGCGGTTGGCTGGACCACGGTGGCCGAGGAGTATTTCGCCCTGGATCAGACCGAGTTCTACCCCCTGCTCAACAAGTTCGTGGACCTCAACCCGGCCCTCATCGCCGGCACCAGCACCGCCGCGCCCACCATGTCGGCCTTCATCAAGCAGGCGGATGAGGTGGGGCTGGAGAGCCTGATCGTCGCCGATGGCCTGGGCTGGTTCGGCGAGTGGTATGAGCTGACCGGCGACTCGTCCAACTACGTCATCGACCAGATCCCCGGCTGGGCCACCGCAGAAGGCCAGGCCTTCGCAAAGGAATTTGAGGAGACGGCGGGCTTCCCCCCCAGCCCCTCGGCCGCCGGGCTCTCCTACGACGGCTCCAGCTTCTTCATCCAGTTGGCCCAGGCTGTGTACGACGAAGCCGGTGAGTTGAACAGCGAGACGATCTACAACTTCGTCAAGGACAACGTATGGACCGGCGATTGGAGCTACACCGATGGCATCGTCATGAGCGAGTACAAGTACACGGCCGAGACGGTTCCCGATCCCGTCGTCGGCAAGGGATACTACATCTTCCCCGTTCTCCAGTACTTTGACGGTGAAGGCAAGGTCGTCTATCCACCCGAATGGGCCGTTCA
>DAOUMD010000218.1:0-127297 GCA_034412795.1 Anaerolineae bacterium
CCCCTGCCTCGCCCGATACCGCCTTGGCCATCAACGTCTTGCCACAGCCCGGCGGCCCGACCATCAGCACGCCCTTGGGGATGCGTGCTCCCAGCGAGATGAACTTCTCCGGCTCGCGCAGGAACTCAACCCCCTCGGCCAGTTCTTGCTTGGCCTCCTCGGCGCCCGCCACATCCTCAAAGGTGATCGTCGGTTTGTCCCCGGTGAACATCCGCGCCCGGCTCTTCCCAAAGCTCAGCGCCTGGTTGTTTGTACCTTGTGCCTGTCTGACCATAAAGAAGAGCAGAGCCCCGAAGAGCACCAAGGGGACGATAGTGATCAGCAGGTTTGCCCAGTCACCCCAGGCTCCGGGCGACTTTATCTCAATCTCAACAGTCCTTAGATCTGCGGCGGTCACGCCCAAGTTATCGAGAGCTTCGAAAATTGTGAGGTCTGACTCTTTGCGCGACGTGCGTGGCGCGATGCTGGAGTCGGTGTATTCGATAGTAAGGGTATCGCCTTGCAATGATATGCTTTTGACTTTATTATTCTTGATATCGGTCGCTACCTGGGAAATATCAATATCTGGCGTTTGCCGCGGGCCGGAAAAGACACTAAAAATCAACGCTGCAATAGCGACAATAATCAAGAGATAAACAAGTCCATTTCTGAACAACCCTGAACCCACTTCGTTGCCTCCAAACGTAATTGCTTACTACGTTATGCGCAATTCAACCTAATTATACCAAAGATGTTTCCTTTTTGCCAGTACCTTGCGATCACATTCGGGTGTTTCTGTAATGCTCAATTAACCTGGATGGATTGTAGTACGATAACGCCATCGGTTACACTGGCTTGGCCAGGATCAGTGATTGGCAGACGGCCTGTACTATCGTACATACCTACCCGCAACCAATACTCGCCGGGCGGTGTGTCGGGTGGGATGCTGAATTGGTGATCGTCGGTGATCTGATCACCCGATGCCCACGTGTCGGTCGGCCGCGTTCCGTTAGCTGGCAATCCATCATGCTGGCTTATCGGACTGCCGTCGGCGCGGGTGAGGTGCACAAATACGGTGTAACCCTGACTTGGTGGTTGGATAGCGTGCCATGTGAGGCTGAGCAATAACGTGTCACCTGGGTGGTAGTCCAGGCGTGGTAGCTCGTAACCAGCCAACAGGATTCTGTCTCCCAGCGTGGCCCCGACCGGCACCTGCGTTCCACTGCTGACCGCCAGCGAGACCAGACTGCGACTTTGTACCAACGAGCCGGCCGGTGGATTTTGGTCAACTACGGTGCCGGGTAGTTGCTCACTCCAGGCTTCTTGGATTTGAGCAATGAGCCCCGCAGACTCTATCTGTGTCTGTGCCTCGTCTGCCGATTTCCCAATCAGCAGTGGTATCTCTATCAGTTCTGGCCCCTGGCTGATGACGACACCGATGGTCGCCTGTTCGGTGACCGGCTCGCCCGCCCGTACTGTTTGTTCGATAATGGCGAAGGGGGGGATGGTGGGGTGATGCGCGTGGCCGATGACTTCCACCTGTAGCCCCGTGCCTTCGAGAACTTGGCGGGCATCTTCCTCCTCCATACCGATCACATCGGGCACCCGTACTTGACCGACAGCCAGAGTAGCCGTAGGCGTTGGGATATTGGCCGGGATAGGACGCTGCACGTATGCCCGGTACACAGTTGCCCATAAGGGTACCAACCCCAACACGGCAATCACTGCGAAAAATCCAAGGGTCAAGCCAATCCAGTCTATTCCAGATGGTTGATCTGCTGTGGAGGTGCTGGCTGCCCCTGCCACGCTTGAGGCTGGCGGGGCGGGGGCGTAGTAGCCTGTCTGTCTCTCACCGCCCTGGCGAAAGTCTGCCAGTGACTGCCGCATATGATCGGCAGTACGAAAGCGTTCGCCTGGTTGCTTATTCATGGCCGTGTCTATGATGCGGGCCAATTGATTGGGGATACGTGGATTGACTTGATCGGCCGGGATGGGCGTCTCATACAAGTGTTTGCGTGCCACCTCGGAGTCGGGGCCGGTGAAGGGCAGTTGGCGCGTCAGCATCTCGTATAGGATGACGCCGATGGCGTATACGTCGGTGGCGGGGACTACGCGGTCACCGGCCGCCTGTTCGGGGGCGAAATAGGCAGGCGTGCCCCACACCAGTTCTCCTTCTTCGTCCATCGCCGACTCGCCCAGCGCACGAGCCAGACCAAAATCCACCACCTTAGCCCGGCCATCAGGCGTGATCAGGATGTTGCCTGGCTTGATGTCGCCGTGCACCAGCCCCGCCCGATGGGCGTAGCCTACGGCAGCGCATATTTGCAGGCTGATATTAACGGTTTGATCTACGGATAGTGGGCTCCCCTCTAGCAGTACATTTCGCAGGTCACGACCGGGAACATATTCCATAACAATGTATGGCCGCCCCAGGTCTTGACCGAAGTCATAAACAGCTACAATATTGGGATGGGTAAGGCTAGCAGCACTCTGTGCTTCGCGATGAAAGCGTACCAAAAAGGCAGGGTCCACGACATATTCGCGGCGCAGGGCCTTCACGGCCACCAAGCGCCCCAGAGCCACGTCTTGGGCTCGGTAAACCTCGGCCAATCCACCCTCGCCGAGTTTGGCCAGGATTTGATAACGATTGTTGAAGATAATCGGTTCAGTCACGTCTCCGCTCAACTGTTGAGGGGGTTGGATGTATTGTACATCAGAATGGGCCTTTGTCCAAGCGTTCACCCCTTTCGCTTTCTTTTGATAATCAGCGACCTGCGGTATAATCGGTTCGTCGTGCAGTGAGAGCTATGCAACAGGACGCTTCGTTCGACATCGGGGCAGCCGTTGCTGCTGCCAAGTCTGTGTTGAGTATCCCGTCTCCAGCTTCCGGCCAGCCGGTGCTGGTGATGTTGTGTGGCCTGCCTGGCACGGGAAAAAGCACGCTGGCGCGTGGATTGGCTGATCGGCTACCAGCGGTCATTGTGGAATCAGACCGGGTGCGTCAGATTCTATTCGCCTCACCGACTTACACAGCCGAGGAAAGCCGACGGGTGCACAAGGTGTGTCACATCCTCATCGGCTGGTATCTGCGCCATTATTACCACGTGGTATACGATGCTACCAATCTCTATGAATACCACCGACGGTTGGCCTATCGCCTGGCGGCGCGAAGCGGTGCACGGTTGGCTGTGGCCGAGATAACTGCCAGCGATGAGGTCGTCCGCGGGCGACTGGCCCCGCGCGGTCGGAGAGGCGCGCCCCCCTGTACGCCGGACGATTACTCCGACGCCGATTGGCAGGTGTATGAGCGTATGCGCTGCCGGGCTGAGCCAATTCAGCACGAGCACATCACCGTGGATACCAGTGACGGCGATGTCGAGCGGGGGGTTAGCTATGTGCTTGAGGCAATCAGAGGCCGATACGAAAAAGAGGGCACTGACTGAGTGCCCTCTTTTTTATGCGGTAGCCTGTAACTCTACTTGACGGTCTTGACCTTGATGCTGCGCGGCTTGACCTCTTCGGCCTTGGGAAGCACCAGCGTCAGTTCGCCGTTGCTGAACGTGGCCTCAATCTTGTCGGTCTGTACCAGCGTGGGCAGGCTGATGCGACGTCCCACGGCACCGTGATACAGTTCGTGGCGGTACCAGCTCCAGTCCTTGGCTTCATTCAACGCGGCGTCGCTGCGTAGCTCGGCCTTGACAATCAGATCGCCGTCGTTGATGGTGATCTCTACGTCCTCTGGGTTCATGCCGGGCAGGCGTGCCTTGAGGACCAGTTCATCCTCCGATTCGTACAGATCGATGGGCAATCGCGCCATCGCCACACCGTTCCCGCTATTGGCGCTGGACCGATACGGTCGCACAAAGCTCTCATCGAAGAGCCGATCCATTGCCTCGCGCAGCGAAACCATGTCGTTAACTGGGGTCCATCGAACTATGCTAGCCATCGTAAGTTACCTCCTCAATTCTTACCTTGATTTATTGAATATAGTATCAATTCACTTGATGGCTGCATTATATCAGCGTAGTGTTAGAGGAACGCATGCGGCGCGTTAGAGTTGCGTTAGCGAAACAATAGAGTTACGTTAGAGCAGTAGACAGAGGGCCGCACTGTCTACTGGCTACTGTCTCCAGCCGGTCGTCATAGGAGGGAGCCATTTCGGACCAGTCGAAGCGTGCGACGGTATCCCGTAAGCCGATTCGGCGTGTCTGATCGAGATTCACGATTGCCACTTCCAGGCGGTCCACGAGATCGTCAAAATCCTGGTAGAAGCACGTGGTGTGATACTGTGAGGGGATCAACTCGGGATAGCTCAGTCGCTGCGGGAGTAGAGGCGAGCACCCGCAGTAAATCCCCTCGACAACGCTGGCGCCGAAGAAGTCATGGTGCGAGGTGACGGGCAGAAGGTCGGCCCGCCACAGCCAACGGGCGTAATCGGCAAAAGCTGGTACGTAGCCAAACTGACGCACCCGTTCGCCCAACTGCTGGTATGCTTCGGTAAACTCACTCGGTTGCTGTCGGAATCGCTCGCCTAAGATAACCACGGCGAAGTCAACCCCTCGATCAGCCAGCGCATACAGCGCCCTGAAGAAATCTTGCGGGTTCTTGTCGTATTCCCAACGGTGGTTCCAAATAATCAGTGGCGGGGAGCTGGGGACTGGGGGCTGAGGGTCAGGCCGGTGAGCGTCAAAGCGGCGTAAGTCCAGACCCAATGGTAGGACTCCGCTCTTGGCGCGTAGCGCTTCCACAGTGTCGAGTTCATTGTGGTCAGGAAAGTGCTTGAGCAGACGAGGTAGCTCGTCAAGAAAGGAGTCCATATGATATCGTGAATTGAAGAAGACCGCGTCAGCGGCCAATGCGCTGGCGTAATTGATGAAGCCATAGTGCAAATTGCGTCCTTGACTCACGTCACGGTCGGTGGGAGACCAGGGGTAGCTGAGTTGGTTCTCGTGGAAGTAGAGAGCAGTGGACAGGTGGCTGGTGCGGGCACGGGTAAGGGCCAGGAAGGTGGTCAGGTCGAGCATATCGGTGGCCAGGATCAGGTCCGGCGTGGTCTCCATAGCCAGGAACTGGCGAGCCAAGGTGACGGCACCGCCGTGCATGCGCCATTTCCAAAATCGGCCTGGCATAGAGAGGGGCGTTACTTGGTGCCGGCTGTGAGCCGCGTAGCCAGTTGCCCAGGCAGCATGGGAGCCAGTGTTGTAAGGTTCCAACAGCAGTATGTTCAAATCGGTTCTCCTGGCCCTGATTGCTGACTACGGGGATCCCTGGAGCGAGTCGCCATCTTCTGTTATTATACGTCGGTCCTATGGGGAGGCCAACCATTACCTAAGATACAGGACAGCCCTCCAAGAGTTTGTGAGCCTGTTTTTGAGCCACCTTTTGAGCCTACTTCGTGTTAAATTAGCAGTTGTACTGCTTTTTCTTTATTGGACTTTTGGAACTACCGTATCCCCTGCTGGTGCTCGGTCAAAGCTCAAATGGCAGGCAATTTTGGCCCCCTTAGCGGCATTTGCTACCCCTCAAATCGCCCATTGACAGAGTACTGGAATAAGCCTCCTTTTTTGGGGTTCGTATTGTGAAGAGCTCTACGAATGAGAGTGTTTAAGTTCGTAATGGGGATGGCTCCTGTCTGATTGTACCGGAACGATGTGTGAGACGCGTTGATGTCTGAGACTGTTGTACCTCCCGTCACATTGGATAGTAAGATTCACTTACGTCCTCTATCCAAACAACTAGAAAACGGAGTAATCATTATCGGCCGGGAAGATCAGTTCCTGGAACTCCCGTCGGAAGGTCTGGACTTTTTGGCCTGGTTGGATGATGGTCTGACCCTGGCTCAGGCCAGAGATCGCTTCGAATCTTGTTATAACCCTTTTCCGAATGACAACTTGTTCGAGGTAATCAATGCGTTTCTGGAGTGTGATTTTGTGGCGACGGTTGATGGGCAGCCCATTGCCCCGCGACGAGTCGCTCTTGAGCCCAAATCTGACTGGTTTCCCCAAAGCTGGGCCCAAGCCCTTTTCTCCAAGCCGGTTCTGATCGCCTGGATGGCGTTGGTTGTGCCTGCTGCGATTCTCTGGATCCAAACGCCGGAGCTATGGCCCCGAAGAACTGATTACTTCTGGACGGGGTTCAATTCGATTATCATACTGAGCGCTATGCTCATCTGGCTCCTGGGAATGCCCCTGCACGAACTGGCTCACTGGTTAGCCTGTCGTGCCAAGGGGATAGAGGCCACCATCACCTGGACTCAACGTCTGGGCTTTTTCCCCATGAGTCAAACGGTGATGCACAACATCTGGGCGGTGCCCCGTAGCGCACGCTTGTTGCCTCTGGCGGCTGGCATGATGTGGGATGTATTGTGTATTAGCTTGGTTGTTTACTTGCTCTACTTTGAAAGAAGCGGCTGGCTGGCTTTGCCCTGGCTGGCGGTGAGACTGCTGAAGTTCTACATCCTGCTCATCGCCATGGCTCTGGCCGCTCAATTCTGGCTCTTTTCCAAAATGGATGGCTACTTCCTGGTGTCGGCTTTGTTGGGCCAACGAAATCTGCAATCGGATACCTATACTTGGTTGAAGTCGAGATTGACCCGGACCGGCACCTTTGACTCGCGGACTGGAGGAATGAAATTCATCTATATCTACGCCATAATCACCGTCTTGTGGGGCGGTTTGTTTATAGCCCAATTCTTGCTGGTCAGTTTGCCGATCAAGGTGCAACTGATCTGGGAGTCGGTGGTCAAGATATGGCATGGGGCTGAAGTGGCGCCCATTGATTTCTATGATGGAGTGGGGGTGTTTGCAAGCCAAGTCATCTTCTATGGCTTGCTGCTCTATGCCTACGTGCGAGACACCCTCCCGAACCTGCGCCAGCGTTGATAGGTGCCACAGATTTGGGAGATCTCCCAGGTGTGTGGCATATCTCAAAGGAAGGAGGTGAAACCCGTGAAAGCCAAGAAGGTCGAAGTCGTAAAACCGACCGGCTGGGGATGGAATGGTTAGAAGCCGGTCCCAGTCTTTGGGCAGATCTATGTCCAAAGAAAGGAGGTGAGACCGAGCCAAGAGTTTTGAAGTCGTAAACTGACTTCTTGGTCCCGTGAGGTGGCTAGAATTATCGTTTGAGACTCCGGGCTAGAAGACAAGAGGGGTTTAATTATGAAGATCAAGAAGATTGAGACCGTGAAAGCCTCCGGCTGGATTTGGGGAGGAGGCGGCTAGAGGTGTAGTATGGGTTTGGCAAAGAGGCCGGCGTTTCCTCGACCGTCGGCCTCTTTTTAGGGAGAGGGGGAAGAAAGTTCCGTTGACTTACGTTCAGTATTTTGCTAGAATCATGATATGAGTTGGTCGCTCCACTTGCGTGGATAGGATACATTTGCTTAACAGGAAAGATGTCATCGTGGCGAATTCAGCACAGGACCCCAGGTCAACCGCTGGCAAAAGCCGACGACCCGAGTTGTTTGAGATCTACGTGACCTGTATATCGGGGTTGGGGGGTGCTTTGCTGCTCTGGTCCCTTATTCATCTCCCCTCATCTGACGCCGGCGTTCTGGTGTTCATCGTCCTGACCATCGTTGCCGAATTGACGACTAGCGAGAGTCTTGCGCCACAGATATTTTTCTCTATGTCTGCGGCTGTCGCTTTTGCCAGCCTTCTGCTGTTTGGCCCTTCGCCTACCATTCTGGTAGCCATGATCGGGAGTTTGGTCTCGACGGTGGTGATGGAGAGACGTAGCGAACATCAGGCCAGGGCTCCTCTTTGGCAACGAGTCCCCTTTAATATGGCAGGTTTGGGTCTGCCAGTACCTCTCAGCGGGGCAGTATACGTTCTAGTTGGGGGTACGATAGGCAAAGTGGCCTTGCCTTCCAATCTGCTGCCGATGGTGTTGGCGGCGTTATCCTATGAGATCGTGAACGCGTGGCTGATTGTTGGGGTTGTCTCTCTTCAGACCGGTAAATCGGCGCTTCAGATTTGGCGGCAAAATCTCTCGTGGGCGACGCCGATGAACGTCCTGAGTATGGTCGTCGGTGGTGGCGCGTTGGCTGTGGGGTATCAGATCGCCGGTTTTCTTGGGGTGGCTGTCTTCTTCCTGCCACTTGTCTTGACCGCCTATGCCTTTCGATTGTACGTAAGTCAGTCCAAGGCCCAGATGGTCCGTTTGGAGGAGATGGTCGCCGGGCGTACCCAAGACCTCAAAAAAGCGAACGAGGATCTGAAACGGCTTGACCAAGTCAAGACGAGTTTCTTTTCAATGATCAATCACGAGATGCGCACCCCGTTAACTGCTATTATAGGATATATTGACTTGCTTCTGGTTCGTGACTCCCTGACGTCTGACGAAGAGCAGATGATACATACTATGAGAAACAACAGCCACCGACTTCTGGATCTGGTCAACAACATCCTTGATATTTCACGCATTGAGGACGGGAAGTTGACTCTCGTACGGCGTGGTATTGAGATGCAGCCCGTCGTGAACCAAGCCATAGATGCCGTCAAGCCAATGGCAGATAAGAAACGCATCGCAATCAACGTGGATATCTCACCTGAGATACCCGCCGTGTGGGGTGATCCCAAGAGGGTACACCAAATCCTGGTCAACCTGTTGAGCAATGCGGTCAAGTACATCCCTGATACGGGTATAGTCACTGTCACCGCTCAGCCAAGCGAGTCGTCGGATATGGTCAAGATCGGTGTGCGCGACACCGGCATTGGCATTCCACCCGACTTGTTGCCAATCATTTTTGATCGCTTCAGTCGTCTTGAGCGCCCCGAGACTGAGAATACTGCTGGCACCGGCTTGGGACTATCGATCGCCAAGGGATTGGTGGAAGTCCACGGTGGCGAAATTTGGGTAGAGAGCGAGGAAGGGCGCGGTACTTGCTTTACCTTCACACTGCCGGTTGCTGTTGGGCAATTTTCTGACCTAGCAACACTTTCGCAAGAGCCTGACATAGTGAAAGAGTCGGACGCGGTGGCCGGCTGAGCGCGTTACCTGGTGATATTCTGTTTGCAAAACCTGGATGTGTTCAGTCACTACCCGTCAGCTAAATGGCGCGATATGGCGATCAAAGTGAGCCTCCAGGGCAGCATAGTGTGCCTCCTCGTCGGCCTGAAGCGCGTCCAGAAGCCGGTCCCGGAAACGATAGTCTCCAGCGGAATCTTTGACCGTTAGTACCGAGCCGAAGGTGACGTGCAGCATCTCGCGCCCGTCGAAATCATCCAGCACGGTAGCCAGCTCGTCATCGGCCAGTTGGTCAGGCGTGGAGACTTTGGCGGGATCGGCCGAGACGTGGTACGAGGCGCGATCCTCATCGTATCGCTCAAAGGCGAAGGCCAGAATCTCGCGGAACAGGCCAGGGTCTGTGCCAGCAATGGCGCGCAGGGCCTCCAGATAGCTGGTGCCGGCCGTCTTCAGGTGCACCAGGTCGCCGGCTACGCGAGCGAAAATGGGGTAGATGCTGAACTTATCGGAGCCGGAGTGCAGGCTGAGCTTGTAGGGCCCCAAGGCTTTGGCGATGGCCATGTGTTGGGCGAAGTCAGCCTCGAAGGCATCCAGATCACCGATGTAGTCCACACCCTTTTCAAAGCGGCCGACGTAACGCGGGGCCAGACTGACCCATTTGACACCCAGTCGATTAAGTTCGCTGGCGACGAAATAGTGCTCGGGGATGGTGGTGGGCGTCTCTGTTTCATCCACCGACATCTCCAGCTCGAAAGCCTGATCTCCCATCTGGTCCGCTACGTGCCGGTACATACGGACCGTGTGAGCCACAGCCCGACCGTACTTGGCCGCCGCCCGCAGCAATTCCTCCTCGCTGAAGGTAACGGCAAAGTCCCCGATGTCGAGCTCCCGGCCGAGGTATGTGCGCCGCAGGTCATCGGGGGACGCTTCCAGCTCGGCCCACGGCAGGGACTCGACCTTCAGACGCAGTGTGGCTATATCATCGGCATCAGCGGCGTTGTCCACGTGGTCACCAGGGTCTACTGTGTAAAAGATGAACCCGGCAGCGACGCAGTGGTCTACGTCTTCGAGTGTCTTGAGATGGTCGGCGTCGGCTCCAAAGCCCTCGCGCCAACCTTCTTGAAGGACACCCCAGGTAGCGTCGTCCATCACCTGCTCGGGAGTGCGCTGAGTGCGCGTCATCTCACGGATGGACTGCTGGGCGAAGATGGGGGCCATGTCCCCCTTGCGCACGGCGCGCACATGGCCCGGCGTGGCCAATCCCAGCCGGTCGCCGCAGCCGACAGACTTTCGCAGGCCAAGTAGGACGGGCGCGGTGAAGGGCAGGGCTCTGCGTAAGGCCACGGCGTTGGCGTGGTTTGTGGGGCATAGAGTCAGGATGAGAGTGCTATCATCCAGGGTGACCTCACGTGCCTCGCCGGTGAACTCACCGGCAATTGCGGCCCCGGCGTGGATAATCCCCAGGAACTTGTCTGTGTTACGTCTCCCCAGGAAGAAAAGGACACAGCCCCGTGCCGCAATGGAACGGGGATAGACGCTTAAGCCGGCGACGCGGCCCAGCTCGGCAGCCAGTGTCTCAGCCTCAGCATGGGGCAGAGGTTGGGCTAGTTCGGCGGATGTGAGCAACTGATTAACAAGTGACATTAAATGCCTCCGTATGGGTTGTGGTGAATAAAGCGTAAAACGTGATGCGTGAAACGTGATGCGTGATGCGTGAAACGTGACAGTTGCGTATCACGGGGCACGGATCACGCGCATTACGCATCACGCATCACGCCGCTTACCGCTGCGTCTGCGGCACGTAGGCAGGAAGCCTTTGCGGCGCGAAAATGTGCTCCAGGCGGGCGAAGCGTTGGCGACCATCCACCAATGGGATGGCGGGCCAGTTTTCGCCGATGAGCGGGCGGGCGTAGCGTATGAAATCGTCGGTCACGTCAATTCGGTTGTCGGCGATCCATTGGTTGGGAAAGTGTCGTTCGGAGTTGGCGACCTGTTCCAGCGGCACTTTGTCGTAGCGAACGTGGTAGATGGGACCCGGTTCGCGTAGGATGGTGCTCATATAACCAGAACCATCTTCCACGGCGATCTCCACCGTCTTTTGTCCCAGTTTGTAGGCCTCTTCCATGTCCACGGTCGAGGCGTAGATCATATTGTGACGCTGGTCGGTGCCGGGGACGTTGCCGCGTGCTGCGCCGTGGGCTGCCAATCCAACGTCATTAAGGTAATTGACGACTACCTGCTCGACGGTGGTGGCGCTGGATGAGAATTGGGTGTGCCCAAAGCTGTCTCTGCGCTCTCCCAGTTCTCCCACATCGAACCCCTCGCTGATCACCACGAGGCAGCGTCTGCTGCGCTTCAGTTCTTCATTGACCAAATCGGCCATCTGCTCCAGCGTCAGGCCGGATTCTCGCATATAGATTTGCAGCGGCAGTTCCCGGTCGGGGTCAGCCAGCCTGGCCGCAGCCGGGATGAAGCCGATCTTGCGGCCCATTGCCTGTATCACGAGTACCGGGTCCGAGGGGCAGGAGCCCGAGTTCTCCTCGTTGGCGTTTTGCACAGTCAACGCCCAGTAGCGGGCAACGCTGCCGTAACCCGGCGTATGATCGATCAACTTGAACTCACTGTCGCCCACGTCGTTGTCAATGGTCTTGGGGCCACCAACGGCAACCAAGTCCAGGCCGCGCTGCTGAGCCAGTTGCGCTATTTTGTGGGCGGTGTCCATCGAGTCGTTGCCGCCGATGTAGAAGAAGTAGCCGATGTCGTGGGCCTTAAAAACCTCGATCACGCGCTCGAAGTCTTCCTGCTGGTGCGCTTTGAGCTTGTAGCGGCAGGTGCCGATGCCCCCCGCAGCCGGGGTCACGCTCAGCAGGCAGATCTCCTCTTTGGACTGGGCCGACATATCGAGCAATTCTTCTTTGAGCACGCCCTCGATGCCGTGAAAGCCAGCGTAGACTGTGCCGAATTTGTCGGGCATCGTTTTGCACATCTCCACAATGCCTCGCAGGCTGCTATTGATGACGGGCGTTGGCCCGCCGGATTGAGCTACGACCACGTTATTAGGTTTTGCCATGTTTTCCTCTCCGTAAGAATCAGCAAATGGACAGATGGGCAAATCTGCAAATGAGCAAATGGACAAATGGACAAATCTGCAAATGGGCAAATGGGCGCGTCTGCTATTTGCTTGATTTGCTTGATTTGCCTATTTGCTGATTTGTTCAGCTCGGTGACGAGCAGGGCGATGACTTCGTCGATTAGATTCAGGCGGTGTTCGATCACGTCTGACGAAAGTAGTTCCCTGGCGCGGTAGTACCAGCCTTTGCTTTCGCGTGCCGAACCGGTGGCGATGCGCAGGAAGTACAGCCGGTCTTTGCCGTAGCCCCGGCCATAGCCTTCTTCGATGTTGGCCGAGATCGAACCAACGCTTTTGAAAATTTGCTGATTTGCTGATTTGTTATTTTGCTAAGCGATGTACGTGCTGGCGGTCACATCGCCACCCGTGCCGGTCCAATTGGTGTGGAAGAACTCACCACGCGGTTTGTCAACCCGCTCGTAGGTATGCGCGCCGAAGTAGTCGCGCTGGGCCTGGAGCAGATTGGCCGGCAGTCGTTCGTGACGATAACCATCGTAGAAGGCCAGAGCGCTGGACATAGCCGGGGCTGGGATGCCCATCTCAACCGCTTTGGCAACGACGCGCCGCCAGGCTGCCTGGGCTGCTTCGACCTGCTCTTTGAAGTACGGATCGAGCAGTAGGTTGGTCAAGTTGGGGTCTCGGTCGAAGGCCTTTTTGATCTCGCCCAGGAAGGCGGAGCGGATGATACACCCGCCGCGCCACATGAGGGCGATGCCGCCATAGTTCAGGTTCCAGCCATATTCTTTGGCCGCAGCCCGCATAAGCATGTAGCCCTGGGTGTAAGAGACGATCTTGGAGGCGTACAGCGCCTCTCGGATATCGTTGATAAAGGCCTGTTTGTCACCGTCGAACTTGGGCGTGGGACCATTCAGAACTTTAGAGGCGGCTACTCGTTCCTCTTTGAGCGCCGACAGAAAGCGGCTGTAAACGGCTTCGCCGATCAGGGTCAAAGGGATACCCATGTCCAGGGACGAGATGGCTGTCCACTTGCCGGTGCCTTTCTGCCCGGCGGTGTCGAGAATCTTATCCACGACCTGTTCGCCATCTTCAGTTTTGTAGGCCAGGATGTCACGGGTGATCTCGATCAGGTAGGAATCGAGTTTGCCTTCGTTCCACTCGGAAAATATGGCACTCATTTCGTCGTTGCTCAGCCCCAGTCCGACTTTCATCATTTGGTAGGCCTCGCAGATGAGCTGCATGTCGCCGTATTCGATGCCGTTGTGCGTCATCTTCACAAAGTGGCCCGCGCCGTTTTCGCCGACCCAGTCGCAGCAGGGCGAGCCGTCGTCCACCTTGGCGGCAATGGCCTGGAAAATGGGCTTAACGTGCGGCCAGGCGTCGGGCGATCCGCCGGGCATGATGGACGGACCGTGGCGCGCCCCTTCCTCGCCGCCGGAGACGCCGGTGCCGATGTAGAGTAACCCCTTAGATTCGACGTATTCGGCTCGACGCATGGTGTCGTGGTAGTTGGAGTTGCCGCCGTCAATGATGATGTCGCCCGGCTCCAGGTGTGGAATGAGCATATCAATAAAACTGTCTACCGCCGGGCCAGCTTTGACCAGCAACATCGCCCGGCGCGGACGTTTGAGAGCGCTCACAAACTCTTCGATGGAGTGAGTGCCGATGACCTTGGTGCCCTTGGCGTTGTCGTTGATGAAGTCGTCCACCTTGGACACGGTGCGGTTAAAGACTGCCACGGTGTAGCCGTTATCATCCATATTAAGGACCAGGTTCTGGCCCATAACGGCCAGTCCGATGAGACCGAAGTCTGCCTTTGCTTCCATAGTTCACACTCCTTTATGTTTGTATGGTGGTTGGTTAGTTGGTTAGTTGGTTAGTTGGTTAGTTAGTTAGTTAGTTAGTTAGTTGGTTAGTTGGTTAGTTTGCTGTTTTGACTCGATATAACATCTCTCCGGCTTTGGGTACCAGCAAAATGCCTTCCTCTTCACGCCCCCGCCATGCGTCTGGGCTGACTGCGTCAGGGTCCGTGTAACCCAAGTTTACTCGTTTGCAGCGTTCAGGGGGGATACGGGTGGCCAGGGTGACACGAATGCGCGGCTCTTCGACGCCATTCTCGTAGGTGCCAATGCCCCGTAGGTGGGTCGAGTGGGCCAGCACACCCCAGGGGTAATCCTTGAAGCCATCCCACTGTTTGACGAAGTAATCACGCACGTGGTAGCCGACCTGGTCGATGACACGACCGTGCGTGTACGATATCTCGTCGATGTGGGGTGCGTAGATGATCACCTCGCCGCCATCGGCGATGGCCGGCTCCATTTTGTACATTCCCTTGGCTGCGGTCCAGATGTCGTCGTACATGTGGGGCATCACGCTGAGCACCCGTTGGAAGGGCCGGTCTACCCACACGATGTGCAGGCGGCTCGACAGCTCGGCGGCGGCGGCGTACGCTTCGTGAGGTGTGCCGATGTATAGCCCGGCCAACCTGGGGTTGTGGGCAGCATCCGTCTTGACGACCATGCTGAAACACAGTTGGGGCCGATCGATGAAAGAGGCCGCCTGGTCGATGGCCGTGCGCACCGATGTGTATGGGGTGCCGATGATGCTGTAGCTGGTGATGAGCGCCCCCAGCCAGTGAGAGAAGTTGATGACCTCCGGGCCGCTGATGCCGGGGAAGAAGTACTTGTTGCCACCGGAGAAGCCGACCACTTCGTGAGGAAAGGTAGGCCCGCAGATGACGATGACGTCGTAGTCCAGGATCAAGCGGTTGAGCCGGACCGGCACGTCCATAGATAGCAACCCCTGGCTGATCTCCTCGATCCTGGCAGCCGGGATGGTGCCCAGGGTGACGAAGGTCTCCGGCTGATCCCAGTGGTGGTTAAAGATGTGAGTGTCTCCCACCATCCCGTCCACCACCGGCTGGCCAACCAGTTCGCTCAAGGCTGCGTCGCTCATGGGCTGATGAGTGCCCAGGGCCACCAGGTAGTCCAACGCCGCGGCCCGCTCGCTCAGCAACTCGTTGAATAAACGGAACATCATGGGGATGGGCGCAGTCCGGGTGCCATCGGGGACGATAATCAGCACCCGCTTGTCTGTCAGGTCAGCCTCCTCCAGCGCCTCCCCCATCAGGTCACGAACCTCGGCTTCGCTTAGAAATCTGTCTACTTGGCCTTTACCAACAACTCTCATTCTTCACCTCACCTGCTACCTGCTATCGTTTCCAGGGTGGCACTTCGGGCAACATCTTCTCAAACTCAGCGACGAGCTTGGCTTCGTATTCGCCCTGGTACTCGCCGGTCAGGAACTTGTGCACCCCCTCTTCGTAGAACCGTTGCCAGGATTCCTCTTCGTGGCCGGGGTTAATCGGGTAGAAGAGTGCATCGTTGGCGC
Source organism: Anaerolineae bacterium (assembly GCA_034412795.1). Lineage (GTDB taxonomy): Bacteria > Chloroflexota > Anaerolineae > 4572-78 > NAK82 > JAUVPY01. The sequence goes on from DAOUMD010000218.1 coordinate 15,422, forward strand.
GAGCGGCTTTCATATCGCCCGGTGCGTCCCCGATCATCAAGATGTGATCGGGCGCATACTTGCCCCTGGCCGCCAACTCCAGGTGTAGGGCCTTTTTGCCCATCTCCTGTCCGGCGATGACGCGCACATACTGGGCGATGTTGTGCTCCTGCCACTCGCGGGTCAACGCTTCCACGGGGGTGGCCGAAACGACGATCATGTCGGCTTTGTCGGCCAGGAATCCCAGGCTCTCGCGCACGTAGGGGAACGGGGGAACTCCGTGCACCATGTCGGCGATGGTTGCATTGACACCCGTTGTCCAGGCCAGGGCCCTATCTAATTCTGGATCGGGGTGCCCGGCCATATAGGTCTTCAGACCGTCGTCGCTTTTGGGATAGGCGTCGTCGGCGATGAACTCACGGACGTGGGGAGCTTCTGGGGGCACGACATTTCGCGCCTGCACCTCCGGCCGCTCACGCAGCAGGTCGAAGACCATCACTACCGCCGGCCAACGGTTGATGCCGCGCCACTTGGAGTACAGGTTGACGAATTCGGCTGCCTCGCGTGCGTACTTCGACACCGGCTGCAAGCCCCAATGCTTGATGGTGTTGGGGCAGAAGCACTCTTTGTGCTTGATCTCCATAGTGTCGAAGGCGCAGCCGTCGGAGTCGATGCCGACGAAAAACTGATGTTTGGAAGTTAACTCCGCCAAAGGGCGGGCTGCTTCGGGATAGTCAGGCATGGTGTTCTCCTTTAGGGGTAGATTGGTAAATTGGTAGATTGGTAAGTTGGATGGATGGATGGTTGGTTGGATGGATGGTGGTTGGTGGTTGGTTGGATGGTTGGATAGTTGGTTGGTAGATTGGTAGACTGGGAAATTGGGAAATTGGAAAACCAGGCGATTGTGTTCTACCTATCTACCAATGTGCCAGTTCACCACTCTTCCAACCATCCAACCATCCAACTAACTAACTAACTAACTAACCAACCACCATCCAATCTTCCAGCCAGATTTGCCCATTCGCTCTACACGCCACTGAAGGCCAAGAAGCCGCCGTCGATGGGCACGACCACACCGGTGACGAAAGCCGAGGCGGGCGAAATCAGCCAGAGCACGGCACCTAGCAGGTCTTCGGGGTCGCCAAAGCGGCCCATGGGGGTGTGGTCGATAATGGATTGGCCACGCGGAGTCAGTTCACCGGTGGCCTCGTCGGTCAGCAAGAACTTGTTCTGTGAGGTCAGGAAAAAGCCTGGCGCGATGGCATTAACCCGGATGTTGGGCGAATACTCCTGGGCTATGTGCACCGCCAACCATTGGGTGAAGTTGCTGACGGCTGCCTTGGCCGCCGAATAGGCCGGGATTCTGGTCAAAGGGCGCAATGCATTCATCGACGAGATGTTGAGAATGACTCCCTCGCCCTGCTCGGCCATATATTTGCCGAAAGCCTGGCTGGGCAAAATCGTCCCTATGATGTTCAGGTCGAATACGAAGCGTAAGGCATCGGGTGGCAACTCGAAGAAGGATTGATCGGGTCCCGTGGTCGCGCGCGGGTTGTTGCCACCAGCCCCGTTGATCAGACAGTCTACTCGTCCAAAGGTCTCCACGACTTGTTGAGCGGTCTGCTCCAGGATTTCGGGGTTGAGCACATTCGTGCCCAGAACGATGGCCCGGCCCGGGCCGGCCTCGAAACGGGGCATCAGACGGTCGGCCAGGCTTGGATCAAGGTCCACGATGGCGACGTTGGCGCCACACCCTACCAGCGCACAGGCCATCTCGCCACCCAGTATCCCAGCTCCTCCGGTGATGACCACCGTCTTACCGGCAAAGTCATACATTTTTGTGAGTTCATTGAGATTCATAGCTTTCGCACCTTGTCTGTTAGAGATTAGAGATAAGATATTAGATATTAGAGACTCAAGGAATGAATCTCTAATATCTAGGCCGTGTTGACATTTGAGTCTTTGCGCCTGAGAACCCCGCGACAAATAAGGAAATGCACCTCTGGGAATGCGCAAATGTCAACACTACCTAGTCTCCAATATCCGTTCTTTGTGTCGACTCTCGCACGACCAGTTCTACGTCCACGCGAATGGGGCTAAATGCCTCGTCGGGTTGGTTGAGCATTGCCAGAAGCCGGATCATCGCCTGCTGGCCCAGGTAGTACTTGTTTACGCGCACGGTCGTCAATGCCGGGCTGACCATGGCTGCCAAACGAATATCGTCGAAGCCAACGATCGCGCATCCCCCAGGCACCCGGCGGTTTAGTTCACGGCAGGCCTGAACCGCCCCCAGGGCGCTAAGGTCGTTGTAAGCGAACAGGGCCGTTAGCTGGGGGTGTTTAATTAGTAAGCGTTGCGCCGCGTCGTAACCACCCTCGATGGTTGGCGGGCCGTTTGTTATCCAATCCTCGGGGGTGGGCAGGCCGCGGGCAGCCATGGCCTGGCGAAACCCCTCGACACGCTGCGTGCTGCTGGGGGATGTGGCAGGTCCGGCCAGCATGCCAATGGCAGCGTGCCCCTGGGTGGCCAGGTGATCCACCGCCAGTTTCGCGCCCCGCTGATTATTTACCAGGATCAGGCTGACGCCCGGGTGTTTCAAGTAGCGGTTGAGTGTCACCAGGGGACGGTAGCCGTCGGCGAAAACGGCCAGCTCGCCATCGCTGATGCGAGAGCCGAAGAGGATGATGCCATCCACCGGCTGGGCGGCCAGTGAGTGGAGTACCTGGAGCTCCTCGCTCGGGCCCTCGTCGGTGTTGCACAGAAAGACGCTGTAATCCTCTCTGCGCGCCACGTCTTGCACGCCTCGGGCAATCTCGGGGAAGAAGGGATTGGTGATGTCGGGCACCACCAGGCCGACAGTGCAGGTAAGCCGGGTGGCCAGGCCGCGCGCCACGCGGCTGGGCCGGTAATCCAACGCCCGCACAGCCTCCATCACCCGTTTCCGGGTGGCGGGGCTGATTTCCCCTTTGTTATTGATGGCGCGGGAGACGGTCTGGCGCGAAACGCCAGCTTCGCGGGCCACGTCTTCGATGGTGATTCTTCGCTTCATAAGCCGTGAGCGCTCACGTGAACGGTCACGAGTGAGTGTACACCGATTTTGGCTCTTTGTCAATTTGACAGGGGGGCAGGGGGCTGGGGGGCAGGGGAGCTATCGGGGCACCTGTGAATGGGTAGACTCCCTGGAAATCTGACACTGTGACCATTGCGCAGCACAGACAATTATGCTATATTCAGCAAAGTCTGTGAGGCATCCTTCCGATCAACCAGCCTACCAATTTCCCAATCTACCACTATGAATACCCCACCCAACCGCCACCTCATCTTCATCCACGGCCTGATCAGCAGCGGAGGAAGCTACAAGGCTACCCTGCTGCGCGGGTTCTTTCCTGATATCGTCACACCCGACTTCGAGGGCTCGCTGGAAGAGCGTTTGGCCCAACTGGAGTCCATCCTGACCGATCAATCGGGCTGGGTGATTATCGGCTCCAGCTTCGGCGGGTTGATGGGTGCTATGTTTACCTGCCAGCATCCCGATCAGGTGAGAAAGCTCATCATGCTGGCCCCGGCCCTCATCTGGCCCGAGTTCGCCCAGTCACCGCCCTCGCCCGTCTCCGTGCCGACGGTGGTGTATCACGGAACCCAGGACAATCTCATTCCTCTGGACCTGGTCCGCCCCCTGGCCGAGCAGGTCTTCACGAATCTGACTTTCCACGCAGTGGATGACGATCACGGGTTGAAGGCCACGGTACAGGGTATTGATTGGCGGGCACTGGTGGGCGAGGCATGACGAACCTATCGCGCACTTGGCTGACTTTCGAGTTAAGCTTCCCTATAATATCCCTAGAGAGTCCTGCAACGTATCAGGGCAATGCCGTGGCTTGGCGTTAGAACCAGCTAGGGGCGAAGGTATGTTAAGTAAAACCGTCAGCATTCACGATGCTCAAAACAATCTGCGTGAATGGGTTAAGCGCGCCTTGCAAGGGGATGAGGTTATCATTGCTGAGGCGGATGAACCTCTGGTGCGGCTTGTCCCTATCGCCCGGAGTGATCAGCCCCGGGTGGCTGGCCTGAATCAGGGTGAGATTTGGGTCAGCGACGATTTTGACCAGCCATTGCCTGATGAGTTCTGGGTCGGTTCTCTAAGGATCCTTTTGACCGGCTGCTAATTGCCCAGGCGGTGACCGAAGATGCCTTTTTGGTCAGCACAGATGAGATGTTCTCCAACTATTCGGTGAAGCTGTTTTGGTAAAGGAATCTCCTCTATTCAGTGCGCCTCGTCGCGAATCAACTGGCTCACTTGTTGTGCCAGCTCGGGTGTGACCTTCACCTGGTGCACTTCACGGGCGTGTTGGGCCACTTGCTGTAAGACTTCTTCTACGGTCTTGCCACGAATTTCGTGGTCACAGTCAAAACCGGCATCGCGACAGCGTAACGTCTTCATAATGGCTCACTCCTTTTTTGTGTCTTGTAGCTCTCCAGGTTCTGGTGACCGGTCAGTCAGTTTGGGTTGGTTGCAGGTATAGCATAGCATATGGGGCGTTACCAAAACGTTGCGCGGCACATCGATTGGCGTTGCTTTTGCCGTTCCCTGGCGTTACATGGGGTGTTTCTAGAGAGAAAAGAGTGTCACCAGTTTTCACACGTAAATATACGCTAAGCAACGATTGACTACCCGATCCGTTGAATCCTGGGTATCCGTGTTTTTTTCTCGTGGCTACCCGGGCCGGTAGTTGTTGATGAAGTTGGTGGGATGGGCGTAGGCATCGAGCACCCGCTCCCGGTCGGCGGGCTGCTTCCAGGCCCACTTGGAGGCCGGCAGGCTAATGCGCCGAATCTCAAAGTGCAGGTGGGCCGGGTAGCGATCCTTTTCGCCTTTGCCGATGGTCCCAATTCGGTCCCCGCGTCGCACCACGTCGCCTTTGCTCACCAGCCGCTGCCGGAGGTGGGCGTATTGGCTCCACACCGTGTCACCGGTCGGCAGGCGGTGCTCAATCAGAATGATGTTGCCCCAATAGGGGAAGCTGTAAGAGGTCACTACCCGTCCGTGGGCCACGGCGTACACCGGATCGCCTAGGTCCACGTCGGGCGAGTCACCCGGACCCAGCCTGCGGTTCCAATCCTCGCCCGTGTGCCAGGCCCCTCGTTCGGCGTAGTAGGTTTGGTCCACCAGATCGGCGACCACGTAGTAGCCCCGGCCATGGGGAGCCCCCACCGGGAAGTCGAAGCCGTCGACGACCAGGGGCCAGGGGAGCTCCAGGCCCCGGCCACGTACCGGGTGATAGTCGATATTGGCAATAGCCTCGTCCACCGGCTGGGAGGGATCGCTATCGAGCAGCAGGTGACCGCACTGCTGGTAAAGCCGGTACAGTTCGTCCCAATCAGGGATCAGCGGGGCCGTCATGCCGACGTTCGGATCCCCATCGTTGTTATCGTCAGGGGTGGCCACAAAGCCCCAAGGCATATAGCTGCTGGCCCCCTTTCTAAACCAATCGGCCAGGTCGGTCCGGGTCTTTTCGGGGCGATTGTCGTACTTGCGCAGGTCAAAGCCGGCCTCTTCGATGATGAACGGTTTGCCAAAGGCGCGGGCCAGGTCGCTGTCGTCTTCAATGGCCTCGGGGTCTTCGTTGCCGTTGTAGGCGTGGATGGTGACGAAGTCGATGTGGGCGGAGCCGTACAGCTCTTGCCGCAAATCCTCCCTGCCTTGCATCCAGGCGTGGCGGGTGCTGACCATCCCGGTGGTGACCAGGTGGCGCAGGTCCCAGCCCTTGATGGCCGCCGCCACCGACTTGTTGAAGTGGACAAAGAGCTCGGGCTCACTTTCGGCCTTGAGTTTGTTACCGATTTCCCAGGCGAAGATGTGCGGCTCATCCCTGAAGGCGGTGACAACGTGCCCTACAAAGGGCAGGTAGTTCTCGCGATAGCCACCTTCAAAGAAGGCTTTGTTCAACATCTGCTTATCGCTGTTGGGGTGATCGACGTAGAACTTATCATCCCCTTTCACGTAGAAGGGCACGTCGTTGTACAGGTTGGTCAGGGCCGGCAGCAGGTAGATGTCCGGGTATTTGGTGCGGATCAGGTCCAGCACTTCGCGCAGACGGTCCACGATCTGGTCGGGAGTGGCGTCTCTGTGAGCCGGGAAGACGCGCACCAGGCGGGCATTCATGTTGCTGGCAGCGTTTAGTTGTAGATCACGGTGTTCCCTGGGAGCGTGCGCAAAGTAGGCCGGATCGTGACCGTAGTGAACCAGGCCACGGATGTTGACCCCTATGAAGCGGGTAGGCTTGCCCTTGACCTGGAACTTGTTGCCCGCCAACTGCACAAAAGCGGACGGGAGAGATGCCGCCACGGCCAGGGGTTGGGCAGAGGTGCTCAGCACCCGATCCTCAACCTGGGGCACGACGTAGGTTTTTTCGGGCTTGAAGATAAAGCCATCCGCCTCAAGTTGGGCGTTATGCTTCACCACCTCGTCCATAAACATGGGCCAGGTGAAACCGGGGATCTTCCCCTCCAGATTTTGCTTCCAGTAGTTCCAACGATTGCCGTAGTAGCCGGTGATATGTTGGGTCCAGGCCACGTCGGGCACCGTGGGAATCCCCGGCGTTACGCCGCGCGGGGTGAAATCAACCTGGGTCTGGTCCCATAAGCCAATGGGGACGTAGACCAGGCCGTGCTCATAGAGTTGGGCCACGTAGGTTTGCCCCTCGTAGGTGGCTTCGTATTCGCCCGTAAGACGCTCACCCAGGTTATGCTCTCGGGCCACCTTGTATAGCGCAGCGTCAGGATTGAGCGGAATGACCAACGGTTCTCCGGCCTCACGCAGCGTTTCGACCAGGGTTTGCTCTGGGGGCGGGGGCGGCTCGGGTTGTGGACCAGGCTCCTGAGCCATGGCGCGCAATTCGTCCATCAGCGTGATCGATCGACTGTCATTGTCGACGCCGGTCAGGCGGAAGGTGTCCCAGCCGGGGCCGGTGCCGACCTGGAAAAGGCAAGCGCCCAGGACGTAATCGTCTTGCAGTAGATGCCCGTTGTACCAGCGCAGCGATTGCTTATAGCCGTCCTCCGGGACCGAATCCCAGCGGTAGAGCCAGCCGACGTCGGCGTTTTTTTCGGATCGGTCGTCGTCGGGGTGCACCTGGGGGTGCATATACATGCGGGCCAGGCCGGCCTCGGTGATGATCACCTGGTGCTGACTGCCGAATTGGGCGCGAATGGTCTCCATCACTCCGCGATAGATGCCGCACGCGCTGCGGGTGTTCGGCTGCGCCGAGTCCATGTTCGGCCAGCCGTACTCGTGGAAGCCCAAGTACTTGTGAGATGCCAGCGTCCGCGGAAAGTGCGTGCGGTAGTCCTCGCCGTTGATCCAGTTGCCGGCACCGAAGTTAAAGGCGACTGCCTGCAGGCGGTGTTCGGCCAGGCGATTCTGGAACGCCGTCTCGAGGGCATCGTAGGCCGCCGCGCGGCGCACCATCTCCTGATAATCGGGGGCATTGTGATCGTGTCCCGGCGGGAAGGAGTTGGAGCCGCGGACCGACTCGTTCAAGAGCATCCAGGCATCGATCACCGGCCGCCCGTTGATCGTTTCGGTGGCGATGGGGAACTGGTTGAGGATGCGCTCGGCCCACCTGATTCCTTGCCCGACCGGATTGTCGCTATCCAGCATTTGATCTTGCTGGTGGGGGGTGAAGACAAAGGGCCGACCGATGACAAAGGTCTCGGGCGACCACTCCCGGCGTAAGTCGCGCAGCGCATCTTTGAAGTCCACGTGGCTCAACAATACCGGCGGCTGGACGCTTCTGATGGCATCGACCACCCCCGGCGCGCTAAAGTTGACGGTGTAAAAGCCTAGCTTGTTCATGGGGTTTGCCTCCTTGTTTTGTTGCTGATCTTCCCAAAAGCTCTACAGGCAGGCAGACGAATGATTGGGCTATCTCTGTCTGTTATACACCATCGGCCTCTCTTTGTCCAGCCTAACGATTGCGCAACCCAGGGTGAGACGTTTGCGTTCCTCCTCTCGCTACCGTTGAGTGAGACGTAATCTTAGCCTCCTTGTAGGGGCAAGCGGCCGTTCCATATGTCGCGGTGATACTTCCATCGACCATTTTCCTGCTTCCAGACCGCCAGGTATTTAACCGGCGCCCATCTACGCATCTGAGCAGTTAAGTTCAAACCTCAACGGCTACATCTACCGTCTGACTACACTCTTATTATCTTCTTGATGCACCATCAGGTTCGGGCACTTTTCCGGTGGAGCGGATGCCGATCAGTTTCTGCAAGATGTCGAACCAGTAGGGAGCACCCAACGTGGCCGCTGCTGCGGTGATGATCAGGCCACCAATCGTACTCAATATCCCCCAGTCCTGCGGCGTTTTCTTCCAACCGATGGGGAGATCAAGCTTCTTCAGTGATTGTTGGAGTTCGTTAAATGTTGTCTCCAATTCCCCGACATCTTGGAGTGGAGTCTGCTCCTGCGTGTCGGCAGCTGGCAGTTTGTAACGCTCGGCCTGGGCCACCACTGCCTGACGCAAGGTCGGCTCGCGCCACAGGTGGGTCGCGATGTTAATCGAGTCTACGTTGATCAGGGCGGCCAATATCAACGCAATCACAAAGGCGCCAACTTGTCGATTGCGTTTGTACCAGCCGTTGGCCCGGTCCATGGCGTTGTTGAACCAGGTCTCGACGTTGGTGCGCGCCACGACAATGGCCGTCTCTGACACTGTGGCGTAGGTCTTGGCATTGGCCACTAGGTCGTCGAGCGTCCGCTTCAAGCCCGGGTTGCTGACGGCCAGAGCCGCCGCCCCATTGACGATCCGGGCCAGCATTTCGTCCTCATCCTGGGGCGGCTTAGCTCGCAGGAATGCGTCGAGTACCTCTTTGGCTGAGTCCAGGACCGGCTCGATATCTGGACGTTGACGCCTGAGTCGGTCAAACACGGCATTCACCTGGCCTATGTCTTTTACTTGCTCAAGGGCCGTTTGCAGCATTACAACGTGCTTTGGATTGGGACTTACTTTCAGATACTCCAACTGCCCCCTCAGGTATTCGAGGGTGGTCTTGATCTTCTCGACGTCCGTCTCATTAACTCCCAACAACCTCGTTAGCTCATCGTCGATGTGGGGGTGATTCGACTTAAGATCCTTGAGCGCAACTTGGAACGTATCCCCTTCTTGCTTGAGCAGCCGGCCCAGAGTCTTTCTTAATCCCTTGACCTGGTCGGGTGTCAGCTTCACCTCCAGGTTATTCAGGTTGTGCTCCAATTGCCCGATCGCCTGCTGGACGACCGACTCGTCCGTCCCGGCGGTCATCACTACGTCGAACAGAGCCAGCGCGAACTTGTCGGCCGGGATGTACGAAGGCTTGCTCTTCCCCTGGGCCAGTCCCTTGATCAGGGGATGCTGGTAGAGCTCTTTGACCAGGGGCGGCGCCCCTGGAAGCTGCAAATTGACCCCGAACCGCCGGTTGGCTATCTTCCTGGCCTGTTCCCCCGCTCTTCGAAAGGCATTGAGGGCTGGTTTGGGATCGGCCAGCAGCCCCCAAATGGCTTCTTCCAGGCCGTCGGCCCGGATGGCCAGCCAGCCAACGATCCACTCCTGCGTCTGCATCACGGCAATGCTCATCACAAGCCAGACGAAGACCAGCCCGATGGCAACTTCGAGGACTTCTAAGAATGACATGGTGCCCTCCTCTTTACCCGTGAATCGCTCTGAAACTGGGTTTGAACCGATGCGGGTAGCGTGTCCTTACTCGCTTTGAATGGGTAGGCGGCCGTTCCATATGTCGCGGTGAGACTTCCATTCACCATCTTCCTGCTTCCAGACCACCATGTATTTGCCCTGGTCGAGAATGCCCCCATCTGCTCCCCTTAGCACGTAAGTTCCAACCTCGAAGGCGAAATCCCCCCGTCCTTCTACCTCCAACGTCTTACGTTCCGCTGCCCTGATCCCCATATCAAAGGCACCTTGCCAGAAGGCCTGGATGGCTCCTTTGCCAGTGACCATGTCGCCGTAGGCAGGTATGAGACCCCCGTCCTCAGTGAAATGATCGGCTAAACTCGCCGCATCTTTCCTATCGAAGTCCGTCATCAACTGCTGATTCACGATCATTATGGCAGCCCGGACTTCTGATGGAGGTACTTGGGGTGCTTGATTCCTCACGCTTCGTGACCTGTTTGAGTCGGATTTCAGTAGCTTGAACCGGGGCACTCTGGCTTGATGGTCGCCAGCGGGCTGCGAAACCGCCCTTCCTGGAACTGTGTCGCAAATGTGCGGTGCTCATTCAATTCTTGGTTGTGCTGAAACTCTGTCCGCCCATTGCTGTGCTAGGTCAAGTCCTTCAATAGCGTTAGGACTTTGTTCTCCCAACTCAAGTGCTTGTTTCAGATAGCTTTGACTGGTTTCGAAGATTTCAGAAAGCTCCAGTGGTTCATCGTCCGCCAGTTCCGGATTCTTATAGAGCCCTATTCCGTAAGAAAGCCAAGATAATCCAGCATCACGGTACAGAGCTTCCTTTGTTACGTGGTTGTTGGCCCATAGGGCTTTGTTGTCAGGGTAGGTTTCAACAAATTTGTCAAATATGCGAGCTGCCTCGCCATAGCCCTCAGTCGAACCAAGAATGACGCCTCTGTTATACGCATAAACCCCTTTGGCATACGATTGCTTCTGGTTGTGTGTATCGATTTCCTCAATTGCTTTAACCAACTTTTTCTTACTGATGTTTTTGACGACAAGAGTTGGATGAGACTCGTACCAACTAAGGACAATCCTGAATTTGTCGCGCGCCAGATCACAAGTATCATAGCCAAGATCAATGCAGGCGTCTTTTAGAGCAACGGCATAGTTATGGAACACCCTTGCCTTATGTCCATCAGCTTTCTGCGGCTGCTTTATTCTGTCATTCGCATATTCAGAAAGTGCAAGTGCCTTTTCTGTATCTTTCTCAAGAAGAGCAGTTTCAATTGTGTCCTGAAAGAATTTAGGTATCTCGAAGTCTTGCTGAAGGGTGTAGATAGTGAGCCGCCTACTGAAATACTTCTCGCCAGATTCGGTTCTTTGTGGCTGAATAGGAAGCACACGACCGCTGTAACCCCCGGGGGGGGCAAGGGTAATCACGATGTTTTCAATTTCCCTCTCGACAGCTATTGACTGATCGAAGAGATAACGATCTCCTGTCAGGTCAACCGGAAAAGACAAGATTCCAGGGTTCACATCTAGCGTTAGTTGGGCGTTGGGTAAGTTCTTCTCTTTCCCCAAATACGGGAAGACTCTGATGGCTAGCTCTACCTCGGTGTTTGGGCCACTGGCATAGGCATCAGCCGTTTGGTACAGTAGTAATAGCATTAACATCAAGAAGCTAGTTGCTTTTATCGCCTTCATCTGCTGTCCCCCTCCTGACCGTCTGCTAACAATGCGTGTCCTCCTAAACCTAGTACCAAACCAAGAAGCATAATCGTTTCCGGAAAGCGGCCTGAAATCCAACCCGAAATTGAATCATAGACTTCTTTTGTAAATGCCGCATCCTCGAGTTTCGGTTGCAGAGTCCCTAATACCTCAGTGTGGCTGTGAAATAGGAAAATGAGTGCAAGCCCTATATACCCTGCGAGAACCAACCCGAAAGCCTTCTCACGTATTTTGGTCTTCTTGCTCCATAGATAGCCAAGCCCTAGGCCGGCAAGGACACTTGTAATCACTTTAATGGTAATGCCTTGAAAGTCATCTTCGGAAGAAATATATTGAGATAGGAATTCTAGTTTGGCTTCAATCCTGTCAGGATTGTTGAAAAGTTTCCAATCGGGATCCAAAATCATGGACTCCAGATACCACAGTGGGAAAAAATAGAGTGTCAAAAAAAGGATCAGGACAACAAAGAGTATAACTGATCGTTGGGTGATTCTGTTTATGAATTCAGTCAATTGTTTCGTAGTAGTGGTTCTCTTCATGGTGCACCCCAAATGAATTGATTGTTAGGCGAGATCTACACCTGCTGGGCATGGTTAGCCTGATTAGGTCTTCTTAGCCGCTGTTCCACCCTATCCTACCTGAGAGGTTTACAGTGTTTTCGCATAAGCTGGTTTTGCAGAATGCAGGCAAGTCCAGCAATTACGGTTGATTGTGGAAATATTGCATTATTACTCTCCGTTCTTCAAATACAGCAATAGAATAGCATACAAGGCGTTCCAAGAGCGTTGCGTGGCATATCGATTGGATTTCAATGTGCCCCACATGGCCAGGTGGTCCATGTGTGAGCTGTTTTGTTCATAACGACCTGATATCTGACTCAATCTGTTCGATGATTTGACGCCATATATGTCTATCTGAGTCGATACCCGTGTGAAATGCGTGCCTCGGCTTTTTTCCGAAACGACAGTCGCGCATAAGCTTTCTCCCGTTCCAATCCTTGCACCATTTAACCTTATGATTCATTACCCCGTCGATGCGCCTGCCACAAGAGATACCACCGAGACAACCAACTACAGTACCCGAGCAATCCTCGAGAAATGTTGGTTTGGTGATTGAGTTTTTTTGATACCAGTTATGGGTGTTGTCACCGTATGGTTTCACTACTTGTTCATGGTCGCCAAGTGGGCCAAAAACGGGATCGATAAGTCCCACAAAATTCGGTTGCCGCGACAGTTTCCTGGAGAGTCTACATGCCGCCCATCCGCCATAGCTATGTCCAATCAAGGCCACGTACGACGGCGAGGACTCCCGCATATGGAGTTCCTGCATGTGCTGAGAAGTATTTGGTTCACTGAACGGATTGTCATTATCATCCGGGTTCCAGCTAATACTAAGAATGTGATTGTCAGGAACACCCAGATTAACCAGTCGTGGCCTGAGCTCTTCTACCAACTCGGGAATCCCATCCCCTCCGGCACGACCCCAAATGCCGAGTACTACCGCCTGGCTAACATTATCTAGGATGTTTGTCATCGTGAACTTCTCCTAATGAAAGGCGGGACACATTTTCCGCCTACTGTTTCTGTCGTCTGGATTTTCCCTACCGTTATCCCTGCGAGTGACGACAGGTGGACCATCTTGGCCGAAAAGCGGTGGTGGACCCAGGCCGGGCGAATATTATTGGATAAGCTATTTAAATTCTAGTTTGTGTCCCTCTTCTGGGTGTGTTTCCGTCGAATATCTGATTCAACCAGGATCTTGTCGGGATAAAGAGAGATGCCATTTTTTATTGTATTATAGGGGCACGCCAATGTGGCAGTATCTCCTGTTTCAAGCCCCTTTAGCCATGGCAAGAATAGATCTCGATCAATATGTACAGTTCCGTCTAGATTTAGATGTCCAATTCTGTTCCTGGGATCAGAGAAGGCAACCGTACATTTTGCAATTTCACCATTTGACCTGATCACCAGTGAGTTTGCTTTGGAAGCATAACAAACATACTGTCCATCGCTTGGAGGTTTATAAATCAATCGAGGGTATAGCCTGTCTTCTAGAGATTGTTTTATTTTAGCTTTATCAGCTTCGGGAATTACGCGTATTCTGTCATTATTTGGTCCACCTAATGGTTCAATACCTTTCAGGAAGACGCTAAACCTTGGGTCATCACCGAATTCGTCATTGATAAGGTCAACCAATGAAAAGAGTTGATGCCAGGTGTCAGGGGCGAAATGTACTCGAAGTACAATGGTTACCTCGTGATTCGTGGAACGAATGGCCAATAAATTCTGCCATATTGTTTCGAAGGTGCCTTTACCATTTGCTTTTAGTCGGGTTCGGTTGTGCAACGGTGAGTCGCCGTCTAATGAAATCTGGAAAGTTTGAAGCCCAAGGGAGACGAGCTTGTTGAATGTGTCTAAGTCAAGAATAAATCCATTCGTTGTGATGTTAGCACGATACTTTAATTTCGATTGTTCACAGGCCAAGGATACGATGTGAGAAGAAATTTCATAAATCACGGATTTTGCCAGTAAGGGTTCGCCACCAAACCAGCTGATCTCAAGTACATCGAGATCTGACACACGGTTGGCTATTAGTTTCTTGATCGCCGTAACGAGTTCAGGCTTCATCACACCTAGAATAAAGTCCTCGTAGCAGTATGTACACCGAAAATTACATTTCTCAGTAGGAAGGAGAAACAGGTTGAGTTTTCGTGGATTAAGTGCTTCAGCGATTCGCGGATTTAGCTCTATTATAGACATAAGATGAGTTTCCAATCAAGAGTGAAATCAGCATCGTAGTTCCTTATAATCAGGTTTCCACATCGACAGTTGTTTGTTGACTACTGTGCCTAATGAATTATGAATTCGAAATGGTGGTCTCAGTACTTCTAACGTTGCTGGCAGCCAACCGGCTCCTGCCCAAGCGCACCAATGCTTCTGACCTTGGCGCACTTGGGCTGAGCACGTTCTTGCATTTGGGCGAGGGCATCAATGATCCGAGCAACACCGTGATAATTGTCGACCGAAATGTCACAATCCATGTCAGGTAGCCCGGTCAGACGCTCAACCGTCGACCGATCTTGGCTATGTTCCTGGCCAGAAATTCCCCAAGGACCTGCCAGGTGTCAGAACGTAACGCAAAAAATATTCACAGTTACAATGGAACACTGGTAATCGCCTATTGCCGCGTCATCACCCTGGAGTGATTGTTCGAGCTTCTGCTGCAGAGCTGCCCGAAAAGCCTCATCTTCGATAACAATCCTACCGCACTCGTCAATTGATATAGTTTCTAACCTTACACTGGCTACTTCGGCTTCAAGTGTTTGCAGAGTTGTTTCGCTTTTTCTGACCAACCCGTTTACCAGCGGTGTGCTTCTTAGCACTGCTTTACCTTCCACACGAGTATCTACATCAAGTGGTGTTATCCTTACCTCAAATTGTTTAGATGACATGGGTCCTTCTCCTTTATCGTAAGAGATTGACTGCAGCATTTTGTAAGTTGACTTCTTTTGCTTCCCGAGCAGTTGTTAAGGCTCTAATTGCATTTATACGCCCCTTTCCAAGTTTACCCGCAAAATCTGGATTCGCAGCATCAATATTGTCACAGGTGCTTTCGATTATATGACGTACTCGGTTATTGCTAAGGTTAGAATTCAGCGACCAGATTAAGGCAGCTAATCCAGCTACGTAGGGTGCGGCCATAGACGTCCCGTCGTGAAGTGCGTAGCCGCCATTGCCAGTTGTCGAGAGTATGTTCTCACCTGGAGCAGAAACATCAATTTGCTTCCCATAGTTGGACACTCTTGCCTTGTGCTCATTTTGATCAATAGCTGCCACCGCAATAACTTCAGGATATACCGCAGGATATTGCGGGGAAGCGGTAATATCACGACCATCCGGGTTCGGCGGCTTGGCATTCCCGGCTGCAAAGACAATGAGTACGTTGTTCGCAGTAGCCTTGGTAATCGCTCGAGCTACGGCTGGTTCATCACCATTCATAATCCAACTACAGTTAACCACATATCGGTGGTCTGGATTCTCAATCGCCCGATTGGTCACATAGTTAATTGCATCAGCACGATTTGCATTAAAACCCTTGCTTAGTTTAATTCGAAGGGGCATAAACCGACATTCTGGAGCAACACCTATCACGCCTTCACCATTGTTAACCGCAGCAGCAATCCCGGCCACATGTGTCCCGTGAAATCTGTCGTTGTCTTCGTCTTCCGGGACGTCGTCGCCTTCAGGAAAAAAGTCCCAATCTTCACTGTCGCGTGGTAACAGGTTTCCTCGTAAGTCTGGATGGTCCAAATCCACACCACTGTCAATAATGACGATAGTGACGTT
This sequence comes from Anaerolineae bacterium, assembly GCA_034412795.1. Lineage (GTDB taxonomy): Bacteria > Chloroflexota > Anaerolineae > 4572-78 > NAK82 > JAUVPY01. The sequence continues at coordinate 31,140 of DAOUMD010000218.1, forward strand.
AGGAGCTCCCTTAGTAAGTTCCCAAGCTGCTGCGATCTTTATATCGGCTCCAGCAGTACCTTGTTTACCATTCACTGTCTGACCAGTATTGACTAGGCCCCAGAGTTTCTGAAACTCAGGGGTGTCCGGTATATATGCGAAATCATTAAGCCCGAACTCACTTGGGGCAGCAAACTCAACTTCATCTAGATCTGATACTATTTGCAGTGTCTCAAATAACCCCTTATCCTCTGGAACCGAAACAGTATAGTACCCACGGGTTCGTTGCTTAACTATGATATGACTTCCCAATTCTTGAAGGATTTGTTCAGCGTCTTCCTCGCTTATGTCTTCTCGGAATTGCACTGTATATTCATCGGGCATAAAGTAGCGAGTCAACCCTTCATCATCAATCATAACCGGGATGGAGTTACCAACACCCGTCGGCATGGCGGCCGCGTCATCACTTAAGTCCAAAACATCAAGTATAGGTCTTGAACTAAACGCTGCACCCGTAGGTCCTGAGCTAAACGCTGCCTTATCAACCTCATATGTGACAACCAATTCGTCCTCTTTTGGCGTGAACTCGCAGGTTTTCCCACTAAACTTGTTGGTATAACTGAATTTGCTTTCTTCCTTCATCAAATCACTCCGTATGATCCATCAACAGTGCGTAACACTGAGCATCATCTGGATATCTGATCAGGAAACCATCCCAGATCTTGACATTTAGCCTAATCTGGGCGGATTGTATGGATGATTTTTCAATATTACGAGCAAGATCACCCGCCCGGCGGGCCAATCGGATCACGTCAACCCAAACGAATACCACTATCGAAGCGAAGGATGTCGAAACACGTTAAGGCAAGCCGGGTCGGGTAAATCCTTGTGCTATGCCGTGATCAGCGTATCACTCCTCCTCGACGATAGAGTTGGTAAAGGAAAGACTGATTTCGGCATGATCGCCTCCACCTATTTCGGTATTTCTTAATTGAATACCATGGTGTGCAGGTCTGCCACCCCGTGGGACAGTGAAGCTCACGACCTTTTCGTCTTCCAGGTCGGTTGTGCTTTCAGAGGTACCTTCAAAGAGTTTTGCGTTTCCCTCGATTTGGACTGTCCCACGATCGACAGATCGCGCTGTCAGACGTAGCTCAACGCGGCACTCACCGCCCCAGCGTACGTCTGGGATCTCGATCGCAGAAGCGGGTTGACCAGTATCAAGGACCATCTCCACGTTATAAACGCGATGGACCTTTTCGTCGCTCTGAGGCCAATACTCGTCGTCTGTGCCGTTGATAATGACCGTGCCTGCTAGTCGCCTTGCCATTTCTAGCTACCTCCTGTTAAATAGTTTCGGTTATAATAGCACATAAACCGTTCCCAAAACGTTGCCTGGCACGCCGTTTAGCGTTGCTTGAGGCGTTTCTGGAGAAAGAATTCGAGGATTAGGATGAAATTACTATGAAATTTGCCATATCATAGAAAGTAGGATATACTTGTCGGGTAGAAGGTGGGCCGGGTGGGAAAAGAGACTCGGCCTCATAGTGCTTACGAAAGGAGCGGAAGGATGAAACTGGTACGTTGCCGGGATCACGGCTTTGATTGTGACTTCGAAGCGAAAGGGGAAACCGAGGAAGAGGTTCTGCCCAAGGCCGCGGAACATGTCCACGTCGTTCACGGCGTGGAAGTAACCCCTGAGCTGGCTGAACAGGTACGGGTGGGAATACACGAGGTGCCGGACAAGAGGCGTGAAACGTGATGCGTGATGTGTGAAACGTGATGCGTTGGGCGCGGTGGTTACGGATCATGCATCACGTTTCACGTTTTACGTTTCAGCTTGGCTCTACGATCAATTCTTTGAGATGCCCCGAGCAGGTAGGCATCTTTGAAAAGTGAGTCACCCAAGGTTTGAGCAATACGGCGCCGCGTCCGTAGCTTAAGGGCAGGATGACGGTCTCTTCGGCGACCAGGATGCGGTCTGCCTCTTGATATAGGGCCAAACGACGGCGCCTGTCGGTGAGCCGGGCTGCCTCCTCTACCAACGCGTCGAAGTGGGGGTTGAGCCAACGGGGTTCATTCAACCCTTCGCGACTGTGAAAGACGACGCGCAAGAAGTTGTCGGGATCGGGATAGTCGGCGATCCAGCCGCCCAACATCAACTCGGGCGGTTGGCTATGAAGCCGCGAGAGGAAGGGTTCCCAGGCCAGGACTGTTGCTTTCACCTCAACGTCTAGATTCTGAGACCACGCCTTCTGGAGGAAGGGGATGAAGCTTTCATCGCTTAGACCGTGGGTGTGGAGAAAGGTGACGGCCGGAAAGGATTCACCCCGGGGATGACCCGCCTCGGCCAAAAGTCGCCGGGCCAGGTCAGGATCGTAGGCCAGCCCTATGTCGGGTGAATGGCCCGGCATCCCCGGAGGTACAAAGCCCCCGGTGGCCGGAAGGTACCTATATTGCATAAGCTCGCGGATCAGCGCCTCCCGGTCTACCGCGTGGGCAAATGCCTGTCGCACGCGCACGTCGTCAAAAGGCGGCCGGTCGACGCCGAAGATTAAGTAGTTCGTGTTCAGCATAGGGGTGTAGATCAGTTCCTCCCCGTGGCGGGTATGAGCTTGGGCCATCACCGCTGCGTCGACGGCAGCCAGGTCTACCACGTCAAGGTCGTGCACTTCGTAGGCGTGGAATCCCCGCGCATATTCAGTGAAGACATGACAATCGACCCGTTCGGCGTTACCCGGAAACCGGCCCGTGTAGTACGGGTTGCGCTCAAGAATTAGCCGTACTCCCCGCTGCCATTCCAGGACTTTATACGGTCCATTGGTCACTATGTTCCCGGGCGTGGCCCACGCTTCGCCGTGGGCTTGGATGACCCAACGAGGCTGCGGAAAGGTTACGGGGTCGGCCAGCAGATGAGGTAGATAGGCGGTGGGACCCTCCAGGCGAATCTCCAGGGTGTAATCGTCCAGCGCTTTCACCCCGATCAAGTTCGGATCGTTAACCTCGCCCTCTCTGAAAGCCCGGGCGTTACGAAGATCGTAGAGCAAATGAGCGGATGGAGAGTTGGTGTCCGGGTTCAGGTTGCGTTTCCAGGCATACTCGAACTGGTCTGCCCTGAGGGGTGTTCCGTCGCTCCATGCGGCCCCCGAGCGCAGGTAGAAGACGTACCTTGAACCTCCCTCGGCCACTTCCCAACGTGTGGCGGCCGCCGGCAGCACGTTTTGGTCCTGATCGATCGTCACCAGTCCTTCGAAGAGTTGGACTTGAAAGAACGAAGAATCGAAGTCATGGGCCTTGCCTGGATCAAGACTGAGCGGCTCACCCGCCGCCACGCGTAGGGCCGCTGGTGGCAATTGGGAGCCCGGTGGCGACCTCTGGTCCCATTGGGGCTGCCACAAGGTGAAGGCTTGGTCATAGGCACCCTTCGCCTTCTCCGGTTCAAACGCAGCGGTATACACCAACCCCAGCTTCATCAACGTTCTGGCTGCCAATTCATTCTGACCGCTTTCCTGCAAGATCCTCAAGGCTGACTGGTAGAAGGACTCTGCCTCGGCGTTGGCATACAAGGCGCGTGCCTGGTCCCCGGCGGTCACCATGTAGCTTACGGCCTTCTCGTCGTCGCCTGCCTGGGTATAATGATGGGCCAGGGTGGCGGCCGGTTGGTCGCCTAGCTCAGACGGATAGATGGTCTCCAGGGCTTGGGCCACGCGTCGATGTAGCCAGCGCCGCTGCGCGCGCCCGATTTGACGGTAGGCCACCTCACGAAACTTGTCGTGGCTGAAGTCATATTGATCCCTCAGCTCAGCTACGATGCCCCGCCGCCACAGTTCGTCCAGACCCTGCACCAAAGTGTCTTCGTCGGCGTCGCTGGCCTGGGCCAACACATCGAAGGTGAAGGAGCGACCAACCACGGCCGCCAGCGTGACTAACTCTTGAGCTTGATGCGAAAGCTGGGCCAGGCGAGAACTAATTACGGCCTGCACCTTGGGCGGCAGAGTTGGAGTGGCGTCATCAAGCCGGGTGGAGGAGCGGGATGGTCTACCTGCCTCTTGATCGCCTTCTGCCCGCTGGCCCAGTTGGGCGCGGAGGGTTTCCACCACAAAGAGTGGATTGCCCTCGGTATCCTGATAGAGTTGGTGTGTCGAGTCCGGATCGAGTTCCTGGCCGGTGACATGCGCCCCCAACGACGCCGCTTCCTCTATGCTGAGGGGCCCCAGGTTGATCTCGGTCAACTGCCCGTCACGCCGCAAACTAAACAGCAATGAAAAGAGTGGATGCTCATACCCCTGGTCGCCTCTGGGAGTGGGTGCCAATTCTTCCCCGCGTACCGTGCCCACAACCAGCAGCCGCGCGTGGCGATCGAAACGCATCAGGTAACGCAGCCACTCCAGCGTCTCCCGGTCACACCAGTGCACGTCATCGAGGGCCAAAATCAAGGGGTGATCGTCGATCAAGACGGTCCGGGCTAGGGCCTCGAAGAAACGCTGACGTCCCCCACTCTCGGCCAGTGGTTCAGGACGCGGCAAACCGGGGCGCGTCTCGAGAAGCTCGGGCAAAAGCCGCGTTATCTCCCCGAGCCAAACATCGCCTAACCTGGAAAGTCTCCCGCGTAGAGGCTCGGCCCGCATCAACTGACTCACCGGGGCGTAGGCCAGTTGCCCCTCGGCCGCATAACAACGCGTCTTGGCCGCTGTGATACCCTGATGGTCGGCCCACGAGAGCAGCTCTTCAGCCAGCCGTGTCTTGCCAATGCCTGCCTCGCCGGATATGGACACCAAGCGGGGCCCTCCACGGCAAACCTCCTGCCATACCGACTGTAACCTGCCCCATTCCCGCTGGCGTCCAACCAGAGGTAACGTTTCAACCAGCCCAGGCCCCAGCTCCACCTGGGGCGTCAGCGCTGGGTCCCTGTTCACCAGGCGCTCATAAGAAGCCTGGGTCTCCGAGCTTGGCTCGACACCGAGTTCGCGCCCCAGAACCGTGGTGCAGTCGTGATAGACGCGCAGCGCACCGGCCCGGTCGCCATTGAGCGCGTGTAGTCGCATCAAACACTGATAGGTCTTCTCCTCCAAGGGGTCAAACTCTAGCAGCCGTCGGGCATAACGGATGCCCTCCTCATACGCCCTTTGGTTTTCCAACAACGTGACCAGGCTTGCGACCCTCCCCGCCACGGCTTGGTGTAACCCTTGGCGCTCTGAAAAAACCCACTCATCATAACAACTGGGCAACAGTTCACCGCTATATAGGTCTAACACATTGGACAGGGCTTCCCGATCCAAAGACTGTTCTTCTATTTGCTTGAGGAGCTCTTGGAGCTCGGCAACATCCAACGTAAATGGGGCATCGGGATTCCACTGGATCGTCTGGGCGTCGTGTTGCAGGAATAAGTCAGCGTCGGGAAGTGCTTGACGCAGTTGGTAAAAGAGTTTGCGCAGATTGGTGCGGGCCTGGCTTTCGGATGAGTCCGGCCAAAAGAGAAAAGAGAGATGTTGGCGTAGCTGGGGTGCCTCACGCTTCAGTACCAGATACGCCAGCAGCGACTGCAACCGGGGGGTGTTGACGGTGGTAACCGGTTGGTCGCCGTACCTGAGATGGAACTTGCCCAAAAGGTGAATATGCAGGATTGACGTCATCTGTCGCCTCCATCAGTCACCGATATATTCTATGATTCTGCTGTGAAGGTTACGTCTGTTGCTGGATTAGAGTTTCCTGGATGGAGGTCAAGTACTTGAGGTGAAGAAGATATCCAGGATATCGCGCGGCGTGGCGCCGCCTGGGCTAGAGGGGGGGCCATCATTGGCGGCTATGATGGACCCGTGGATATCAATGTGGAAGACGATGTCCCGTGCTTGCGCCGAGTCGGGCGGCAAGCGAACGGGAACTATCGTCAGTGCCACGCGAGCTATCGTCAGAACTTTATTGCCAGGGATTCTCCATGGTCTGTATCAGAACCGGGCGGCCGATCTTGATGTTGGACCGCCGGGTCAGCAGCCAGATCACCAGGTCGGCGATGTCTTCAGGGTAGAGACACTTGTCGTGGTCCAGGCCGGGCGAATTCTCGGTCATCTCGGTGACAACCATGCCGGGGCAAATGGTATCCACCCGGATACCCAGTTCCTGGTTCTCGCGCTGGATATACTCACCCAACGCGTTGAGCGCGTGTTTGGCGACGCCATAGGCGCCGTTGCCCTGGTAGTACTCAAGACCGGACTCGGAACTGATGTTGACGATGTGGCCGCGCCCTTGCTCCCGCATCAGCGGCAGCACCGCGCGGGCAGTCAGGAAAGGCCCGCGCAGGTTGACGGCCATTACCCGATCCCATGTGTCGATGTCGTGCTCGTGGATGCGGCCAGAGCCGCCGATGCCGGCGTTGTTGATCAGGATGTCCACTCGTCCGTGGGCCTCCAGGGTCGCGTTCACCAGTCGCTCTACGTCCTCAACCTGGGAAACGTCGGCCTGGACGGCCAGGCCATCGCCCTCCACTTTCTTGATAGCCCGCATGGTACGCTCCAGTGCCTCAGCTCGCCGGCCGCAAACGACGACCTTGGCTCCCTCCCGAGCCAGAGCTTCGGCGACTCCCCCGCCGATGCCCGAGCCGCCGCCGGTTACAATGGCAATTTGCGCATTCAATCTGGTCATTAGAACGATTCCCTCTTTAAATCTCTTCGTCCTTCGTCGTTCGTCATTCGTCCGGTTGAGAAAGTGTGATCTTATTTCTGAGCCATCCTTCTCTTTTTACAACTTTATGACACGAGGTGGCGTTGGATGGCGCGTGCCGCCACCAATCCGGAGGCAGAGGCTTGCATCAAGCCTCGGGTTACCCCGGCTCCGTCACCGCAGGCGAAGAGGTTCTTCACCTCGGTCTCCATGTCGGGGGTCAGGCTGAGCCGATTGGAATAGAACTTGACTTCCACCCCATACAGAAGCGTGTGCCGCGATGCCACCCCCGGCGCCACTTGGTCCAGGGCGTGCAGCATCTCCAGGATGTCCACTACATATCGATAGGGGAGAACCAGATTCAGGTCTCCGGGGGTGGCGCCAGGTAGCGTGGGGACGACGACGCAACGGGCCAGACGCTTGGGCGTAGAGCGCCGGCCGGCCTCCAGGTCCCCCAGCCGTTGGACCATGATGCCACCGCTGAGCAGATTAGCCAGGCGTGCGATACTCTTGCCGTAAGTGATTGGAGCGTCGAAGGGCTCAGTGAAGTTTTTGCTGACCAGGACGGCGAAATTGGTATTGGACGTTTTGCGGTTGGCGAAGGAATGTCCGTTGACGGTCATCACATCACCGGCGTTTTCCATGCTGACCTCGCCGTACGGACACATACAAAAGGTGCGCACCTGGTCGTCAAAGGCGCGAGAATAGTAAAAGAACTTGGATTCGTAAACCAGTTGGGTGATAGGCTCCAGCACTGTGGCCGGGAGTTCCACACGCACGCCCAGGTCCACCGGGTTGCGCGCCAGAGTGAGGCCCAGATCTTTGGCAGTTGCCTCCAGCCAGGCTGCCCCTTCCCGTCCGGGGGCCACGATCACTACTCCGGCTTCGATGCGCTCACCGCTGTCTGTTTCGACGCCGGTCACCTGGCCGTCGCTCGTCAGGACACGGGCTACCGGCGTCCGGGTGCGGATCGTCACGTTGCGTCGCAACAGTTCGTCTCGCATACTGCGCATAACCTGGACACAGCGCTCGGTACCGATGTGGCGTATGGGGACGGAGACAAAACGCAGGCCGGCCAGCGCCGCCTGTTTCTCCAGCGCCTCGATCTCGTCCGTAAGCTTGCCATAGATTGGGCTGGGTGTGCCAAAACGGACGTAAGTTTCATTCACCTGTTGGAGCAGTCCGAGGGCTTGATCCTCGCCCAGGATTTGAGCCAGGTGGCCGCCTACGGCCGGAGACAGCGTGAGCTTGCCATCCGAGAAAGCGCCGGCTCCACCCCAGCCATTGAGTATAGCACAGGGGGTGCATTCGCTGCAATTTACTCCCCTGTCCCGGGCGGGGCAGTGGCGATGGTCGATATCCCGTCCTTTTTCCAGGATGGCGATGCGCAAGTTGGACTGTTGGCTCAATTCCAGGGCGGCAAAAACGCCGGCCGGGCCAGCGCCGACAATCAACGCGTCAAAGCTTTCGTGTCCCATTTGATCTCCTAAGCCCCGCGACCTTGCGTGCAATATGTGATTTTCTCAGAGGACTGCCGGTTCTGCCTGAGCAGTTACCAGGTTTCAAGGTATTGGGGCAGAGTAAATATCCAGAATATCGCGCAGCATGGCCGCCGCCGAGGGCAGCGGGGTGGGCTCCTCGATGGCGGCCAGGATAGTCCCGTAGATGTCGGTGTGGTAGACGACACCCATGTGCTTGCGGCCCAGACCGGCCAGGAAGTGATGGGGCGGGAGGAAAGTCGGGGCCACCCGCAGGCTGACGCCCCCGTCCGCGCGACGCTCGGCGGTGGCCAGCAGTTTGTATGCGCCGCCCTTCTCGCGTGCCGCCAGCAGCGCGGCGCCGTCCTGCCGGGTGATGCCGGTTCGGTCCACGTCGTCCAATCGGACGGGAAGGTCCATCACGGTGTTGGCCAGGATGACCAGTTTGGCGGCGGCGTCCCAGCCGTCCAGGTCGAAGGCGGGGTCGGCCTCCAGCACCCCTTCGGCGCGGGCGCGCTCCATCGCATCTTCCCAGTTCAGCCCGTCGGCCAGCAACTCCATGACGTAGCCGGTGCACAGGTTGGGGACGGCCTCGATACGCTGCACGTCGGCACCCCGTATGTCGCGTTCGCCGATGTAAAGGGCGGGCAGCCCGCCGGCAACGGTTCCGTCGAAGCGTAGTTGGACGCCGTGTTGTGCGGCCAGTTCATGAAGTTCCCGGTAGGCCAAAACCACCGGCCCTTTGTTGGCGGTGGTCACGTGTAGGCCGCGCCCCAGGGCCAGCCGGACGTGCGTCAGGCCCGGCTCGCCCGTCTGGTCCAGGTTGACCGGCGACGCCTCGCATAGGAGGTCGGCCTCGGCCTGGGCGATCAATTGGGCAGCAGTTTGCCCCCGTCGTCCCCCGTCGGGGTAGTCGGCGGCGCTTCCTCCGGCAACCTTGATGGCCGAGATGCGGGCCGGGTCCAGGCCGTTGGGATCGTAAGCCACACCCCGGCTGTCGGCGGTGCCGACCAGCAGGAGGCGCAGGCCATAGCGCGCCTCGATGTCCGGCCCTTTTTCGAGCAGCAGATCACAGAAGCGGCGGCCCAGGTTGCCCAGGCCGACCATCAGGGTGCGGACGGTGGTCATCACTTCGTGGCAGCGAAATCAGCGGCCAAGGCGCCGTCGGCGGTGCGCAATTCCAGCCTGTCGTCCTGAATCTGATAGCTGGTAGCTGCCTCCAGCGCAGCCATATAGTCCGTGGCCTGTTTCATGATTGGCTCAGGGCAGGCCATCATGGTGCTCATCCCGGGGGTGATCGTAATCCGGTCCCCGTCAACCTCGTACCTGGCACCGTAGCGATTGCAACCATCTGAGCCGGCCAGATTGCCATCCGCTTCGAAATTGGCGGTGACGGTGGTATCCGGCAAGGGCTCCGCCCCATTGAGGGTGGTCAATATCCAACTCGTGCCCTCCAGCGTGGTCGGGCCGCCTTCAGCCTCGACGACCTGGCTTGACGTTTCCACAAGCTGATCTCCTTGCAATTCGTAGGTCTTGACCACCCGCTGAGTGGGGCAGCACATGGGATCATCCGGCCCGGCCTGGACCATATCCACCCCAATCTGGTTGACTTTGATGGTGATGGAATTGATCTGGACCCGGTCACCCAAGAAGGTGCTGGCTACTTCCGCCGGCTGCCCGTCTCCCGGCCCGCCGGTTACCATCACGTGCAGGTAATAGAAGGTACCGCTGCCGCCAGAATCGGTTGCCAACACCACGGCGGCGACATCCTGGCCGTTCAACCGGCCGTAGGTGATGGTATCGGGTAGCAGCACGACCTTGATTTCGGCGGCCGAATCGGGAGCGGCTGGCTCGCCGTACATACCATCGGTGAGGGGAGCTGTCCTATCGTTGGTGAACTCCGAACTGTAGGTGGCGTTGGCCAGTTCCTGGGGCGACAACCCTTGGGGGGCGGTTCCGATGCTCATCGCCATGAGAGTGGCTGCATCATCGGTGCTGGGGATGCACAGCGTCCAGCCCGGCTCGATCATATCCGGGTTGGCGATAAAGGTATACATGCCGTCCGTTTGGAGGTTGGTAGCGAGGACAATGGCCGGGTAGGTCAAGACGTTGCCAAAATGCTTCTCGGCGATTTTCGAGAGCCAGTCACCTACCTGAACGGTGTAGTTCGACTCACACGCAACTGGCTCCTGGGCCATAGACGTGGCGGGCACCAACAGTGCCGCCAGGATTAGAATTGTAAGGGTGCCGCGTAATCGCTTCATGTTTTGTTTCCTTCTCAACCGACGAATGGCGAGCGACGAACGACGAAGAGATCTGGACCAATGATTGGTCTTTCGTCTTTCGTCCTTCGTCTGCAAATTTTATCCTAATTTCAGGGACATCTGAACCATGCCTATCAATGCCACAATTATGTCACAGATCCTCCAGGCGCAAGTTAGGGATCACGTCCAGGTCTAAATCCGCGCGTTGGTCAGCCAGGAAACGATGGTGAGCGACGGCCCCTATCATGGCCGCATTGTCGGTGCATAAGAACAGGGGTGGCACCCGCACCGGGCGGTCGGCGCGGACGGTCATCTCGTGACGCAGGGCGGCGTTGGCGCTGACGCCACCGGCGATGAGTATCTCGGCGGCGTCGAAACGCTCCGCCGCCTGGCAGGTCTTTTCGACCAGTACGTCAACTACGGCCATCTGGAAGCTGGCCGCCAGGTTGGCCACTGGTAGAGAACGCAGGGGGAGCTGGATCACGGCGGTGTCGGCGGGAGATTGAATCTTGTCAGTGTAACGCTGGACGATGCGCAGGATTGCCGTCTTGAGACCCGAGAAGCTGAAATCCAGTCCGCCGCGCAACCGGGCGCGGGGCAGATCGAAGGCAGCCGGATTGCCGCCCTCGGCCGCTTCCTGGATGGCGGGTCCACCCGGATACCCCAGTCCCATCAACCGGGCCACCTTATCAAAAGCCTCGCCGGCGGCGTCGTCCAGGGTGCGGCCCAGCACTTCGTAGTCCAGATGTCCGTGGATGAGGACCAGTTCGGTGTGTCCGCCGGAGACAATCAAGCACACAGCCGGAAAGCGGGGTTCTTGCCTCGCGCCGTCCGTTTCGAGCCAGTTGGAGTAGAGGTGGCCTTCCAGGTGGTTGATGGAGATCAACGGCAAATCGAGCGACAGCGCGAGGCCTTTCGCGGCGTTCACGCCGACCAGCAGGCTGCCTGCCAGGCCCGGCCCGTAGGTCACGGCCACCGCGTCGAGATCGTTCCAGGCCGTGCGCGCCCCGGTCATGGCATCCTGAACCACGGTGGGCAAGGCCAGGATATGTTGGCGAGACGCTATCTCAGGAAAGATTCCCCCATAGCGCCGGTGAATATCGATCTGGGAGGCGACCACGTTGGAGCGAATGTGCAGCCCATCCTCGACCACCGCCGCCGCCGTCTCGTCACACGAGGTTTCAATCGCCAGTATCTTGGTCATCACACACCTGTTAGGTCAATTGTACCACGAAGCAATTAAGGTATCAAACGTGTTGCTCACCTTGTTAAAGTCGAGTATACTAATAACCTCAGTTCGGAGTTAAACAGAAACTCGGTTTTTCCCAGTTGAATACGGCTTCAATTCGGCAAATTGGCTCTGGTAATCAGGCATTTGGCTTCAATCACCTGCCAAAAACCGAGTTTCTTGAGCTATCGCCTCTAACCCCGAACTTAGGTTAATATACCTCGCTTACGCAGGCTTTGGGCAAGGGCATTATTCTGTTAAGGGGTTCCTACATCACATGAAAGTGCGATCTATCACTTATTTCACTCCACTGACCTATCCCTTCCACGAAAAGCGCATCGCCGCCGTTGGTGCCTTCCTCAAGTCGGCACGCCAGACCCTGGAGGGCGCTGGCCTGGAAACCCAGACCTTACGCCTGGCGACACCTCCCTTCACCGAAGTGCTGGGCGATCCCAGCGCGACCCACGCCGTGGATATGGCCCAGGAACTCGAAGCGGCTTGCGCTAAAGAAGACATTGATTTCCTCTCCATCGGCCCGGTCATAGCGGATCAATCTGACGCGCCCCTCGCGGCCATCTATCGACTGCCGGAAGTGCTCGGTCACACCGAGCGTGTGTTCGCTACAGTGTCGCTGGCTTCGGTCGGGTGGGGTATCAACCTGGAGGCGGTGCAGGCCAGCGCCGAGGTGATTTGCGATGTGGCCCGGACGACACCCCAGGGCTTTGGCACGCTGCGTTTTGCAGCCCTGGCCAATTGTCCGCCTGGCTCTCCCTTCTTCCCGGCCGCCTATCACGGCGGCGGGCCGCCTCGATTCGCCTTCGCCACCGAAGCGGCAGACCTGGCCGTGGCCGCGTTCGGCCAGGCTGATACGCTGGAGGAAGCACGCCGTAACCTGATCGAGGCGTTTGAGACCGCCGCCACCCGGCTTGTGGCTGTGGCCGGCCGGTTGGCAGACGAACACGGCTTGGACTTTGGCGGTATCGACTTCTCCCTGGCTCCCTTCCCCGCCCCGGGAGTCAGCATCGGGGCTGCCATAGAACGATTGGGAGTCGATCGCTTTGGTGGCCCGGGCACACTGTTCGGCGCGGCTTTCATTATCAACTGTCTGCGCCAGGCGAGATTTCCGCGCTGTGGTTACTCGGGCTTGATGTTCCCGGTGCTGGAAGATAGCGTGCTGGCGGCTAACACCGAAAACAGAATGTATGGAATCGACAGTCTGCTGCTGTATTCCACGGTGTGTGGCGCCGGCCTTGACACGGTGCCCATACCGGGGGATGTCGGTGTTGACGAATTGGCCGGTATCCTGCTCGACGTGGCAACGCTAGCCATTACGCAAAATAAGCCTTTGAGCGCGCGCTTGATGCCTGTGCCCGGCCTCAGCGCCGACCAGCGCACGGCTTTTGATTTTGAATACTTCGCTAACGCCTGCGTGTTACCCGTTAAATCGAGTGGCATCTCCCAATTGCTGCGCCAGAACCGATTTATTTCGTTCCACCAACGGGACGAATCTTAGGACTTGAGTTTAGACAACTTGTAAGAAACCGGGTTTTTGAACTTCAGTGTGCAACCGCAACTATGAAAAAGCACCTTGCAACGTGCCAAAACCTATGATCAGACGACAAAAAACCCGGTTTCTTGGCTTTTATCTAAACTCAAGTTAGAAGTAGGAAGGAGGAGCATGAGTAATGCAAGTAATCATAGACTCCCTCGCCGTCGCTCGATGGCAATTTGCCATGACTACCATATACCACTTTTTCTTCGTCCCCCTGACGCTGGGTCTCTCCATCCTGGTCGCCATTATGGAGACGGCGTATGTGCGCACTGGGGATGAGGTCTATAAGCGTATGACGAAGTTTTGGGGCAAATTGTTCTTGATCAATTTTGCGATTGGGGTGGTGACCGGCATCGCGCTGGAGTTCCAGTTTGGGATGAACTGGTCGGAGTATTCTCGATTTGTCGGGGACATCTTCGGCGTGCCGCTGGCAATTGAGGCCCTGTTGGCTTTCTTCCTGGAGTCGACATTCCTGGGCATCTGGATCTTTGGCTGGGACAAGCTCTCCAAGGGATTGCACGCGGCGGTCATGTGGCTGGTGGCCATGGGGTCCACTATCTCGGCATTCTGGATCCTGGTCGCCAACTCGTTCATGCAGAATCCGGTGGGATATACCATCAACGATGGCCGGGCCGAGATGATCGACTTCTTGGCCTTGATTGCCAATCCGCACGTTTGGGTGCAATTCCCGCACGTGTTGGCGGCTGGGGTTACCACGGCTGCCTTCTTCGTTTTGGGCATCAGCGCCTATCACCTGCGGAAGAGGGGGCTCAGTCGATCCGCTCTTCGAGGAGTGAGGCACGCCCACGTGCCGAACGGAGCCGCACCTGGGGGTGCTGGCCCCTCAAATCCGGATCAACTGAGACTGGATGTGGAACCATTCCTCCGCTCTTTCCAGATGGCGCTCATTTATGCGCTCATCGGAACTGTCTTGGTGATCCTGGTGGGTCATAGCCAGACGCAGCACATGGCTCAGACCCAGCCCATGAAGTTGGCGGCAGCCGAGGCGCTGTGGAACAGCGAGAACCCGGCGTCCTTCTCATTGCTGACCATTGGCAATGAGCCCGAGCGACGGGATGTGCTTGCTTTCCGGATTCCAGGCGCCTTGAGTTTTCTGGCGTACAACCGTTTCCAGGGTGAGGTGAAAGGCATCAATCAGCTTCAGGCTGAGTATGAACAGACATTCGGCCCGGGTGATTACGTACCGCCGGTAGCCATCAGCTATTGGAGCTTCCGCATTATGGTCGGAGCCGGTTTTCTGATGCTTGCCCTGGCCCTGTACGGCCTGTACCTGGTGCTGAGAGAGAAGTATGAAGGTAAAACCTGGTACTTGCGGGTGCTTGGCTGGGCGATTGCCTTGCCTTACATCGCCAACACCACCGGCTGGCTGTTTGCCGAAATAGGCCGCCAACCGTGGATCGTCTTTGGGCTGCAACTGACGGCCGATGGGGTGTCGCCCACCGTCCCCGGCGGTGCGGTGCTGCTCACATTTGTCGGTTTCACGCTGATCTACGGTGCGTTGATGGTTGCTGATGTCTACTTGCTGAACAAGTACGCCAGGGGCGAATCGGAACCAGAAGAGCCTGAGGAAATGCTCGTCCCTGCGGGGGCCGGATGATGGAGGGAGGAGTGTCATGGATCTGAACACAGTTTGGTTTATACTGATCGCCGTTTTGTTCATAGGCTATTTCTTTCTGGAAGGCTTCGACTATGGCGTGGGAGTTTTGTTACCTTTCCTGGGCAAGGACGATGAGGACCGCCGGGTTATCATCAATACCATCGGCCCGCATTGGGATGGTAATGAGGTGTGGTTGATCACCGCCGGGGGAGCCATGTTCGCCGCTTTCCCCAACTGGTATGCGACCTTGTTCAGCGGCTTTTACCTGGCGTTGTTCTTGATGCTGTTGACCCTCATCGTGCGGGGGGTGGCCTTTGAGTTCCGCAGCAAGGATAAACGCCCGGACTGGCGTAATCTGTGGGATTGGATGATCTTCGTCGGTAGCCTGGTACCGGCGCTGCTCTGGGGTGTGGCCCTGGCCAACATAGTGCGCGGCGTCCCCATCGACGCCGATATGAACTACGTGGGTGGCTTCCTGACCCTGCTCAATCCGTATGCGCTGTTGGGCGGGCTGGCTGCTCTAGCCGTCTTGACCTTGCACGGAGCCATTTTTTTGACGCTCAAGACCAGGGGGGATGTGATGGACAGAGCCCGTACCGCTGCGGGCAGGTTATGGCTGCCGGCCGTGATCCTGTCGGTGGCCTTCGCAATTGCCACTTACTTCGCCACCGATATATTCACCCGGCTGGGCATCAATCCCGGGGTCGTCCCTGTCGGGGCGGTGGCTGCCTTGCTGGCGGCGGGTTGGCTCATCAGGAGCCGGCGTGAGGGGTGGGCCTTTGCCATGACGGGACTGGCCATCGCGCTGACCATCCTCACCCTGTTTATGGGCCTCTACCCACGGGTTATGGTCTCCAGCCTTGACCCGACCTGGAGCCTGACGATCTACAACGCATCGTCGAGCCGGTACACCCTGACGATCATGACCATCGTCGCGCTCATCTTTGTGCCCATCGTGCTCATCTATCAAGGCTGGTCTTACTGGGTTTTCCGCGAGCGGATCGGGCGCGAATCCACGCTTGAGTATTAAGAAGGCCCGAGGCTACCGATAGGTCCGCTGTGCGGGGAAAGCCGTTAGGCCAGGAGGGCAAAGCAATTGCCTGAGAATAAATCCTCAGGCTGCTTCGCCCTCATTTCGACTCTCGTGAGAAAGCCGTGCCCAGGATGGCTGGTTGGGTATGAATCTGGATCGGCGACTTGTAAGAAGTGCACGCGCTGCGCGGGTTGGCCTGGCCACCACGGTGGGGCTGGGTTGGCTGGCGGGAGTCGTGCTCGTTTTCCAGGCCTGGTACCTGAGCCGGGTGGTGAACGACGTTTTCCTGGGGGGAAACACCCTGGAGCAGGTGCGGTCGTTGTTCCTGGTGCTGCTTGTCCTGAGCCTGGCGCGGGCCGGGTTATCCTGGGCGAGCGGCGTGGCCGCCAACCGTGTGGCGGGAGGGGTGAAGACCGATCTGCGGTCGCGTCTCTCGGCCCACCTGTTGGCGCTGGGTCCGGCCTACGCCCACGGTGAGCGCAGCGGGGAATTGACCAACACCGTCGTGGAGGGCGTCGAGGCGCTGGACGCTTACTTCAGCCAATACCTGCCCCAACTGGCGCTGGCCGCCCTGGTGCCGCTGACCATTTTGTTCTTTGTGCTGCCCCGCGATCCTCTTTCCGGCCTCATTCTACTGCTCACCGCGCCGCTTATCCCCCTTTTTATGTTCCTGATCGGCAACGTGGCCGAAGCGAAAACGCGGCGACAGTGGAAGTCGCTCAGCCGCATGAGCGCTCACTTCCTGGACGTATTACAGGGTTTGACCACGCTCAAGCTGCTGGGACGGGGACGGGAGCAGATCCAGACCATCGCCCAGATCAGCGACCAGTTTCGCCGGACGACGCTGGGGGTGCTGCGCGTGGCGTTCCTATCCGCCCTGGTGATGGAGATGGTGACCACCCTCAGCATCGCAGTGGTGGCGGTGGCCATCGGCGTGCGCCTGCTCTACGGGCGCATGGACTTCGAGGCAGCCTTCTTCATCCTGCTTCTGGCCCCCGAGTTTTACATGCCGCTGCGACAGTTGGGCGCCCGTTTCCACACCAGTATGGCGGGTGTGGCCGCCGCTCAGCGTATTTTTGAGGTGTTGGGGGTAAAGGCTGAGGCTAAGGTAAAGGTAAAGGTTGAGGACGAACTTAATCCTAATCTTAGCCTCAGTCCTGATCTCAGACTCAACCTTGACCTTAATCTCAGCCTCACCAACATCCACTACGCCTACGACGATGGGGAGCGCCCGGCGCTGAAGGGCCTTTCCTTTGAAATCGCCCCCGGTCAAAAAGTGGCGCTGGTGGGTCCCAGCGGCGCTGGCAAAAGTACGGTGGCCTACCTGCTGCTGCGCTTTATCGAGCCAGACCAGGGTGTGATCAGGGTGGATGGCGTTCCCCTCCAGCACATACCGCTTCGGACCTGGCGTACTCAGGTGGCCTGGGTGCCACAAACCCTTTATCTGTTTCACGCCAGCGTGGCCGAGAACATCCGCCTGGCGCGGCCGGAGGCGGGTCTCGATGAGGTGGCCTGGGCCGCCGAGCAGGCCCACGCCCACGAGTTCATCCGGGCCCTGCCCCAGGGCTACGATACGCTGGTGGGGGAGCGGGGAGCTCGTTTGAGTGGGGGACAGGCACAACGCATCGCCCTGGCGCGCGCCTTCTTGAAAGATGCCCCCTTGCTGGTCCTGGACGAAGCCACCGCTAACCTTGACCCCGAGGACCAGGCCAGAATCCAGGAATCCGTAGAGCGTCTGATGCAAGACCGCACGGCCCTTTTCATCGCCCACCGGCTGCCCACCGTTTACCGGGCCGATCAGATTTTGGTCATGTCAGACGGACGCGTGGTCGAGTCCGGCACGCACGACGCGCTTTTGGAGCGGGGTGGGCTGTATCGGCGGTTGGTGATGGCGTATGGTGTGGGTTGATTGGAAGGATGGAAGATTGGAGGGTTGGAAGGATGGAAGGTTGGATGGCTGGGAATCAGGGAATCGGGGAATCAGAAGCCAGGACTTGAGCCCGATTCCCTGGTTCCCGATTCCCCGATTCCCAATCTTCCACTCTTCCAGTCTTCCATCCTTCCACAGAGTGCGGAGTTGAAACGTGACACGCAGCTTTTGGCGCTTACTTAAATTTGCCACGCCGTTTTGGAAGTGGATGTCGCTGGCGGCGATGGTGGGGTTTGCCACCATCGCCAGCGGGATTGGCCTGATGACGGCCTCGGCGTATATCATCGCCAGGGCTGCCACCCAGCCCTCCATCGCCGATTTGCAGGTGGCTATTGTGGGCGTGCGCTTTTTTGGCATCGCGCGTGGGGTCTTCCGCTACCTGGAGCGACTGGTTTCCCACCAGGTCAACTTCCGCCTGCTGGCCCGCCTGCGCGTCTGGTTCTACGAGGCGCTGGAACCGCTGGCCCCGGCCAGGCTGACGAAGTACCGGAGCGGCGACATCTTGAGCCGTATCGTGGCTGACGTGGAAACCCTGGAGCACTTCTACGTGCGGGTGATCGCGCCTCCGGTGGTGGCCGTGCTGGTGGCCGCGATGATGTGGCTCTTTATGGGGAGCTTCGATCCCCGGCTGGCCGTCACACTGATGATCTTCCTGGTACTGGCAGGGGTTGGCGTGCCGCTCGTCACCCGGCTGCTAAGCCGGGGGCCGGGGCGGCGTTTGGTCAACGTCCGCGCGGCCTTGAACGCCACCCTGGTGGACGGCGTTCAAGGTGTGGCCGAGCTATTGGCCTTTGGCGCTGAGGAGCGCCAACAGGTGCGGGTGACGGCTTTGAGCCGGGAACTGGCCGCGTTACAAGAGCGCATGGCCTGGATCGAGGGCCTGAGCGGTTCGCTGACCGGCCTGCTGATGAACCTGGCCACGCTGGCTGTGCTGTTGGTGGCCATCCCTCTGGTGACGGCGGGCGAACTGGACGGCGTCGCCCTGGCGGTGCTGGCTCTGGCCGTAATCGCCGGCTTTGAAGCGGTCGCACCCCTGCCGACCGCGGCTCAATACCTGGAAAACAGTTTGGAAGCCGGGCGGCGATTGTTTGAGATCGTGGACGTCGAGCCTGAGGTTCACGATCAACCCTCAGCCCCCCAATTCTGGGGGGAGCCCCCAGGCTCCCAGTTCTGGGGAGAGTCCCCCGCCCCCCCCATTCTGGAGGGGACAGCGGCCGGATCGGAGGTTCCCCCCACTATGGGGGGGGTAGGGGGGGGCATTCGTCGGGGTGAAAGCCCCACCCGGCCGAACTACAGCCTGGAGCTAAAGGACGTGCGCTTCCGCTACGAGTCCGGCGGGCCAGTGGCGCTGGACGGGGTGAGCTTCCACCTGCCCCAGGGCGGGAGCCTGGCCGTCGTCGGCCCCAGCGGCGCCGGTAAGTCCACCCTGATTTACTTGCTGCTACGCTTTTGGGAGTACGAGGAGGGGGAGATTACGCTGGGAGGGCACGAACTGCGCACTTACCAGGGGGAGGAGCTGCGGCATATGATGGGTGTTGTGTCGCAGCACACCCACCTCTTCAACGCCACGGTGCGTGACAACCTGCTGCTGGCCCGGCCAGGTGCAATCCAGGCCGATCTGGAGCGGGCGGCGCGGCAAGCCCAAGTCCACGACTTCGTCGAGTCGCTGCCCGACGGGTATAATACCTACATTGGGGAACAGGGGTTAAAACTGAGCGGCGGTCAACGCCAGCGGCTGGCCATCGCCCGCGTCCTGCTCAAGGACGCGCCCATCCTGATCCTGGACGAGCCCACGGCGAACCTGGACTCGTTGACCGAGCGCCAGGTGATGCGTTCCCTCCAGGCCCTGATGGCGGGGCGCACCACGTTGATCATCAGCCACCGCTTGGCCGGCCTGGAGGGGGTGGACGAGATAGTGGTGCTGCGCGCGGGCCGGATCGTCGAGCGCGGCGCGCACCACGAGTTGTGGCAGATGGGGAGATTTTATCGGCGCATGTGGGAGTTGCAAGATCAGACGTTGCGGGACACAGCCAGACTCATATGACAAACTGCCTATATCAGCCTAGGCCGTGTTGACATTTGAGTCTTTGCGCCTAAGAACCCCGCAACAAATAACGAAACGCACCTCTGGGAATGCACAAATGTCAACACTACCTAGTTATAACAATCTGGTAAACCCCGCCTGTTCAAAGTGACGGTCGGACGTAAATGCTTGAGTTATTTGCTCCTGAGTCATAACCGCAAAACTGGTGCAGTCGGTCAGCCCCCACTCCTTGTCGGGGCGCTGGCCATACAATGTCCAGCCATCGGTGAGCAGACTTGGGCTGGCGGGTATAATCTGCATCATGGACAATTTCCGTAACCCTTCGATGAATGCCACAGTTCGCGAGCGAATGGGAGGCGACGAGAGGGCGTCGGCGACTTCCAGCAATACAAACTCGGTGGTGACTAGGCTGGCATTCTCCTGACGTAGTGCTTCCATTACTTGCTGCGCTTGGGTGTGGAGAGCATCGCTGGCGTTGAGGAGTGCAATCCAGGCCACCGTGTCCACGAAGACTTGAGGCATTGCTGTCACTCTCTCTTCGGCTTGCCGTATAAGTAGTGGTCGTGCTGATGGGCCAGATCAGTCAACCCGGTTTCAATGGCACAGTCCTCTACCAACCGCGCCAGCGAGTCCCACGCCGAGTCTTCCTCCGCGGGCAGTGGAATGGCAGGCTCTTCTTCCAGGAAAGTGATGATGACAGGCTGTCCATCCCGCCCTTCAAGCGGTTCGGCGGGGCGGGCAACGCCGTCTTTGAATTGTCCCTTCACCGACAACATAGCAATCGCACTTCTTCTCGATTCTGATGCCACGGAGTTTTCCTTAGAGGCCATTTGAAAATTCGATTCTTTAGGGAAACCTGCCGCTGGGCAGCGGTCATCTTGGCCGCATTCACCCACCCAGATCAGTTTTCCCAAGGGATTTAGGGCAAAGCCCCCCACAAATGGTAATTTTCAAATACGCTCTTACCGCAAAGATATGTCAAAAACAAGCATACAGGCAAATTAGCCACCCGCCCTAAACAACTTACTCGCCTGCGCAAGCACGAATTAATGTTATTATATCACCTTCGGTGGCTGGTGACAAGAGCGTTGACGACCTCTCGCACGGTAGTGCACCTCCTATGCACACTAACTCCAGCCCACCAAGATCGCTGACCTCTTCACGTACGTCTTCCCACACCCCTGGCCCCTGTGCCTTTCCTGCCCTACTACGCTCATTCCTCATCTCTACCCCAAGTTAGTTATCCCTCTTCTACCTCGCCAGATCGGGCATGGGCTTGTCACCGTGCTTGTGCTTATCGATATCTCGGCGTAGAATTCAGCTTGAGCCGAGCAGCAAGCATCGGGCTGTTTCGTATACTTCATCTGCTGATGCAGGCTCTTGGCGAATGTGACTTGAGAGTAGAGGCAGAAGAATGAATGTCCAACTGACCGAAACGAGGGAAACCTCCCTCGACCCCGAACGTCAAAAGAAAGTCAAGGAATACGCCCGTATCCGGCGGTGCTTGATGCTGGTGGACTTGGGCCTGGGCGGGGTGTATGCCCTGGTCTGGCTGCTGAGCGGGGCGTCGGTATGGGTCAGAGACCAGATATTGGACTTGACGCAACAACTGGTGGTGGCGCTGTATGCCATCGTGTTTGGCGGGGTCTACGCGCTGATCGACGCGCCGCTGAGCTATTACCGGGGCTTCGTGCTGCCCCACCGCTATGGCCTGTCGACCCAGACCTTCCGCGCCTGGCTGTGGGACCAGGTCAAGGAGGCGGGCATCGGCGGGATATTGGGATTGGTCTTGCTTCAGGTGATGTACGCCTTGCTGCGCGTCTCGCCGGATTGGTGGTGGCTGTGGACAGCGCTGGCCTCGTTGCTGTTCACCGTGGTCCTCTCCAACCTGGTGCCGGTGCTTATCTTTCCCCTCTTCTACAAGTTCACGCCGCTGGAGGACGAAGACCTGGCCGCCCGCCTGATCCGGCTGGCCGAGGTGGCCGGGGCGCGGGTGCGGGGCGTGTACCGCTTCGACATGAGCAGCAAGACGGTGGCGGCCAACGCAGCGCTGGCCGGGCCGGGCAACACGCGGCGCATCATCCTGGGCGACACGCTGCTGGACAATTTCAGCGTGACACGAGCAACTCTTATACCCAACGCACGCGAATTTTCCGAGTTGTGAAGCCGACATGTCACCTGTCCCAAGGGATGAAGAGCCCAATTCTCTCGGAAAATTCACGTACGGGTATTTTATTTCAAGCTACGCTCCATATCTTGAACCGCCGTCTTCAACTCGTCTTGAAATGCACGATGGCGAGGGAAACGATTGCGCACCTCGCTCACGAAGTCGCCGGCCGCTTCCCCATTTCCGCGCAGCCGCAACACCTCCGCGCAGGCCGTTGTCAGCACGGCGGCTTTGTCATAGCTCCTCCGGTGTTTGCCGCCCACGATAGCGTTCACGCGCTGCTGCGCCACGTCCAGACACCACGACAGGTTCTGCTCCTGCCTGTCGGGGCTCAAAGATACCTGGCCAAACTTCTCGGCGTATATGCGTTCCAACCGCTCGGGTTCAGACTCTTTTCCCTCACTTCTGCCCATCCAAAACCCTACGCTGTTTGACAGTCCCCAACCCCATATTTGCGCCAGATTGGGGGACAGTGCGCCGGGCGTCTTCCCTGACAGCA
This sequence comes from Anaerolineae bacterium, assembly GCA_034412795.1. Classification (GTDB taxonomy): domain Bacteria; phylum Chloroflexota; class Anaerolineae; order 4572-78; family NAK82; genus JAUVPY01. The sequence continues at coordinate 53,589 of DAOUMD010000218.1, forward strand.
ACACCAGGAAGAACGGCACGACCAGTCCCTGCGGGTTGCGGCTGCTGCTCCATCCCAGCACCTGTTCACCCTCGGCCAGTTGGCGCGCTGCTTCGAAATCCTCGGCCAGTAGGCAGGCGTGAGCCAGGACTGATTTGTCAATCCATGCCGGCCTCTCCAGGCTATCCACATCCTCCCAAATCTCAGTCCGGGCGGGTGGATGAGCCAGGTAGTCTTGCACGTGCTGGATGGCTCGTCGCATCAGCCCCGTCCGCTCCGCTCCGGTGGGAGCGGCATCCCACAGGTCGAGCAGGCGAGTGAGGGTCGGCATAACGAGGAATGCCTCCCACCGCCCGGTGCGTAATGCCTTCGTCTCGCGTAACTTCGCCGCCGCAATGCACAGGTGGTCGGCGATAGCCGCCCGGATGGGGAGCTGAGCCGGCAGTATTTGCAGGGCTTCCCGGGCAGCCAGGAGAACCTCGGGGTGTTTGCCTTCCTGCTCCAGCGCCGTGAACCAGTCCAGGTAGGCCCGGGGGCGCGTTGTCCCCTCGGCTCGCGCCAGTGCCTCCAGACCCGGCGTGCCCTGCGAGAGCCGCACCGCCTCGCGCAGCCAGGCGTCGGCATCGCCCCCGCTTTGCGTTCGCAGGAAGGCGATCCAATCGGCCAGGAACTGTTCCTGGTCGGGCAGCGCCTGGGGAGAAGTTTGAATCACGTCCTCCAGCATCAGGCGACGGGGCACTGGCTGTGGCCGCATGTGCCGCGTCTGCTCGAACAGCGCCGGGGGACGCTGGTGAGGCGGCTCCGTCTCATACACGGCGCGCAGATAGCGGGCGCAGGCTTCCTCCATATCCACGCCGGTCAGGTCAAAGGGTCCCACCCCGCGACCGTAGCCGTCCTCCTGCCCCACCAGTTCGAACAACCGCTCGTAAGCGGCGCGGGCCAGGGTCAGGTTACCGTAGTCGAAGGCGGCCTGGGTCCGATCAAACAGGTTGACCAGCGGCTCTACGAACTCCGCGTAGTGCCCCAGGCTGTCCTCTTCGTCATAATCCCCACCCCACCCATACCGCTCTTCCCATGCATCCGCCCCCTCCATTTCCGCCGCGAGTTCCTGGCCGACGTCCTCGATATCCGCCAGCAGATCCTCCTCGTGCATGGCCTGCTGAGCGGTGATAGTCGTTTCCTCAAGCGGCCCGAGTTTCTCCAGGAAGGTCCGCCGTCCGCTCGGCGGCGTCTCCCCGGCCATAGCCCGCAGAATGGCGCGCAGATCGTCGGCGGAGCAGGTTGCCAGCCGTCCCTCCACGGCCTCCCAAAAGGCTTTGAGTGGCACTTTTTCCATACGCGACATGGCAATTCACCTCATCAATGACAGACTTTCATCAATGAATCGCCTGAAATCAATCCCCTGAAAGCTTGTAGGGGAGTTCATTTATACCCATCCTGTCAACGAATTTCAAACGAAATCTGAGCCAGGACTCCAAAATTTTGGGATGGTTCCCTGGTATGTGGTGAGAAAAGGGGTTATTTGTGGGCCATTTGCGCATATAACAGCGAATTCCAGGATTGAACGAATTTGACATAGTCCAAGAATTATGTGCTTGTCCGCTTGTTCTATCGTGATTCGGCCTCATTAGAACACGGATTGGCGGGATGTAACGGATTTTTGCGAGCAATGGTGAATCCGTTACATCCTGCCAATCCGTGTTCTTAACCTGGGTGGCAAATAGGCGGCAAAACCATAGAACAAATGCTCAAATACATAATTTGTAGACTATGTCGAATTTGATAAATCCTGAAATCGGCTGTTATATGCACGCACCCAAAACCCGGCTAAAGCTTCGCTTCCGGGCTCACTTGCGGGGAGTAACTTCGTGCTGGAGTGATCAGCTCCAGATTGCGCGCCCACAAATATCTCCTACATATCACAACGTATGGAACCATCCCATTTTCACTCATAGCGGTTAAATCTTTACTCGAATTGTTATCCATCGTAGCATAGAACGGCGGCGCCGTCAAACAGCGGAAAGGAAGGGGGTATTTCAAAATGGGGGCGAACCGGCCTCGGAATAAGGGTTCCGAGGCTGCTTGCCTCGCTGGAGCGCCGGAATCCCCATTCCGGCGCTCTCTACTCCCCTACTTGCATCCGTCATAGCAATGACCTACAATCAAGTCCAGCCTATGGTTACCGAGGAAAGAATGGATCAGCAATTAACTGAAGCAGGGAAACCCTCCCTCGATCCAGAACGCCAACAGACAGCCAAGGAATACGCCCGTATCCGGCGGCGGCTGATGCTGGTGGACCTGGGCCTGGGCGCGGCCTTTGCCCTGGTCTGGCTGCCGAGCGGGGCGTCGGTATGTGTCAGAGACCAGATCCTGGACTTGACGCAACAACCACTGCTGGTGGTGGCACTGTATGCCATCGTGTTTGGCGGGGTCTACGCGCTGCTCGACGCACCGCTGAGCTATTACCGGGGCTTTGTGTTGCCCCACCGCTACGGCCTGTCGATCCAGACCTTCCGCGCCTGGCTGTGGGACCAGGTCAAAGAGGCGGCTATCGGCGGCGTACTGGGATTGGTCTTGATAGAAGTGATGTACGCTTTGCTGCGCGTCTCGCCGGGCTGGTGGTGGCTGTGGACGGCGCTGGTGATGCTCCTCTTCACAGTGATCCTCTCCAACCTGGCACCCGTCCTCATCTTCCCGCTTTTCTACAAATTCAGGCCGCTGGATGACGAGGAACTGGTGGAGCGTCTCACCCGGCTGTCCGAACGAGCCGGGGCGCGGGTGCGGGGCGTGTACCGCTTCGACATGAGCAGCAAGACGGTGGAGGCCAACGCGGCCGTCGTCGGGCTGGGCAACACGCGGCGCATTATTTTGGGGGATACGCTTCTGGACAACTTCAGCGCGGACGAGATTGAGACGGTGTTGGCTCACGAGCTGGGGCATCACGTGCGCGGGGATATGGGCAAGGGCATCTTGGTCCAGTCGGTGCTGACGTTGGGCGGGCTGTGGCTGGCCAACTTGGCGCTGGAGTGGGGCGTCACGGCTTTTGGCTTCGAGGGGGTGGCCGACGTGGCCGCCATGCCCTGGCTAGGGCTCGTCTTGGGTGCCTTCGGGCTGATCACCAGCCCGCTCGGCAATGCCTACTCGCGCTGGCGCGAGCGCCTGGCCGACCGCTATGCGCTGGAGACGACCCGCAAGCCCCAGGCCTTCGTCACCGCCATGACGCGCCTGGCGGACCAAAACCTGGCCGACGCCGACCCCGAGCGCTGGGTGGAGGTGCTGCTGCACAGCCACCCGGCTATCAGCCGCCGGGTGGCCATGGCGCAGGAATTCAACTAATTCTCCAGCCTATGTGAGGATGGTTCAGAAATAGGGTAACACTTTCTCAGCCGGACGAAGGACGAACGACGAACGACGAAGAGATCTGGGCCAACAATTGGTCCTTCGTCTTTCGTCCTTCGTCTGCAATTGTTACCCTAATTTCAGGGACATCTGAACCATGCCCCTATGTGATTGTCCAATCGACCATCCCTAGGGGCAGGTCGCCACTTCGTGGGTCAGTCTGTGCAGCACCTCAGTGCAATAAATAAGTGCCCGGGGCAGGTGGAAGGGGTCCTTGACGGGGAGAGCCACGGTCTCGGTCAGCTTATTCCCTTTTCGGTCTAGCTTCTGCGTCCACTCCCCATATTCAGCTACCGGGTAATGGCTGAAGGCGTAATTGTGTACGCGCTCAAACCACTCCAGGCACCAACTTTCTCTTGAAATCTCATAAGCCAGCAGCAAGGCATACAATGCTTCGGTCTGCGGCCACCACAGTTTGGCGTCGGCATAGCGCCACCAGGGCGTGCCCCCGGCGGCATCACGGGCATGGAGTATACCCCCAAACTCGTCATCCCAACCGAGCTTGATGTGCCATTTGATAGCTTCGACGGCCTGCTGGATACGTTCCTGGTTGCCCTGGCGCTGATAAATGTGGATCATAAACCACATAGACTCGATGGCGTGTCCAGGTACGACGCTTTGGCCCTGGGGTGAGTCTATCAGCGAATTGTCCAACGCAGCATACTCGAAAAGCATCTGGCGCTCAGGGCGCAGATAGACTTCCATGACTTCGTCGGCAAGCGAGAGGCTGGCGTCGAGGATGGCTTGATCATCCAGATAGTGCCCCAACTCATTAAATGCAAGGGAAAAAATCATGGCGACGGCATGGGCTTTTCCCCCCTCTGGAAGAGAATAGGGAGCTATGCTGTATGATCCGGGGTTGGCCAGCCTGCGTTGGACGTTCGCATACGTTTCCAACGCCAAATCGATGGCCTCCTGGTCTCCGGTGGCTTTGGCCAGTTCGGTGAACGCGTAAATCGCAAAGCCATCCGAGAAAATGCTGGTAGCGCCTTGTAGCGGTGCTCCATCTTTGCTGACGGAGAAAAGCCACTGTCCCTTTTCGTCGCGCCCATGTTTCCTGACAAAGTCAAAGATGTGCTGCGCTACCTCAAGCCATTCTGACCTGGCCTCAACCTTGTTATACAGGGCGGAGAAAGTCCAGATGGCTCGTAACTGGGACCACATATACTTGTCCTCTGTAAGAATTGTTCCCTCGTCTGAGACGCACGTTAACAGGCCGCCATTTTTCCAGTCGACCGCAAACTTGAGCCAGAATGGCACGACGCGGTCGAGAAGCTCTGAACGATAAATGGCTAACAAATCGGGGAATCTGACTTTGATCTTCATGTTACCTCCTGGTAGAGTTGGCTCATGTGCAAGATCCGCTCAAAATTGGCTTCCATCGCCACTGTGTCTCCAATGCCCAGGACAAAAGGGTCCTCGGGTGTAATGCAGGCCATGAGGTCACGGAAGTACCTCTCAAACTCTTCGGCGTTGACGGTGGGCGAAGTCAGCAGCGAGGGGATACCGCCCCACACTACCAATCTCCGCTCCCATGTGTCCAATGCCTCTCGGACACGGATACTGGTCACGGGTTGCGGTGTTAAAGCATCGGCAATTTTAAACGCAGCCTCACGAATGAGTGGCATAAGACCACCATTGCGTCCCCCGATCTCACCATCGACGTGGGCCATGGGAAACTTTCCCCGCTGGATGAGACGCTTGTTAAAATCAGCGAAATACGGCAGAAAATATTTTCGGAAAAGCGGAGGGGAGGTGATCGCCGTAACAAAGTTTGCCCCGGTGAGTACGAGATCGGCCGGCGAGTCTAAAACGATGTTTTGCATACGGCGATAGCTATCGGTCAGAATTTCAATCAGCCCCTCCAACCGGGTTGTGTTCTCGTATAGTTCATAGATAGCTCGCTCATATCCCATCCAATCTATCATAATGTGATGTAACGGGCAAGGGGAAGCATTGACGCGTGATACACCATCCTCGCCTATCGCTTTCTCCTGATCCAGCCAGGCGGCATAGGTGGGTTCATACTTGAGATGCTCGAAGATGTAGGCCAGGATTGGGTAGTCCTGGGCTGACTTAAAAGGATATTCGACGAGGTGATACGTGGCCCCCGCCTGCTCCAGGATCTCGTGGCTCCGTCTGGTTGCCCAGATCATACCTAGCGGCGTGTGATATTCTATGCGTTGCAGGTTGCCTTGTCTGCTTTCGACAATTTTAACGCCGTCAAAGGTTCGCGAAAAGACACTTGCCTGCCGCCCATATATCCCAAATCCCAACCTACGTAGCAAATCGTACTGAGACAACTCTCGATATTCGGGAGGCAACTTGCCCTGGGCCAGCGCCACGTTATGCCATAATTCGATGCGTGGAAGAAAGGGGATGCGCTTGTCGCTTTCTCCCCGAAGAACTGCGTTAAATAGCTCTTGCTGTGTGGTCATAATCAGGAAACCCCCCGGTCGGACGATTAGACTTGATAACTCAAGAACTCCGGAAATAGTTTTTCGGTTGCACGGCGCAATTCGGACATGTCATCATCCCTGATGGGGTGGTAGGGGGGTCTAGGTATGCGGCGACAGGGCAACCAACCGGCCATTTCGGTCAAAGCCCGGTCAATTGAGGGAGAATCATAACCTTTGGCTCGAAGAGGCACGATTGTTGCATTGCGCCAGGTAATGATGCGCTTCTGGGTTCCAACCGCTTCTTCCCATCGGCCCTGCAAGCACAGATCGTAATAGTCCAACATCACCCGGGGGTTCATCAGGGCATAGGCGGAATAGGTGCCCTTGGCGCCAAAGAGCACCCCCATAACCAGGGGGATGTCAGCTACGAAGTGAGCCAGCTCTGGGGCTTTGATTTGAACATCCATAAAGACTTCAAGACCGGCCGCCACCTTGGTGCCGACCAGGTTGGGACAAACGGGCAGGATGTGCTGATAATCATTCCCCATCAACACGCGCTTGCTGGAGGCCGTGTTATAGTGAATCAAGGGCATATCGGGCACAGCACTGGCAATCTGATTGAAAAAGCCCATAATATCTGCATCGCTTAGCGGACCCCACGATGGCAAGGCCAACTGCGCGCCGTCAATACCTCTATCCCGTGCGTAACGAACACGCCGGATGACGTCTCGTGTGTTAAACCAGGTGGCACCTACCTGGCAGGGAATCTTGCCTACCGTCTCGGCCGCGAAAGCGTCAACAAGAAGCTTGTATTCCTCAAAATCGAAGGCATAAAACTCACCGGTGGTGCCCGTGGTATAAATCCCATGCACGCCGGCGTCGCGCAGCATAGCCGTCGCCTGGCGAAAGGATTCCTCGTCAAAATTGGAATTTTCATCCCACATCGAGGGCACCGCGACCCAAACGCCGCGGAGTTGCTTTTGTCTTAACATCGTTTCATTACCTCTGGGGTAAAAGCTCGGGGGATCTGTATCTATTTTACCAGGCGAGGGTCCAGTGCGTCACGCAAGCCATCTCCCACAAAGTTGATGGCCAACACGACGATCAAAATCGCCATTCCTGGGGGCATCCAAAGCCACGGCATGTCTTGAAGTATGGTCAGGGACTGCGCGGCCAGGAGCATATTGCCCCAACTGGCCGCAGGCGGTTGCACACCGAGTCCCAGGTAGCTCAGTCCCGCTTCTAACAGGATCGCCTGGGCCAGGCCGAAGGTTGCGGCCACGGTCAGAGGGGCAATTGTGTTGGGCAGGATATGGCGCCAGATAATCATCCGAGGGGGAGTTCCAAGACAGTGCGCGGCTTCTACAAATGTGCGTTCTCGGAGCGAGAGGAACTCGCCACGCACGATGCGCATAATCTGAGGCCAGCGTAATAGGCCGATGGCCATCATTACGTTGAATATGCTAGGACCGGTAACAGAAACAATGACAATGACCATGATAAGCGGTGGGAAACACAGCACCGCATCGGTGAAGCGGCTGATCACCATGTCCAGGGCACCGCCGTAATAACCCGCCAGCGCACCCAGCACGGTTCCAGTGGTAATATAAATGGATACGGCGACGACGCCTACTGACATAGAGACCCGTGAGGCGGAAATCAAGCGGCTCAACACGTCACGTCCCTTAGGGTCAGTGCCCAGCAGGTGTTCGGCACTGGGGGGTTGCTTGGAAGCGCGCAGGTCCATCTTATTGGGGTCGTAAGGCTCCAGGCATGGTGCGAAGATGGCGATCAGGATGAAGAGTGACAGCACGACGGCCCCAATCATGGCCAGCTTGTGGCGGCGGAAGCGTCGCCAGGAACGGCGTGCTGGGCTATCGATAACTACTTTCTCTTGTTGAGTGAGACCCATGGTAGCGACTTGTGTGCTCACGGTGAGTACCCCTATTTATACCGAATGCGAGGGTCGAACAAACTGTAGCCGATATCGGCCAGCAAATTGCTGATAAGAACGACAACGGCAATCAGGGAGGTAACGCCCATCAAAATTGGATAATCGCGTTGCGTAACGGCTTCAACCGCCAGCTTCCCGATGCCAGGCCAGGCGAAAACTGTTTCTGTGATGACGGCGCCCGCGATTAACGTCGGTAGTGATAGTCCAAAGATGGTGATCAAGGGTCCTACGGCATTGGGCAGGGCGTGGCGAAACAGAATATAGCCCTCTTTAAATCCCTTGGCCCGGATGGTTGTGACAAAATCCTGTCGGATGACTTCCAACATGCTTGAACGCGCATAACGGGCCCAGGTGGCGGCGTCGTGCAGCCCGAGCATTGAGGCCGGAAGGACCAGGTGCCAGAGATGGTCCCAGAGAGAGGTCTGCTGGCCGAGTGACTGCAACCCGCCGGCGGGAAACATATCAAGTTTGATGGAAAAGATGTATATCATCAACATGGCGAAGAAAAAGACCGGCATAGCCAGGAACACAAACGATATGCCAGTGACAATATAGTCGAGGCCGGAATACTGCTTGATCGCCGAGGCAATGCCAATAGGGAGGCCGACGCCCATAGCAATCAACAGCGCACATCCCATCAGCTCAACGGTGTTGGGCAATTTCTCGACGATGACTTCGCTAACTGGGCGTTTGCTGTTATAGGAGTAACCTAGATTCCCGGTCAGTGTCGATGTCAGCCAGATTCCGTAGCGCACGTGAATGGGTTTGTCCAAATCCAGACGTTCCCTTTCGCGTTCAAGCCAGGCATCTCCCATAGAGGCTATTTCGGGATCGATCATCTGGAGTAGAGGGTCTCCAGGCGCTGAATTTATCAGGAAAAAAATGATCATAGATATGATGAGAAGTGTAGGAATGGATATGAGCAAACGACGCAGAATGTATTGTTGCATAACTTTTACCAGTCCGTTTCGTATCTTCTCAATAATTCGGGGTAGGGGCAGACCAGGGTGTCTGCTTCAGGAGCGAACACCCAGCTTCGCCCCTACTTTTTGAGAAGATACTCGGTTTCACTCATTTGGGATTGTCGCCAAGTGGATTTGGTTTATGGGGGGTGGTCCAAAATGGACCACCCCTGGTACCACGACTCTGAGCGAAAGTAAGTCTATGACCTAGAACTCATCAGCTACTGCCCAGGTATGAACATCAACGAACCGGGCGCCGAGCCCGCGCTCTGGAGCCAGGACGAAGTTGAAGAGGCGGTCATTGTGAATGGCGACGATATTGGGCAAAACCACCGGCGTCTTAGGCATGTCCTGCTGAATCAGGCTACATAACTCTTGATAGATCTCTTGTCGCTCTGCGAAGTCAAAGGTTTGCACACCCTGGTCGAACAGTTCGTCGACTGCCGGGTTGCAGTAACCGTCGGTTCCACGACCGCCATCGCAAGTCAGGTTGATAGCCCACAGGGATGGGTCGGCACCTTGCAGCCAGCCACCGATGCAGATGTCGTAATCGTGATCCCCATATAACAATTCACGGGCGCGGGCCAGGTCCATCATGGTTACGTCGGCCTTGACGCCAATTTCGGCCAGATAGCTCTGGAAGATCTCTGGAATCTCGTTGCGTGCTTTGTTGCTGGGGTAGACGATGATCTTCAGACGATCATTGTCAAAATCCCAGCCTAGCTCTTCCAGCTTGGCCTTGGCGGCTTCGGGATCATAAGGTGTTAATTCCTGGTCCTCGGGCACTGTCCACGGGATACTCCAGCAGTGTGTGTCTATGACCTGACCGTGTCCCAACAGGATGGCGTCTACGTAAGCCTGGCGGTCGAAGGCCGCGGTGAGGGCCTGGCGGAACTCAGCATTCTGTAAGAATTCCCTCGTGTCGCGCGGATTGTCATCGTGCAGATTGTAACGTATCCACCAGACCCATTTCGCGTTGGGGACCTCGTGGGTAGTGAGACCGGATACGTCCTTCAGACGCTCTGCATCTTCGTAGGGGACCTCAAATACCATATCGATCTCCCCACTTTCCAACATGGCGACGCCGGTGTCGACTGGCGCAAACTGGATGAAGATCTTGCCTATCTTAGGTGTGCCAAGGAAGTAATCCTCAAAGCGCTCAAGTTCGATGAACTCGTCGGTCTGATACTGGATGAACTTAAAGGGGCCGGTACCGATGACTCCATCTTCCTGGCGAGCGCGCTCTGCCCAAGATTCTTCATCTCTGGGCACATCTTTCCAGATATGCTCGGGGATAATCTTGGCATCTACAAAGAGGGCGGGGAAGGCAGCGTTTAGCACGTCGGTGGTGAATGCGATGGTGTAATCGTCAATTACTTTGATGCCCTCAATCGTATCAGCTTCACCGCTATTGTATGCCTCGGCGCCTGATATGCTCACGAAGTTCGCGGCCCACCACTGGCCCAAAATAGGATCCAGGTAGGCATACATAGTAAACTCGACGTCTTTGGCTGTGAAGGGTTCGCCGTCGTGCCATTTTATGTCGTCACGGAGTTTGAAGGTCCACGTCAGTTCATCTTCTGACAACTCCCAGCTCTCGGCCATGTCAGGCACGATCTTGCCTTCTTCGTCGACTCGGGTCACACGGTCGAAAATCAACTCGAAGACGTATTCAGCTTCTCTGCCGGCGGTTATGATGGGGACAAACAGCTTGGGGGGATTTTCCTGATGGACACGAAGTGTGCCGCCTTCGCCTGGCGCATAGGTCATAGGCGCAGGCGCTGACTCGGGGGTGGCTGTTACCACAACCTGAACTTCTACTTCTTTTTCGACAACTTTCTCGATTTCCTGGGTGATGATTTTCTCAACTTCAACTTCTTTGGTAACGATGACTTCTTTCTCGATGACTTGGGGCTCTGCGGGAGCGCCACATTGCGCCGCAAGCATAGTCGAGATGGCCAGAACGATGAAGAGGCCGAGTACGCGTCTTGGGTTCATCTTGTTGCTCCTCCTTGAGTAGTGATAATTTGTAATCTGTGGTGTGGGAAAAAGTCTGAAGAGATTGAGAGTGTATTGCTTGTGGGGCACCTCCTTGATTGAGAACTACGGATTTGGTTACTAGCTGTTTTTCTGCTCGTACCATCCCATCTCGCGAGATATGTCCTTAGCTCCCCTGACGACAGCCTGGATCATTCGCTCCAGATTTTCGTGTCGGACTGCGCTGGGTGAAGTCGATACACTGAGAGCTGCAATTGCATGGCCTGCCGGGTTACGTATTGGGGCTGCAACACAGTAACTGTCCAGGCTGGACTCTTGCTCATCTATGGCATAGCCGCGCTGCCGGACCGTATCCAGGTGACGTTTGAATTCATCCCTGTCGGTTATTGTGTAGGGAGTGCGAGACACAAGGTTCAGTCTATTTACCAATGTATTGCATTGATCGTTTGGTAAGAAGGCCAATAAGACTTTGCCCAGCGCCGTGCAATGAGCGTCTCCCGAACGCCCCGTTGGGTAATAATATCCCGAATACCAATCCTGACGGCGGCTTTCCAGGTATACTACTTGGTCTTCACTTAAAATGGCCAGGTGGCTGACCATGTTTAGCTCTTGAACCAGGCGGCTCAGAATAGGGACCGAGTGCTCAACCAGGCTGAGGCGGCGCGCGATATTGCCCTGTAATCTCAGTATGCGGGTGGATAGATGATAGCGGGAGCTCTCTTCGTCTTGAACGACAAAACCCTTGGCGCTCAAGGTGTTTAAGAGGCGGTAGACAGTGGGGTGGGGGATCTCCAGAGCGCGACTCAGTTCCGTCAGCCGCATACCATTGGTTGATTCACCCAGTAGATCAATAATGTCCAAGGCTCGGCTGACTGACTCCACGATTTTCACGCGTTCAGTGCCTCCTTGAGTTTCAACTCATGATTGTTCGTATAATGAACATTGTGTTCATACAAAGAAAATTTTAACACAAAAAAGGCGTACTGTCAAGACCCGGTTTTAAAATCGGCCGGGAGGCAACTCTCAATATGTGGGGTACACTGAAAATATCTATGTATTTATAATAAATTATCATAATAATATGCCAGGATATGGGCTAAGTGAGTATCTGCTGGAGTCTGGGGAGCATTAGATTCAAACGAGGTTGGCTTAAAGAGTTGCCGTTTCTTCTTGACACAAGCTTCAATTCATGGTTTAATGTTCGCAGTACAAATATAGTGTTCACTATGAGAACAAAGGAGGAGGTGACGATGAACAACACGCCTGTGCACTTGGCGCTGGTGGGTCTGGGAAGCTGGGGGCGGACCGTGGTGGAAGCAACTATTGACAGCTCCAAGATCGATTGGGGCTGGGTGTACAGCCGCACGCAAAGCACACGGCAAGCCTTTGCTGAAAAGTACAACAGCCGGCCAGCGCCTTCTTACGAGGCGATTCTAGAAGATCCTTCCGTCGAAGGGGTTGTTTTGATGACGCCCAATGACGTACACCGAGAACAGGTTCTCGCCGCTGCAAGTCACCACAAAGCAGTTTTGGTGGACAAGCCCATTGCCAACACCCTGCAAGACGCTTCTGACATAGTTGCCGGCTGCGACCAGGCCAATGTAATCCTCGCCGTTGGTCACCAACTCCGACGTCATCATGCGATCCATCACATAAAGTCTATGCTAGACGGTGGCGAACTCGGCACACCGATAACCGTCGAGGCTACCGTGTCGTCGGCCAGAGGATACGACATCGTTCCTGATGAATGGCGATGGCGCAGAGAGCGATGTCCTGGGGGGCCTCTCATTCAACTGGTCGTTCACTATACGGATATCCTGCAGTATCTGCTCGGGTCGGTGGAGCGCGTGATGGGTTGGCAAAGGCATCGTTTTATCGAGGCGCCTATCGACGATGTGACGGGCACTATGTTGGAATTTGAATGTGGCGTCCTGGGTCACATCTCATCCAGTTACGCTGTGGATCATTCATACAATACTCTCACATTGCGTTGCAGCAAGGCATCGGTCCACTTTGACAAAGATACAGGCCTGACCTTGATGCGAGGAGTTAAGCGGCAACATATCCCCCTGCCCGAGAGTACGATGCACGGCATGGTATTGGAGGAAATTGAAGAATTTGCAGACTGTATTCGGTTCGGAAAAATCCCCGAGGTGGGGGGAAGGGAAGCCACCCGGGCATTGGCGGTCGTCGTCGCTGCGCTCAGATCTCAGCAAGAGGGCGAGGCGATATGTATAGAAGATATCCTTGCTTTGGAAACCAACAATATGACAGTGTCAAGGTGAGTAGGACACAACAAGCAACTTCGAGATGGGACGTTGCATGTAATGTCCCCCTACGTGCTGGAACGCTTTTGCGTTGGCGGAGCAGTTGAGACGAGGTGGAGGAACGGATGCAGAAATGGGAATCGCGAAGTGTTGATGTGCTGGTGATTGGCGCCGGGTTTGGTGGTTGCAGGGCGGCTATCGAAGCGCACGATTTAGGCGCGAGTGTTATGTTGATCACACAAGGACCGCTGGTCGGAAGTGGCTCAAGTTTCCATCCTATTCTCCTGGCCCACGGTAGAGGCTATTCTGCAGGACTGAATCTCTATGGTCCGGGCGATACCCCCGAGGCCCTTCTAAAGGACATGCTCCAAGTTGGACAAGGTATGGCCGATGAAGACCTGGCGCGGATATTGGTCGAGGAGGCACCGGCGCGCCTGCGCGATCTAGAAGACTACGGCGTGATATTCACCAGGAAGTCAAACGCGATGTCCAAGGATGTGCCTGACCACGGAAGTGGTGTGCGTGGTGTGCTTGCGCTGCATCCCCAGAACCTACGCCAAACCTTTCGCCAACAGGTACATAACAGAAACATCGCCGTCTTAGACAGATGCCAGGTGTTTGCCCTGTTAGGCGAGCTTGGGCGTTGCGCCGGGGCTATGATCGCCGACTACAAAGGCAATGTCCTGGTCGCCCAGGCTAAGAGTGTGATCCTGGCTAGCGGCGGGCCGAATGATTTGTTTCTTCACAATTTGAACACGCCGGACTTGAACGGGGCCTGCCACGACATGGCGTTGGAACTGGGCGCCGAGCTTATCAACATCGAGTTTTTCCAGATTATACTGGGTATGACACATCCCTTGAAAGCTCCTTTTCCGGAGGCATACCTGGCTTCCGCTCCCCGCATTGTGAACGGCAGGGGGGAGGCGTTTCTTGGCAATTACCTGTCGCCCGGCGAAGACGAGACTGAGGTGATTAAGGCAAGGGCCAGGACAGGACCATTTCATTGGGCGGGCAGGGGCCGTAATTTTGACATTGCTCTGGCCGAAGAGATGCGCGCTGGGCGCGGTGCACGGCACGGTGGCATCGTGGCCGACTTCAGCGGTGTGCATTCACTGGAGCTGCATATGACAGCAGCAGTCGCCTGGAGCAAGTGGGCTGCCGCGCACGGTATAGACGTGCTGAAGTCACCGGTAGAGATCGCCCCGTGTGCCCACGCCTGTAACGGAGGAGTCTATGTCGACGCTTGCGGAGCAAGCAAAGTAGTTAACCTCTGGGCATGCGGTGAGGCCGCTGGCGGGCCTCACGGCGCAAACCGCGTAGGAGGTAATCAGTTTTCTGGATCTCAGGTCTTCGCTGTGCGCAGCGCCAGGTCTGCGGTGGATTGGGCCAGGGACTCTGACTGGTCCAGCCTTGACCAGAATCAAATTGACCAGAGGATGGAACAGCTAGAAAGCCTGCTGAGACGCGACAACGGCGTATCCGTCATGGAAGTTCGCCGTCAGTTGCAGGATACAATGTGGCAGCACGCAATGCTCGACCGCTGTGAAACGGGCCTGCGCGTTGCTCAAGCAAAACTCCAAGAAATCGAAGAAACCCAGATTCCTCTGGTGGCTATCAAGTCACCGGGACAGCTTGCGATTGGGCTGGGACTGCCCCATGCCTTGCGGATGGCGCAAATGATACTAGAGGTTGCATACTTGCGCCAGGAAAGCCGCGGCCCCCACTATCGCACCGACTTCGCATACAAAAACGAGGAAGATTTTGGCCTGCCGATTATTGTTGAGCGAGCAGATAATCCACAAGGGTTCTCTTGCCGGCTGACAAACATCAATCAATCGTAACGACTCAGCCTGATGGTTGCAGATATGTATCTGCAATGGTTGCAGGCATGTATCTGCAACCCATAATCGGCGGATGTATATCCGCAAATACCCGTTACGATTGAATAACTGTAACGATCAGCACAGAGAAATATGACATTGTCAAGCTACTCAGCCTGATGGTTGCAGATATGTATCTGCAACCCATAATCGGCGGATGTATATCCGCAAATACCCATTACGGTTGAATAACCGTAACGATCAGCGAAATCCTTAGTCCTAAACGTCTGGAGATGAAACCATGAACAAACCTGCGAAAGTGCTCTGTATGGTCGATCTGTCTCTCACCCCTGAGGCATTAAAGATACTGCAGGACGCTGTGGATTTGGACTACCGGCCCAATGATCGCGCGCTGCTCCCGGATATCATCGGCGAGTACGATGCCTTCTGGGGGCACGTCAACACCAAGATAGACAAGGAGATTTTCGAGCGGGCTACCAGGCTCAAAGTGATTAACGCGGCTGCAACGGGCACGGACCATATCGATAAAGAAGAAGCTGCCCGCCGGGGCATCAAAGTGCTCAGTATCACCCGGGACTATGGGCTATTGGACACTTTCACGGCTACGGCTGAATGTGCCTGGATGCTGATGCTGACTTGCCATCGCCATTTTCGGGCTGCCACCCGCACCGTGTTAGAGGGTAAATGGCACGGAGAAGGGTTCTATGGGCAACAATTATCACAACACACACTTGGGGTCCTGGGCGTGGGCAGGTTGGGCAAGATGGTTGTTGAATACGGTAAGGCTTTCCGCATGCGTGTGCTGGGCTGTGACCTGAAGCCTTTTGAGATACCCGGAGTCGAGCGGGTTGACTTCGACA
The DNA here is from genome assembly GCA_034412795.1 of Anaerolineae bacterium. Lineage (GTDB taxonomy): Bacteria > Chloroflexota > Anaerolineae > 4572-78 > NAK82 > JAUVPY01. The sequence continues at coordinate 69,248 of DAOUMD010000218.1, forward strand.
CACTCCTCTCCCAATCTGACGCAATCTCGATTCACATCCACATGACGCCAGAGAACTATCATCTTTTCAACACCGAAACGTTTGCCAGGATGAAAAGGGGCACGATTTTGATCAACACCAGCCGGGGTGATATCATCGACGAGCAGGCGTTGCTGGATGCGCTAGAGTCGGGCAGGCTGGCCGCCTTTGGTGCGGATGTGCTGCACAATGAGTGGCGAGAGAACATGGGAGATTCGCCGGTGGTTCAGTATGCCCGCGAACACGATAACGTGGTTATTACGCCACATATTGGTGGTTGTACTCTGAAATCGTTGGTAGATGCACGTGTGTTCTCCGCGCGCAAACTCGTTTCCTATCTGGAGACGGGTGAAGAACTAAATATGCCTTAAGGGGCGAAAGGACAATATATCACTATGGGCACGTTGCTCCAGGAAAAACTGAATAACAATGAAGTTGCCCTGGGCTTAAGTATGATGTATCCGGCTCCGGGGATTATCGAGTGCATGGGTGTGGGCTGGGATTGGATATGGATTGATAGTCAGCACGGTCAGGTCGATTACCAGACTATGTTGCACTCTATCCGGGTCGCAGAGATATGTGGACTTCCAGCCATCCCTCGGGTGCCCGGGTACGAGTTGGGTTTCGTGGCACGGGTGTTGGACATGGAGCCTGCCGGCATCATGATGCCGATGATAGACACCCCTGAGCAGGCCAGGCAGGTCGTGGAAATGGTGTGTTTCCCACCACTGGGCGGGCGCTCCTATGGGGGCCGGCGTGTTATTGACCGCGGGGGGCGTGAGTATTGTTACACAGCAAACGACGATATATTGCTCGTTGTTCAGATAGAGACTCCCACGGCCGTGGAGAACGCTGAGGCTATCGCTGCCACGGAGGGCGTGGATGCGCTTTTCTTCGGCCCCGATGATATTAAGTTACGGATGGGTATTCCGATTAACACCCAGATTAACGAGTCGGACGATCTGGTCAGGGTGATGGAAAAAACAATCAAAGCGGCGAAAAATGCCGGTAAGGTGGGGGGCTGTCCAGCAAAGGACGCTGCAGTGCTGAGTCTGGTGGCATCGCTGGGCTACCAGCTCATCGTTGGAGGAGGGGACGCAACGTTTCTAAGGACAGCATCCTCGGCGACACTAGAGAAACTGCGAAACTTTGAGAAGATACGCTGAATTGATCCTCTTACTCTTCCAGAGCACGCAACAAATCATCAAGGCTGCGCATCTGGGAGATCTGATCCAGGAAGGCTTTCAGCGAGCCGCTCTGGGCGCGCAACTGGCGTAGCCAGGGGCCGATGGGGTCTACCGAAGCGGGGCTGGTGGCGTAGCTGCCGTGGAAGGCGAAGTACGCCTGGTTAAGCCGACGCAAGTTGTAGCCCTGCGCCACCAGCTTCTGCCGCTCCGCCTCCATATAGGCCTCCGCTTCCTCGACGCGCCCTTCGGCCAGCAGTTCATCCACGTGCAGACGGATGCGGCGCATGGCCTGGTTAAAGTCTTCGCGGGCAGAGGTTTGCGCTTCGGCGGGTGGCTCGGGCGCCGCCACCGGCGCCGCCACCGGCGGCGGGACTAACTCGGGGTAGTAGCGAGCAATGATCAGGTCCGCGACCTCACCGCCCACGATCGACGCCACCGTCTCATTCATGGTAGTCAGGTCCCGGCTGTCGTTGTAGCGCAGCCCCAGTGGACGCAAGAGCAGATAAGTGTGGGTCCACTCGTGGGCGACGATGTCGAGCAGGCTGCGCAGCGAGGCATCGTCGATGACCATCGTCGGCCAGCTCCCGACGCCGCCCACGTTCACCACCAGCGCCGACACGTCCAACGCTTCCTCGATGGCATCCTCCAGGCTGGCCCGCTCCGTCTCAGGGATATCGGGCATCATATAGATGCCCCGATAGTTGCGGATCTTATCGCGGGGCGAGATGACCAGGTAGGTGGGCATGTCGTTGAAGCGGAAGGTTACCGGCGGCCAGACCTGGTCGTCCCGGCCGATTCCTTGGTCTGCCAGAACCTGGGCCGCCTGCGCTGCCATAATGCGTTCCACACGAGGAGCGGCCGCCTCTTGCTGACCCCGCAGCTCGTCCAGTTCGCGCTCCAGGGAAGCAACGGAGGGGGGTAGGATGGGGGCCCCCTCAAATGGGGAGGCCGGGCTGGGCTGGGGTAACTGGGCAATCTCGTTCCGGATCCGGCCTTCCAGTTCGGCGATAGCCCGCTGACGATCCAGGAAAGCCAGCACCTCGTTCTTGCCCTCGACCAGGCTGACTTCCGCCCCCTGGTCATCGGAGAGCGGGCGCCCGCGCAGCCACCAGTCTACTTCTTCGAGTACGGCGTTTGTCTCCCAACCCACCCAGTCGAAACGGCGCTCATCCACAAAGGGGAAAAGCTGCAAGTCGAATACTTTCTCTGAGGGTATGCCGGCGCTAGTTAAAATCAGGGCCAATAAAGTCAGCAACAAGATCCGCCGCAGCCAGCGTCGCCACGGCTTGGCCTTGCCTTTGTTCTTCTTACGTATCATATCCAATCAGCAAATCGAGCAAATCACAAATCACAAATGGCAAATCACAAATCCAAATGACAAATGGCAAATGACAAATCACAAATGGCAAATCACGGATCACGCGTGACGGATCACGCAATCACTCGTCACGCTTTACGTTTTACGCATCACGCGTACTAAATATCAAATCTCAAGAAATGTCAAATAGATGTGACTCATGGCCCTCCCCCGTCTACTGTCTACCGTCTACTGTTTACTGCTTACTCAAACACCCCCCTCACATCCACCGCAAGTGTGCCCTCACCCTCGGGCAGCACGTAGATTGGGTTGATCTCCAACTCGGCGATTTCGGGGAAGTCGCAGGCAGCTTGGGAGAGGCGTAGCATGGCATCCAGGACGGCGGCGCGGTCGGCGGGGGGAATGTCGCGCCAGCCTTTGAGGCGGATTCCGGCACGAGTGGAATCGAGCATACGCTCGGCCTGCGAACGGGTCAGGGGTGCGACTCCCATGGCCACGTCGCGCAACAATTCCACGTCGATGCCGCCCCGGCCCACCAGGGCCAGCGGCCCAAACTGGGGGTCGCGCCGGACGCCGACGATCAACTCCTGTCCGTTGGTGATCATTTTCTGCACCAACACGCCCTCGATGACCGCATCGGGATGGGCGGCGCGGGCCGAGGTGACGATGCGGTCGAAGGCAGCACGCACGGCGTCGCCGCTGGTCAGGTTAAGCACCACACCCCCCACGTCTGACTTATGGCTGATGTCGGGCGAGACCAGTTTCAAGACTACCGGATACCCGATGTCTTCAGCCAGCCGGGCGGCATCTTCGGGGTTGGCGGCCACTTGGGTGGGCGGCAATACGATGCCATAGGCGGCTACCAGGCCGGCAAAGTCACCCTGGTCAAGGGCAGTACGAGCGGCACCCCGGTCGACGTCGGTCAACTCAACCGGTGACTCGGGGGGCGTGTCGAGCCAACGCTGGCGGGCCAGCATAGCCGCCAGGGTAGATGCGGCTCGTTCCGGGAAGGCGAAATTGGGCACGCGCCGTTGGTGTAAGATGGTTAACGCCTGGTCCACCGAGGCCAGCCCCATGATCGAAGCCAGCACCGGTTTGTGATGCACCGCCGCTGCCTCGGCGATGACCTCGGCCAGGCTGGCAGGTAAGAACCAGTCATTAGGCACTGCAATGACGATCACCGCGTCTACGGTGGGGTCCGATAACAGCGCGTCGAGGGCGACGGCATAGGTGCCGGGGCCGGACCCGGCCAGCACGTCCACCGGGTTTGCCACACTGGCCGCCGCCAGCAGGCGGGGGCGCAGGAAATCACGGGTCTCGTCGGTGAGAGGTGCCAGTCGCAAGCCGGCCGCTTCGAGAACGTCTACGGCCAGGATGGCCGGACCGCCGGCGTTGGATAGAATTGCCACTCGCTCCCCTTTGGGGAGCGGTTGCCAGGCCAGCGACCGCGCCCAGTCGAAGAGTTCTTCGGTGGAACTGGCGCGCAACACACCGCTGTGGCGGAAGGCAGCATCGTAAGCCTCAGCGCTGCCGGCCAACGCGCCGGTGTGCGAGGCTACCGCCTTGGCTGCGCTGGCCCCTTGCCCGGCTTTGAGCACCACCACCGGCTTGCGTCGGGCCGTCTCTTCCGCTGCCTGCATAAAGGCGCGACCGTCGGCCACCCCCTCAATGTAGGCGGTGATGACGCGCGTCTGTGGGTCTTTGGCGAGGGCGACCAGCATCTCCGTCTCATTGACGTCCACCTGGTTTCCCAGGCTGACGATGCGAGAGAAGCCTACACCCGCCCCACGTGCCCAGTCTATGACAGACACGCACATAGCACCCGACTGCGAAACGAAGCCGATTTCTCCGGCCTGGGGCATGCCCACCACGAAGGTGGTGTTTACCGAGTGGTGGGTATCAATGGTGCCGATGCAGTTAGGACCCATAATGCGTATGCCGTGTCTCTTCGCCACCTGGGCCAGGGCGACCTCGCGGGCCTGTCCCTCCGGTCCTGTCTCGGCGAAGCCGCCGCTGACGATGATGGCGTGTTTGATGCCACGACTTCCGCACTGATCAAGTATGTCGGTTACTGTTGGCGCAGGCACGACCAACACTGCCAGGTCTACGGGGTCCGGCACCTCGGCAACAGAGGGGTAGCAGGTATGTTCCAGGATTTCACCGGCGACCGGGTTGATGGGATAAATCCCTCCCTGGTAGCGATACTCGATCAAGTTGCGGACGACACCATAGCCTAGCTTGTGTGGATCGCGTGAAGCGCCGACGACGGCCACACCTCGTGGGTTAAAGAATGGATCGAACATAGGAAACTCCAGTAGTCAGTAGTCAGAAAACAGAAGACAGTATAGAGTAGACGGTAGACAGGAATGGATTCTCTAGACCAGCGACCAGATGATAATCCTGTGCGACCAGCATATGACGTGAACAAGAGACAAGAGGCGAGTTTCCCCCTGTCTACTGTCTACCGTACCAAAACGATTTTGCCGAATTGCCTGCCGCGCTCCAGGATCGCCATCGCCTCTGCGCCCTGATCCAGGGGCATCACCCGGTCGACCACCGGTTGGAAGGTGCCATTGAAGACAAGGGCCATCACGTCCCGGTAATCCTGGTGACTCCCCATGGTGCTGCCGATGATGCTGATCTGCTTACCGAAGATGAAGCGGATATCGGTTTGGGCCACGGGGCCGCTGGTATTGCCCACGGTCAGGACCCGCCCACCCCGAGCCACGGCGCGCAGGCTATCGTTCCACGTCGCCTGGCCGACGTTATCGACCACCATGTCCACGCCGCGTTTGCCGGTCAGCTTGTAGATGGCCTTGGACCACCCCGGGTCGTCTTGGTAATTGAGGACCACGTCGGCCCCCAGCTCGCGAGCCTTGTCCATCTTGGCCTGGTTGCTGGTGGTGGCGTAGACGGTGCAGCCTGCGTGTTTGGCAATTTGGATAGCGGCGCTATTTACCCCGCCACCGGCTCCCAGGATAAGCACACTCTCGCCGGCTCGGACCTGCGCGCGGTGGATCAACATGCGCCAGGCGGTGAGGAAGACCAGCGAGGCCGCAGCGGCTGACGAGAAGTCCACATCCTCGGGGAGAGGGAGGAGGTTGGTCGCCGGGACGACGGCGTATTCCGCGTGAAAACCGGGCGCGTGTTCGCCGATGATGTAGTAGCCAGGGGACACGCTATCCAGTCCACGCCGGGCATAGTCATCCGCATGGCGATTGACACCGGGGTCAATCGCGCAGCGGGTTCCGACCGTGACCTCGGTGACTCCCGCACCCAGCGCCGCCACGATACCCGCTCCATCCGCGCCCAAGATATGGGGCATTCTCAGCTTGAGACCGGGCCAGCCACGTCGCACCCAGATGTCCAGGTGGTTGAGCGCGCTGGCTTTCACCTCAACTAATACCTCGCCCGGCCCCGGCTCCGGTCGTGGCACGTCGGAGACCTGCAATACCTCCAGGTCCCCGTGTTCGTAGAAGACAAGGGCTTTCATTTCACCGCAGCCCCAGTTCGTTTCGGGCGATGACCAGGCGCTGGATCTCGCTGGTTCCCTCGTAGATCTCGGTGATCTTGGCGTCGCGGAAGTAGCGCTCGACGGGCAACTCTTTGCTGTAGCCCATCCCGGCATGAATCTGCACCGCCTGGTGAGCGCAAAACATGGCCGTCTCGCTGGCGAAGAGCTTAGCGACCGAAGCCTCGGTGGTGAAGCGTTCACCGGTTTTCTTAGCAGCCTCCTTGGCCAGGGCGGCCTGGTAGATCAGCAGCCGGCTGGCCTCAATACGGCATTTCATATCGGCGATCTTCCACTGAATGCCCTGCAAGCGACCGATGGGGCCGCCAAAGGCCTCGCGCTCGCGGGCGTAGCTCAGGCTGGCCTCATAGGCCGCTTCGGCAATGCCCAGTGACTGGGCTGCAATTCCGATGCGCCCCGCATCAAGCACCGTCATGGCGATCTTGAATCCCTCTCCCTCTTTACCCAACCGGTTCTCGACCGGACATTTGTAGTCCTCAAAGTGAATTTCACTGGTGGCGCTGGCGCGGATGCCCAGCTTGTCCTCCTTGCGACCCAGGTGAAAGCCTGGGTTGTCAGTCTCAACGATGAAAGCGGTGATGCCACGATGCTTTTGTTCGGGGTCGGTCATGATAAAGACGACGATGTAATGCGCAGCGGGGCCGCTGGTGACCCAGCTCTTGGTGCCGTTGATGACGTAAAAGTTCGCTTTCGCGTCGCGCACGGCCCGGCTTTTCATCGTGGCCGCGTCGGAGCCGGACATAGGCTCGGTCAGGGAATAAGCACTGATTTTATCCCCGCTGGCGACGGGCGTCACAAATTTACGCTTTTGCTCCTCGGTGCCGAAGCGGAGGATGCCGTAGCAGAAAAGAGAATTATTGACGGACATGATGGTGCCGTGCGCAGCGTCCACCTTGTTGATCTCTTCCAGGGCCAGTACGTAAGACATGGTGTCCATACCGGCCCCGCCGTATTCCTCGGGCACCTCAATGCCCATAAAACCGAGCTGGCCCATCTTGTTGATCGTCTCATAGGGAAATTCACCGGTCTCATCGTAGTAGGCGGCCACCTTGGCGATCTCATTTTGGGCAAAATCACGCGCCGCGTCGCGGATCATGAGGTGCTCTTCATTAAGCTCGAAATCCATTGGGGTTATCTCCTCATTGTGAATCAGACTGGAAGATTGGAAGGCTGGATGGTTGGATGGTTGGCCCAGCCTTCCAGCCTTCCAATCTTCCATGGTTCTAACTGCCTATTACATATTCTGTCATGTATTTCAGGATCAGATACGTGGAGACGGCCCCGGGATCAGGGTGGCCCAGCGAGCGTTCGCCCAAGGTCTTGGCCTTGCCGGCACTGGCCACCATGTCTTTGGTGGCTTCCATTCCCTCTTGTGCCGCCTCGGTTACGGCGACCAGGTTTTCGTCCAGGGGAGCGGCTACCAGTTTTTGAGACGTCAGGGCCGCCGGCTGGAGGGCATCGACCATAGTTTTGTCGCCGGGTTTGGCCTTGCCCCTGTCCTTTACGGCTTGAAGGCCGTCCAGCAGCATAAACGAAAGCGATTCTGAGTCAAAGACCTCCCGGCCGACGAGCCGCTTGGCCCCACCTCTGAAGAAGGTTCCGAATACGGCACCCGCCGCGCCGCCCACCGAGGTCATCAAAGCCATGCCAACTGCTTTGAGTAACTCGTCAAGCGTGGTAAGGGGCGTGCCCTCTAATTTGTGACGAACCGCCTCAAAGCCTCGAGCCATGCCCACGCCGTGGTCTCCGTCGCCGATGGCTTTGTCGGCTTGAGTCAAAAGGTCCTTGCTTTCCACCAAACGGTCCGAGACGTGGATGAACATCGCCTGGGTTTCTTGGAGGCTGAGTTGAGATTTTTCCATCCCGTCACGCCTTGGTCAACGCGAAGGATTGGGCCGGCATATCGTAGTACCGTTTCAATTCATCATCCAGCTTCGTCAAGGTGATGGAGAACCCGGCCATCTCCTGGGAGCTACAGTACCGGCCCATCAGCGTATCATAGACCGTGATCCCCTGCTCTCTAAGGATGCGACGCACTTGACGGTTCGCAATCAGCAGCTCCATCATGGTTGTTGCCCCCAGGTCGTTGATCAACAGACACACTTCATCGCCCCGCTGGAAGGGTAGGTCGGGTAGGATTTGATCCATCATCTTCTCGACCAGGGGGTCGGCGGGAAGCAGCTTCTCTCTCGAAACCCCGGCCTCGCCGTGCAATCCCATGCCGATTTCGATCTCGTCTTGGGGGAGCTCGAAGGTAGGTTCACCCGTCTCGGGGATGGAGCCGGCCGCCACCGCGACCCCCATAGAGCGGGTGTTGTCCCGGGCTTTGGCGGTCACCCTGTATACCTCCTCGATGTCCTGCGTCGTCGCCGCGACGCCCCCCGCGATCTTGATTACAAATACGTCCCCGGCGATCCCGCGCCGGTCCTCCATTCGCTCCGGCGGTGCCGAAGCCACGTCGTCCCAGACTCGGATCGTCCGAGTCTGGATGCCCTCGTCGGCGGCCATCTCGGCGGCGATGTCGAAGTTCATGTTATCACCCGCGTAGTTGCCGTACAGGTAGAGGACTCCTTTGCCCTGATCCAGGGCTTTGGTGGCCTCCAGGACCACGTCCGGCGTGGGCGCGGCGAAGATGTTGCCACAGGCCGCCCCATCCGCCAGGTTCTTGCCGATAAAGCCGTGGAAGAGCGGCTCGTGACCGCTGCCTCCACCGATTAATACTCCTACCTTGCCTTCGGGCAGACTGGACTTCACCAGGGCGGTGACACCTTCCAGCTTTATAACCTTTCCGTGGTAGGCCTCAACCAGCCCCTCAAGCAGTTCGCGGACGACGTTTTTGGGGTCGTTGATGATTTTTTTTGCTGTCTTCATTGGGACCTCCTGGATTCGTTCGTTGAAGCTGTCATTCCACCTCCACACTCATGGCCACCGCCTCACCGCCGCCCAGACACAGGGAGGCGATGCCGGTCTTCAGATCGTGGTCTTTTAGATTGTAGATGAGCGTGGTCATCACCCGCGCGCCGCTACAACCGATGGGGTGCCCCAGCGCGATCGCGCCGCCATTGACGTTGACTTTGTCCCGGTCCAGGTCCAGTTCCTTTGCGTCGGCCGCCATTTGGGAGGCGAATGCCTCGTTGATCTCGAAGAGGTCGACTTCCTCTTGCCGAAGACCGGTCTTGTCGTACAACTTGCGGATGGCGTACACGGGGGCGATGAAGAGCCACAGCGGATCGACGGCCGCCTGGGCGAAGCCCGTTATACGAGCTAGCGGCTCCACACCCAGTTCGTCCGCCTTCTGGCGACTCATAATGACCATGGCGCTGGCGCCATCGGTGAGCGCCGAGGAATTGCCGGCCGTCACCTTGCCTCCCTCCTTAAAGACCGGATTGAGGCGGCCCAAGGCTTCTGTACTCGTGTCGGAACGTGGGCCTTCGTCAGCCTCAATCAGCCGGGGCGGCTCCTTCCGTTGTGGGACTTTGGCCGGCACGATTTCGGTCTCGAACTTGCCGGCTTGGATGGCCGCCACCGCCTTTTGGTGGCTTTGGAGGGCCAATTCGTCCATTTCCTCGCGCGAGATGTCGAATTGGTCGGCAATGAACTCGGCCGAGACCCCCATATGGTGATCTTCAAAGGCACACCACAGGCCGTCGTGGACGAGGGCGTCCTTTAACGTGCCGTCGCCCAGCCGGTAGCCAGTGCGTGCCCTGGGCAGCAGATAGGGCGCGTTGCTCATACTTTCCATACCACCGGCGACAACGATCTCGGCGTCGCCGGCTCGGATTAAAGCCGATCCCAAGGCGACGGCTTTCAAGCCCGATCCACACACCTTGTTGATGGTAGTAGCGCCAATGTCGGGAGGTAACCCGGCACCGATGGCCGCCTGGCGAGCTGGCGCCTGGCCCTGTCCGGCGGGGACGACGTTGCCCATCAGCACCTCGTCAATCAGCGAGGGATCAATCCCGGCTCGTTTCACCGCCTCGGCCACGGCCACGGCCCCCAACTCGGGGGCCGAAAAGGGCGATAAGTTGCCAAGGAATCTGCCCATAGGCGTGCGGCAGGTGCTAACGATGACAATATCAAACGAGGAGTTCATGCGTCACTCCTTGCCCGGAGATATTCGTGGCCCTTTCCACGAATGAGGGTTGGCTGAAGGTGGGGCCGCAGATATTTTACCAGAATTCAAGTGCTTTGCCTAGTGATGCGAGTCCGTCCTTGATTTTTGGTCATAAGACCCCAAAGGTTTTCAAAACCTTGAGAATCTGACTCAAGTGTAACCAAGCTGTAACCACAGCACCGGCCAAAATGTGCTATATTAGATATGCGAGCTACGGGCAGCTAAGCCTGCTTTACGGTCAAGTCTATAAAAAGTAGGAGGGGGGGTGCCGGACACTTTTGAGAGCGTTGCCAAATAAGAATAGTTGTACATGTTTCTCTGGTTACGCTATCATTGTGTAAGTGCCCGGCACTTTTTTTTGAGAAGTATTGATCTTAAGGCTTGTGTGCAAAGAGCCCGTGTTCATCATCAATTATCGGCTATCGCTCCCTGACTAAGGGGGGCCTGGAGGCGAACCCCGTGTATGCAAATCGCATTCTAATTGTGGATGACGAGCAGACCCTGGTCTTTTTCTTGCGCCGGGGTTTGTCAGAAGCGGGGCTGAATTGTGATGTGGATGTTGTCAGTTCCGGGGAAGAGGCGCTAGCCAAGCTAGCTGTTGGCGAGTATCAGGTGCTGATCACCGATTTGAAGATGCCGGGTATCGATGGCCTAATGCTGGCATCAGCAGCGCGGTCTTTGCATCCGAGCATAGGCGTTATCTTGATGACTGCATATGGATCCCGTGAAGTCGAAGCTGAGGCCGAGCAGTTGATGATTGATGGCTATCTTACCAAGCCGTTTCAGATGGAGAGACTACGTGACTTGGTTGAAAAAATACTCCAGGCACAACAGTATCTAGCCTCGTGAAATCGGAGACAGTGCTGAGGGCACTGATTTCTCATGTATAGATATTACTCAGCCAAAGGAGGACGATGTGGAATGACGACAACCATACTTTATGTTGAAGATAACTTCGACAACCGTATGCTGGTCAGACGCGTTCTGGAGGCGGAGGGGTACCGGGTGGTTGAAGCTGAGGATGGCACTCAAGGTATCGAGTGGCTTCGGTCAGAGACTCCTGACTTGGTGCTGATGGACATCAACCTGCCGGAGGTCGACGGGTATGAGGTGACCAAACGCTTCAAGCAGTTGCCCTCCATGGCAAAGGTTCCCGTGATCGCCATGACGGCCAATGTGATGAAAGGTGATCGCGAGAAAACCCTTGCCGCTGGTTGTGATGGGTATATTCCCAAACCCATCGACATTGATACCCTTCCAGACCAGATAGCTAGATTCTTGGGGACGAGAAATGAGTGATAATAGCAAATCTGTTGTAGAGAGTGCTATGAAGGCGCCGGTAGACCCGCACGACGCCTATGTGTTGGTCGTCGAAGACAATCTGCAGAACTTGGTGCTCATAGCCCGTTTGTTGGCCTTCTTGGGGGTACAGCGCTATGAGTGGAAGGCATCGGGCTGGCAGGTGCTGGAGTTTGCCGATACGATGCCGCGAGTCGACCTGGTGCTGATGGATATCCACCTGCCCTATGAGGATGGTTACGACGCTTTGAAGAAACTCCGCGCCGACGAGCGTTTCGAAGAAACTCGAGTAGTGGCCGTGACCGCTGACGCCAATCCTGCCTCGATGGAAAAAGCACGCCAGGCTGGCTTTGATGGATTCCTGGGCAAACCTATTGACCCCGACCGGTTCCCGGATCAGATCCGTAGAGTATTGCAAGGCGAGCAAGTGTGGGAGATAGGATACTGACCTGAGACGCCGGATACCAGAGGTTGCACTCGGATTTATCGATACTTGCACCTGGTATCAGGCCGGCGAGACTCGGATTAAGGAGCAAGCAAGACATGAGCACTGAGGTGCAAGGAGCGACTATCTCTCAGGCAGAGGGTACGAGAGGGACGCACCTCCGGTATGGGCTGGGTAAAACATTGCTGACATGGTTCTTGCTGTTGCCCGTGATATCTCTGGTGATAGCGGGCATCATTGTCAGTACCATAACGATTCGGAACGCTCGCCAGGCGGCGTACGATCGTTTGTCGGCCATTGCCACGCTGAAGCATTCGGAGATTGATGCCTGGGTCGTGAGCCAGCAAGAGGAGTTGGACCTCATCGTCAACACGCCTGACATCCGGTCCAAGATGTTGACCGTGTTGAGCACACAGTCTGAAGAGCCGCAGGTCATCGGTTCGCGAAACCAACTGCAACTATATGTCTCTCTCATAGTTTCCAGAGGAAGCTCGTTCGAGGAGTTGTTTTTGCTCAATTCTTCTGGATACGTGGTGCTTTCAAGCGATCCGAACCAGGTTGGCACATCGCATGGTTTACAAGCGTACTTCATTAAGGGAAAGGAAACCCCCTACGTTCACCCTTCCTATTTTTCCCCGACTGCGGACGTTCCTTCAATAATTGTGGTGCAACCGGTTGAAGATGATTTGGGACGTGTCTGGGGAGTCTTGGCGGGACGTCTAAGTCTCGACCAGATGGCTAAGGTGATGACGGAGGAAGCTGGTCTCGGGCAGACAGGGGAGACCTACCTGGTTAATGCCACGGGGCTTTTGTTGACCCCTTCTCGCTTTGAGGGGGACTTGGCTCTGGGACAAGAAATCCACACCGAGGGTGTGGAACGAGGACTGGCGCTTGGCACGTCCGGTTCTGAAGAGCAGGCAGGCTGGGGCATATACACCAATTACCTGGGGCATTCAGTGGTGGGAGTCTATCGCTGGATGCCTGTTCTTCAGGCGGTACTCCTGGCCGAGCAGGAAGTGAATGAGATGCTGGTCTTAACCCGCGGTATTCTTTTCACCAGTTTAGCCATTTTGCTGGCTATCGCTGTGATAGCTGCGATGATCGCCTTGTTGGTGAGTAGACGTATCACTCGTCCTCTGGTGGGGCTTACCACAAGCGCGAACGTCATTGCCAGTGGTGACTTGTCGCAGGAAGTACCGTATACGGCGCGTCGGGACGAGATTGGCACGCTGGCGCGAGCCTTCAACCAGATGAGCCAGCAATTGCGCGATTTGATCGCAGACCTGGAGGAGCAAGTATCCAGGCGAACTCACCAGTGGCAAGAGGCCAACTACAAGCTCCAGCGCCGTGCTATCCAACTCGAGGCCGTTACGTTGGTAGGCCGGGCCGTTACCTCGATTCTGAACTTGGATGATCTTTTGTTAGAAGTTGTTAATCTCATCAGCGCCCGCTTTGACTTTTATCACGCTGGCGTTTTCCTGATTGACGAGAGCGGTGAGTGGGCAATGTTGCGCCAGGCTACCGGTGAAGCTGGTCAACGTCTGTTGGCCAGAAAGCACCGTCTGGCGGTGGGCGGCCAATCCATAGTGGGCTGGGCAGCGGCCAATCGTCAGCCTCGTATTGCCCTGGACGTGGGCGATGACGCGGTTCACTTCAAGAATCTGGACCTGCCTCACACTCGCTCTGAGATGGCACTGCCGTTGATGGTGGGTAATCGGCTATTGGGAGTATTAGATGTACAAAGCACCGAAGAATCTGCTTTCGACGACGAGGATGTGACTATTCTGAGCTTGATGGCTGACCAAGTCGCAGTTGCGATTGATAACGCCCTCAAGTTCTCCCAAGAGGCGACTCTTCTGGAAGCTACCAGTCCTCTTTATCGCGCCAGCCGGCGTATTGCATTGGCGACTAGCCTTGACGATGTGTTAGGTAGTGTCGTTGATAATGCAGCGGGTCCCTTCGTGGACAGTTGTGGCATTTACGTGTACACCCCCGGAACGGAAGACCACGAATTGGGCTGGATAGAGGCAGTTGCTCTTTGGGATCGCGACGGTGATCCGCCCCACCCACCGGGTACCCGTTATCCCTTGGAAGAGGCTTCAGATCTACTCGAAAGTCTACGGCAGGAGGCGGCAGAGCCACTAGTGGTGACTGACTTGCTGGCTGGAGGGATTGACAAGCGTATTAACACTTCAACACATCAACTGCTGACAGAGGAACTCCGATTTCGAGCCGTTTTAATGCTGCCCTTGGTTGCCGCTGGACAGACGATGGGCTTATTGGTTGTGGCCGGCCGCAAGCCGCATACCTGGACCGAGGCTGAATTGCGCATTTTCAGTTCGCTGAGTGACCAGACCGCTATCGCCATTGAAAACGTCCGTCTTCTCGGAGAGGCCCAGTCCCGCGCAGGGCGCGAACAGGTTGTTCGCCAAATCACTGAGCGCATGTGGCATGCCGTCGACATCGAAAGCATTTTGCAGACCACGGTGACTAGCTTAGGTCAAGCTATAGGCGCGCCCCGGGTTTATGTTCGCCTGGACACTGAGGCTTCGTCCCGAGGGGTTGAATTCGGGTCAGCACATCGCTCTGGTTCGGGTAATGGGCAGCCTGACTCAACCTCGCGCGATCCTCTTGATCGGGAGGAAATAGCATGAGCGATCGCAGAAAGACTAAACAGCAACTGATTGAGGAGCTGGAGCAGCTTCGCCGACAGGTGGCCCAACTGCAGGCAGCAGAAGAAAACTACCGGCAGGAGGAGGCACTCGAAGAGCAGCGAGCATTTTTCCGGCAGGTCATAGATATTGATCCGAACTTCATTTTCGTCAAAGATCGTGAGGGACGATTTGTTTTTGTCAATCAGGCCCTGGCAGATGCCTATGGCGCCACGGTTGATACATTGATCGGGAAAACCGACGCGGATTTCAACCCCAATCTTGAGGAGGTTGAGCACTTCCGCCGTGATGACCTCGAAGTTATGGACACCTTGCAGGAGAAGTTCATCCCTGAAGAGGTTATCACCGACGCAGCCGGAAACGTGCGTTGGCTTCAGACTGTGAAACGTCCGCTCGTGGATATGGATGGCGTGGCCAGACGGATCCTTGGCGTCGCCACCGACATTACCGACCGCAAACAGGCCGAGGAGGCGTTGCAAAAGGCGCAAGAGGAATTGGAGCAACGGGTTGATGAACGTACCGCCGAGCTTCTGGCAGCCAAAACAAGTTTAGAAAAGGAATTCTCCGAGCGCGAGACAGCCGAGGAGGCGTTGCGGGTCAGTGAAGAGCGATTTGCTCTTGCTGTGCGTGGTTCGCAAGAAGGGATATGGGACTGGGATATTCAGAACGACTCGCTCTATTGGTCTCCGCGATTGAAAGAGTTGCTTGGGTATGCTGATGATGAACTAGAGGTTGACTTTGCTACGTTTGATTCAATGTTGCATCCAGACGAAAAAGACTATGTAAGGAGGGCAATAGAAGCTCACTTGAAGGATCGGGTGCCGTATGATGTGGAAGAACGAATGCGCACCAAATCAGGTGAGTATATCTGGTTCCGTACTCGAGGACAGGCGGTTTGGGATGAGGACGGGCAGCCAGTTCGTATGGCCGGCTCTACCACTGATATAACCCAGAATAAGCAGGCCGAGGCTGAGCGCGAACGGCTGTTGGCGGACTTGGAGCGGCGCAGCAATCAATTACAGACCGCCGCCAAAGTCTCCCAGGCCGCTACCGGTATCTTAGACCCCGAAGAATTGATCCAGCAAGTGGTTGACTTGGTTCAGACGCGGTTCGATCTCTACTACGTGGGCCTGTTCCTGGTAGATCAAACTGGCGAATGGGCCGGTGAGCCGGATAAATGGGCGGTGCTGCGGGCCGGCACTGGCAAAGCCGGGCGGCAGATGCTGGACGTAGGCCATAAGCTGGAAATCGGCGGCGAGTCTATGATTGGCTGGTGCGTTGCCAATCGGCAGGCCCGCATTGCGCTGGACATAGGCGAGGAGGCTGTGCGCTTTGACAATCCTTATCTGCCCGCAACGCGGTCGGAGATGGCACTGCCGCTGATAGCGCGGGGACAGGTTGTCGGAGCGATGTCGGTACAGAGTGAGGCGGAAGCCGCCTTCAGTGACGAGGACATCTCTGTATTGAATACCATGGCCGACCAGGTGGCTAACGCCATCGAAAATGCCCGACTGTTCGAGGAAACCCAACAACGGCTGCAGGAATTGACAATGCTCTCCAATGTCAGTCAGGCGCTGGCAGGTGCGCCGCTCGACGCCGAGGAGATTGCCGAAATCGCCGTTCGCCATTTTTTGGAAGTGATAGGTGTCCCGGAGGCGTCCGTTTCCCTGCTCAACCCTGAAGCAGGGACGATGTATGTCCTGAAGGATTTGTCCATCGGAGAGGGGCGTGTCCCTTCGGAGTGGACCCAGAAAGTCTTCTCCCTGGCAGACTATCCAGCTACCCTCCATGTGATGGAGACTTTGCAACCTCTGGTGGTTCAGGCTAGCGATCCAGATGCCGATCCTGCGGAATTGGCCTACATGCAAGAATACGGGACTGTGACGCTGGTCATCATTCCGTTAGCGGTCAAGGGCCAGGCCATCGGCGTCATCGAGCTGGAGGCGTGGGATCAGGAGCGCCACTTAACGCCGCAACAACTTAACCTGGCGCTGACGCTGGCCAATCAAGTTGCAGTGGCCCTGGAGAACGCCCGCCTGTTCGAGGACCAACAGCGGACGACCTCCTTACTTGCTGAGCGGGTCAGTGAACTGGACTGCCTGAACGATATTGGCCGCAAGGTCGACGAGACACCGCCGGTGCCGGAGTTTCTGGCTTGGGTGACGGAGCACGTCCCCTCTGCCACGCGCTATCCGGACTTGTGCGAGGTGGCCATTGAGTTTGAGGGCCGAGTCTATGGTAAGGCTGAAGCGATGGACCTACCCTGCCAGATGGTGCAAAGCTTGCGAGTCGGCGGTGCTGCGATGGGGCGACTCTACCTTGCCTACCGTGAGGAGCGTGAATTTCTCGACAGAGATAGTGCGTTGCTGGGTGGCGTTGCCCATCGAGTGAGCGGTTACATTGAAAACCGGCGTCTGTTTGAACAAACGCGCGCCGCTCTGACCGAAGTAGAGGCCACGCACCGCAGTTATCTGCGAGGTAGGTGGCAGGATTACCTACGTCAGCGAGAGACATTGCGGCGAGAAGGCTTTGTCTACGAACAGCCCACGGCGGGCGAGGTCGTGTCCGCACAGGCTATCACTGACCTCAGCCCCAGCCAGGCTGAGTTGGAGCGCAACTTGGGCGAAAGCCAGCCGATGGCGATGGAGGGCGACGGTGACGCCGATGAACAAACGGAGTTGGCCGTGCCGATCGTCTTACGCGGGCAAACCATCGGTGTGTTGGGTCTGGAAGCCCCCCAGGGAACGCGCCAGTGGTCCGACGAAGACCAGGCTATAGTTGAGGCCGTCAGCCGTCAACTTGCGTTAGCCCTGGAGAATTCCCGTCTGCTGGAAGAGACCCAGCGCCGCGCTGCCCGTGAGCGATTGGTTGGCGAAATCACATCTCGCGTGCGCGAGACAATGGATGTGGAAACAGTGCTCAAGACGGCAGCGGATGAAATGCGCCAGGCACTGGGGTTGGACAGAGTTGTGGTCCGTCTTGGTGTTGCCGATGGCCATTCCCGAGATGGGTGAGAGGTTAGATTTCACCAAGGCCGTAGTGCGAATGAGGAATATAACGATAACAGAAGCTAAAAGGTATACAAAATGAAACTCACGAACCAAAAATCCTGCTTCTTGATTGGCATATGCCTCATTATTGGGCTGGCTCTGGCGGCTTGTGGTGGCGCAGTGACCGAGACCCCGCCTACCCCAACCCTCCGCTCACAGACAACTTTGACGGTCTCCGGCTCGGGCACCACAACGGCTATTCTGAGCGGGGTCAAGCCGGCGTTTGAAGCTGATGTACCGGGTTACAATCTTCGTGTTTTGCCTGGCTCAGGCACTGGCGAGGGCGTGGAAGGCGTCCTAAAAGGCTTGCTGGACGTGGCGGCGATGGCCAGACCCCCCAAGGATGAGGAAGCGGCCCAAGGGGTAGAATATGTGGAGTTTGGTAGATCTGGGGTGGCTATGTATACACACCCAGACGTGGGCGTCACTAATCTAACCACGGCGCAAGTCCTGGCAGTCCTTTCAGGTGAGATCACGGGTTGGTCTGAAATCGGTGGGTCGGATACGGCTATCATCCTTTACGTGCGTGACGAGGGCGAATCGAGCACCAAAGTGCTGCGTCAGGCTATCTTTAGTGACGCACCGTTCTCCGAAACTGCCCAGGTGCTAACCAGTCAGGCCGACATGCAGGTTGCCGTGGCAGGAACCCCCGACAGCATAGGCTATGGCTCGTGGCCGTCGGCATTCGCGGCGGGGGCCAATGTGCAGCCCATTGCCCTGAACGGCATTGCGCCTGGCGACTCTGCCTATCCCTACGTTACTCCAATCGGGATCGGCTACTTGTCCGAGCGTAAAGCAGATGTGCAACCTCTGATTGACTGGTTGCTTTCCGAGCAAGGCCAGGCGGCGCTGGGCGAATTCGACGTGATCACATTGCAATAGTCCACACTACACGTGTGCGCTTGTGCGGAGAGGCCCGGCACAAGCACCGAGAGAAGGTACGTCATGGGATTGTTCAAATATTTCAGAAACCTGAGCCTCAGCGTTAAGTTAGATGCCATGGTGGTTCTCACGCTTGCCATCCTGCTGGCTACTATTCTGATAGTCGTGGGCAAAAGCGTAAATAACCTCACCGTCCAAATGGGCCAACAACGGGTAGCGCAGGAAGCACGGGTGATGCGGAGTCGGTTTGAGGAGGCTGAGCAGGAGGTGTTGGCATCCACCAAGCTCTTGGCAAGCAGACCCGGGTTGGTCGAGGCCGTTGTGAATCGAGATGTAACCAAAATCAGGACGGACGTCATGGTCGGCGCGGCTCCGCTCGCCTTTGATCGTATAGACGTGTTTGATCCAGATGGCGCATATATCCTGAGAGCGTTAGAAGAGGGTGAGATCCTCTACACTGCGCAGAAGAATGACCTGATCTCGTTTGCTTTGCTAGGCGTCGAGATCACAGGCGTCATAGTCGAGGAGCAGGGTTCGGAACTTCATCTGGCTGCGGCCGTCCCCCTGCGTGATGTATCAGGTGCGATTGTTGGCGGGCTTTTGGCCAGTCGCCAGGTTGACGACGAGTTCCTCAGGGAGATCAACTTTTCTCGTGAAGACGTTCACCTTGCGCTCATCGTGGATGGGCAGTTACTGGCCCAAGACTCCCCGGACCCGCAACTAATAGAAGAGTTCTCTGGCGTCTTGTTGGAAGAGACTTCGCTTGGTCAGACGCTGAGCGGGCAGATTGTCATTGCTGAAGATCTCTCGCGCAGCACAGATGGTGTGCCGCATTCCCTGGCCCGCATCCCCCTTGTGACCAATAATGACACGAGCGCCGTTATCGGGATATTGGTCGACCTGGGTCAGTTGTCCATCTTTCATCGCCAGTTGATAAGGAACGCGTCCACAATATTCACCTTGCTCGCTCTAATGGCCGTGATCGCAATAACCCTGTTTACCTGGCGAAGTGTTGCCCTTCCGATCGGCAAACTCAGGTCTGTGGCCGAGCGGATGGCGAGCGGCGATTACGGACAGCGTGCAGAAGTGACCACAGCGGACGAGATCGGCCAGTTGATCAGCGCCTTTAACGATATGGCTGCCCAATTGCAGCAGACGCTGGATGGCCTGGAACAACGTACA
Organism: Anaerolineae bacterium; assembly: GCA_034412795.1. Lineage (GTDB taxonomy): Bacteria > Chloroflexota > Anaerolineae > 4572-78 > NAK82 > JAUVPY01. The sequence goes on from DAOUMD010000218.1 coordinate 88,947, forward strand.
GGCGACCTGCATCGTCGTTCTCTTCAGTTGCAGGCTGCCTCCGATGTAGCCCATGCAGCCACTTCGGTCCTGGAGACAGACCAGTTGATCCGGCAGGCAGTCGAGTTGATTCGCGAACGATTCGATCTGTACTACGTGGGCTTGTTCTTCCTCGACGTAGAACGGCGCTTCGTTGTGCTGCACGCCGGTACGGGCGAAGCCGGGCAGCAGATGTTGGCCCAAGGACATAGGCTTGAGGTTGGCGGAGACTCGATGATCGGCCAATGTGTGGCCAGGGACGAGGCTTGCATCGTTTTGGATGTCGGCGAGGAAGCAGTCAGGTTTGATAACCCCTTCCTGCCGTATACCCGCTCGGAGATAGCGCTGCCGTTGCGGGCGCGGGGTGAGATCATTGGAGCGCTGGACGTGCAGAGCACGGAGCCGGAGGCGCTTAGTGACGAGGATGTGGCTGTTTTGCAGACATTGACCGATCAGGTGGCTATGGCCATCAGCAATGCTCAACTCTTCCAGCAGGTGGAGGAGAGTCTGGAGATGGAGCGCCGGGCTTATGGTGAGGTGAGCAGCCAGGCCTGGAGAGAACTGCTCTATGCCCGACCTGACCTGGCTTTCCTCAGCGATGAACGCGGCATCACGCCGGGTGGTGACTTGTGGGAGGCTCAAATGGAGACCGCATTGCGGACAGGAAAGGCCGCGGTGAGCAATGAAACTGGGAAGAGCTTGGCTATCCCGATCAGGGTGCGAGGTCAGATCATTGGTGTGATTGATGGCCATAAGCCTGGCGAAGCGGCCGAGTGGACAGCGGAAGAGATTGCGCTTACAGAGGCTCTGACCGAACAGCTAGGTATGGCGTTGGAGGGGGCGCGCTTGTACCAGGAAACGCAGCGCCGTGCCGAACGCGAGCGGCTGGTCGCTGAACTCACCACGCGTATACGCGAGTCGCTGGACCTAGATGCAGTGTTGCAGACTGCCGTCCGCGAGATTGGGGAGACGTTGGGTATAGCTGAAGTCGAAGTGCGAATGACGAGTCCAGGTGAGATGAGTAGCCTCCCCACGCTATCAGGAACCAACGGCGACGACAACCGGGGTGACGGTGAGGAGGTGCTCTAATGAACTTTTCATTCGCAGACCAAACCCTGCAATTTATCGCCTGGTTCATTGCGTCGATCGAGTTCATCCTGGCTCTCTACGTTCTATTGCTGAACCCCAGGCACACGGCGAATCGCCACGTCAGCAGCTTGCTCCTGCTTATTTCGGCCAATAGTTTTGCCTTAGGCTTGTTGATCAGCGCGGACGACGCGGCCCAGGCCGCGCTGCCGACCTATTTGTTGGCTGCAACGTCTGCCGTTGTTGGGCCGCTGATACTTCTTGTCGCAATCGTTGTGTTGAAACCTCAATGGTTGCCAGGTCGCGCTCAAGAGCACGAGCAGCCGAGTACTCGCGATGGGTGGCGGTGGATTTGGCTGCTGGTCTATGCCCTGGCCATTCTGCCATTGCTGCTGACATTGCTTGATCTTGGACTTGGCACCCGGCTGTGGTACAGCGGTCTGGAGGCTGCAACCTACGATGGCGGCTACGTGAGTGGCTCTGAATACAGGAATGGCAGTCTTTCACTCCCCATCCGAGTACTGAATTTTTACCTGACACCGGTCATAACTATCATTCCTCTGCTGTATTTCGCCTTGCTAGACAAGAAGATGACATCGTCGGCTCGTCGGTTGGCTTGGCTGCTTCTGGGAGTGCAGGTTGCTATTGTGGCCCTGCGAGTAGGGATGCAAAATTTGCTTGCTGAAGTAGCAAGCGTTCTCATCACCAACGCCATCATCGTTCTGGCCTATGCCTACGCGGCTTTCCGGCAAATGATCTCGGAGCGGCGTGCTCAGCGGGGGCGGTTGCAGACCCGTCTAACAGTTCTTATTTTGGTGATTGCCGTTCCCCTTTTCGTGGCGGTAGTGGCTTTTGTGAGTGCGCAGGCCGGCGAGGTGATTGAACGGAAAGCCGACGAACAACTGGAAGTGACCAACCGCGCCTTAGCGGCCAATCTGTCAACGTGGTTGGACCTCAACGTCCAGTTGCTGCAGCAACTCGTCTTCCTGCCTGGCGTTATCAGCATGGACGCTGAGCAGCAGAAGCCTATCCTGGAAGCTATGGCAACTGCACATCCCCACATACACCTGATCAGCACAGTCGACCTCAACGGGACCAACGTGGCTCGGAGCGACAACGAGATAGCCAAAGACTATAGCACCGACTTGTGGTTTAAGAAAGCCAAGGACGGAGCGTCTCTGGCTTTCCAAGTCCTGAGAGACCGCAACAGCGGGGAGTTGGCTATGGTGGCGTCTATGCCAATCAGAGATGAATCGGGCGCAATCGTCGGCGTGGGGATGTTCAGCAGCGACTTGACCGACATCACCCGGGCGGTTCAAGCCAGCCAGGTGGGTGAATCCGGCGTCGCCTACGTGGTGGACGGCGACAACCGGGCAATCGCACATCCTGACGGCAAGCTCTCCGCCGAATCTGACTTTCTCTCTGCTTCTCCTCCTATCGTCGCTCTTCGGAAGGGCACGAGGGGATTGGTCACCTTTGCTGACCAAGAAGGGGAGCGATGGCGGGCCTATGTGGACGAATTGGAGAATGGTTGGGGGGTGGTCGTTCAACAGCGGGAGACCGAATTGCTCAATGATCTGCGTGCGCTTCGGGCCATTTCTGGGATGATTGTCGCCTTTGTTTCTATGATCCTGTTGGCCTTGACATGGTTGACCGTCCGCCAGGCATTCCATCCCATCGGTGCGCTGACCGACACGGCGACCGCCATCGCTGCTGGTGACCTGGCTCGTGTTGCGCCGGTGGAGAGTGAGGACGAGATTGGCTTGCTGGCCGGCACTTTCAACCGTATGACGGACCAGCTTCGCGGGCTTATCGGGAGCCTTGAAGAGCAGGTAGCGGAGCGCACCCAGGATCTGGAGAAGCGCTCAGCCTATCTGGAGGCCACGGCCGAAGTGGGCCGGGTGGCCACATCAATTCTGGAGACAGATCAATTAACCCAGCAAGTGGTCGAGTTGATCCGCGAGCGATTTGGTTTGTATTACGTAGGTTTGTTCTTGGTAGATGAAGCCCGCGAGTGGGCGGTGTTACGGGCCGGTACCGGCGTGGCTGGTCAGATCATGCTCGCGCGCGGTCACCGGATTAAGGTTGGTACGGGTATGATTGGTTGGAGTGTTGCCCACGCCCAGCCGCGTGTTGCGTTGGAGGTGGGTGAAGACGCTGTGCGTCTGGCTACGGCTGAGTTACCGGAGACCCGCTCTGAGACAGCGCTGCCCCTGCGTTCGCGAGGTCAAGTGCTCGGCGCGCTCTCGGTCCAGCACACCCTGCCCGGTGCTTTCGACCAGGATACTTTGGCTGTGTTGCAGACGATGGCTGACCAGGTGGCGGTGGCGCTAGACAATGCGCGCCTGTTCGCAGAGGGCCAGGCAGCGTTGGAGGCCGCCAGCCGTGCCTACGGTGAACTGAGCCTCCAGGCCTGGAATGATCTATCACGCACTCATCCTGAATGGGGCTACCGCTTCGCTCAAAAGTCAGTTACCTCGGTCGAGGGCGACTGGCGGTCCGAGATGCTGCAAGCTATACAGACAGGGCAAAGCGTGCAGCGAAGTCCTGGGCTTGCCATAGGGCGAGATCCTGAGCTAGCCGGTTCCTCGAGTCTCGAACGCAGTCGAGAGAGCGAGGCTGGAGGTGGAGCGGAGGGACCAACGCTGGCCATACCACTCAAGGTGCGCAACCAGGTGGTAGGTGTGCTGAGCTTCCGTAAGGAAAAGATGAGTGACGCGTGGACGGCCGAAGAGGTCGCCTTGTTGGAAACGCTATCGGAGCAACTAAGCATGGCACTGGAGAGTGCCCGTCTCCATCAGGACACTCAGTACCGTGCCGCTCGGCAAAGAGTGGTCGGCGAAGTCACCGCCCGAATACGAGAGTCACTGGATCTGGAGACCGTGCTCAGGACGACGGCAACCGAAATGCGCCAGGCGTTGGGGTTGGAGGAATTTATGGTCAGCCTGGCAACGGACGAGGGCAATGGCAGTGACATCAGTGATTACCCACAGCACAGGTAAGGTCTAAGGTAGGGTGGAGTAAATCGGGGGCAGCTATGCCTGAAGAAAAGTTAGTAGTACAGTCGCAACATCCCATCGAGGGAGCAAGGGAGATTCGCCGTACCTATCATCGCATCAACAGCATACGGCTCCGCTTGCCGGTCAGTTTTGTACTGGTGGTGTTGCTATCACTTGTCGTCAACAGTATTGTCTTGTTTGTGGTAGGCTCCCAATCTGGACGACGGCAGGCTATCAGTCAACTCGAGTCGGTGGCTAGAATCAAAGAGGCGGAGATTCAGGGCTGGATGGATGGTCTGGAAAATGATCTGCACTTCGCCATTAGTAGCGATCAGGTGACAGCTCGCCTGCTACTCCTATGGCAGACCGATACTCAAAAACACTGGATGAGGGACCATTTCCAACAGATCGTCAATCAGAACGAGCAGTTTGAAGAACTTTTCCTAATCGACCTTCAGGGGCAAGTGGTCCTGTCAAGCGATCCCACGCAAGAGCGCAGGAATCACGGTGACCAGTCTTATTTTCAAGAAGGGTTAAAGGGGTTCTACGTTCAGTCACCTGCCTACTCTTCTTTACTCGGCCGTCCGTCGGTGATAGCTGCTGTTCCGGTGCTTGATCCAGATGATGGGCAAACGTTGGGCATATTGGCTGGCCGCGTTGACGCGGGCACGTTGAGTGAGATTATGGGCGAGCGGGCCTGGCTGGGCGATACCGGGGAGATCTATCTGGTTGACAGTGATTACGGCCTATTATCCGCGTTGCGCTTTGACGAGACGCGTGCAATCTCTGTGCATACCAAAGATGTCGTCACTGCTATAGGAACCCGGGGTAGCGGCTCTCTTTTATACAATGACTATCGCGGTGTGCCTGTTGTTGGGGTATACCACTGGCTGCCGGAACTAGAGATAGCACTACTGGCCAAGCAGGATCAGACTGAAGCCTTGAGCATTACCAATTCGATGTTGCAAGTCATAGGCTTTGTGGCGCTAGGCGTGTTAGCAATTGCTGTGGTTGCCTCGTTATTCATCGCACGGGGCATCGCCACACCCCTCTCTAATCTAACAGAAACAACGGTACAGGTTGCGGCCGGTGACCTATCCCTTACCGCGCAAGTGGAGCGACAAGATGAGATTGGTACACTTGCCCAGGCCTTCAACAGTATGACCAGTCAGTTGCGCAACTTGATTGGTAGTCTTGAGAAGCGGGTGGCCGAGCGTACCTACGAAGTCGAACTTCATTCAGCCTACCTGGAAGCTGCGGCTGAGGTGGGGCGAGCCGCCAACTCAATACTGGATCCAAACCAACTGATCCAACAGACAGTCGAACTGATCCGTGAGCGATTTGGCTTGTACTACGTCGGGATGTTCCTGGTAGATGAGGCTGGAGAATGGGCTTTGTTGCGCGCCGGCACTGGCAAGGCTGGTCAGGCAATGCTGGCACGTGGTCACCGCATCAAAGTTGGTGAGGGAATGATCGGCTGGAGTATTACTCATGCTGAGGCACGAGTGGCTTTAGAGGCAGGTGAAGATGCTATGCGTTTGGCCACGGCTGAGTTGCCGGAAACCCGTTCTGAGGCGGCTGTTCCGCTGCGCTCGCGCGGCCGGGTGCTGGGTTCGTTGACGGTTCAGGATGCTCGCACCGGTACCTTTACAGAGGACGTCATCACTGTATTGCAGATGATGGCTGACCAGGTAGCGGTAGCCCTCGAAAATGCGCGTCTGTTTGCCGAAAGCCAAGAGGCTCTAGAGGCAGAGCGCCGGGCCTATGGCGAGTTGAGCCGTGAGGCGTGGACGGATCTACTCTACTCCCATTCCAAGCTAGGCTTCCTAAGTAACCTGCAAGGTGTCTCCCCACTTAGCGATCAGCGCCGGTCGGAGATGGAGATGGCACTACGCACAGGGCAAATGGCTTTGGACGAAAATGATCCGGCTAGCTTGGTCATGCCGGTAAAGGTACGGGAGCAAGTCGTCGCCCTGGTTGGCGGGCGTAAGCCTCAGGGCGCCGGCAAGTGGACGGCGGAAGAGATAACACTCGTGGAGGCTGTGACCGAGCAGTTAAGTCTGGCGCTAGAGAGTGCACGCCTATACCACGACACCCAACACCGTGCCGAGCGTGAACGGGTGATCAGTCAGGTTACTGCCCGCATACGCGAGTCGCCGCTTGTAAAGACGGTGCTCAAGACCGCCGCGCATGAGATCGGTGAGGCGCTGGGCCTGGCCGCGCTTGATGTGCGGATCGGCACAGAAGAGTTACCCGGGAGGATAGACCGAATCACAAACCGTGAGGATAATGCGGGGCGTGAAGAAGTTATAGATTAAAGGGAAGTCGTCAAATCAAAATCCTTATATCAGGAGGACACAATGTCTAAACGTAAATTTTTCACCCTACTTGTTATGTCGTTGGTTGGTATCTTGCTGGTTGCTTGCCAGCAATCCTCTCCCTCTTTCGAATGTACCGATGCAATTGGCTGTGTGACAATCGCTCCGGGCGACCCCATAAAACTTGCAGCAATACAGGTATTGAGTGGGGATATAGCCCATGCTGGTATCGAGCATGTTCAGAGTGCTGAGCTTGCCATATCCAAGCACGGTGACCAACTGTTAGGGCATCCGATTACGTTGCAAAGGGAAGACTCAAAATGCTCATCTGAAGGTGGGGCTAACGCCGCCTTGAAGGTTGTCGCTGACCCCCAGGTTGTAGCCATTATTGGCCCTCTTTGCTCTGGAGCAGCCGTGAGTGCGGGCGAGGTGATGTCCGAGGCAGGCTTGGTCATGATTTCTGGTGCAAACACTGCACCCTCTTTGACGTCAATCGGTGGAGAACAAGGCGACGACTGGCAGCCGGGCTACTTCCGCACAACACATAATGACTCGGTGAAGGGACGGGCGGCAGCGACTTTTGCATTTGAGGAGCTTGGCGTGACCAAAGCAGCAACTTTCAACGACAGCGAAGCCTTCTCTCAGCAACTTGTACAGGTGTTTGGGCAGACATTCAAAGAGTCGGGTGGTGAGGTTGTCTTGGCCACTGCTATCACCAAGGGAGACACCAACATGCAACCGGTGCTAACCGCTGTGGAGGTCTCCGGGGCTGAGTTACTTTTCTTTCCGCTCCTCTCACCGGAGGGTGATCTTGTTGTCGAGCAGTCTCGGGAAATATCAGGTTTGGAAAATATCATCTTGATGAGCGATGATGCGTTGCTGTCCGAACCGTTCATGGAGTCACTGAGCACAGATGACGTAGCCATATTCTTCTTGACCCCAACTGCGCCGGAAGGTCAAGAGGAATTAGCGGCCGAATATGAAGCGAAGTTTGGCGAGTCGCTTTCTTTTACCTTCTATAGCTTCACTTATGACGCAACCAACATGATCTTAGACGCTATAGAGGCGGTGGCAGTGCAAGAAGAAGATGGGACGCTGCACATTGGTCGACAAGCCCTGCGGGATGCCCTGTATGCCACTTCCGACTTTGAAGGGGTGACGGGTCGTATGACCTGTGACGAGTTTGGCGACTGCGGCACCAGCAAGCTCAGCGTTGTCCGTTTGGATGGCACAACCGCCGATGTGGATGCGGTCAAATCAAACGTGGTATACACTTACACGCCGAACCAATAAGAGCGTGTCCGGTAATGCCAATAGACCTCCAAGGCCTAGAGACCTGCTTCTCAACGTCAAGAGTGCTGTTTCTGAAGGAAGCTTTTTAGGCGAAAGCGTTTCGCCAATGCCTTGGAGGTCTGGGCAGCCGGGAGGAGCTGGATTTTCATATTACGCTCCAAGAGGTAGGGAGTCTGGAGTAGATTTTGCTTCCTACTCCTTATGGGAAAGAATGCGATGAACAAACGGAAAGTTTTCCTGCCACGCTGGCGAGATATTAGTATCACCAGCAAATTTAGCTCAGCCTTTGGTGTGTTACTGGTTTTGATTGCGCTGGTGTCGATAAGTAGCTATGTTGCGCTCACATTCGTCCGGCGTGAAACAGAAACGGCGATCTTGACCAGCACGGGGATCCGGAATGTGGTGCTTGAGATGGATAGAGGCTTGCAGGAAGCCCGTGTTCTGCAGAGAGATTTCTTCTTGCGGTATCCAACCGTCGGTTTATCAGAGGCTCGCCAGATTTATGCGCTAGAATCAGTCCAAAAGATGGCCGAGGTTGTGACCCTCAGTACAGATTTGAGAGAACGCATCGCGGCATCAAACGTCAGCGAAGCTTTGCAAGAGACTAATGTAGACCTAAATTTATATCTCTCCGCAGCAGAGCGCTACGCTGTTACCTTTTTGGAATCGGTCGAGTTGGTCACTCAGTTGGCCGCCGCTGAAGATGGCCTGGAAGCGCAACTGGCCCAAAATTCGGGTTTGCTGCGAGATACGTTGCAGCTAGGTGATGATAGTCTATTTGACTTATATCAGGATATGCAAGCCTTTGAAAAAGATTATATGGTCACGCGTCAGCGTCCTTCCATGCAGTCGGCTTTCAACATTGCCTTCCAATTGCGTCAGGCCATTGAAGATACGCCCACGCTAGGGGCAGAACAAAAAGCTGAAGCCTTGACATATCTTGAAAATTATCAGACAGTTGCCGAAGAGATCATTGAACTTGATGTTGCTATTCGCGGTAAACGCACAGATTTTGATCTACAAGCTGAAGCTGTCAATCCCATCTCAGTAGAACTGATTGCCCTCGCCAATGCAGAGGTTGAGCGTGCCCAAGCTCGAATTAACCAGATAAACCAATTAGCATCGATCATATTGTCCGTCACGGCATTGTTAGGGCTTTCGCTGGCTATTTTTATCGCCAGAGTACTCAATAATAGCGTTACTCGCAATGTGATCAAGCTTACAAATACTGCCAGCGAATTGCAGGCCGGTAACCTGGAGATGTACGCTCAGATAGACAGCACCGACGAACTTGGGCAGCTTGCCGATAGTCTTAACGCAATGGCGGCTCGTATTAACACCCTGGTAGGCGGCTTGGAGCAGCGGGTGGCCGAGCGGACCGCCGAACTGGAGCGCCGGGCCGTGCAATTGACCACCGCCGCCGAGGTCTCCCGCGCCGCCAGCAGCACGTTAGACATTGAGAGACTTTTGGACCAAACCGTGGAGCTCATTGCCGATCGCTTCGATCTCTATTATACCGGTCTGTTCCTGGTTGATGAAGCAGGCAAATGGGCTGTGCTGCAGGCAGGCACCGGCGAGGCTGGGCGACAGATGCTGGCCGAGGGCCATCGGCTGGTGTTAGGCGGCACCTCGATGGTTGGCTGGTGTACGGCCAACGCCCAGGCGCGCATCGCTTTGGACGTGGGTGAGGAGGCCGTCCGCTTCGATAACCCATTGCTGCCCGATACGCGCTCGGAGCTGGCATTGCCGCTTATCTCCCGCAGCCGGGTCATCGGCGCGCTGGATGTGCAAAGCACCGAAGGGGCAGCTTTTACTGATGAGGATGTTGCGATTTTGCAGGCCATGGCTGATCAACTGGCCAACGCCATTGAGAATGCGCGGCTTTTCCAGCAGGCGCAGGAAAGTCTGGAGGCAGAGCGGCGGGCCTATGGTAGGTTGAGCCGCCAGGCATGGGCAGAATTGCTCCGCTCCCAGCCCGACTTGGGCTACCGGTATGACCCAGACGGTATCCTGGCAACCGATAGTACGTGGCGCGAGGAAATGAAACTGGCGGTATCCAGAGGAGAGGCGATTCTGGGCGGGCCTTCCTCTTCCCTCCAGTCGGAGAGGGTTGAGGGGGGGGCGACGCTTGCCGCACCCATCAAGGTACGCGGCCAAGTCATAGGCGTTCTTGACGGCCACAAACCTGCGGGCACAGGCCGGTGGACGTTGGAAGAGACCACCCTGGTGGAGGCGCTGGCTGAACAGTTGGGACTGGCGTTGGAGAGCGCACGTCTGTACGAGGACACCCAACGTCGTGCCGAACGCGAAAGGCTGACCGCTCAGGTCACCGCGCGGATGCGCGAGACGTTGGACATCGAGGCGGTGCTCAAGACGACTGTGGAGGAGGTGCGTCAGGCATTGGACCTGCCCGAGGTGGTGGTCCGCTTGATGCCCCAATCCGTTGACCAAGCCGGAAATGGTGTTGAGCAAGGTGATGAGCGATGAAATTGTATGCGCGGCACACTGTTGAACTTTGTGTTGGTAAAGGAACACTTTGCCTTTCAGGCACATTCAATTTGAGTGCAAAACGTTCCATTATCGCCCCGAAGTTCAATAAGCAGTTTGTGGAAAAAGTGCGATTAGAGGCTGCTGGCGTGGTATGCCCTACAAGCCGGAGGTAGCTATGACCGAAAAACAAGGGCGGACCCCATCCTCCACACACACTTCAGAAGAAAGGGCCCTGGGCCCAGATGTCTTGACCCAAGACCCGGATGAGCAACGCGGTTTCTCCTCAGACTACCGGCGGATGTTGGCCATCCAGCGTGTAGGGCTGGCCGTGTTGGTCATCGCAGGCTTGGCCTTTGCCGCCATCTTGATGATGTTTTTCCAGACTCAGGCATGGCACTTACTGGGAATCGCAAGTTTAATCGCTTTGGGGGGAGGGGCATTCTTTGTCGCGCGTAAGATGGCACGTAAGGGCCAGCTTGACGGAGCATCCTACTTAATGTTCGCGGCACTGTTGGTTCTGCTGCCTGCCTTTGCCTTTTTCTTGACTGGCCTTACCGTAGTCTTGGCGGTTGCGATCTTGGTGCTAACGGTCACGCTGGCAAGTTTGGTGTTACCCCGCAGTCAACTGGTCTGGGCCGTAGCTGCTGGTCTATTAGGCGCTGGGTTGATCTTTTCCATTGAACAGATGGTGCCGTGGGCTCGGTTTGAGATGGCTCAGTTCGGCCTATCGCAAGTTGTCACCTATGGTGGCGTTATTATCCTCATCTTGGTCATTCTCTGGCAACTCATTTCTGCCTATCGGGAGGCCAGCACCATCCGCGTCCGGTTGCTGATTGCTTTTGTGTTGGTGGCATTGCTGCCAGTGCTCATCATAAGCCTTAGCGCGGGTGTGCAGGGTATACAAAGTGACCGGGATCAAGCGTTCGATCGGCTCGAAACGGTAACGATACTCAAAGAGGTTGAGATAAAGGACTTCATACGTGATTCGCAAATTACGTTGGCCAATGCCTTGAATACGGAGGATCAATTAGGTAATGTACATTCGCTTATTCAAGACGAGCCAACTTCCCAGTCCTATCGGGAAGCTCACCAAAGTCTGCAAGACCACTTCGAGCAGTTAATTGACCAGAGTCAGCGGCTTGAAGAACTGTTCTTGATGGATAGCCAGGGGCAGGTGGTGGTGTCCACTGATCCTATGCAAGAGGGGGAGATTTTAGACGACCAGATCTACTTTCAGGAGGCATTGAAAGGCGTCTACGTAGCGCCGCCGTCTTACTCCCCTTCGCAGGGCCAGATACCACTCGTCTTCGCACGCCCGGTGATTGACAGCGAGGGGCATATGTTCGTCCTGGCCGGTCGTGCCAGCATGAAGGCTTTAAACGAAATTATGCGCAGTAGGGCCGGGTTGGGTGAGACTGTGGAGACCTTCTTGGTTGACAGCGACTACGCTTTGGTGACCTACACAACTTTTGGTGAGGAAGGAACGGCTGTGCGTACCCGGGGTGCTGTCACAGCTATAGAGGGTCAAGAAAACGGCTTTGCCTCATACGAAAACTTCGGTGAGCGGCCTGTGTTGGGCGTCTATCGCTGGCTGCCGGAACTTCAGGTGGCGCTGCTGGTCGAGCAAGATCAGTCTGAGGCCTTTCGCAAGACCTACACGGCGCTTATCATTATGGGCAGTGTAGCGCTGGGGACGCTGCTGGTAGCGGCGACTGTTTCTCTGTTCGTCACGCGAACTATTGCAAACCCATTGGCAAACCTGGCTCAAACCGCCACTCAAATCGCCGCCGGCGATCTGGAGCGTACCGCAAAAGTAGAGCGAGAGGATGAGGTTGGCGCACTTGCGCGGGCCTTCAACGGCATGACAAGCCAGTTACGCGAACTCATCAGCGGCCTGGAACAGCGGGTTGCCGAGCGCACTCGTGACCTGAAACGTCGGGCGGTACAGTTACAGGCTGCCGCTGAGGTAGGCCGCGCCGCCGCCTCCATCCATGACAGGGATGAACTGCTGCCGCAGGTAACGAGCCTGATCAGTGATCGTTTCGGCTTCTACCATGTTGGGATCTTCCTGCTGGACGAAGCGGATGAATATGCCGTGCTGCGGGCGGCCAACAGTGAGGGTGGTCAGCGCATGCTGGATCGAGGCCACAGGTTGCGAGTGGGAGAACAGGGAATTGTGGGGTATGTCACCGGGACTAGAGAGCCGCGAATCGCGCTGGACGTAGGTGATGATGCCGTTCACTTTCGGAATCCCGATTTGCCCCTGACTCGGTCTGAGATGGCATTGCCGCTGATCGTCAGCGGTCATGTGTTGGGCGCCCTCGACGTACAGAGCACCGAAGAGGCTGCGTTTACGCGGGAAGATATTGAGGTATTACAGATGTTGGCCGACCAGGTGGCAGTGGCGATCGAAAACGCGCGCCTGTTTGATGAGACTCAAAAGGCGCTGGAGCTAATGCGCCGTGCTTACGGTGAGATGAGCCGCCAGGCGTGGGAAGAAATACTTCGTGTCCGGCCTGAGTTGGGCTTTCGGTGTGACGAGCGCGGCGTGACCGGCGCCACAGGAGTGTGGCGACCTGAGATGGAAGAGGCGTTGCGCGAAGGGCAGACCGTGCAGTTATCAAATCTCCAGGCGACGGACCAACCGAGCAATGGGGGACAACCTTTGGCCGTGCCTATCAAGGTGCGTGGCCAGGTGGTGGGTGTGCTGGATACCTATAAACCTGAAGACGCAGGCCAGTGGATGCCGGAGGAGATAGCCATTTTGGAGCTGATCACCGAGCAACTAGGAACAGCGCTGGAAAGTGCTCGCCTTTATCAGGATACCCAACGTCGCGCTGCACGCGAACGGCTGACTCGCGAGATCACGGACGAGTTGCGTCGCGCCACCAGTGCAGAGAGTATCGTACAAACAGCAGTAGACGAGCTTTTCCGGGTATTAGGGACGTCACGTGCCTTTGGGAAATTGGAGGCCGCTCCGTCGTCACAGGATAGGGAAAAGACGAGCGAGCCATAGGCAGTGAGGAAGGCGTCAGCTATGACCACAACTATCGCCGTCAGTAATCAAAAGGGAGGAGTGGCCAAGACTACTACGTGCTTGTCGTTGGGAGCCAGTCTATCGGAGATGGGACATTTCGTGTTGCTGGTTGACTTGGATCCACAAGGCCATCTTACCCTGTCGATGGGACTAAATCCAAAGGAACTGCGTCGTACTGTGGGAGATGCTCTACTACGAAATAATTCGCTGGTGAGTGTAAGCCGCGAAAGCTCGTTGCTTGGTCTAGACATCGCACCAGCCAATCAGGGGCTGCTTGTATTGGAGAAAGTTCTCTATGGACAATCCGGTTTTCAGTTTCGACTGAAGGACGGGCTGGATTCTATGGGCGATGGCTTCTACGACTTCATTCTGATAGATTGCCCATCCTCCTTTGGAACTCTGACGCTTAATGCATTGACGGCGGCCGATGTGCTCATTATCCCTATCCAATGTGAGTATTTTGCTGTTCATACGCTGCTCGACTACATAAAACTCATTCAGCATACGCAGAAAAAGATTAACCCGGGATTGAAGCATCGTGTGTTGGTGACCATGTACGATCGGCGCAACAAGATCTGCCGGGTCACACTTGAACAGATGCAGGGTAAGCTGAATAGTGTTATCTTCGAAACGATTATCGAGGTAGATACCAAGCTGAGGGAAAGCCCAGCGTTTGGTCAACCTGTCACGCTTTATGCTCCCACAACCCGTGGAGCTGAGCAGTACCGCGCGCTGGCTAAGGAGTTGCTAAATTATGGCCGATAACGACCTCACGGATCAAATCGAGGACATTTTCTCCGACACTCTCCCCGAGTCAGAGACGGAGGAGGACACCGAGGATGTTTCTCTGCTCAGGGACGTAGTCGCTGACCTTCTCGACGATGAAGTCGTGACTGAGCCTGGCGTTGCCGAGTCAGCAGCATCAGAAGCGCGTAGGCGTGCTTCAACCCAGACAGAGCCGGTTGCAGGGAAAAAGAAGGATACTTCTATTGTAGAGGAGGTAGTTACCGGTCTATTTGAGAACGACCCGGAAACCGGGCGTGACGTTGTTGGATCAGCAGCAACGGAAATCCCTAGGCATGTAATGACGAAGTTAGAAGATGAGCAGCAAGAGACCCGGTCGACGCGAGCCTCGTCCCTAAATGCCGTATCACATGGATTGTTTATTCTCTTGGGGCTGATCCTTGTTTTCATTCTGACTGGGCTCATCGGGTCGACACTTATAACCGGGTCAGTATTGGGTGTTCTCTACGTTGCTGGGTGTGTGGTTGCTCTTGTCATCGCTGTAGTACAATGGAGATTTAGAGTCTCTTGGGTGGATGCCTTCCGAGAAGCAGAAGAGGAGCATGCCGGGGCGCTTAACACTCGGATGCAGTTCGAGGAGCGTGTAAGGGAATTGAATACAGCCAACATTTTGTTGGAAAAACGCGCGTCCCAGTTTGAGAGGGTTAATCAAGTCCTTTGCGCTCTCAGCCCGGCCCTAAAGCCGGACCAATTGGCGCAAGAAGTGGTGAATCAGGTACGTGACCGGTTTGAACTCCTTTACGTTGGCCTCTTCTTAATCGATGAGTCGGGTCAGTGGGCAACACTTGGGGCAAGCACTTTGGCCGGTCCGCCAGGACAGGCAGGTGAAGTCGACCATCAGATGCTGTCGCAGGGTTACCGTCTCGAAGTAGGAGGAGGCTCACTGGTTGGCCGGTGTATTGGTAATGCCGAAGCGCTCATCGGCCCGGGTTTGGATGGAGAAACTCATCACTATAGTAACACGCTGCTGCCCGATGCAAGTTCGGAGATGGCGCTGCCCTTACAATCTGATGGCCGGGCGGTCGGTGCATTGGACTTGCAAAATACCCAGCAACAGACCTTCTGCCAGGAAGACATCAGGATATTTCAAAGGATAGCTGATCAATTGGCTATTGCTATCCACAACGCCCAGACGTTTGTGGAACTCGGAGCACGTTTGGAAGCAGCGAAGGAATCCCAGCGAGGTGACATGCGTGGGAAGCAGTCAGGGTTAGCATTGAGCCCGGTTGCGTCTTTCTACGAACGCATGCAGTCGGGAAGAACACCTCTCGGTGGCGAAAGTTTGCCCGAGATCGAACAAGCTATGAGTCAGCGGGAGTTGTTCATAGCGGACAGAACGACAGACGATAAAAGTCATACTACATTGGTGTCGCCCATCACGCTGCGCGGCGAGGTGATTGGTGCGCTGGGTTTTCACGAGGACGATGCTCGCCAGTGGGCAGCGGATGAAATTGCACTCATCGAAGATGTGGCTACGCAGGTTTCCCTGGCCGTGGAAAATGTGCACCTTTTTGAACAGACCCAGATGGCATTGGAGGAGACCGACGCCCTGTATCGCGCTAGCCGTGCTATCGCCTCTGCAGACAGTGTGGACGGTATTTTACGGTCGATCGTAGGCAGTCTGACATCACCTCGGGTTGACCAATGCTTCTTAGGAATCTTCGACTCTCCGGGTGGAAAACTCTCTGACGACTTGGTCATCGTTTCCTCCTGGTCTCAGGAGGCAGAGCCGCTCTGGCAAACCGGTAGCCAGCTTTCCATGAACCGAGACTTGATGGGAGAGCGGGTAAGGCGTGATCGGCCCCTTATCCTGAGCGACGTCACTGCCGAATCGAGATTGGAAGGAACCATTTGGGACGAATTGGTTACGGCTGGCATTAGTTCCCTGGCGGTTGTTCCACTGGTCGCCGTCGGCGGCTGGATCGGAGTTCTCACGCTGGCTGCCACACAGCCTGGAGCGATTACGGAGCGCAATATACAGCCCTATCTCACACTGGCGGGCCAGGCAGCCCTTTCCATTGAACGCAGCAGTCTATTCAAGCAGACCCAGGAGGCCTTGGAAGAGACGTCTATGCTTTACCGCGCCAGCCGTGCTATAGGCGCGGCGACTTCCGTTTCGGAAGTGGCTAACGTGTTGCTCGTCTCGGTGTCTGAGGGCGGCTTCGAACGCGGTTTGGTGCTGGTTCAGGGGCAAGAAGAAGACAAGTTGGAGGTGGTCGCAGGTTGGGATCGCAGTGGTCGCCCAGTGGAAGTCGGGATGCAAATGGACGTTGACCAGGTGTCACTGCATCTGACGATCTATTCAGATCTGACCCAAGAAGATGCCCCGCCGAATCACAGAGCCTTGGATGAGGTTTGGCGGAGTTGGTTAACTGAGGGAGAAGGAGTCGAGTTGGCTTCGATTCCCATCCTCTTCCGCGGATCACCCCTGGGCGTCTTACTGGTTGAAAGTTACCGTGCGGATCAGTTGAATGAAAAGACGTTACAACCCTTTGTGACACTGGCCGCCCAGGCAGCGGTGTCCTTTGAAAACCGCCGTCTCTTTGATGAAACGCGCCGGGCCGCCGAGGAAGAGGCATTGCTCAACGAGATGCTGCGCAGACTGGCGACCGCGCTTGACATTCACGCCATCATTCAAACTGTGCAAGATTCGTTGGCCCAACTTGTCCCCTTTGATCACCTGGCTCTGGCTCTGACGGATGAGGAGTCGTCAACTCTGGAAGTGTTCAACCCTGGACTTGAGCAACCCGAGGGTGACCGCGTCCCGGCCAAAGGCCAGATTGTGGACCTCCAGGAGACTCTCGTTGGCCGGGTAATCAACTCGCGGAAAACAACGGTCTTTGATCTGACTGATTCCAGCTTGCAAGGGCTGGAGATTGAGGTGATGCGACAGACAGGCATTCAGACATGTGTCATCATACCCATGGTGTATGGACGTGACGTGCTGGGCTCACTTAGCCTGGGCCACTCCACTTCTGGTGCCTACGCCACCGTTGATGTGCCGCTGCTTGAGCGAGTGGCACAGTTGGCGGCGATTGCCCTGGAGAACGCCCGTCTCTTTGGACAGCTTAGCCAGCGGGCCGTGCAATTGCAGACGGCTGCCCAAGTCTCCCAGGCAGCTACCTCAATTCTGAGCCTGGACCAACTGATGGCCGAGGCGGTAGAATTGATCCGGGATCGATTCGGTCTCTATTATGTCGGTCTCTTTATGGTAGACGAAGCGGATGAGTGGGCTGTGTTGCGAGCTGGCACGGGCGAAGCTGGCCGAACCCAGCTAGAACAGGAGCATCGACTGGAGATTGGTGGCGATTCGATGGTTGGTTGGTGTGTTGCCAACGCCAAGGCTCGTGTCGAGCTTGATGCAGGTGGAGAGGGTAAACGCTTCGATAACCCAATCCTGCCCGATACTCAGTCAGAATTGGCGCTTCCTCTTATATCACGGGGCGAAACCATCGGTGCTCTCAGCGTGCAGAGCACCTTCCAAGCAGCTTTCAGCCGTGAAGACATTACCACGCTGCAAACGATGGCCGATCAGCTTGCTAATGCCATCCAGAACGCTCGCTTGTTTGAGCAGACTCAGAGTGCATTGGCTGAGACTGATATTCTTTACCGAGCCAGCGCGGAGCTGAACACCGCCCAGAGTTATGAGGATATCCTCGACGCCCTGCGTCAACACACGGTAGTTGGCCAAGAGGCTCAACGTATTAGCCTGGATCTCTTCGATTGTCCCTGGACGAGCAGCCAAATGCCTGAATGGATCCAGATATTGGCTTCCTGGCCTCAATTCTCACCTGGGGCTAGCTCACGCTACCTCCTGTCAGATTTACCGTCGGCAGCCGATCTCCTGCGTCCCGATACGCCAACCATCATTGAGGACGTCGCTGGTGACCCACGCCTGGACGACAATGCTCGTGCTCTTCTTGAACAGGCCGGCGCTAAAAGCATTTTATTTGCCCCGCTAGTGGTTGGTGGTCAGTGGATTGGTCACATAAATGCTACTTATCTAGAACAAACCACTTTCCCGAAGGCGGAGGTCCGTCGCCTGGCAGCCATCTCTGGCCAGGCGGCTGTGGTCGTTCAGGGTCTGCGTCAACTGCAAGAGATCCAGTCCCGTGCCCGCCGGGAGGCGCTCATCCGCGAGATCACTGGCAAGATCCGTACTTCCACGGATCTTGAGACGATCTTGCAGACGACCGTCACCGAGATGTCCAGGGCATTGGGTACTTCGCACGGTGCTATCCGGCTGGACACTGGGAACTCTGCGGCGACTGAAGGCGACCTGGAATCCTCTGAGGCTTCACCATCTTCCTACTCTGCCAGGGACTTAGAGGAGAAACGGAAAAAACCTCGTGAGTTGGTTACTACTGGGCGCGGCAACGGTGCAGACGCGCCAGGAAATCAGCTTCAGCGAGGGTCGCCATCTCCACCCCACGTTGGGAAAGGAGGTCAGGAATGATGAATGACGCTAAGTCGCGTC
This sequence comes from Anaerolineae bacterium, assembly GCA_034412795.1. Lineage (GTDB taxonomy): Bacteria > Chloroflexota > Anaerolineae > 4572-78 > NAK82 > JAUVPY01. Next base: position 107,469 of record DAOUMD010000218.1, read on the forward strand.
CTACCATCGGTTTGCTAATTCGTGAAGTCTCGGATGAGTTTAGCGCTCCCCTATGGAATGGGGCAGCGGATGCAGCTCGGGAACGAGATGCCAACCTGATCGGATTTGTAGGTGGTTTACTGCGTTCCCCACAAGGTTTCGAGGCTCAGGGCAACGTGCTCTATAGTCTGGTAGACGAAGAGAACTTAGACGGTCTGGTGGTCTGGACTGGCATGTTGGGCCATTATGTGGGGCCTCAAGAGATGAAGGAGTTCTGCAGCCGCTATCATCCTCTTCCGCTGATCAGCTTGGAGCAGGCGTTGGAAGGCATCCCCAGTGTCTTGCTGGACTTTCACCGGGGTATGCGAGATGTGATTGCTCATCTCATCGAGGTTCACGGCTATCGCCGTATTGCCTTCATCCGTGGGCCTGAAGACTCTGTGACAGCGAAAGAGCGATATCGTGCTTACGCCGACACGCTGGCCGAATATGGTATTCCTCTCGACACGGATCTGGTTACGCCCGGCACCTTCTTCGCCCCTTCCGGTGTGGCGGCGATGCGTCTGCTGCTTGACGAGCGGAAAGTAGATTTTGAGGCTGTGGCGGCTGCCAATGACACAATGGCCTTGAATGCATTACGGGCGCTCCAGGCGCGAGGGATACGGGTGCCTGACGACGTGGCTGTGGTGGGATTCGACGATGTGGAGGAGGCAAGGTCTGTCACTCCTCCCTTGACTACAGCTCGGGTGCCGTTTTATGAGTGGGGGCGACGGGGAGTTGAGATGTTGTTGGCCCAGTTGCGGGGCGAGGAAGTACCTGAGCTGGAGCATCTGCCCCTAGATTTGGTGGTACGTCAGTCGTGTGGCTGTATGGCTCCGGCGGTGTTGCAGGCCGGGGCGAAGCCGGTGACGGTCATGCCGGCTTCGTCTTCTGAGGAAGAAACGGATGCTTCGGTGGGAGAAACGCTAGAAGCTGCTTTCCTTGCCCGACGAGACGAAATCCTCTTGGAGTTGGCCCAGACGGTAGGACCTCCCTTTGATGGTATTGTCTCCGAATGGGGAGAGCAACTCCTGGATGCCTTGGTTGCCGAGGTGGGCGGCGAATTGCCAGGTAGCTTTTTGTCAACGCTGGATGAGGCTTTACGCCAAGTGGCAATCGCGGGTGGCGATACAACTGCCTGGCAGGGAGTGCTTTCCACGTTGCGCCGCCACGCACTGCCTTACCTGGCCGATAACGAGGCTCGGTCACGGACTGAGAACCTCTGGGGACAGGCCCGAGTGATGGTTGGGGAGGTAGCACAGCGGGTCCAGGCGTACCGCAGGTTTCAGGTAGAGCAACGAGCTGAGGGGCTGCGTGAGATTGGCCAGGCGCTAACTACCATTCCCAGCATAGCGGGACTGAAAGACGTTTTGGTCCAGGAACTGCCGCGAGTGGGCATCAGGCGCTGTTATCTTTCTTTGTACGAGGATCCCGAGTCACCGGCCGAATGGTCCAAGCTATTTCTGGCCTACGATGAAGAGGGACCAATTGAGTTGGAAGGCGATGGACAGCGATTCCCCTCCAGCCAACTGGCTCCGACCGGTTTGCTACCTCACGACCGGCGATATAGGTTGGTGGTTGAACCCCTTTACTTCCGGGAAGATCACTTGGGATTCGTCGTGTTTGAGGCCGATCTGCGAGAAGATGCGGTTTGCGACACACTACGCGGGCAGATCAGTAGTGCGTTGAAGGGGGCAATGCTTGTTCAGCAGGCAGAAAACCGTGCCCTACAACTCCAAACCGCCGCCGAGGTTTCGCGCGCCGCCAGCAGTATCTTGGCCCCAGACGAATTGGTCCGGCAAGTCGTAGACCTGGCTTGCCAGCGCTTTAATCTGTACTACGCCGGCTTGTTCCTGGTGGATCAGAGTGGCGAGTGGACCGGCGAGCCAGGCAAGTGGGCGGTGCTGCGAGCTGGTTCGGGAGAGGCCGGACGCCACATGCTGGAGGCAGGCCACAAGTTGGAAGTGGGCGGCGAGTCGATGATTGGTTCGTGCGTGGCGAACGCCCAAGCCCGTATAGCGCTGGATGTCGGTGAGGAGGCGGTGCGTTTTGACAATCCCTGGCTGCCGGAGACGCGCTCCGAGATGGCATTGCCGCTGATCTCGCGAGGGCAAGTCCTCGGTGCCATGACCATTCAGAGCACTGAGGGGGCAGCCTTCTCAGATGAGGACATTGCGGTACTCCAAACTATGGCCGACCAACTGGCCTCTGCCATCGAGAATGCCCGGTTGTACGAGCAAGCCCAACAAGAAATCGCTGAACGAAAGCGGGCCGAGGAGGTCATTGCTCGTGAGCGTGACTTGATGGGGGCCCTTATGGATAATGTGCCCGATATGATCTTTTTCAAGGATGCCGAATCGCGCGTTATCAGAAGTAACAAGGCACACGCGCAATTCCTGGGATTTACCGATCCGCAAGATGTTGTCGGCAAGACCGATTTTGATTTCTTCTCGGCAGAGGATGCCCCAGGATACTATGAGGAGGAACAGAAAATCATTCGATCTGGGCAGCCTATCATTGACCGGATAGGGCAAACGCCTTATCACGAGACTGGCGAGCGTCGCTGGCTATCGGAGACGAAGGTTCCCCTCAAGGGTGAAACCGGGCAGGTGATTGGCCTGGTGGGTATTGGAAGGGACATAACCGAGCGCAGGCTGGCAGAGATCGAATTGGAACGGCGCAATGCTCAATTGCAAACCTCTGCTGAAGTTTCCCGCGCCGCTACCAGCCTATTGGATCCCGAGGAGTTGATCCAACAAGTAGTCAACTTGGTCCGCGAGCGGTTAAAGTTGTACTATGCTGGGCTGTTTCTGGTGGACCGGACCGGCGAGTGGACCGGCAAGCCGGGCAAATGGGCGGTGCTGCGGGCTGGTACCGGCGAGGCCGGTCGGCAAATGGTGAAGGAGGGACACAAACTGGAGATCGGTGGCGAGTCGATGATTGGTTCGTGCGTGGCGAACGCCCAGGCTCGCATTGCGCTGGATGTCGGCGAGGAGGCAGTACGTTTCGACAACCCCTGGCTGCCGGAAACGCGCTCGGAGATGGCATTGCCTCTGATCTCGCGAGGACAAGTCCTCGGTGCTATGACCATTCAGAGCACTGAGGGGGCTGCCTTTTCAGATGAGGACATTGCGATACTCCAAACTATGGCCGACCAACTGGCCGCCGCCATTGAGAATGCACGTCTTTTTGAGGAGCAAAGCGGACGTGCTGACGAGTTGACTACTCTGAACCAACTTGCCGCTACCGTCAATCGCTCACATGACCTTCAGGAGTTGCTGGAAGCGGTGTTGGAGACTGTGATGACGACGCAGGGCTACGATGCCGGTCTGGTCAGCCTTAGCGATGAAGCAACCGGCAACCTGGTTTTGGCTTCCCATCAGGGCTTGCCGGATTCGATGGTTAGGCTTTTTGAGCAGCAGGGGCTGACAGGTACTCTTTCTGAATTGGCTTTTCAATCCGGTGAAACTTTGGTTATCAGAGACGTGCGACAAGATGCACCTGTAGATGTCAGTGATCTGATCGAACACGGGCTGTATAGCTACGTCGGTATCCCGCTTATTTATCAGCGCGAGTCACTGGGGACTGTGTGCCTGTTTAGCCGTTCCGTGCGTGATTTGAGTGCTGAGAAGTTCTCACTACTGGAGTCTATCGGTCACCAGATTGGGGTTGGCATTGAAAACGTTCGTCTGCTGGATGAAACTCAGAAGGCGTTGCAAGAAGCTCAGACGGCGCATCAGCAATATCTGCGCCGGGAATGGCAAAGCTTCCTCGCCTCCAGGCGGGATCAGCAGGGGCTGGGCTATGTCTTGACGCAGGATGGTTTGAAGCCTACCCCCCAGGTTTGGTCGCCCGAAATCCAACTGGCGATGCAGAGTCAGGAGCCGGTCGTTGTGCCCGATGCAGAGAAGTTACCTTTGTCAGGTCAAGATGGAGACGGCGATGGAAACGTCCCCGGCGCGATCAGGGCTCGCTCGGCGTTGGCGACCCCGATCACCCTACGCGGACAGGTCATCGGTGCCCTGAACCTTTTTGAGCCTGACCAACCTCGTGAGTGGACTGACGATGATTTGGCTCTGGTGGACGCCGTCACCTCTCAGGTGGCCCTGGCTGTAGAAAACGCGCGTCTCTTTGAACAGGCCCAGGTTGCCCTGGCTGAAACCGAAGCTCTCTATCGGGCCAGCCATCGCATTACCGCCAGCAATGACCTATCCGATCTTTACCGGATTCTGGTGGACGAAATGGCGGACCGGCTGGGAGCAGACCAGTGCCAGTTGACCATTTTCGACCGAGAAAAGGGATACGGTGAAATTGTGGCCGAGCACCGGCCCACCCCCGGTGTGGACAAAACACATATTCCGATGGTCAGCAACCCTGCGTATGTGCTCCTACGTGATACTCGAGAGGCTCTGGCAGTGGAAAACGTGAGTGCGCACCCTGCCTTTGCCCACCCACAGGATGTGCCGGGTCGCAAAGACGTCAAATCTATGCTGTTGGTGCCTATCGTGGTCAGAGGCGTTCTTACTGGCAGCTTGGAGATCCACTACGTGGAGCGACAGCGAGTATTTGGCGAGGATGAGTTGGACTTTTGCCAGACGCTGGCTCGCCAGGCGGCCATCGCTATCGATAATATGCGTGCCTTTGAGGAGCAGAAAGAGACGACGGAGCGACTGCGTGAAATGGACAAGCTCAAGACTCAGTTTCTGGCTAATATGTCTCATGAACTGCGGACGCCGCTCAACTCGATCATCGGCTTCTCCCGGGTCATTCTTAAAGGTATCGACGGTCCCCTTACAGAAATGCAGGAGACTGACCTGACCGCGATCTACAGCAGTGGTCAACACCTGCTAGGTCTCATCAACGACATTCTCGATCTGTCGAAGATCGAGGCTGGGAAGATGGAACTCAACTTCGACGAGACGGACTTGAAGCTGATCATTAGGGGGGTTATGTCTTCGGCGGTGGGGCTGGTCAAAGACAAGGATGTCCAACTTGAGCACTATGTGCCTGACGATTTACCGAATATCTGGGTAGATGCGACGCGGATACGTCAGGTGTTGCTCAACCTCATCTCTAATGCGACCAAATTCACTGAGGGGGGTAAGATCAGTGTGACGGCTGACCACGACGACGAGTGGGTCACCATCAGCGTCGCCGACACCGGCGAGGGCATCCCCGAAGAGAAGTTGGATAGCATCTTCGAAGAGTTCACCCAGGTGGATGGCTCAACTACCCGAAGTGTAGGTGGCACGGGCCTGGGGTTACCCATCAGCCGCTACTTCGTGGAAATGCACGGCGGTAAGATCACTGTGGAAAGTGAGTTGGGTGTTGGCTCAACCTTCATAATCACTTTGCCTACCCATGAAAAAGGACAGCCGGAGATGGAGTTGATCACGGATAGGCCGGAAGAGGAATCGTCGGCTGCGGAGCGCCAGACGGTGCTGGCGGTGGATGATGATCCCGGTGTAATCAGCTTGTATCGACGCTATCTGGAAAATGAAGGGTATCAGGTCGTTGGTGTCACCAACAGTGAGGAGGTGCTTGACAAGGCTTCCCAGCTTCAGCCGTTTGCCATAACCCTTGACGTGTTGATGCCTACCAAGGATGGTTGGCAGGTACTTCGGGAACTGAAGGCGTGTCCGCAGACTCAACACATTCCAATCATCGTGTGTAGCATTGTCAGCAACGAGGGACTTGGCTTTAGCTTGGGCGCTGCCGACTATCTGGTTAAACCAATTATGGAAGAAGAGTTGCTTGCCGCTCTTAATCGCGTGGATCAGAGGGAAGAGGGGGAAGTCGAAGTGCTGGTCATAGACGACCAGGCTGATGACATATTGCTCATCCGCCGTTTGCTTGAGGCACAGCACCGTTATCGGGTGACAGGAGCCGATGGGGGCCAGGCTGGGATAGACATGGTTCACAAGCGTAAACCGGACATTGTCATTCTCGACCTGATGATGCCTGAGGTAGACGGATTCGCTGTCCTAGAGGATCTCAAACGAGAACCAGACACGCGCAACATTCCTGTTGTTGTGATCACCGCCAAGGAGTTGACGGTAGAAGAGCAGCAACAGCTTAACGGACAGGTTGAGGTATTGCTGCGCAAAGGACTCTTTACTGAGCAAGAACTGCTTGAAGATCTGGGGAAGGCATTAAGCCGTATAGAATCGAATCAGCCTGAAATATAGCTTATGCAATAAGCAGAACAGAGTGAGACGGAGTATTATGGAAAAGCAATTCTATGTGACGTGTGCTAAATGTGGACATCGTGTTGTCTATGATAGCCCTATGGCGGGTTGTGAGGAGTGTGGTCATGACTGGCTTGATGCAGATTATGATTTGGACGCCATCGCCGAGGTATGGCAGAGAGAGTTGACCTTCCGTCCGTTAAACACGATGTGGCGGTATTGGGAATTGCTTCCGCTCAAGGAGCACGACAACGTTGTCTCGATGGGAGAGGGGGGCACGCCACTACTTAAGGCGACTAATCTGGGCCTGATGCTGGGGCATCGGCATCTTTATTTTAAGGATGAACGGCAAGGCCCTACCAGTTCTTTTAAAGACCGCCAGGCATCGTTGGCAATTTCGGCCATGAAGGAAGCGGGGATGACCGAAGCGGTGGTCGCCTCGACTGGCAACGTGGCCATTTCCTATTCCGCCTATTGTGCGCGAGCTGGTATCAAACTGTGGGCGTTCCTGACCAGCACTGTTCCTGCCGATAAAATGCGCGAAGTAGCACTCTATGGCAGCGATGTCGTCAAGGTCACCAGCACTTATGACCGCACCAAGATAGTGGCGGCCAAGTTTGCCCAGCACAAAGGCCTGTTTGTCGACCGGGGGGTGCGCAGCATTGCTGCAAAAGAGAGTATGAAAACTGTGGCCTTTGAAATCGCCGAGCAACTGGGGCAGATGACAAGCAGCAGTGGGACTGTCCTGCCCTGGCGTGCACCTGATTGGTATGTACAGTCGGTCAGCGGTGGTCTTGGTCCAGTGGGTGTGTTGAAGGGTTTCCAAGAGCTATATCGGATGGGCTTTATCAACAAAGTGCCCAAATTGGCGCTTATCCAGGTTGCTGGCTGTGCACCAATGGCTAACAGCTTTAAGGCCGGGCTGGAGGAGGCCGAAGATGTGTCCGATCCGCAAACACGTATTACCACCGTGGCTACGGGCAGCCCTGGCGCAGTGTATCCCTTTTTACGGAATGCCATCCTAGAATACGGTGGTGTGATGGAGAGCGTCACCGACGAGGAGGCCTTCCGCGCCATGCACGTGATGGCCAAGATGGACGGTCTTTCGATGGAGCCAGCCGCAGCCATGGCATGTGCTGGGGTCTTTAAACTGTTAGGACAACGACTGATCGAGCCGGATGAAACGGTGGTCATCAACATCTCAGGTCATACCTTCCCCGTCGAAAAGCACTTGTTGGGGGATGGTTGGGCCCGAACCGTAGGTACTGCAGAAGCAGCGGCCCTGGCCTCTCGCTCGCCAGCACCACGTGAGGGTCTGCTGACCGCGCTTAATCGACTGGATGGGCGTGTTAATCGGATAGCCATCATCGAAGACGAGCCAGATGCTGCCCGACTCCTGCGCCGTATCTTGCAGGCGCGGGGTGAATATCAGGTCTTCGAGGCGTACGATGGACACGCTGGTCTGAACCTGATTCGCCGCGAGCGTCCCGACTTGATCCTGTTGGATTTGATGATGCCGGAACTTGACGGCTTCACCCTGCTCGAAATCGTGAAATCAGAGGAAGAGCTACGCGACGTGCCGGTCATTGTGGTCACGGCCAAAGACCTGTCGCCTGATGATTGGCACCGCCTGGACGGACAGGTCGAGTCGCTTCTGCAAAAAGGCTCCTTTATGGAAGAGGATTTGCTAGAGGATATTCTCGAAGCATTGGAGTAGCCCTAGGTGCCAGTACCACGGCGGCGTAAATAAGTCGCTAGTCTCGCGAGAGGGGGAAGCATCCTGAGCTTGACTTCGGCGAGCTCAGTCGAGCCGTCGAAGAATGTGGGTCAAGCCGCGAAACCTGTACAAATCCGCATCCTGAGCTTGTCAAAGGATGCTGCGTAGCTACCGGCTTATTTACGCCCAGACGACCTAGTACACCGTCAGATAAGTTTTGATAGGTTCGTAGTAACGACTTCAGTCGTTTTTCCCGCGTAATGAGCGACTAAAGTCGTAACTACAAGTCGTCACAATTTGCCTGGCGGTGTACTAGCATCTTTTTGGGGTGTTTCATTCCACCGTTACCTCTACGCGCAGCGTAATGCCGCCCTGGTCACCGAACCAGGTGCGGCCTTCGTGCACCAGGTCCCACTCCAGCACATAGTCTCCCGGCTGGGTTGGGGTGACGAAGCGGACCCGCTGCGGGTGGACGTCACCTGGGTTCACGACTTGGTTCAAGGGAGTTGGGAGTCCGTACCATTCAACTGGAGTGCCATTAGCAGTCCACCAGTGATAGTTGAGATTGATTGGATAAGGACCGCTCGTCTCCCAGCTTTGTGTTCCCCGATTCTCCAGCACAATCCTGGCCTGGTACATATTCCCCGCTTTTAATTGGGTTGGTCCCTCGTATTCGACGATCGCTGAGCGATATAGCCCTGTACGGTAATCGGCCAAGGTCTTCGCGAAGCCAGCCGGGGCCTCACCCGGCCCGCGTTGCAATATGAGTGCACCGTTGTCGAAGGCGACAACGTGGAAATTCGGGTCGGACAGCAGCCCGTCCACGGTAGGGGAAAAGAGATGTTCGTCAAGTCGACGTTCGACCGAAGTCGATGTTCGACCGGCATCCTTATCGGCACTGTAGTCCAGGTCTAGCATCACATACTCTGCGTCGGCCACCGTCGGGAAAAGATAAATGACAGGCCGCCCGGAGAGGTGTGGGAAGAGGGAGCTTTGGGCCGATACGATGGTTTCCGCTGGAATGAGTTCCAACGTGCGAGCCAGTGCTCGCTCGTGCTCACTAATCTGGTAGTGATCAGCCAGTCGAAATCCCCAGCCAGGGGGAAATGGGCTAAAGAACAGCCCGACCAGAAGGGTAGTCGTCAGCGCGAAGAGCGTGACCAGGCGACGGCCCTCCAGAGTCGGGGGATCTACCCCTTTCTCGCGCCTTACAATTCGTGTGCCCCATCGTCCGGCATTGACCGCCCCCAGAACAGTGGCGATGAATAAAAAAGGGATGACGGGAGCCACATCGTGGGCCAGGATGATCCTCTGGTGTTGGGGAACGGCCAGCAAATCATAGACCAACAAAGGCAGCGCTGGCAGCAGAGCGATCAATCCCAACAGGGGCGTCCAGCCCAGGGTCGCCAGCAGATCAACCAGTGTCTGGAGTTTTTCGCGGTCTAACAGCGCACGTAGTGTGTTTTGTGGTTGGTCGAGCAGTCTCCCAACAGCTCCCGGCACATCTCTCTCTAGCCCATAGAACTTGCCCACCCAGGGTACCACCAGGCCGAAATCCAGCGCCAGCCAAGCCAGACCCAGGACGATCGTCGCAGCACCGTGGGTGCGGTATCCCTTTCCCTTCAGGAGCAGATATAGACCGATACCCAGCGAAGCCAGGGCGGCGTCAATCCCGCACAGCAAGGCGATGGCCACCGCCAGGTAGTAGTTGCGCCAATGACCCTGTTCTGCCACTAGCCAAGCCCAAAGCAGGAAGGGGATCATCAGCGCCGAGGGGTGAAAACCGGCCAGGGTTACGTAGTGCAAGGGCAGGTACAGCAGGTAGGCCAGAGTGATGGCCAGTGCGGCAGTGCCGTCTTCCAGACGAGTTTGCGCCAGGTGGTACAAGGGGATCGCGCCGCCCGCCAGCAGGATGGCCTGCAAGGCGATCAACCAGCTCGGATTGGCCCACAGCCAATAGAGAGCTGACAGCGGAATCAGAATTAACTCCAGCCTGCCATCCGCCAGTCGGCTGCGCGGTGACAGGTCTGCCGCCAAGTCTGGCGCCTCGTCCGCAAAGGTTACTGGGGTAGGGGTGTACTCCAGGGGGCGTCCCCTGGAGGTGTTCCAGATGGCTTGATGGATGGTGCCCAAATCCAGAGTCTGGGTACGAAAGCTGGCATACCGGGTGATAGACAGTCCCCCGTAGACGATTATGAAGATGACCATGCCGGTGAGGATGACCATCGGCCCCTGTCGGTCGAGCCAGGCCGCCAGTTGCTGATGTTTCAGAAGAGGCCACACAAGCCAGGTGACAATGGCGCTCAGCGTCAGGATGAAGGCATAGATCCAAACCGAGCTTCCGTGGTTGATCCCCAGCCACGTCACCCGATACTTGAGCACCAGGATGAAGGGGATGGCCAAGGCTGCCGCAAAGCCACAGGCTGACCGGCGCCGACGTTGAGCGGGTGGGGTATCCTCGGACAGGGCACGCGCTCGCACTCCCAGCCACCAGGCCAGCAACGCCAGAGGGAGGACGACCACCAGCGTCCGGGCCAGGCGAAACCAATAGAAAGGGTAAATCTGCTCGCCGGCCCACCAGTGGTTGATCACATCGGAGTTCCGAAAATCCCACCAACCAATAGCGATGAGGACCGCGCCACCGAGGAGACACAGGGCGGAGAGGAGTGAATTACGGTTCACGCTGGTAAATCCCTTTCAGACATCCCCACAGGCTTTGATTATAGCCTAGAGTGTGCATAAAACAAAGCCAGGGCAACGTGCCGGGTGCATGAACGATTTGTGGTTAAAGACTGTCATCCTGAGCGAGGTACGAGCCAAGGATCTCGTTTCACTGACCGCGCAGGAATGCCAAGCCGTTGCCCACGACCAGGCCGATGATGACCACGATGACCATGTCCCACTGGCCCATGCCAGCCGGGATTAAGAGCAGGAACAGGAAAAGAAGGGTTACCCAAAAGCGGGGACGTCCACCGAACATCAACGGTCTCCCTATTGGAGATGAGGCAGATTCTAGCTCAAAGTGGACGAAAGTCCACGGCGAACCCACTGGACTTTTCGTCCAGTGGGCGCGATCTAGCGTCTACTGAATAGACGGGGAAGGCCCATTGGCGGTTTGCCATTCCCCGTCTATGGTTATTCTCGTCGTTTGCGGCAGGACTTACGCAGGCGCCCCCGGTAGGACTCGAACCTACGACACGCGGTTTAGGAAACCGCTGCTCTGTCCCCTGAGCTACGGGGGCCGATAGCGTTGTGGGGCTGATTTTACTTAGTCCGGGCGCGATTGTCAATTTCGCCCCCTCCCCGGCAACATCAAAACAAACGGCACTCCCAACACCGGCATAATGGCGCTCACGGTGAAGGCCAGGCGCAGGCCAGACATGTCCCCTAACATCCCTACCACGACAACCACCCCTGCCCGGATGCAAAAGCTCAAGGCCATGTACATGCCGTTGGCCAGGGCGCGGTTGTCGGGCACGCTTTCCTGTACCACGGCCATGAGGACCGGCGTCACCGATAGGGCCGTCAAGCCCAGCACCAGCAAGGCAGGAAATTGAGCCCAGCCGTCGACCGCCAGGAAGATGAACATGAAGAGCGTGGTGGTCACCAGGGAGATGAGCAGCACCTGCTTGCGGCCCAGCCAATCACTCACCGTGCCCCCGGCCAGGGCGCCCACCACCCCCGCCGCCTCTAACACCGAGAGCGAGGCGCCCGCAAACCAAAAGTTAGCACCTTCCTCAGTCAGGAAGAGGGGCAGATAAGTGGTCAGCGAAACTATGGTGAAGGCGCGCACCAGGATGAGGCCTGCCAGGGGGACCAGCAGCCCGCGCATACTCCACAATGCAGGCCGCCAGGGTAAGCTGGGCCTGGCGTTGGCAGGCCGCCCGGGCACGTCTCTCAGCCGGAAATAGAGGATGGCTGAGGCCAATAGGCCGACGACCATCAATAGGGGCATTCCTTGCAGTGTCAGGAGCGCGACGGCAGTCACGACAATGATCGGGCCCAGGGTTCGGCCCAACTCGCCGCCCACCATCCAGAAACCCATGCCTCGCCCCAGGCTTTGCCCGGACAGGCGGCCAGCCATCACCGGCCCTACCGCATGCAGACTGGCCGAGCTGAGGCCGGCCACAGCTAGCAGCAGCGCCAACGCAGCGTAACCCGGCGCCACGCCCAACAAGCTCATGGCCACCGCCGTGACGGCCGGGGCCAGAATGACAAAATAACGCAAGCTGAACCGGTCGGCCAGGTGGCCGATGAAGGGCTGAACCAGCGACGGTGCCGTCAGGAAAACCGACAGCAGCCCCGCCTGGGTCGTGGACAAAGACATAGTCTCGATGAAGGCCGGCAATAGAGGCGGCAAGAACGCCGTGTAGGTGTCGTGTACGGCGTGCCCGGAGCTGATGGTCACCACGCGGTCTGTTTGAAATCCTTCAGCCTCCGCGACCTGGGTCGCAGTCATTGTGTCAACAGTCATATTACCTCCCCATGATATCCCCACAATTGTGCCGCAAAACACAAACTTCGTCAACTGGAGGACTACCCAATTTCGAGATTTTATGGAAAAACCTATTGACAGCCGAGTACTTGGGTGATAGAATAGAAATAGTTAAAGGCCACAGGAGGTAAATTATGGCTGGCGACTATCAAGAGCTTTGCTGCGATGAATGTGGTGCGGAAATCACCTGGACACCGGTTGTGATCGACGGTCGTCCTTATTGTTGCCGAGATTGTGCGGTGGGATTGGAGTGTGATTGCGCCAGCGGTGAGCCTCGATGGATGGATGACTCTGCGCCTTTCTGGATGGGAAGTGTTGATGGGGGGGTAGAGTCTTCCTACGACGTGGACTACTACGCTTTTGATTGAGACGAGACGCTAGACTTCCGCCCATAGGTCCCCCTTTTGGGAAAGTCTTCAGGACTTCGGAAGTCTGTTTGTGATTCATATACGCAAAGCAAGAGAGGCCGTCGTTTCGACGGCCTCTCTACATCAAGAAGGAGGAAGAACAAGCCAGGGATCACGTCCCTGGGAAGCACCTAGGAAAAAAACATGGCAACCGCAAACAGTCCAGAGCAGAGGGTGACGTAGGCGATGACCACGAGTAAGGTGGCACCGACCAGAACGATGCACTTCACCGAACGGGGCCATAGATGTGGCGACACCATAGGCCCACCCCCTCTCTTTTATTTCGTCAACTTGCCATATTCTTCACCTGACTATAGTATACAAAAGAAGGTGCACTATCGTCAATGGTACTAAGCTCCCAAACTTGATAAATTATATCTGATAACCAGGAGGACTCATTGATGCGGTACATTGACTTGCGCAGTGACACCGTTACTCTGCCCACCCCGGCCATGCAAGAAGCGATGGCCAGTGCGGAACTTGGTGACGACGTGTATGGCGAGGATCCTAGCATCAATCGTCTGGAGGCCATGGCAGCCGAGCGGGTTGGCAAGGAGGCTGCCCTGTTTGTCGCCAGTGGCACCATGGGCAATCTGGTCTCGGTGTTGACTCACTGCGGGCGTGGCGACGAGCTCATCGTCGGCGACCACGCGCACATCTTTCTTTACGAAGCAGGTAGCGTCTCGGCCGTGGGGAGCATCCATTCCCGGCAAGTCCCCAACCAGCCCGACGCTACGCTGGACCTGGCTCAGGTAGAAGCAGCCATCCGTCCTGACAATGATCACTTTCCTCGCACTAAACTCATCTGCCTGGAAAATACCCATAACCGTTGCGGCGGTGCCTGCTTGACGCCAGACTACATGCGTCAGGTTCGGGCCTTGGCTGATAAATACAACCTGAAGATACACTTGGATGGCGCGCGGATCTTCAATGCTGCGGTCGCCCTGGGTGTGGACGTATGCGAATTAACGCGTGACACCGACAGCCTGAGTTTCTGCCTGTCTAAAGGTCTATCGGCGCCGGTGGGCTCTTTGGTGTGTGGGCCTGCGGATTTTATCCGTGAAGCACGTCGCGCTCGCAAGATGCTGGGTGGCGGTATGCGGCAGGGAGGCGTCATCGCTGCGGCTGGCGTCGTGGCTTTGGAACACATGGTAGACCGCCTGGCCGAGGATCACGTCAATGCCCGTCGGCTGGCCGAAGGCCTGGCTGATATCCCCGGTATCACGCTTGACCCAAGCCGGGTACAGACCAATATCGTCTACTTCGACCTGGAAGACGGTGCTCCCGACGCGGCCGAATTCTGTGGACGGATCGTCGAGCGGGGCCTGAAGATGGGTCCCACCGGGGCATGCCGAATCCGGGCGGTCACACACTACGGGATCGAGGCCGATCATATCGAGCAGGCTCTGGCTGTCGTCGCCCAGGTGATGGTGTGATTCCTGGCACGAGCTTAACAGCCGCCAATTATGCGACAAACCTATTCCGCTTGATGAGAGGGGAACGACTTTTCAAACCCCTGGTGGTTTCATATTGCGTCACGGCGCATTGCAACCTGAACTGTCGCTACTGTGAGGACTTCGGGGCGCGACGCAACCCCTCGCTTAAAACAGCTCCGTTATCCCTTGCCGGCGCTGAGCGCCTGCTGGCCATCATTCGCCAGGCCACCGATAGCCTCATCCTTACCGGCGGCGAACCGTTGCTCTATCCCAATCTTGAGGAATTGATAACTCACGCTCGGCATAAATTGCGTTTCCGGAGTCTAACCCTGCTGACCAATGGTCTGCTCTTGCCGCAGCATGAGGGCTTGCTATATCACGTCGATCGCCTGGTGGTCAGCCTGGACACCATCAATCCCGATACGTGGGATCAGACCCTGGGTGCTGCCCCCGGCACTGCTCAGAAGATCATCAATACGATCACAGTCACCGCTCGCCGGCAGGCCGAGGCGGATGTACGGTTGGTTATTCACTGTGTCGTCACTCCAGAGACATTATCAGATGCCCGGGATATACTCGACTTTTGTATCGAGCACGGTATCATTTTTTCCTTTTCACCCCAATCTGTGAACAACTGGCCGCGTTACGAGTTGCTGGTTTCCGACGAGTATCTGGCCTTCGTTGCTCACGTTGTGGACCTAAAGCGAAGCGGAGCACCTATCTTGGGTAGCTTGCTCTACCTGCGCTTGATGCTGGACTTTAAGCCTTATGCTTGTTACCCGTTGCTTGCGCCGCGTGTGATGCCGGATGGAACATTGGCCTATCCTTGTCACCCCATCGAGCGAGGTGGAACAGCACACGGCGGGCGCGCGATTAGCCTACTAGAAGTTGGCAACTGGGAAGAAGCCGTTAAGAGCGCAGCACATCTGTACGGCCAGCCCCCGCTGACCTGCGGCAGTTGTTATCAGCAATGTTACGCCGAACCATCGCTAATGCAAGCTCGACCTCTCGCGTTTTTGCGCGAGATGGTCGCCTTCTCATCGTCTCGCCGGGCTGGTATTCATAACTATGCGCCAGGTTGAGGGCACTGGATCACGAGGCTGTCGTTTTGCACAATCAAATCACCTCCCATCAGGTTATTGTAGTCGGGGCGGGTGTGGCCGGGCTGACGGCCGCTTTGCACCTGGCCGAGCGTGGTCTGCGGCCCCTGTTGCTGGAAGCTGATCCCGAACGTCCTGGTGGACGCCTGAAGGGAGGGACGGCTGTCGAGTTTGAGCACTCGGGTCAGACCTGGCGATTCCCGGGTGAGCATGGCATCCACGGCATCTGGTCCCCCTATCGTAACTTACAGGCGATGCTGGCTCGTCACGGGATTCGACCTGTGCTTGTCCCGGCCCAAAAAGAGGAGTGGGTGCTCGGAGTAGATAAGCGGGTACGACGCGCCGAGGTGGGCAGCGCCATCCGGGGAAGCTGGATGCCGGCTCCGTTTCATTACCTGGGGCTGTTCGCCCGACCTCGGTTCCTGGCAGTGTTGACCCTGCGTGACATTGCCTCGATGTTTCGCGTCTTTGGCGGTCTCCTCTCGGCGTTGTCTATCGACCCTTTGGGTGAAGAGCAACCTCTGCCGGGTATGACCCTGGCTGATTTCTGCAATGGCTGGTCGCCCACTCTCACTTCCTTTTTCGCCGGGCTGACTCGTAACGCGCTGCCTGCCAACCCCGAAGAGATTCCCGCTGCTGGCTTTATCGCCTTTCTGCGCTTCTACACCTTGCTGCGGCGCGACGCCTGGGCTTTTTCGTATCTGCCTACAGACGGCGGGACAGCCATCATCCAGCCACTGGTGGAAAAGCTACGCGCTTATGGTGTTGAAATTATGACAGATGCCAAAGTTGCGCGCCTGGAACGCAAATCCGATGGCTGGTGCGTCATCTGGGGGCAGAACCAGAAACCACTGAATATGGTAGATGGTAGATTCGTCGTTTTGGCGGTCGATGCTCCGTCTGCAGAGTTGTTGCTGCGCGAAAGTCGAGATACTGCCTCTCTGGCGGCCTCGCTCCGTTTTCCGAGTGGCTGGCCTACTGCCGTCGTGCGGCTCTGGTTCGACCGCTCTCCGCGATCCCCCCGGGCCGAGGCGGGCATATTCTCTGGGAATTTCATCCTCGATAACTTCTTCTGGCTACATCGCATCTACGATGATTATATTCGCTGGAGCCGTGCCACGGGTGGCTGCGCTATCGAATCTCATATCTACGGCCCACCTCAATTGCTGGAGAAACCTGACGCTGCGTTATTAGCCCAGGCTATTGTGGAGGTAGGTCGTGCCTGGCCTGAACTCAAGGGGCACCTCATCCACTCGGCACTTACGCGCAATGAACCTACCCATACCCTGCTTGACGTAGGTCGTCCCGAAGAGCACCTGGGAGTGTCAACATCCTGGCCCAATCTCTTTTGCTGCGGTGATTGGGTGCGTGATCGCAACCCGTCTATGTTTTTGGAGCGGGCCTGCGTGACGGGCATCAAGGCGGCCAATGCCATCTTGGATGACCTGAGCTTGGAGCCATGGCCGCTGCTGACCCACCCTCAGCCCGAAGCGTTTGCGGGTATGATGGAGTTGTGGGCGCATAGCGTGCGTCGAAGCCTTCGCAGGCGGCGCAAAGCGAGGAAGCAGAGCTGAACGCACCCGTCACCGGCGAGGCGTTGACAAGGAATGGGCATCACTGTAAAATCTCAGTTGAGATCAACGGGCATAGGGCTTGGCTTGAGTTGCGTCTACCTGCCCTATGCAGAGAGAATTCTTGGCGTTAATTTATGGACAAAGCGAAAGTGCTAGAGAACAAAGTCGCCGTCATCACCGGTGGAGGGCGAGGCATTGGCCGGGCAGCGGCGTTGGCGCTAGCTGAGGCAGGCGCTGACGTGGTGATCGTCGCCCGCTCGCGTCGCGCTATTGAGGCGGTGGCCGAGGAAGTGCGGACGCGCGGTGGTCAGGCCCTGGCTATTACCGCCGACGTGTCCGACCCGGCGTCGGTGGACTTGATGGTGGTACAAACGTTGCGCGCTTCGGGGCGTATTGACATCTTGATCAATAACGCTGGCGTTCTGGCCCCTATCGGTATGACGTGGGAGGTACCTCCCTTCATCTGGCAACGCAACATCAATGTCAACCTCGGCGGTGTGTTCTTGTGTGTCCATGCCGTCCTACCGCGTATGATCCATCAGGATCCCGTTGAGGATGTTCGAGGTAAGATCATCAACGTCTCGTCAGGGGCAGCCGGCCAAGTCGTGACCGGCTGGAGTGCCTATTGCGCGGCCAAGGCCGGTGTGGACCAGTTCACCCGCGTCCTGGCGGCCGAGGTCGAATCATATGGCATCACGGTCAACAGTGCCTATCCCGGCATTGTGGACACACAAATGCAATCTGAGATCCGCCGCACCTCCCCCGAACGCTTCCCCGAACGGGGACGTTTTGAACGTTTTTACCAGATGGGGCAACTTCGTCCGCCCGAGGAAGTTGCTCGTTTCTTGCTTTGGCTTGCCAGCCCATTTACCGACGATATGACCGGCCAGATTGTCCGCATCGATGACGAGGAGGTTCGCCGGCGTATGGCGGGTGATTTAGGCGAAGGTTCGACACCGGACGGGGAAAGTAGATAATCTTTTTGGAAAGGGGGGAGTTACATGGCATTCGATAAAATCGTGGTACCTGGCGAAGGGGAGAAAATCACCGTTCGAGATGGGAAGTTGGATGTCTCCGATAACCCAATCCTGGCCTTCATCGAGGGCGACGGCATCGGCTATGACATTATGACGGCCAGCAAGCGCATTTGGGATGCAGCCGTACAGGCCGCTTACGGCGGGGGGCGCAAAATCGCCTGGATGGAGATTTACGCCGGTGAGAAGGCAGCCGGAATCTACGATGGAGACTATATGCCCGAAGAGACCTTCGACGCGCTGCGCGAGTTTATCGTGGGCATCAAGGGGCCGCTGACCACCCCTGTCGGTGGCGGATTTCGCAGCCTGAACGTGACGCTGCGCCAGGTGCTTGATCTGTACGCCTGCATACGACCGGTGCGCTGGTTTCAGGGTGTCCCCAGCCCGCTCAAGGAGCCCTGGAAGGTGGATGTCGTCATTTTCCGCGAAAATACCGAAGACGTCTACGCCGGCATCGAATATCAGGCGGGCACACCCGAAGCCGCCAAGGTGGAGAAATTTCTCAAAGAAGAGATGGGGGCCAAATTTTTCGATGGGGCGGGTATCGGCATCAAACCTATCAGCGAGTTTGGCACGAAGCGGCTGGTGCACAAGGCCATCCAATACGCCCTGGATGAGGACCGTAAGAGTGTCACCTTGGTGCACAAGGGCAACATCCAGAAGTTCACCGAGGGCGCTTTCCGCAATTGGGGCTACGAGTTGGCCAAGGAAGAATTCGGCGACGTGACCATCAGCGAGGATGAGCTGTGGTCGCAATACGATGGGGTGCAGCCGGAGGGAGTCGTCGTCATCAAAGATCGTATCGCCGACATTATGTTTCAGCAGATGCTTTTGCGCCCCAATGAATATAATGTGGTGGCGACGCCCAATTTGAACGGCGATTACTTGAGTGATGCGGTGGCTGCCGAAGTCGGCGGGGTGGGCATTGCACCTGGCGCCAATGTGGGTGAC
This sequence comes from Anaerolineae bacterium, assembly GCA_034412795.1. Classification (GTDB taxonomy): domain Bacteria; phylum Chloroflexota; class Anaerolineae; order 4572-78; family NAK82; genus JAUVPY01. The sequence goes on from DAOUMD010000218.1 coordinate 126,389, forward strand.
TATGTAGCCCTATTCGAGGCAACGCACGGCACCGCGCCCAAGTATACCAATCTGGATAGGGTCAACCCTGGTAGCCTCCTCTTTTCCGGGGTGATGATGTTACGCTACATCGGCTGGCGTGAGGCCGCCGACATGATTGTCAAGGGCTACGAAAAGACGGTATCGCACAAGATCGTCACCTATGACTTTGCTCGCCTGATGGAAGGGGCGAAAGAAGTCAAAACCTCGGAATTTGCCTCCGCTGTAATCAATAACCTGTAATCTCCGTTTGAGACCTGCCCGTCGAGACCTGTCGGGTTTCCTAAAAACCTGACAGGTCTTTGTCTTCAAGGTTCTAACGTAACGTTAGCGTACCGTTAACGTGATTCTTATATAGCTAGGGTATATAGAGAAAGTGGCCTGGCAATGGTTTCCCCCGCCAGGCGACCGCACGCAAATTTAATTTTATTACGTAGCATAGGAGGTTCAACTATGGCAGAGTTGAAGCTACGCCCTCTGGGCGACCGGGTTTGGATAGAGCCTATTGAGCAGGAGGAGACGACTGCTTCGGGCATCATCCTCCCGGAGACGGCCAAGGAGAAGCCCCAGGAAGGCAAAGTGCTGGCCGTGGGACCGGGTGTCCGCAACGACAAGGGAGAACGACAACCCCTGGACGTCGAGGCTGGTGACCGGGTTCTCTTCGCCAAGTACGCCGGTACTGAGATCAAGCAAGAGGGCACCAAATACTTGATCATGCGCGAGAGCGACATTCTGGCAATTGTGGAGTAGGAGGAGTAATTACCATGGCAAAGCAACTAGTCTTTCAGGAAGATGCACGCCGCCGGTTGAAGGTGGGCATTGATACCATGGCGCAGGCGGTATCGACGACGTTGGGACCCAAGGGGCGCAACGTGGCGTTGGACAAGAAGT
>DAOUMD010000219.1:0-23874 GCA_034412795.1 Anaerolineae bacterium
TTCCTTTTGTCACCGTAACACCGTATGAAACAAAATCAAGTTTGAAGCACAAATTCGCAGATTTTAATCCCCTGAGGGGGTACGATTATCTCTGGACTCTGGGGGTACGACTTTATAGGACTTTACAGCGTAAAGCGTAATGATTCGTGGCGAATGTGCCTTTACGCATCACGTTTTACGTTTTACGAGGTTACTTTGCTTAATTTGACCGGTAAGAAGTGTCAACCAAATAGTGAACCATCCCCAAAATTCCGAGTGAAATATTTCAAAATGCACAAAGTTATTCTTGGACGCGGCCTAAGCCGTACCGGAACTCAGATCAGGCCAGATTTGCGGCTAAGGGCAATCGCAGGGTGACCGTCGTTCCTCGTCCTGGTTTGGACGAGACCGATAGGGTACCTTGCAAAATATCGGCACGCTCTTTCATGTTGATCATGCCCAGACTTCCGCGCTGATCGTAACCCTGGGTGACACCATCCACACTAAAGCCCACCCCATCGTCACGAATGACAACAACCAGGTCACCTTTGCCGGGGGCCACTTCGATATCAATGCGGCTGGCGCGGGAGTGTTTTTTGGCATTAGTGATGGCCTCTTGCACCACGGAGAAGACAGCTACCTCAGCATTGTGTTTGAGGCGGCCAAACTCTCCCCCGGTCGTGAGCACCACGTTCAATGCCTCGGTCTCGCGCAGTCGCTGAGCATAAGATTCCAACGCAGGAACCAATCCCTGAGTCTCGAGAATCACGGGCCGCAAGTCGAAGAGTAAAGTCCGTACCTGACGCAAGGCTTTCTCGGCCACCGGCAACATCTCGTCAAGTTCCGCCAGCGCGTGCTCGAGTGAATCATGGGCAATAGCCTGCTTAACGAAGTTGGCGCTCATGATAATGGCTGCCAACATTTGAGCCGGCCCATCGTGCAGGTCACGGGCCAGACGACGGCGAACATCCTCTTCGACGGCGATGATACGGTCGCGCTCCTCACGCAGACTCTCGTAGAGCCGAGCATTCTCAATGGCCACCGCCGACTGAGCCGCAAAGGTGGCGAGGAGTTCCTGATCATCCACAGTGAAGTATTTACCCGGTTCCTTATTGAGCACTTGTAACACGCCGATAACCTGTCCTCTGGCGATCAAAGGCACGCACAGAAGCGAAGTGGTAGTGAAATCATAACCTTGGGCGATGTCTCGAAAGTAGCGGTCATCGCGGTTTACATCATCAACTATCAGGGGCTCCCGGTGGATGGCCACCCAGCCGGCGATGCCTTTGTCGGCGGGCATGCGTGTTCCCTCAAGAGCCGCACCGATGCCTCCCTCGATGACCTCAAAGACAAGTTCATCGGTCTGCCGGTCGAGCAGCAACAGCGAGCCGGCCGAGGCGCCCATCACTTGAACCGCCGATCCCAGAATCATCTGGAGCAACGGCTCCAAGTTCAACTCAGAACTGAGCGTACAGGTCAGGTTTTGCAATACCTGCAGAATGGAGACCTGCTCAAGCGCGGCTGCGCTCTCCCGGCGCAGTTGCGCCGCTTCCTGCCTGAGAGTTTCTAATTCCGAAAGTGAAGATTTCTCTCCCAAGATTAATCCCCTCAACCTATCCGGCAAACACCTTCTGCTTGATCTCACCCAAGGTTTGCTCAGCCGCTTCTTCACCCAAACGAATGAAATCAGCGGCGTGCTGATAGTCCGTAGCGGTGTAAATCTCCACCCGTGGGTGGATGAGCACGTCAACAGGGCTGAGGCGCGTCTTGATAATCTCGCGCTCCATAATACTCTGGTAGTTGTTGATTATGCCCCATAGGTTGTTCAGGCCCTTCCAACGCCGGCTGGTCTGCGCCCCTCCTCTCTCGCCTTCCAGTGATGGGATGGTGCGTGAGGCGACGATGACATCCGCGCCCTTCTCGGCCAATACGCTGGCCGGCAGAGGGTTTACCGCGCCGCCATCAACCAGGTAGTGCCCATTATATTGGTGTGGCGAGATGATGCCAATGATTGAAGTGCTGGCTCGGACGGCATCGGCTACCGGTCCGGTTTCAAAGACGATCTCCTCGCCCGTCAGCAGGTCGGCAGCCACGACATAGAAGGGGATTTTCAACTCTTCGAAAGTAATGCCTTCAAATATCTGCTCCAAATAGTTTCGAAAGCGGCGTCCACCGATAAGACCGGTGCGGGGTGGCAGGTTAAGATCCAACAGCCCACTCCGAAAGTTTAGCCTATTCTGAAAATCGAGAGCGAGACTGCCAATCTCGTCGATGGAGTGTCCGGCTGCATATAGCCCGCCCACCAGCGAACCGATGCTAGTGCCAGCCAGCATGTCAATGGGAATGCCTTCCCGCTCCAACACCCGCAACACACCAACGTGGGCAATACCACGCGCTCCGCCGCTGGAAAGCGCCAGCCCGACGACACACCCCGCCAGGCGGCGTGCTGTGCGGTCAAGCGCTTGGGGTGTACTGGCCGTATGCCAGATGAGGCCTGAGGACAGGTCGTCCATCCAGGGACGTTGCTCGACGTCGATCAGGACTGTTACCTCGGCCAGTTGCAGTCCCTTCTCGCCGATATCACGCCGCTCGGGAGAGATGGCCAGCAGCACCCGATCGTAGGCCTCCACCAAGATGCCCAGGCTCTCCGCCAATTCCTGCTCTGACAATCCAGGCATAGCATCCAAAACAACCACTTCATCAGGCAAGTTCTCACTGACTAGCTCGGTCAGATCAGTCTCGGTCAGATCGAATACAACGACCCGTTCGCGGGTGATACGCGCCAGACTGGAGGCCAATCGCCACGGTTCCGGTCCAACCACAGCGATCAAGTTGTAAATATCCTCGTGGATGGGTTGCTGGAGTGTCGTCGTCAACCGGCGTGAGAGTTCGCGGCTGAGCTGGATGGCAATGGTCGGATAGTCTTTGAGCAGTTCGTCGAGATCGGCCTTACGTAACACCCAAAAATCGGCGTCAATCACCACCGACACGCTGGCAGATCGGCGTTGGTTCAGCAGAAGCGCCATCTCGCCAAAGAAGTTACCCGGTCCCAGGTAGCTGATGATTTTTTCATCAGGTCCCGACCCGGTGGAAATCTTGACCTGGCCCGACTCGATCAGGTAAAGGGAATCGCCAAAACTCCCTTCGACGAAGACAACCTCACCATGTTTGTACTTCACGTAGTGCAGATTGGCTGCGATGGCAGACACTACGTCCGGAGGTAATCCTCTGAAGAAAGGGATACGTTGTAGACTATCTTCGATCTCTTTAGGTTGGCGAGAGATGGACCTCATATCCCTCTTCTATTAACGAACGAGAACTTCGGTTTGCCACCCAGGTTCTTACATATCTGCAGGGTATAACAAATCAATCTTCCCTCACAGCTTCAGCCCTGGCCCGTGACGCAGGGAGATTATACCACATAATGGAGTAGGCACGCAATGACATCAAGGACGCGGGGAATGAACGCAGATGGTGATTCGCCTCTATTCCTGGCTGAAATAGGCCAGGGCAAAGAGCGCCAGCAGATAACCCAGATAATTCTCGTTGAGAAAACGCGATACGTAAAAGAAGGCAAATAGTAGCAGGGCGTAATGATAGAGCATCGCCCCCAGCGTACGATGCCGGGCCTGCCGCCAGAGCAGCACGATGAATATGGGTGTGACGATCAATATCTGAGGTATCCAGAAGGGCCAATAAGCCAGCCGGTCGGGCACCAGGCTGAGAGCCAGTATGAAGTTGCTCAAGCCCCAGCCCCGTATCTGGTATGGGGCGTCGGCGGTGCCAGAACTCCAGCGCCAGATGTCGTCGAACATGGCAGCCGGGTCCCAGGCGAACCAGGGACCTACCACGAGAATAAACACCGCAACCAACGGCCAGGCGCGGCGCGACAGGACAATCAACCAGCGTCCGCCTTGGCGCAAGCGTGGCACCTGAGCTTCGCCCGCCTGCCACTCGTCGCGCAGCAGGTAGAAGGCCCAAAACGGCACCAGGAACCAAGCAGTCGGTTTGCTGGCGCACGCCAGCCCCAGCGCAGCGGCCGATAGCAGGCCAACCCACTCCTTGCCACGATTCTCCCCCAGCCGGAGCAACCAGGCGGCCAGCACAACCCAGAACAGCACGAAGGAGTCGTTTTGCCCAAAGATGACGTCACTGGCCAGGATCGGATTCAGGCCGACCACCATCACCACGCCCAGCTTGTCAGTCGGGCGACGGGCCAGGCTTTGGGCCAGCGCCAGTGTTATGGCAAAGAGCAACAGATAGACGAAGCGCTGGTCGAACCAGCTCAGGACCGCCTGGCTCGACAGGTAGAAGGGGGCGGAAAAGAGAAAGGTCCAGGGCAGGTAAGGATAGTGATACAGGGCAGTGCGATATTCGGTGCCCCACAGCGCCATGGGTGTATCCAGATAGTCGGCGACGTATGGGTTGATGCCCATCAGCAAATACTCGATGGTGACTTCTGTCTGGATGACGCCGCCGTCGTGGGTGTAGGCCGCCGGACCGGTGATGTGCCGCAAGCCGATAAACAGGGCCGTTTGTCCGAAAACGAGGAGTAGGATAATGGCACACACCAACCCCATTTTGATCCCAAATTCGACCCCTTCGCTCAACCGCCCGCCGAAGGCGTCTACCAGCAGGTAAACCAAGAAGAGACCAAAAGCCAGGCTGATGAGCAACAAGGTCACCGGATCACTGGTCTGCCGGTCGGCCAAAAGCGCCAGGCTCGACGCTGGCCACCAACCGCCTACCAGCCGGGCCACGTCGGCCTGAAGCATCTCGGTGGGGATGGCGGCCCATTGCGCCAGCGTATCGATGCGTGCCCGGGCCACGAGCAGCACGAACAGTAACAGGCTATCGGTGGATGGTCTGCGCACCCGGTCTCTCCCTTTTTGTAGCCAATGTGCGAGTGTGCAAATCGGCAAGCCGGCCAATCTGCGAATCAGCATATTGGCAAATCGGGGGGGTTGATTTGTCAGGGATTATACCTTAAATGTGAGTTAGGTGGAAGAAAAGAGTTGCCGTTGACATCCAGGCACACTTGTGTTATCATCAGGCCGGCTGGAGGGGGAAATTGCCTGTGCGGTGGTATTTAACATTGGCCCCCAATAGGGGCAAAAGACGAAGAATAATCGGTGGGGAGAGTAGCCGGCAACGAAGGCTCTCCCCACCTCGCTTTTCAGAGGAGATGTTTCGGAAGATAGCGTTCGCACGTGGGCGTGCTCACTCCGCATCACTCTTTAGAAGATGATATTGCGAGGTAGTCGATGACCAAGTATATCTTTTGCACGGGTGGAGTCGTCTCGTCGTTAGGCAAGGGCGTGACGGCGGCTTCGTTAGGCCGGATTTTAAAGAGCCGGGGGCTATCGGTCTCGGTCCAGAAGTTGGACCCCTATCTCAACGTAGATCCGGGCACTATGTCGCCCTACGAACACGGCGAGGTGTTTGTGCTGGACGACGGCGCCGAAACGGACCTAGACCTGGGCGCGTACGAGCGCTTCATTGATGAGAGCCTGACCCGAGCCAGCAACGTGACGGCCGGCCAGGTGTATCAAGGTGTCATCGCCCGCGAGCGACGTGGCGATTACCTGGGCAAGACGATCCAGGTCATCCCCCACGTGACGAACATGATCAAGGCATCAATCACCCAGGTGGCGCGCGAGAGCGGGGCTGAAGTGGTCATCGTTGAGGTAGGGGGTACCGTAGGCGACATCGAAGGTTTGCCTTTTCTGGAGGCGCTGCGCCAGATGCGCAAAGACGCCGGTCGCGATAATACCCTTTACATCCACGTGACCTTGCTACCCCACATCGGCGCTACCGGTGAGCTTAAGACCAAGCCCACTCAGCACAGCGTGCGCGAGCTGCGCAGCATCGGCATCCAACCGGACGTGATCGTCTGCCGAGCCGACTACCCCGTGGATGACAACTTGTGTGATAAGATTGCCCTCTTCTGTGACGTCGAAGCGCGGGCGGTCATTCCTCTGACAACAGTTCAGACGATTTACGAAGTACCGCTGCTCCTCGAGGAATCTGGATTGGGGGACTTCGTAGTCGAGCGGCTGGACTTGCCACCCCACCCCCCCGATCTCTCCGAGTGGCGGACTCTGGTGGGCCAAATCAAACGCCCCAAGCCTTCCCTGCGGGTGGCCATCGTGGGCAAATACATCGAACTGCACGATGCCTACATCAGCGTGCGGGAGGCTTTGTACCATGCGGCTGTCCAGCAGGGGTTTGACGTAGACATCGAATGGGTTAGCTCCGAGCAACTGGAACGTGGCCGCGCCCTGGATCAGTTAGAGCAGGTGGACGGCATCGTGGTGCCAGGCGGATTCGGCTATCGGGGGATCGAGGGGAAAGTGGTAGCTGCTCGCTTTGCGCGAGAGAACCAGGTCCCCTACCTGGGTCTGTGCCTGGGTATGCAGGTGATGGTCATCGAGCTGGCACGGCACGCACTCAACAGTGACGAACCCAACTCTGCTGAATTTGATCGGAGCACCAAGTATCCCGTCATTGACCTGATGCCTGATCAGCGAGATATTGCCGACATGGGCGGCACCATGCGACTGGGCATTTACCCGTGTCGCCTGGTGGAAGACACCAAAGCCTATGCTGCCTACGAGGAGGCGCTGGCCTTTGAGCGTCACCGGCATCGCTTTGAGTTCAACAACCTCTATCGCAAGGACCTGGAGGAGGCAGGCGTGGTTTTCTCGGGCCAGTCGCCCAATGGGCGGTTGGTGGAGATCGCAGAGTTGCGCGATCATCCCTTCATGCTGGGGAGCCAGTTTCACCCTGAGTTCCGGTCGCGCCCCAACCGCCCTCATCCGCTGTTCAGCGCCTTCATTCGAGCCGTCCAGGAGCGGGCCGAGTCGGACTCGCAGCCCAAAACCGAAGTGCGCGGTTCCGAAGTACTTGAAGAGCAACACGTTTAAGATCTCAGGACAAGCCCCCAAGGGTTTTTGGAACCCTTGGGGGCTTCTAAAAACTTGCCTGTTGACGTGTAGGCTGGTATAATTTCTTTGGTATGCCACCCTAGCTCAATCGGCAGAGCAGCCGCTTCGTAAGCGGCCGGTTATCGGTTCAAGTCCGATGGGTGGCTCTCCGACGAGCCCCGCCGGCTTGAAGACGGATAGGGGCTTTGTTATTTGTGATCTGTCATACACGATCAGGAATATGCCGGTGAACGATGTAGCTGCACCTCAGGCAACTGGCTGGACCAGCCTCCTCGACTGGTTGTGGCGAATGTTGGCTTCGCCACGCCTCACAGTCATATTGCTAGTATGGATAGCTGCTATACTGGCACTCAGCACCGTTATCCCCCAAGCTCCCCCTCATATCGAAGATCCCATCATACGCAGTCAATGGCTGGCCAATGTCCCAATCGGCATCCGACCTGTGGCCGAACGTTTGCACTGGGTCGGTGTCTTTGATATGCTCAACTCGATCTGGCTGCGCCTGCCCCTGGTCTTTTTGTTGGCGCATGTCCTGGTTATAACCGCCAGTTCGGCCCCCGGCATTTGGCAGCGCGTGAAGAGGCCACCCGGCGAAGCCGAACCTTTAGGCAAGTCGTTCCAACTCAAACAAGATTGGCCCGAATCGAACGAGCACGCCGGTCAACAACTCATCAGCCGGTTGGGGGAAGGCGGTTATAATATCCTATCTGTGCAGGGGGGTGACACTCAGGAAGCCAAGCAAGACAACTTCGTAGCCTGGCGCTGGCGCTGGAGTTGGTTGGGATTGGTCGGAATCTATCTGGGGCTGGGGCTGGCCTCACTGGGATTAGTCCTGGCTGGTTGGCTGGGCGAGGCGCAGGAACTCAACCTGGCGACAGGCAAGCCGGTACCCCTACCCGTAGCAGCGCCCAGTGTTCCCAACCTCGTGCTGGAAGAGACGACAGCCACGGGAGAAGATCCTTTAGAACCGGCAACCGGGACAGCCGTGTTCCGCATATCGACCGGGGTTGGGGAGAGCCAAGTCCTGGCACTGAAGCTACACGGTAGTCGGCTGTTTCGAGGCCAGTGGGTGACGCTGGTCGCTCTCAAGCCGGTGGTAGAGATAACGGCAGTGGATGCCGAAACTGGCGAGAGTATCTTGCTGCAACCCTTCACGCGACGTACCCCAGCAGAGGAGCGAGTTCGCCTTCCCTTGACCACCGACCCTGAGACGCGGTTCGTCGGCGTGCCCTCACAAAACGTTACGCTGCACGTTGATTACCAGGTGGATGCGAAACACCCATCCGGTGCCCGCGAGATCCTCACAGGGTATGGCAGACAGGCAAAAGAGTTACAAACGATTCCTGAGTTTTCCCTGTCCTTCTTTCAGGGAGCTGAGTCCGAACCTCGCCAGGAAGAATTCCTGCATAGCGGCGATACAGTGAATGTCGATGGGGTGCACTATCTGGCCACCTTTGATTATGATGCCACGCTGCGTATGAACAGTGCTCTATGGTGGATAGCGGTCGCGGCCGGATGGGGGATGGTCACCCTGAGTTTCATAGCGTTGGTGGTAGCACCTCCCGTCTATATTCAAGGCAGCGTCGAATCAGCCGAGCAGGGCAACCAAGTGTCTCTGACTGTTGACATTCTGGGCGATGAACAACGACATCGTCGGGAGCTTCGAGACCTTATCACCCCCGACGCTTGATTCGCCCCAGGTGTTGTGTGCTATACGCAATTGGTGGGTGAGGTCTCACATGTGTCTCCGACATGTGTAAGGTCTGAACGTACGGAGCAAAGCCCCCTTGTGGGGTAATGCCTCTTATCGAAAGGCATTGGGACAGGTTTTGAGGACTGGCATGGACTTTGTCTACGCGATACCCGGGATCGTAGCGCTGGTTGAATGGTTTTTGACCGCCACGCTGTATGCGGTTGGCTGGTACCGGCTGAAATCTGGCCTCAACCGCTATGGCGACGGCCTGGTTGTGGCCGGCCTGGTCACGGCGTTGGGAGGTGCCGCGTGGCTGATCTGGGCTGCAACGCTCAATCTGGGACTGATCCGAAGTAGTCTGGCGACCGGGTTGGCGGTGTCGGCGTTAGTTGTATATGCAGCAATCGCTTACCGACGCGACGAGAGATTGTCGGCTCTGGCGATGCTGGTATTCGCGATACCCGTTCAGGCCTTCGCGATGGTGCAGTTGTTATGGTGGGGTGCAGAGACATCCCTGCCAGAAGCATTTCTGCCGCTGTGGATGGCACTTCGCACGCTGACGGGTTTGGCAGGCTACGGCGGATTGGCCGTGAGCGTGATGATGATCATCCTGTCTTTCACGTTAACCCGAATTCAAAACAGACTCTCTTTGGATCACTTGACGGTCGACATAGAGCTAGCGGCACTGGAATGGGGTTCCTGGCAAATCGCCTTGGTCGCCTTAAGTCTCTCGTTATCGATTGGATTGATCCGCACCTGGTGGGGGCTGGGCCAGGTGATCGTGGGGGGAATCTCCTGGACGCTGATCACCTGGTTGCTGCTGGCAGCCAGTGCCTATGGGCTAATACAGGGTGCAGCCCATCGTCGTTCGACCCGTGCCCTTCTGGTTATCGCTGGTGTTGTCGGCATAGTTTCTGTATTACTGAGCCGAATCTAACGGTCCGTCAACCATGATTTGAGGAGTAAGCACGCCCACGTGCGGCCCGCCATCTGGGGATGCGCAAATGTCAACATTACCTAGACATCTTCATAAGACAGATCTCTGACAAATGAGACAAGAATTTAGCTCACGGATGCTCACGGATGAACACAGATATCTCAAATTGTTATCCTATCCGTGTAAATCTGTGTTCATCCGTGAGCCATCAACTGGGCGGTTTGAGGCAAAGCTTCGCCAGTACTTCGCTTGCAGTTGAGGAAGTTATTTAATTTTCAATCCTTAGTTTTTCATGTTCGGCTCAGTAACAATGGCAGGCTTCCTGGTGGGGACGATCTAACAAGGGGAGGAGATAAGCATGAGGCCGATCATCATCGGCGTGGCAGGCGGTACCGCCTCGGGCAAGACGACTGTCTCGGATGCGATTTTGGAGCGAGTCGGAAGAGACCGCATCGCCTACATTCAGCACGATTCTTACTACCGTGATCTGGGTTACCTGCCTCTTGAGGAACGACGCAAGCTCAACGTGGACCATCCTGATGCTTTGGAGACCAAGTTATTGGTCTTCCACCTCCGCCAGTTGCAGGCCGGAGACGCCATCGAAGTGCCTGTCTACGACTTTGCGACTTATCAGCGTCGTGACGCAACACGCCACGTCGAAGCCCGTCGCGTTATCCTGGTTGAGGGCATTCTTATCTTTGTGGACAAAGAACTGCGCGAGATGATGGATATTAAGCTATATGTGGATACCGACGCCGACCTGCGTTTCATCCGTCGCCTCCAACGTGACATCAGGGAGCGAGGTCGAACGGTGGAAATGGTCATCAAGCAATATCTTAATACTGTTCGCCCTATGCACCTGGAGTTCGTCGAGCCCAGTAAGCGTTACGCCGACGTTATCATCCCGGCCGGCGGCTTCAACGAAGCCGCCGTTCAGATAATTGTGGCACGCATCGAAGGAATGCTGGTAGGTGAGGTATCATAAATCGAGATAATAGTAGATTTGGAAATCCGCCTTCCCAAGCCTGGTTACTAACCGATCCGTGAGCAGGCTCTGAGAAGATGGGTTTCTTGGTTATCCTTCAGACTATGACTAGAATCCTACTGACGAAGCAGGTATCTCAAGTTATAATAGACGTGTCAAAAATCGATAGTCTCCCTCTTGAGTGTTGTTGAAGAATAAGGTATGATCAAGTCATACTACTTAAACCCGCGAGGAGGGTAAGATGTCCAAAATGGCTCAAGTGGGAGACTTCTGTCCAAATGAGGTCTGTCTGGATTATGGCAAGCTTCAAAGCAAATGGCAAGACAAGACATCAAGTTTGGTAAGACCAAGGCCGGTCGCCAGTGGTACGAGTGCAAGACGTAAGGTGTAAACCAACAATGATACAAAAGAATAAACTCCGCAATAAATTGATCGCCACTTTAACGATCATCATTTTGACAATTTCGCTCACCCTGATAGGCATTGAGGGGATCGCTCAAGCTACATCTTTATCTATTTGGCCAGCCCCTCCTCTAAAACTAACCTTTCCAAATGCAATCATAGGAGAGGCAAACAGTTGGGGTATCACTAAAATTAAGGCTCCGGTTCCGGCCGGTGTATCCGACGGTTCCGTAACTGTTGAAACAGAATTTGGCACAAGTAATGGTTCCCCCATCAATATAGCCTCTTCATTCATCCCTGACGAAAGTGGTGAAGGAACCACTTGGAATAATACCGTTAGTGGTAACATCACCACCGATACAGTCTGGAGTCAAAATATTCTCATTACTGGAGATGTAACAGTACCCAATGGTGTGACTCTCACCATTGAACCGGGCGTTACAGTTTTTTTTGATATAAATGATGATCAATCCTCCGGCTATTGGACAAATAGATCTGAGTTACACGTTTTTGGTACCTTAATCGCCGAAGGTGCAGAAGATAATCCCATTTACTTTACAACAAATGCCCCGGTGAAAGTCGAAAATAAGTGGGGCAGCATCAATATTCGCCTCAATAGCACCAACTCGTCACTTTCTTATTGTGTTATTCATTATGCTCGTGAGGGTATCCGTTATTATTCAGCGGATAATGAGGGTGGTGGGACCATATCCGGTATACTTAGTAACTGCAATATAACTCATAACAGTCTGGGGATTCATCTTGCGGCTAGTCCAGATTGGACTGATGGTGGCACCATCACGGTTAATCCTCTTATAACTAATAACTTGATTAAATATAATGCTGGCAGTGGCGTTTTTATGGAAACATTCACAGGATATGGTACAGGCAAGATTGATGCCGTATTTCAAAACAACATTGTTAGAAATAATAGCACCGGAATATATATACACGGCTCATCATGGTGGTTAGGCCATGTTGATAACTATCCTCAAATCATCAATAATACCATTAATAATAATGCAATTTATGGCCTAGAGATCAGGGCTGTTGGTAGCAGCGACAGTTCCGGTTCCGATACCGATGTCCAGCCCACCATTGAATATAACCTATTTGATAACAACGAGGTAAACATAGGCTTATTTTTACATCCCTACGGCAATGATGGCAGCCAGCTATTAAAACCCATTATTCGTTACAACTCTATCGGTAATGGAGAGCACGGCATACAAATTGAAGAGGATGTGGCACAACCCCTGGAGACCTTGGAACCAACAATTTCTCATAATGTCTTTCTTGGTTTTGAAGATATAGGCGGCTATGCTATCAACAATATGACAAACAGAACCATAACGGCAACTACCAACTACTGGGGCGACACGGTTGAAGAATGGGACGCTGGGGCCCGAGCATCCGATATCAACGGCAATGTCGTGACCAGTAATTATCTAAATTCGAACTCGGCCCCAATTTTAACCCGCATTGAATCAGCAAATGTTCAAACCGGAGATCAGGTTACCTTATACGGCGCTAACTTCACGCAATCCGAAGTCTTTATTCCGCTTATCCTAAAGTAGGGGTTAAGTCCTGACCGAATAGAACGGTGTAAAGAGCCTGGAAGGGCAGCACCGAAGAACCCTCCGGCGTAGGGAGAGCGGGATGTGGTGAAAGTAGGCGGCGGAACAGAGAGGTCTCATCCGGTTCCACTCGCTCTATGACCGCATTTACCGGTCTGATGTGTTGTGGCGGGCCTGGGTAGAAGAACGACGAAATGGCGGGAGCGCTGGCGTGGACGGAGTCATCATCGAAGGCATCGCAGCGAGGAGATGATATATCCAATGGAGGGTGACGTCAAGCGCGCTGGCTATTTGTGGCAGAGTGAGGTAACCGGCAACCCGGCGCGGATGTGACTAGCTTCGTTTCTGAAAGACTCGGTGCTTCAGGCGAACGATATTGACCGTGTTTGGCAAAACGCAGTTTGGCTGTCTGGGCAAGTGGTGTCCCAGGGCCGTGAGATGTTGCGTGATCTGTTCATCGAATTTTCTCTGGCGGCTCAGGTCCAGGATGATCTGTTCCATCTCGGCGGCTATGGAGAGGTGAGCGACGGAATTGGTGGAAACGGGAATCTCCAAAGTCGTGGTAGCACCCCCGCGCCAGACAATCTGGGCTTGCACGCGGCCTGGGGCCAGGCGATGGATAACGACCTTGTCGATCAGACAACGCAGGAGGGCTTTTTTGTTCTGTTGCGTTACCACGCCTTGATGCCAGACGCCGGGAAGCCTTTGGCCGATAGCCATAAACGCTTCTTTCAGTTCAACTGGGGGGCCAACGATGTCTGAGGGTTGTATTGCTGCTGGATATAAGCAGCTTCGGCTTGTTTGAGGGCGCGCAACGCCTCCTCCCAACGCCTTTCCAGCTCGGCAGCCACGAGGCGACTATCCGGGTCTATGCGATTGAACTGTCGCCGAGCGAGTTCCGCCTGGTAGCCAAGTCGAGCTAGCTGCTGCGTGTGCGCGAGTTCGATCTTCTCATCGGCTTCTTTTTGGGCAACCAGGGTCTGAGCATAGGCATCGAGTTCGATGGGAGAAAGGGTCTGGAAAAAGGCTGAACCAGGTCTAGGTACTCCTCGAGACTTGTCGCGGTCGTACTCGGCTTAATTGTCCAGGAGCATGACCTGGATCTGTTCGAAGGTCTCCCATCTGATGCAAGTCGGGTAGACATCCTGAACACAAATACGCCATTTCTCGCGAGGCAGCCTTATCTGAGTTGTTGTCGGAGGCATCCTGGATGGTACTGGTGCGACCATAGACGAAGGCACCGGCATAGGCGGGGTTCTTGAGGATGGTCAGGATGGCAGCGACGGGGGGTTCTTCCAGGCTAGATCACCGAAGCCATCGCGACGGGGGGTGAGCAGTTCGTGATCATTGAAGAAACGAAGCACCTTGCTGGCTGACTTGAGCTGGAGGAAGGTGCTGAACAATTTCTAAAGATAAGGGTCGGCACCATGTCGAATGGTCTCCCGCACTCTTTACCTAAATATTGTTTTGTGGATAGTCCCCCTCTGGAGTGTTGTTGAAGAATAAGATATGATCAAGTCACACCACTTAAACCAGCGAGGAGGGTAAGATGTCCAAAATAGCTCAAGTTGAACAATCATACAAAAGGTGAAAAATTATGACCGCAGTCCCGGTTCTAGACCTCAAAGCTCAGTATCAATCCATCAAAGACGAAATCGACCAAGCTGTTTTAGACGTGATGGACAGCGGCTACTTCGTGCTGGGGCCGAACGTCAAGGCCCTGGAAGCTGAAGTGGCCGAGTACGTTAGCTGCCAGCACGGGGTGGGCGTCGCCTCCGGCACCGACGCGTTACGGCTATCGCTGGAAGCGCTGGACATCGGACCCGGCGACGAGGTGATCACTACGCCCTTCACCTTTGTGGCCACCGCCAACACCATCTCTCACGCCGGTGCGCGCCCGGTGTTTGTGGATATTGCCCCGCGCACCTATAACATCGTCCCTGCGCAGATTGAGGCGGCCATTACCGAACGAACCAAGGCCGTCGTGCCCGTGCACCTGTACGGGCAGCCGGCGGAGATGGATGAGATCATGGACATCGCCCGGCGCCATAATCTATACGTGATCGAGGACTGCGCCCAGGCCATTGGCGCTGAGGACAACGGGCGGCGCGTCGGTTCCTTTGGCGAGCTGACCTGTTTCAGTTTCTACCCCACCAAGAATCTGGGCGCTTTCGGCGATGCGGGGATGGTCACCACCAATGATCCCGAACTGGCCGAGCGCGTTACGGTGCTGCGCCAGCAGGGGAGTAAGACCCGGTATTATCACGACATGCTGGGCTTCAACAGCCGTCTGGACGAGATGCAGGCAGCACTGCTGCGGGTAAAGCTGCGATACCTGGACGACTGGCAGGCCAGACGGGGACAGATCGCAACTCAATACGATGAGGCCCTGGGTAAGCTAGACGTGGAGACACCCTTTGTACGGCCCGGCGTGACCCATGTATATCACCAGTACACCATCCGCGTGGCGCGCCGTGACGACCTGCACGAGTTTCTCAGAGCGCGCGGCGTTGGCAGCATGATTTATTATCCGCTTCCGCTGCATCTGCAGAAGATGTACGACGACCTGGGCTACGCCGAAGGCAGCCTGCCGGTCAGTGAGAGGGCGGGGCGAGAGGTGCTTTCCTTGCCTATGTACCCCGAGTTGACCGACGAGCAGATTCAGAGGGTAGTGGATGCAATCGGTGAGTTCTTGAAGCAGTGACATCGGAAACAGTTCTCTCCAAGAGTGTGCGTGGCTCCGGCTATAACATAGCTGTGTCGGCGGTCACCATTGTCCTGGGTTTCGTGCGTACAGTGCTACTGATGCGCCTCTTGGCGCCGGATCAATTTGGGATCGTCGCCCTAGCATTGTTCCTTATGACGTTCTTGACGCCATTTTCGGCTTTCGGGATCGATTTTGCGCTCATCCAGAAACAGGATGCTGGGAAGGAGACGTTTTCAACTCACTTCGTGATGCGGTTGGCATTGGCCCTCATCGTTTTGGGCGTGGGCTTCATCGCATCGCCATTTTTGCGGAGGATATATGCCGACCAGGTGGTTGTCGTCGATGTCTTTTTGGTGTTGTTGAGCCTTAACGTCCTTGCCGCTTCGTTCTCAACACCAGGCGTCATCTTGAGACGTGAGATGCGATTTGGATCCATGGCCCTGCTCAACCTCGCTTCCAGCCTGGCAATGACTATCACAGCGCCCCTGTTGGCCTATTTGGGCGCGGGGCTGTGGAGCCTGGTGGCGGAACAGGCGGTCAGTCCGCTTGTCAGGTGGATCGGACTGTGGGGCTTTATACGCCCCTGGCGGCTATCCTTACGCTTCGACTGGAGCGAGGCAAAATCCGCCCTGCGCTTCGGCCGGCAGGTTTTCTCGGCCACCGTGCTGGGGATTTTGCTGGATCGTTTTGATGACTTCTGGACCGGGACCGCCTTGGGGGCTACGGCTCTGGGTTATTATTCCCGCGCCTATGAGATGGCCCAATACCCAGAGCGAGTCTTGGCAACACCGATCACCAGTGTTTTCTTTTCTACTTACGCCGCAGTACAGGAGGACAAGGAAGAGCTATCCAAAGCTTTTTTTCGTTCCAGCAGCTTTCTGGTCCGGGTCGGCTTGCTGATGGCTGTGGTATTGCTGGCGACAGCGCCAGAGATCACGTTGATTCTGTTTGGTGAAGTCTGGCTGCCCATCGTGCCGGTCTTTCGCCTGATGTTGGTCTACATTATGCTCAATCCAATCTATGTCAATCTCAGCTATCTGATCATCGGCGTGGGGCGGCCCGGTGGTTTAACCAGAGTACGCATGATGCAGGTGGTACTCTTTGTGGTGGCCGTCATTATCTCAGCTTACCTTTGGGGCATCAAGGGCGTGGCTATGGCAGCCAACCTGATGATGCTAAGCGGCACGCTGGTCCTGCTGGCTTATAGTCGCCGGTTTGTGAGTTTTTCACTTTCGCGGATGTTCGTGTGGCCAATGGTTGCCACGACAGCTTCCATCGCAATCGGATACTTGACGATCCAAAGCGTTCAATGGACAAGCCTTTGGTGGACACTGATTCTCAAATCACTTTCTATTTCCGGAGTATATATCTTGATTCTATACCTCACAGAGCGACAGATTATTCATGGATACGGTTCGCAGATTCTGCGGCCACTCTGGAATCAGTTTCGGGCACAGATTACGTAACCCAATTGGGGAGGAACACAATGAACATACGGGTCCTTTCTCTCTTGCTCCTCTTGCTATTCCTGCTCGCGTGCGCTCCGTTTGGAGCATTGACACCGACCGCCACCCCAACAATCTTGCCGACTGTTACCAACACCCCTTCGCCTGAGGCAGGAACGGGGGAGATAAGTGGCAAGGTTCTCGACTCAAGTACCAGCGCTTCCGTTTCTAGCGCAAGCATTAGCACCAATCCTCCCACCAGTTCGGTGACTACCGACGTTGAGGGGAAATATTCAATTCCTGGAATACCTCCTGGTGATTACACTGTCACTGCGACCAAGTTTGGTTACGAAAGTGTGAGTGTAGAGGTCGCCGTAGTGGCAGGGAAGACTACCACGGCCGATCTGCACCTGATCGCAAAGTCAACAGATGCTCGCACTAGTTCGACAACTAATCCTGCTCTGACCGATGGCTTGATTGCTTATTACCCATTCAGCGGTAATGCCGATGATGAAAGTGGGAATGGAAATCACGGAATCGTATATGGTGCGACCTTAGCAGAAGATCGGTTCGGGAAGGAAAATAACGCATACTACTTTGATGGAGCCGATGACCTTATCCAAATAGACGACTTTTCCATATCCTATGACTCGCTGTCCATCTCAGCATGGGTCCTGTTGATTTCTCATACCCCGAAAGACCCACAGATTATTGGCACCCCGGACAGTGACAGGGCATTCCAACTCGAAATTGGAGGAGTTAATAGGGTTGAAGACGGTAGAAACGCTAAGAATTCTATAATGTGGAATGTGTCACGGGTTCCCAGCGTCTTCGGACGAACGGGAATGTATTTGTGTTAGGAACCTGGCATTTTGTTGCCGGTACATACGACGGAACCCAATCTAGTATCTATTACGATGGAAACCTTGTTGCTAGTAGACCAGCAAGTGGATATATTGATTTAACTAATGCAACTATACGAATAGGTTCTGAAGTCACAGGAGACAATTCGTTTTGGCATGGATTTATAGATGACATTCGAATCTACGACCGTACCCTATCTGAGTCAGAAATCCAGGCACTATACAGTAAAAGATGACGAAACGGGTGAGTAAGAGTTATTCGATTTAAAGAGGCACGCCCTTGAGAACAGAGGCGCAGATTAGGGCTTTACAAGAAGCACGAATCGACAGTTGGGGAAAGGTAAATCCATATCGGCTGCATGCTGTGCTGCGTTATGCTGGAAGCACAATTCTGGACGTTGGATGCTCTGCTGGAGCATACGTGGCCTATCTCAACGAGAATGGGTATAACGCCTACGGTCCCGACTTACTGTCAGATACAGCCTGGACACACGGGAAGGACAATAAGTATGTAATGGGAAGGAGTCTCTCTCCAATACGAAAGTGTTTTGCACGATGTCATCCAGAACCACCGAAATGGATCTTCGCTTAGCGGCCAGTAGAAAGGGCCTTCAAGAACTGTGCACGTTCCTCAGGCCGAACGGTTTCTCGATCGTTCTCGGGATGACCTTGCGACGCACGGACCCGCCACAGGAAATCGCGGACCACTGGCGGAGGATTTATCCGGGCATCGAGACCCCAGAGGAGGGGAATACTTCGTGACCAACAAGAAATTCACACCATATCATCTTTCGGTCATATTGGGCGCATCGGCCATCCTGGGCGTAATAATCTTTGACCTGAGAATCATCACAGTTCCTGAAACTCTCCAGGTGCAGTACACGCCTGATGACGCTTACTACTATTTGTTGTTGGCCAAAAACTTCCCTGTCTTTCGCACGTGGACAATCGACGCCGGACACAGCGTGACGTCCGGCTTCCATCCTCTGCTATCTTATCTTCTTTCCTTTATTTACATAGTCTTCCATCCCACAGGCAGTGAATTCGTTCGCTATGGCCTTGCGCTCAGCTCGCTGATAACTCTCATTCTAATACTCTTTCTATGGCTGTGGGGTTTCAAATTAAGGGAATCGCTCTACTTGTTGTTTCTTGCGCTCATAGTCAGCTCTAGGAACTTCGCATATAATTCCATTTCCATTATGGAGTGGCCCCTAGTCATCCTATTCTCTTCACTTTATTGTGTTTACTTCTATCAAAATTACGATTCTACAAGAATCCGTGATGGTGTAATCCTTTTCTTGCTGGGACTCGGCGGTAGCTTGTCACGTTCGGATTTTGGTTTACTCCCGTTCTCATTATTCGTGACCAGCTTCCTGTTTTCGCATTTCAGTGAAAGGAAAGGAACCAAACTGATCCCATTTTTGGGCCTTCTTGGTGCGACAACCGGCGTTTTCCTTATATTTTTTCACAACTACATCTTTACGGGCGAACTTCTGCAATCAAGTTCTAGGATGAAAGCTTACTGGGCGCAGATCTATGGCAGCGGTTATCGCCGCGCCACGTTTCTGGTAATGGACATTCTTAACATTGACCGCAAATTGTTCACCTCCCCCAGTTTTCTACTAGTAGTTCTTCTTGGAGCACCGTTACTCACGTTTTTAGTTGTCACAAATATTATGAGGCACGCGAAGAACCAAGACTTCGAATTTCGTGGAGCAACGCGAGAGTTGACTATGTTGACTGGTGCATGTCTATGTGTTGCCGGATACATAGTGCTGTACTCACGTAGTGGCTCGATCCAAATCTGGTACACAGCCAATCTGATAGCTCCCGTTTTCATCATCCTTGTCGTCGTGTCAAACTACATCACGAATTCACTTGGTAACCATTTCGTTAGAACTTGGGGGCTACCAGTTGGTGTTGTACTTGCCGTGGCTGTCAATTTCACTACACTCTATCCTATTAGCACTGTCAACGCACCGTGGCCCCATCAACAAACAATGTTAGAAACTGGCAAGTATCTTTCCCAGCAAGAACTCGATGGCATGGTCGGATCATGGAACGCCGGTATCATAGGATACTATCAGGGCGGTACGATCGTCAATCTTGATGGTTTAGTTAACAACGATATCTACGAATATGCAGTTAGGAATGATCTACCTACTTACTTGTCGCAAGAGGGTATCAAGTACATTGTCGATTTCGAGAATATGCTTTTGGAGGAAAAACGTCGCTTGAGAGGGGGCTATGATGATCCACATTTTTATAAGAGCTTAAGGCCAATCAGGGTGTTCGATAGCAGCGAGCACTTCTGGAAAAACATGACACTATATCGAATTGAGCGATGATGAATGCACCAACTGCAATGCCGGGAGCAGGTTGTGGTAATACCCTCCGTTGTGGATACGGGCTTATATCTACCCCTCTCCGGTGATCGACACCCAGGCGAAGATCGTGTCAACATTGGCTGGATTGGTAGCGACCCTAACCGAAGTGATTTGGCACCCATGAAGCCGGTTTTCGACTCAAGCTCTGGCGATTCCATATCAATTGTAGGCGTCAGCACCGATCCTCCTACCAGTTCGGTGACCACCGATGCTGAGGGAGATTATTCGATTCCTGATATACCTACCGGTGACTACACTGTCACGGTGACTAAGTCTGGTTACGAAAGTGCAAGCGTAGATGTCGCCGTGGTGGCAGGTAAGATTACCACGGCCGATCTCCATCTGATCGCGAAGTCAACAGATGCTCGCAATAGTTCGACGACTGATCCTGGTCTCGACGATGGCTTGGTTGCTTATTACCCATTCAGCGGTAATGCCGATGATGAAAGTGGGAATGGAAATCACGGAATCATATATGGCGCGACCTTAGCAGAAGATCGGTTCGGGAAGAAAAATAACGCATTGTTGCCGGTACATACGACGGAAACCAATCTAATATCTATTACGATGGAAACCTTGTTGCTAGTAGACCAGCAAGTGGATCTATTGATTTAACTAATGCAACTATCCCCGAATAGGTTCTGAAGTCACGGGAGACAATTCGTTTTGGCATGGATTGACAGATGACATTCGAATCTACGACCGAGCCCTATCTGAGTCAGAGATCCAGGCACTATACAGTAAAAGATGACGAAACGGGTGAGTAAGAGTTATTCGATTTTGTGAAGAGGCACGCCCTTGAGAACAGAGGCGCAGATTAGGGCTTTACAAGAAGCACGAATCGACAGTTGGGGAAAGGTAAACCTATATCGGCTGCGTGCTGTGCTGCAACACGCTGGGAACTCCATTTTGGACGTGGGATGCTCAGCTGGGGCATATGTGGCCTATCTTAACGAGAATGGATACAATGCCTATGGTTTGGACTTGCTAGCGGATGTAGCCTGGATAGAGGGGAAAGATCGTAGGTATGTAAGAAGCACTGCACGTGGACTACCATTTCCCAACCAGGTATTTGATACGGTGGCTGCGTTTGAGGTATTAGAGCACATTCCCGAGCCAGAAGCAGTACTGGCAGAAATTCATCGAGTATCCCGGCAAAATGTGATTCTCACGGTGCCAGATTGTGAGACGCCAGAAGACATCTTGCGTGCAGGTATGATCTATGCCCATTGGAGAGACCGCACGCATTGTAACTTCTTTACACAGAAGTCACTGAGGAACGTCTTAGAGCAAACCGGATTCGAAGTAGCGTCAGTTGCGCGGATCAATCCAATCCTTCCTGACTTTCCTACCTTGCGAAGCTTTCACGTCCCATTCGGTCTGGCGTATTTTACATCCAGAGTCCTTCGTCGGATACCATTCAAGAAACAGTATTTCATGACGTTGCTCGCGGTCGCGAACAGAGTCTAATACCTATTGAACGTGGATCCCAGCGCGAGGGCTGGCATGAATATTCTGGTCATCACACCCGGATTTCTACCTACCATTGGCGGGGCAGAGATCGGGGTTCACGAAATTTACACTCGCCTTGGTACACGGCATCAAGTCACGATTCTAACCAAGGCTTCACGGCGGACCAGCCCGCCAGTTGAGGGCTTTCAACCAGACAATTACGCTATCTCGCACTACCGGGATTTTCTTAATTTAGGCAATATACGCGGTAAAATGTTCTTACGTGGGTGCATTCCCCCATTCTCGGTGGGTGCCGTCTATGGAGCAAACAAGCAGATCCACGGTGTGCGACCTGACGTAGTGAACGTGCATTATGCAGCTTACACAGGCTTGGCCGGTGTCTGGGCCCAAAACGTTCACAAGATCCCAACCGTACTTTCTCTCATCGGTCGTGACTCGGTGCCTGGGCCACTTGTTCCTAAGCTATGGCCTTGGTATTCGAACCTTGTTGCCAGACATGTGGCTCATACTGTCTTTATTTCCAAGTTTTGCCAGTCATACCATGAGGAAGCTAGTCTCCCCTGGTCGATCATCCCGTACGGTGTTGACACAGCCAAGATAGCTCCCAAACTCCCAGATGAGTCACTCCGTAAGGAATTGGAATTGGAACCCGATGTACGTATATTATTCTCGCTGCAAAGATTGACGCTCCTTAAGCGTATAGATATCTCAATTTACACAGTGCGTCACTTAGTTAACCAAGGGATGACCAATTTTGTTCTACTTATTGGCGGTACAGGTCAAGAATCTGATCGGCTGAAGCGACTTGTAGAAAGGCTGGGAGTCCAACAGTATGTTAAGTTTCTTGGTTTTGTACCTGAGCCTCAGGTCGGTAAGTATTTTGCTCTGGCAGACATTTTTATATTCACTTCTATATTTGAGACTTTTGGCATAGTTGCAGTCCAGGCCATGGCGGCTGGATTACCTGTGGTCGCAACCAGGAATTCTGCCATTCCGGAAGTCGTTGAGGATGGCGTCACCGGATTGTTGTCTCCACCGCTCGACGCTGAAGCAATGGCACAGAATATCGCCCTATTACTAGATGATGAGGTATTGAGGCAAGGGATGGGGCAGCAAGCTCGCGAAAGGGCGAAACGGCTGTACGATTGGGAACGAGTCGCTCGCCAATACGAAAGTGTTTTGCAGGATGTCATCCAGAATCACCGGAGCCGAGGTTAAATGAGGCTATTAATCCTGTCGATCGAGTTTCCACCAGGACCTGGCGGGCTCGGTACATTGGCCTATCAAATCGCTTGGTACTTGGCGAGAGCAGGATGGCAAGTGATTGTTTCCACACCACAAGACTATGCTGATCTGCTGGAAATTGAAAGGTTTAATGAAAATCAGCCTTTCGATATTGTGAGACTGAAGCACTTAGAACCATCCGCATTGGAGGGGGTGTATCGCCTAGTTAAAGCAATACACATCATGAGCCGTGGTCGCCCATATATTGTTCTGGCGGTTGGTAAGCAAGCAGTGTGGCTTGGTGCTGTGCTATCACTTATTACAGGGGTCTCTCTAGTGGCTGTTGGAGGCGGTTCTGAGTTCTTGGCTAAGGGGCGAATGGAACGAGCCATTACTCGCTGGGCTTTTGAATGTGCACAATCCCTGATCGCAATTAGCAAATATACTGAGAGGCTGATTGACGCAATGGGCATAGATGTATCCAACACGGTGATAATACCACCTGGGGCTGATGACAATCTGTATCGTCCTGGTTTGCCCGCAGACCATGTACGGAACCGTTTGGAATTAGGCGACTCGAAAGTCATCCTGACAGTAGGCCGTGTCTCGAAACGCAAAGCCCAGGATATTGTGATCAGGGCAATGCCTCTAATACTTCAAGAGTGCCCTAACGCAAAATATCTTATCGTCGGATTTCCGGAGAGACGCGAAGAGTTTAAACAGGTTGCTCAAAGCATTCGGGTGGACAGCCACGTCGTTTTCCTGGGCCAGGTGCCTCAGGAGGAATTGCCATACTTCTATAATTTGGCTGATGTATTTGTTCTTGTCAGCCGTCGTACTGCGAATCAGGTGGAGGGCTTTGGTATCGTAGCTGCCGAGGCTGCCCTCTGTGGCACACCCGCCGTCGTGTCGCGAAATTGTGGTCTTGAGGAGGCAGTTGTGGAAAATGAGACAGCTCTTGTCGTAGACTCTGATGATCCAGAGGCCACAGCCGAGGCTATCACGCAATTGCTTACGGATGATGATGTGCGTGCCCGAATGGGGCAAGCGGCCTTTAAGTACGCTTCAGGGAATGCCACCTGGGAAAAGCGTATGCGAGAGTACGATGCCGTTCTACGAAGTATTGTAACGCATAAATGATTTTCCAGCATCATAGTGCGTCATTTGAATTGCGCAGAAGAGGATGGAGCATCCAAGTGGTAAGTGAACAGCAGACGCCACGGTTCACCGTCATCCATAGGGACCCGGATGTCCT